>JBFHAT010000014.1:0-61157 GCA_041586155.1 Acidimicrobiia bacterium
AAAAGTCGGCGATGCCGAACAACGCGCCGAACACGAACAAGCCGGTCGCCGTCGTCACGAACGGCAAAATCAGCAGCGTCACAGCCCTCATGGCATAGATCACCGCCAGCATGGTCCCCCGGTCGAAACGATCCGTCATCACCCCGGCCACGAGTACGCCGGTGATGTTGAAGGCTGCCAGGGTCGCCAGCGACGCCGAGGCAACCGCTTGGCTGATGTGATGGTCGAGCGCAAAAGGAATGAGATGGGTCTCGATCATGCCGGTGGTCGTGTAGCCGCACACGAAGAACGGCACCAACAGCAGCCAGAAGCGCGGCTCGCGCAGCATCACCGACAGGGGCGTGCCCGATGCTCGGCCGGCTCGAGCAGGCAAGGGCGGAACGGTTCGGGTGACGGCCACTGCCCCCAGGCCGCACAACACTGCCAGCACCAAGAGGGAGGTTCGAAGCGAGACACCCAACGCCACCGTGGCGATGGGCAGGATCACCACCTGGCCGCCCGCTGCGCCGGCAGTGAGAAGGCCAAACACGATTCCGCCGCGCTGCTCGACAAGTTCACCTGCCACGTAGGTGAGGGCGGAGAGCGACGCGAGGCCTGTTCCGAAGGACGCCACCACACCCAGCGTGACGATGGCCATCCACATGTCCGTGCTGTAGGCCGCCCCTGCCAAGCCCGTCGCGACGAGCAGGAGCCCGACGCCGATCACCAGCCGAGGAGGGAACCGCTCGAGGAGGCGGCCGGCGACTGGTTGACCCAGACCGTAGGTCAAAAAGCCCGTGGCGCTGATCAGCGACACCGCCCCCCGGCCGACCCCGTACAGCTCCTGCCAGGGAGCGATGAACAGCCCGAACGAGCCGCGGGTGCCCATCACCAGAACAGCCACGACGATGAGGGTGACCAACGTCCCCAGGTGACGGCGCATCCGGGCAGCTTACGCCCTGGCGCTGTTGGCGACCTGAGGTCAGAGGATGGCGGCGATCGCGCCGACGAGGTGAAAGGTGGCGGCAATCACCGCGCCGGCCAGCGACGCCCGACCAATCAGGCTGACCCAGGACGGCACCGCCCGCGCCATGGTCAGGTAGAGCCACCGGAGGCCACTCGCGGTTGCCGTCAGCAGCAGGAGAACGCCGATTGCCCGGGGCGGGGACGTACAAAAGCAGAACGAGGACGACAAGAGACTGCCGAATGCCGGCACCACGAATGGCGCGCCGAGCGAGGCCATCAACGCGTACGTGACCACCGGGCCGATGGACACGTCATCTGGTAGGCGGGCATCCAACCGCTGGTCGATGCCCGGCAGCACCGCTCCGAACGCGAACAGCAGCGCCAAGAACAAGCCCACGTTGAACCAGGCTGGTCCGAGGATGAAGAAGTCGGGATTTTCGGCATCGATGAGGAACGGAGCGCCCAGAACCATCGCCACCAGTCCGGTCCGCAGCCACTCCAGCCGTCCCGGTCGGATCCACGGATGTGCGATCACCCAGAAGACGGCAGCGACGATTCCGCCCAGCAGCCCACCGAACACGATCAGCTCGATCGTGCCTGCCAGGGTGATCTCGCCCACGCGATTGCCGCCTTCGGTGAGTCTTCCGGCAGCATCCGGATCGACCACCGCCGACAGCCTCATCGCGAGACGACCGCCGACGCCGAGCACGACGATCCCGGCCAGCGCCCCAGCGAGGCCGCCACGAGTGATGTCCCGCAGGATCGAAACGATGGCCTGAGCCCGACCGGCCGGCTCTTGGGCCGCCGGCGCGTCGGTGGCGCCCTCGGTATGCGTCACGAACGTCCGATCTCCTGAGTCCTTCTCTATATAGACGCTCGAGAGGCAGGTTTGGGTGACCACGAATGTGAAGGTCCTGAGATGGCGTCAGCACAGAAGCTCGAGTCCGGGCTCGACCTCGCCGCTCAGAACTTGGCGCCGCCGGTGGTCGCCGTCATCGGTGGGCGGCAGTGACGCTGTCCAACTCTCGTCACGCGGCGCTGCTCGGACTCACCATTCACGCCCCGCCGCGTCGATTGATGGTGTCTGTGATGTTGTTCGGTAGCGGCCGGGCGACGACCCGTGACTGCGGGCGAACGCACGGTTGAAGGCGTACTCGCTGGTGTATCCCACTCTTCGGGCGATGGCACCAGCCGAGAGGTCGGTCGTCCGCAAAAGACGCGCCGCCGTGTCGAGTCGGAGACGCCGTATGTACGAACCCGGACTCTCGCCCACGAGTTCGGTGAAGCGCCGCTTGAGCGTCGACGGTGAAGCGCCGACGTGGGCAGCGACCTCTCCAATCGTCCACGCTCGCGAGACATCGCGATGGACAGTTGACAGCGCGGCTGCGACCAGCGGGTCACGCAGCGCCTGCACCCACCCCGTGCTCTTGCCTTCGAGGGTGTCCAACCAGCGCCGGACGATGTGGGTGAGCATCACGTCGACGAGCCCCACGACAACGGTCTTCGAACCCGGCCGCAGTCCTCGAAACTCGGTGCGGACCAGGCCGATCACCGTACGCAGATTGGCGTCGATCTCAGGCGCCGGGAGGTGGAGCAATCGGGGAAGGGCGGCGAACAGCGGGTGCGGCCCGTCGTGGTCGTAGAGGTAACCGCCACAGATGAGAACTGTGCCACGTTGCGGTCCTCCGGCGTGAACGTCGCCGAGGTCGTTGTCGGAGAGCTGGTCGATCAGGTCGCTGAGCGGTGTCGCGAGGGCACGTTCGTCATCGAAGACGAGGTGGCCCTCACCGCGGCTGATGAGGGCGATGTCGCCGGTCCCGAGCCAGACCGGCTCCGCAGCCCCGTCGACGCGGATCGAACAGGTACCTTCGTCGACCACATGGAATGCGGCCATCGGCACCGCATCGCACCGCAGCGCCCACGGAGAGCCCATCACGGCGCGGGCGAAGATCGTGCCCCTGGTTCGAGTCGCCCCGAGGACATCGGAAAGGACGTCCATTCGGTCACCGTACCGAAGTGCGCACGAGATGGCAGCGTTCGGTCCGTTCGGACAAGATCCTGCCCCGTTCTCGCATTGCGTCGACCAGGGCTCGGGCCATACGGTTGCCTCGATGGGAAAGGAGCAGGATGTCAGATCCCGACCGCAACAAAGCGACCCTTCGCAGACTCTACGACGAAGTGGTGAACGGACGCGACCTCGCCGCGGCCGACGCCCTGATCACCGAGGATCGCCCCGATCATGACCCGAACCTTCCACCCGAGATGACGAACGACCGCGAGGGATTCAAGCTGTTCTTCGCCGAGTTCCACCGGGCCTTTCCCGATGCACGATTCGCGAGCGACTTCATGGTGGCCGAAGGAGACATGGTGATCTCCTACAACACCATCAGCGGCACCCATCACGGCTCCTTCATGGGCATCCCTCCCACGGGCAGAGCGTTCACGATCGCCAATGCCGACGTGTGCCGTTTCACCGACGATGCACGGATCGCCGAGCACTGGGGCGTGCTCGACATGCTCGGGTTGATGCGTCAGTTGGGAATGGCGGACCCCGCCCCTTGGCAGGCTCAGACATGAGCGGAGTCTCGACAACCTGCCAATGGCGACCCGGAGCCGCCGCGAAACACGTCGAGGGCTACAAGGGCTCGAACCTGGCCGTGAAGTGTCGGAGCCATGGAGCCTGGTCGACGATCCTGTAGCCCTTCAAACCCTCGGCGGCGGCCGCCACGTCGATGATGACCTCGGCTACATAGTCGATGTGGCTCTGGGTGTAGGTTCGACGCGGGATGGCCAGGCGGACGAGCTCCATCGGAGCAGGGTCGTCATGGCCGTCCGGCTTGGGCTTCCCGAACATGACCGTCCCGATCTCGACACCGCGCACGCCGCCGTTTCTGTACAGCTCGACCCCCAGCGCATGGGCCGGATATTCCCACGGCGGAACATGGGGCAGCATCCGTTTGGCGTCCAGGTAGACGGCGTGACCTCCGGGCGGCTGAACGATCGGAACCCCGGCCTCAACGATCTTGTCGGCCAAGTAGGCCGTCGAGCGGATGCGGTACCGCAGGTACTCCTCCTCCACGACTTCCTCGAGGCCACGTGCCACCGCTTCTAGGTCATAGCCGGCCAGCCCGCCATAGGTCGGGAATCCTTCTGTGAGGATCAGCAAGTTGCGACACTGGGCGGCCACCTCAGGATCGTTGAGGGCGAGAAACCCGCCGATGTTGGAAAGACCGTCCTTCTTGGCGGACATCGTGCATCCGTCGGCCAATGCGAACATCTCCCGCGCGATCGCGAGCGGCGACTTGTCGGAGTAGTCCGGCTCGCGTGTCTTGATGAACCAGGCGTTTTCAGCGAAGCGGCATGCATCGAGAAAGAGCGGTATGGAGAATTCGTCACAGACGGCCCGCACCGCTCGAAGGTTCTCCATGGAGACAGGCTGTCCGCCGCCCGAGTTGTTCGTCACCGTCACCATGACCAGTGGAACGCGCTCGACGCCGACCAGCTCGATGGTGTCGCGCAGGGCTCCCACATCGAGATTCCCCTTGAACGGGTACAGGAGCGCGGGGTCGCGCCCCTCGGCGATCACGAGGTCACGTGCTTCTGCGCCGCGGTATTCGACGTTGGCCCTGGTGGTGTCGAAGTGGGTGTTGTTGGGCACGACATCGCCGGCGGACACCATCACCGTGAAAAGGATCTTCTCCGCCGCTCGCCCTTGGTGCGTCGGGATGATCTCCGCGAACCCGGTCAGGTCTGCGACGACGTCACGGAAGCGATGATACGAGCGGCTTCCCGCATACGATTCGTCCCCCATCATCATGCCTGCCCATTGCCGCGACGACATCGCTCCGGTACCGGAGTCGGTCAGCAGATCGATGATGACCTCACTGGAGCGGAGCCCGAACAGGTTGTAGCCGGTTCGGCGTAACGCGTCTTCTCGGGTTTCTCTTGTCGGAAACCCGATCGCTTCAATGCTGTGGATGCGAAACGGCTCGATGATGGTGCGATACGGCATGAGTCAAACCTCCCGACGGATCGTGACTTCAGTGTCGCGAAGTGGAGCCGAGACACCTCGGGCCGAAAGTCACTTTCGGTGCGGCGCCATTGAGCGTTGCTCGGCCGAGGTTGGCGCTAGAGGTTGCCGCGCGCCGCCTGGTCGCGCTCGATCGCCTCGAACAGCGCCTTGAAATTGCCGACCCCGAAGCCCCGAGAGCCGTGCCGCTCGATGACCTCGTAGAAGACCGTGGGACGATCCTGCACCGACTTGGTGAAGATCTGTAGCAAGTACCCCTCATCGTCCTGATCCACCAGGATGCCGAGCTCGGCGAGCTCGTCGATGTCGGCATCGATCGTCGTCCAGTCGAGCCGGTCCCTGAGATCCTCGTAGTACGTCTTGGGAGTAGCGAGGAATCGGACGCCGTTGGCTCGCATCCCCCCGACCGTGGCGACGATGTCGTTGGTGGCGAGCGCCATGTGCTGCACACCTGGCGAGCGGTAGTAATCGAGAAACTCCTCGATCTGGCTCTTCCTCTTACCTTCCGCAGGCTCGTTGATCGGCAGCTTGATTCGCCCTTCTCCATCCCAGAGCACCTTCGACATCAGGGCGGTGTAGTCGGTGGAGATGGCCTCGTCGTCGAAGTGGTGAAGCTGGGTGAAGCCCATGATCGATGCGTAGAAGCGCGCCCAGTCGTTCATCTTCCCGAGTTCCACATTGCAGACGACATGGTCGATGGTGCGAAGCCCGACCGGGCTCGCCGCCGCCCAGTGACGAGTCGTCTTGTAGCCGGGTAGGTAGGGGCCCGAGTAGTTGGAGCGGTCGACGAATGAGTGGATGGTGTCGCCGTAGGCCTTGATTGAACCGATGACGACTTTGCCATGCTCGTCTTCGACGACGGCCGGGTATTGATGGGCGACGGCCCCACGGTCGATGGCGGCGGCGAAGGCGGCCTCCGCATCGGGCACGGCGAAGGCCACGTCCTTCACGCCATCTCCATGACGCGCCTGATGTTGGACGATCTCCGACTCGGGTCCGAGCCCGGCTGTCAGCACGAACCGGATGTCGCCTTGCTCCAGTACGAACGAGGAGCGATCGCGCACACCCGTCTCCGGTCCGGCGTATGCCGCGACATCGAACCCGAATGCGGTTCGGTAATAGTGCGCAGCCTGACGTGCGTTCCCGACGTAGAACTCGATGGCGTCGTAGCCGATCAGCGGCATCAGGTCGGTCATGGCATCTCCCGGTGGGGTTTCGAGCCATTTGTACATCGCAGTTGCAGTTTTGATCAAGTCTTCGCCGTATTTCTGTGCAATCTGCCTACTAAGCTGGCTGTGACGATGGCCATCATTGAGCAATCTGCGTATCCGATCGACCCGATCGACGCCGAGATTCTCGAGCAGCTGCGGCTGGCTCCGCGGATCGGTGTGCTGGAGCTGTCGAGGAGGGTCGGGGTGGCACGGGGCACCGTCAGCGCACGTCTGGACAAGCTGCAGGCGTCCGGGGTGATCACCGGCTTCGGACCTGACCTCGACCTGCGGCGGCTGGGGTACGGCGTGACGGCGTTCGCCACCGTCGAGACGACGATGGGTCAGACCAAGAGCATCGTGGAACCTCTTGGCGAGATCCCAGAAGTGGTCGAGGTCCACTCCATCGCCGGGCAAGGAGACCTGCTCGTGAGAGTGGTTGCGCGTTCCAACGATCATCTGATGGATGTGCTCGAAGCCATCCTGGCGATCCCCGACGTTGCCCGGACCAGCACCGCCATCGCACTTGCGGCTCAGATCCCGTACCGGACCGCACAGTTGGTCGAGCAGATCCGCACGGACTGAGTTTGGAGGCTTCGGCAGCAGGAGCCACCATGCCGGCGATGACCGCTCGCGCAACGACGATCGAAGAGCTGGCCGAGCGCATGAGCCGATTCCGCAGTGCCGAATCGGCTCGCCGTGGACTGAACATCCAGGTCCGACCCGACGACGTCTTCATCGCGACCTACCCCAAGTGCGGGACCACGTGGACGCAGCAGATCGTGCACCAGCTCCGAACGGGGGGCTCGATGGACTTCGAAGAGATCTGTGCCGTCGTGCCCTGGCTCGAGAGCGCATGGGACATGCATCAGGATCCGGACGCCGACCAAGACTGGAAGCCACGGGCCTTCAAATCGCATCTCGACTGGGAGCGGATCCCCAAAGGAGGCCGTTACATCCACGTGCTCCGCGACCCCAAGACTGCCCTGGTGTCGTTTCACCGCTTCTTCGAGGGCTACGTGATCGAGCCGGGGGCGATCCCACTCGATGTGTTCGTTCGACAGTGGGTGATGAGCGGAACGCTATCGGGCCGGATCTGGGAGTTCGTCGTGTCATGGTGGCGCCGCGCGGCCGACCCGGCCGTCTTGATTCTCGCCTACGAAGACATGGTGGCCGATCCGCTTGCGACGGTGAGGAGGATCGCCGAGTTTCTCGATCTGGCGGATCGCCATCGGATCGAAGTGGCTGTCACCAACTCGACCCGAGAGTTCATGGCCCGACATCGACGCCAGTTCGACGACCACCTCCTGCGTGCGGCGATCGACCCTCGGATGGGCCTGCCGCCCGGTGGGTCCAGCGCCAAAGTACAGGACGTCGGTTCGACTTCAGCGCTGTCGCATGACGTTGAACGGGAGGTCGAGGAGATGTGGGCCGCGATCGTCACACCGGCGACCGGGTTCGAGACATACGACGACATGCGCGTCGCGGTGGCCGCTGGCGGGAGTGATCCTCGATGAGCGCCACTCCGTATACCCGGTAGTGCCGATAGCGCCGACCATGTGGAAACAGATCTATCGCTACAGCTCCCTTGCTCGGTCGATCGACCTGAGGTACCACTCCAACAGGTCGATTCTGATCGTGGCCGCCTTGATGGCGGTGCTCGGGTTGGTCGGTTTCGGACCGGCCGATGGAGCTGGCGGGCTCGGCGGTGCGGTCGCCATGGGCGGCGCAGCATTCGGCGCTTGGGCGCTGGGACGCGAGCTCGATCCCGACCAGCCGGCGTCGGCGCTGGTCGGCGCTCTCGCCGCAGGGGGGCTGACGATGTGGCTGGGCGCGCCGGCTCTCCTGGTGTTGGCCGCCGTGGCGGTGATGGCTCGGTTGCTCTTGCGATCTGTGGGACCGGCCCCGACGTGGCTCGACGTGACGGCGGTCGCGATCCTCGGTATTGCGACCGGGGCGCGCCCGGGAGGGTGGCCCGTGGCGCTCGTCTTGGCGTTTGCATTGGCTCGTGATCGGCAGCTGCCGGGCGAGGCCATGCCATTGGGCCGGTCCGCCGCCGTGATGGTGGCAGGCGGAGCGACCGGCGTGGCCGTCGCCACCGGGGTGGGAGAGTGGATGATGCCATCAGCGTCGGAGTGGGTCGTCCTGGGCGCCGCCGTGGCGGCGGGAGCGATGACCAAGATCGAGCCACCGTTCTCGGCTTCCGATGCCGGAGGCGCCGTGCTGTCTCGAGCTCGGCTGGCGAGCGCCCGCCGGCTGACGCTCGGTGCCGTTGCTCTGGCGGGACTGCTGGGCGGGGCCGCCGGCATTCGGGCGGTGGCCGCCGCCGCTGCGGCGATCCTGGCAGTGTTCGTGGTCCAGCGACGGATCGTGCCAGTCGGAATGAGATTGCCTCCACCACCGGGAGTGCCGCTGCCGCGTTGACCGTGATCCACGGGTGGAGCGGCCAGAATGCGGAGGTGAACTCTTGGCCGGCTCGTAGGTGGGGCTCACGGCCCCACGTCGTCTACACGATCGTCGTCTTCGTGGTGCTGGCGTCGCTCGACAACGCGGCGCTGGCGCTGTTGCCCAGCATGCTCATCCCGGTGGCTGAGGAGTTCGGCGTGTCTGCAGCGTCGCTGGGTTGGGTGACGGCGACCGTGATTCTGGTGACCGCCGTCACTGCTGTGGGTTGGGGCTATTGGGGCGATCGTGGCAACCGCAAGCGTCTGCTCATCGTGGGGACGCTCATCTGGTCGGCAGCGTCGCTCGGTTCGGCCGCCGCTCGATCGGTCGGAGCGCTTGCGGCCTGGCACATCGTCATGGCCGTCGGTCTGGGAACCATCGCGTCAGTCGGCTTTTCCATCATCAGCGACTTTGTCGCCCCCCGCCGTCGAGGATTAGCGATGAGTTTCTGGGGTCTGTCCCAGGGCGCCGGGACCCTGGCCGGTGGCCTGGTTGCCAGCCAGGTCGGCGCCGCGGACTGGCGACGGCCGTTCTCGGTGCTCGGACTCGTGGGAATCGTCTTCGCGGCTGCATACCTCACCACCGTGAATCCTCGCCGTGGACAAGCAGAGCCGGAGCTGCGCGGCGTCGAATACGAGGAGACGATCAGCTGGTCAGACCTACCCGAGATCGTCGGGCGCCGGACCAATCTGTGGCTGGTGGCGCAGGGGATCACGGCGCAGCTGGCATATGGAAGCCTGGTGTGGGTCCCATTGCTGTACCAGGCCAAAGTGGTGGAGCAAGGCTACGACACCGTTACCGCCACGAGGGTGGGGGGCCTCTACGCAGCGCTGTTCCAGCTCGCCGCGGTGTCGAGCGTCGCCGCGGGATGGCTGGGCGACCGGTGGCAACGCCGCAACCCGCGCGGACGAGCGTTGCTGAGTATGGTCGGCATTCTCGGCGCCATTCCCTTCTTCGTCGCGTTCTTTTTCGTGCCACTCTCCGGTCTTCGGGTGACCGAAGGCTCCAGTGTGGTCTCTCTGGCCGGGCAGGCCCTCTCCAATCTGTCGTCGGCCCCGCTCGTCGGGCTGGCGTTTCTGCTCGTGGTGATCGCCGCGGTGTTGACGTCCGCCGACTCTCCCAACTGGTTTGCCCTGATCAGCGACGTGAACCTGCCCGAGCACAGGGGAACCGTCTTCGGCTTGGGCAACCTCGCCAACGGAATCGGGCGATTCACCGGCAACTGGTTGACAGGCGTGACGGCCGCAACGTTGTTGACGACGATGGCGGCGCCTCTCAACTTCGCGGTGGCGCTCGCTCTGTTCCAGACCGGCTTTCTTCCCACCGGCTACGCCTACTGGAAGGCGAGTCGATCAGCGCCGGGTGACATCGAACATGTCAGGGCTGTTTTGCGGGCCCGGGCGACCGCAGCGCCCGATCCGCCCGATGCGATCAGTCGCGGAAGTTGACGTACTGAAGGGGAAGCCGGAAGTCGAGCTGCTTGAGGTGGGCGATCACCTCTTGGAGGTCGTCACGTTTCTTCCCCTGGATTCGGAGCTGATCGCCCTGCACCTGGACCTGGACCTTCAGTTTGGTGTCGCGGATCGACTTCGACAGCTCCTTGGCGGCTTCCTGCGGAATGCCCGCATGCAACGTGAATTCGGCGCGGGTGCGTCCCCCGGCCGCCGGCTTGAGGTCTCCGCCGCTGATGGCCTTGACGGACACACCGCGCCGAACCAGCTTCTCCTTGAGGACATCGATGGCGGCTTCGGCTCTTCCATCGGAGGCCGACTCCACAGTGATGGAGCCGTCGCCGAGGGTGATGTTGGTGTCGGTGCCGCGGAAGTCGTAGCGCGTGGCGGTTTCGCGAGCGGCCTGGTCGACTGCGTTGCGGACCTCCTGCATGTCCAGCTGGGAGACGACGTCGAACGTGGGCATGCGGCCACGGTATCAGACGCGCCGGCCTGCTCGTTGCGTCAGAGGTAGACGCCCCCGTAGTCGGGTTTCTCGGGCGACTCCAGCTGCCGGCTGCGCATCTCGGCGAGCTGCGCCTGGGCGGCGAGCTGCTGGCTCATGAGACTGGCCTGAATGCCGTGGAACAAGCCCTCCAACCAGCCCACGAGCTGCGCCTGCGCCACTCGCAGCTCGGATTCACTCGGGGCGGAGGAGGTCAGCGGCTGGAAGATCTCATTGAACTCTTCCCTCAAATCCTCGGACAGCACCTCGGCCAGCTCGCCCAACGTCCGCTGGTGTACCTCGAGGAGGCGTGTGCGTCCGGCCTCGTCGAGCGGAGCCTGACGGACTTCCTCCAGCATTGCGCGGGTCATCGAGGCGATCCGGATGATCTTCGTGGGCTCTGACACGGGAGGCTCTGACACGGGAGGCTCTGACCCGCGAGCCTCGACGCCGTCGGGGCGGATGGGCTGACTCATCGGCTTGAGGTTAGCCGGTGCGGGCGCCAGGGCTCATCGACCCGCACAGCCGACGACGACGGGTACGATCGGATCCGAACCCCACACCGCAATCGCAGCTCGAACAACTCAAACAATTCTCGAATAAAGCTAACTACTGTGATACGATCATCGCCATCGTTGCGATAGGAGGATCCGTGCAAGAAGACCTGCCTCCCATCCTCGACGCCGCTCAGGTCGCCGACCTCTTGGGAATGAACGTGCAGATGGTCAGGAAGTATGCGCGTGAGGGCCGGATTCCGGCGTACCGCCTCCCGGGCGGCAGAGCATTCAAGTTCTTCCGAGATGAAGTGTTCGAATTCTTGCGTGCCCATCCCGTCGACGTGGAAGAGCCCGAGGACGTCAACGCCGCCCGGGAGTGACGGGCTGCAACGCCATCACGATCGCGCCATGCGGGACGAACCAAATCGTTCCACGGGCGCTTTCCACCACGATGTGGTCTACGGCTGCGACTGCCACTCGGCCTTCGATGATTTCGTCGGAATGGACCGACACGACGACCACCAGCTCGCCCGTCTGCTCGAACTCCGCCAGGCGGGCCTTGAAGGTGGCCGATCCTCCCAAGCTGGTGTCGACGCCGCCATGGCTCGCCTCGGTTACGAGCTTCCAGACCGCCGGTCCCGACAAGTTCACCGATGCGGCAGCATGGCCGGTCTCGATGACGGCCAGATCGCCCTTGGCGTACACGACGTGTCCGGTCACCGATGTGTCGCGCCAGCTCACCGTCACGGTGTGGCCGGCGCTCATCACTTCATGGGCGACCACGGCGAGGTCACGTTTGCGCAGGCGGGAGCGTTCGGCATCGGACTCGATGTCCTCGGCCTCCCAGCGCAGTTCGCGTGCCGCCGCCTGGCGGAGGTCCGCAGCCAGCTCGGCGAAATCCTCAGATCCGGGCGACATCATGCTCCGTGACCGCTTGACAGCACTTCGTGGCCCCACCGTATCATGCGCCTTCTCGCCGAAATAGGGGAATGACGACGTGGCAGTTCCGAACCGCACGGGGGAGCCGGCTCGGCTGACTCCGGCCGCGCCTCGCCGTGGTCTCTTGAGCCGACTGTCGGCCGGTCACATCATCATGATCGTTGCTGCGGTGCTCGCCGCGCTGGTCAACTTGAGCCTGCTCCAATCACGCGACGAGACGTTCTTGGTCACGGTTGCTGCTTCGGAGATCCTGCCCGGCCAGACGATCGCTGTCGGAGATCTCCGCTCAGCCGAGATCAGGGCATCGGGCGACCTGCTCGATCGGCTGGTCATGTTCGAAGACGTGGCGGGGCTCGAGGGCTTGATCGCCGTCCGGCCGCTCGCGTCAGGCGATCTCGTCGGTCTCGACGACTTCCAGGCGGCAGCCGCTCCGCTGCAGCAGCGAGCGATGAGCATCCCGGTCGACGAGGAGTTTGCCGTCGGCGGAGCAGTCACGTCTGCCGACTTGGTCGATGTCATTGCAGTGGAAGACGGTGTCGCATCGTATGTGGTTGCGGGCGCACAGGTGCTGGCAGTACCGGTGGCCGACGAGCGGGGCTTCACCGGGAGCGGGCCGTTCTTCGTGACAGTCGCAGTGACGGGCGACCAGGCGTTGGCCATTGCTTCGGCGCTGGATGTGGGGGCGGTTCACGTCGTCCGCTCGACGGGTGCAGAGGAGCCCGACCTCACTCGATACGATCCCACAGAGATCGCGACGGAAGAAGAAGCCCCGGCCGGCGCGGCCGATGAGGGAGGATCAGGAGCGGGGGGCGGCCAGTCAGATGGCGGGTCGTGAAGTAGAGCTCGCCGTCGTCGTCTCCCCACGTGAGTGGGCGGAGCGGCTCCATCGATTCACGATGGACTACGGGGGAGCGCGGGTCAGAGTGCGCGTGCTCTCGCCCGAAGACGCCTTGGCGCAGGAATATCAAGTGTTGGTGATCGACGACATCTCGTCGTTTCTCAACCGGCGCCTGGTCCAGCAGGTGCAGCTTCAAGGCCGCAAAGTGCTGGGTGTCTACGACCTCGACGACGGTGACGATGGGCGCCGCAGACTCGAGGAGCTGGGTGTCGACGACACGATGGACGCTCGGATGTCCGCAGAGGACTTCATTCGACGAATCGATGCCCTGGGTGTCGGCGTTACGGAAGCGACGGTTTTGCCAGAGGCGCCGGTGGGCGTCGAGATGGAGGTCGACGATGCCGTCGCTCCTCGCCGACTGACGGCGGTCGGTTCCTCGTCCGGCGGTTGTGGTGCCACGGAGGTGAGCCTCGCACTGGCGCACGTTCTGGCAGGGGCGTCGCCAACGATTCTGATGGATCTCGACAACGTTCGACCAACCATCGCGCAGCGGCTGGGGTTGCCCCTCCATCCCAACCTCCGCACCACCGTCGATGCGCTGCTCCACGCCCCTGAACGGCTGGAGCAGACGCTCCACCGACCACGCACTGGGCCGACCGTCGTCGGCGGTCTGTCGAATGCCGCCGATTGGTTGGAGCTGCGGGATGGCGATGTGGTCGAGCTGATGCGGGAGCTGTCGCGCCGCACGTCGTCGCTGATCGCCAACATCTCGAGCACGATCGAAGACCTTGCGTACTACGGCGGTCCGGGCAGGTACGGGCTGGCGAGAGAGATCATCCGCCACGCCGACGAGCTCGTCGTTGTCGCGCTGCCCACTCCGGTCGGCATCACCCGCGTCCTCGACTGGGTCGCGACCGCGAGCACGATCGCCCCAGTCACACCGATCCACGTCGTGATCAACCAATCCAACCGGTCGTCGTACGAGCAAGGTGAGCTCGTCCGTGAGCTCTCCCGTTCGTATTCTCCGGCATCTGTCACCTTTCTGCCCACCGACCGGCGCGTGCACGACGCCGCCTGGTCGGGCGAGTGGGTGGAATCGGGGCCCTTCTGGAAAGGGGTGCGGGCGATGGCCGATCGGGTGCGACCGCGAATCGAAGCGAGGGCATCGTGAGCAACGCATATGACCAGATCAGGGGGGTGGCGGTTCGCCTGATCGAAGAACGCAAGCTCGATCCGACCCGCGACCGCGATGGCGTCCGTGCAGCAGTTGCCACGGCCGTAGAGGACTACCAACGCCGCGCCCACCTGGGCGAGTCGCGTGCGCTGCGCGACCCGAACGAGATGACTGAGCGCATCGTGCGATCCGTCGCCGACTTCGGCCCATTGACCGACCTGTTCGCTGCTCCCGACATCGAGGAGGTCTTCATCGAGGGATCGCGGGTCAGCTACATCGACGGATCGGGATCGCTCAAGGCCTTGGCCGTTGCGACGACCGAGGAGGAGAACCGACAGGTCGTCAACCGTCTGCTTGCCGACACGGACCGGCATCTCGACACTTCGTCACCCATCGTGCAAGCTCGTGTGTTGAACGACACCGCCCGCCTCACCGCGGTGATCGCCCCGGTCGCCGACAAGCTGTCGGTCACCGTCCGCCGCTACGCCCTGCGCAAGGAAACCCTGGCGTCGATGGTCGAGCTCGGATCGCTCCCGCCAGCGGCGGCCGGCTTTCTGTGGGCGGTCATGCAGACCAACATGAGCACGCTCATCTCCGGACCGCCTGGTGCCGGCAAGACCTCGATGCTCAGCGCCATGATGACGGCCGCCCCGTCAACCCACTGCCTGCGCTGTTGTGAGGAGGTGCGCGAACTGCACGTGCCCATCGTCCATGGTTCGTATTACGAAGCACGGCCGCCGGCGCTCGACGGGCAAGGTGAGGTATCACTGCGAGATCTGGTCAAGGTCGTGCTCTCGATGCGACCCGACCGCATCATTGTCGGCGAGGTGCGGGGCGCCGAAGCCTTCGAGCTGACCCGGGCAGTGAATGCCGGCTGCGGCTTTGCGTGCACGGTTCACGCCAACTCGGCACGAGACGCGCTCAACGCCATCGTCAACGCAGCCCTCATGGCCGGTGAGAACGTGTCGGAGCCGATCGTTCGCAAGGTGTTTGCGTCGTCGATCGATTTCGTGGTGCATCTGGGTCGCGACACGGTGGCGCGCCCGGGCGACTCGGGTTTGCGCCGACAGGTGATGGAGATCCTCTCGGTGGTGCCGGCACTCACCGACGATTTCTCCACCGAGCCGATCTTCCTCCGGGACGGGCTCGGAAAGCCCATGGAGTGGAGCGGCGCGTTACCTCCCGAGCAGACCACCGCCATCATCGAGCAGTCGCTTCCCCACGACGTGAGCTTGCGCGCCATTCTCGAAGGCCGGGTGTCGCCGCTGTGAGGCTCGCCGCCGCGCTGCTCTCTGCGACGGTGGTGTACTTCGCAGTGGGCTACCTGACAGGCTATGGGCCGAAGATCGAATTCCGCTCCCGGCGGCGGCAACAGGTCAGCGATCGCCAATTGTGGCTGCAACAAGCGGGAGTGGAGCTGTCACCGCGCCAGTTCTGGATGGTCTCCATGGCGGTTGGCGTGCTCGCCTTTCTGCTCTTCCTCCTCGTCACGGGCATTCCGATGGTGGCGCTCGTGCCGGCGGCGGCGCTGGCGTTTCTCCCCCGTATCTATTTCGGGCGGCAGCGAGCCCGACGGCTCGCCGAAGTGCAGAACGCTTGGCCGGACGGTCTCCGCGACCTCACCGCGTCGATCAGCGCAGGCATGTCCCTGCCCAGGGCGATCGAAGCCTTGGCCGACAAGGGTCCGGAGCCTCTCCGGCAGGCCTTTTCCCGCTTTTCGCTCCTGTCCCGCACGCTGGGAGTGGTGCCGGCGCTGGAGATCATCAAAGAAGAAGTGGCCGATGCCACGTCTGATCGGGTCATCGAGGTCTTGATCCTCGCCTACGAGCGGGGAGGGAACATCGTGCCCGAGATCCTGAACGACCTGGCAGATGCAACCACTCAGGATCTGTGGACGATCGCTGCGATCGAATCCGAATCGCTCGAGCAGAAGATCAACGCCCGAGTGGTGTTCGTGCTGCCCTGGTTCGTTCTGATCGTCTTGACGATGTTTCAGGGGCAGTACGCCCAGTTCTACCGCTCGACGCTCGGAGGGATCGTGATCCTGCTCGGCGCCCTGCTCAGCCTGTTCGGCATCTGGCTGGTCAGCCGGCTCATCAAGGAACCGACCGAGCGACGCGTGCTCGGTGGGGGAGCGACCGTGTTGGAGAAGGGGGAGCCGCGTTGATCGAGAATGACGCCGGACGCATGATCCTCGCTGCCCTTCTGACCGGGTTCGCCGCAGGTGCATTGGCCACCCTGTTCGTGCCGCCCACCCGCCGGCTGGCAGGTCGTGTCCGACCGTACACCGTCATCAGCCGCACGTCGTTGGGCCGCAGCCCGGACCTGATGTCGCCATCTGACCAGGTGTTCGGCACCGGTCAGATCGCGCGCGTATTCGGACCCATCCTGCAGGCGGTGGCCACGCGCCTCGGCCGGATCGTCGATGCGTCATCAGAAGAGGCGCTGCTGCTGAAGCTCCGCAACGCCGGGATGTTCGACCATCTCCCCGAGTCGCAGAGGATCATCGAGTATCGGGTCCGAATTCTTGGCGCTGCGTTCGTCGGGGCGGTCGGGTTCGGCCTGCTGGGCTATCTGATTCAGGGCACGGCGGTCTCGTCGTTGATGTTCGCCTCGTTGGGGTTCATCGCCGCCGTGGGCCGCCGACGCGGTGCCGTCGATCGGGCAGTCGAAGAACGCGTCGAGCGGATGCGGATCGAGGTGTATACGGTCAATCAACTGCTGGCGATGCATGTTCGGGTAGGGGGCGGCGTCGTCCAAGCGGTGCAGCATCTCGTCAGCCGGGGCACCGGAGAGGTGATCGGCGAGTTGGCCGAGGCGCTGCGATTACACCGCAACGGGATGCCGGCCGCCGAAGCGTTCGAACGGGCTGCCCGTCTGACCGCCGACTCCAACTCGGCCAGGACCTATTCGCTTCTCGCCGCTGCCGAGGAGCGTGGGGCCGACCTCGCCCAAGCACTACTGGCCCTGTCCGAGGACGTCCGAGAAGCGCGCCGGGAGGCGATGAAGCGGGCAGCGACAAAGCGGCGGGCAGCCACTCTCATCCCCACGATCGCGATACTGGCGCCGATTCTCATCGGTTTCGTGGCGGCCCCGCTCCCTTCGTTTATTTTTGGAAACGTGTGATCGCCATGACACAATGCGAGTTGGAGGTAGCAGATGATGATCCTCGTAGGGAGCTTGGAAGCGACGGTCCGCCGGATCCGCCGCGACGAGCGAGGTCTCAACACCGCCGAGCTGCTCGGTAATGCCGCCCTCGCGATTGTTGCCCTCGTTGCGATTTGGGCCGCATTGCAGGCGCTGGGGATCGACGTGGTCGACGCGATCAGAGATCGCGTCACTGCGGACCTCTGAGTCGGGTTATTCCACCCCCGCCGTGATCGTCGCGGCCGGGATGGCGATCATCGTGTTCGTCGCCCTCGCCAACCTGGTCGCCTATCAATACGCCATCGGCGCCATTCGGGTCTCGCTCGACGACGGTGTTCGCGCCCAGAGCCGAGCCGAAGCGCCGGCGGGCGAATGCGACGCCGTCGCCAATCAAGCACTTCAGGAGCTCCTGGGAGGCTCCATGGCTGCGGGCGTGTCGATCATCTGCTCTGACAACGGCACGCTGGTGTTCGCGCGAGCGGATGGGACGCTGCAGGCGTTCTCGCCGTGGGTTCCGGACCGCGACGTCTCGGACATCCAGGCAACGGCTGTCAAGGATCAGCTCCCATGAAGTGGCGGCCGGACGCAGGCAACACCGTGGTGGAGCTGCCTCTGGCGGTGGCCGTACTGTTGATCCCGACGGCTTATCTCGTGCTGATGTTCGCTCCGTGGTCGCAGCATCAGAACATGGCGGATCTTGCCGCGTCCGAGTCAGCCCGGGCCATCGCCACATCGCCCGCGCGGGCGGCTGACCTCGGGGCGGTGTCCAACCTCGTCCAGACGATCGCCGTGAACCACGGGGTGGACCCGGCCGATGTCAGCGTCCAGTTCTGCGCCCCGGTGGCGGCGCCTCTCGTATCTGCCAACTGCGGCGATCTGCAACGGGGAGCGGTCGTGCGTGTCGAGGTGACCGTTCAGCTTCCACTGCTCGAAGTGCCGATTTGGGGTGCGGGAGGTGGAAGTGTGGCCTGGACTGCCAGTCATGAGGAACAGATCGACCTCTACCGGAGCTTTTGAATGACCTGGCGCGACGATGCAGGCCAGGTGACGATCTGGGTGCTCGGGCTGGCCGTCGGGATGCTCATCCTCGGCGGCATCAGCGTCGACTTGTGGAGGGTGCTGGCGGTCCGGACAGAGCTGTCCTCGCTGGCCGACTCCGCGGCGATCGCCGGCGGTTCAGGGATCGATGAAAGCGTGTTCCGGGCAGCTCCCGATCTGGCCACGGCGATCGTGCTCGACGAGCCGCGTGCCACCGCGCTCGCACAAGCCGTGCTTGCCGGCGAGACGTTCGTCGGACCGCCGCAGATCGTGGTCGACCCGCAACTGATCACCGTGCGTCTGGAGCGCGAGGTGAGCTTCACCCTGCTGGACATGGTGGTCCAAGGCGGCAGCTTCACCGTCACTGCAGTGGGTCGCTCCCAACCCCGCGCCGGTTGATATGGACGAACCACCTCCTTCGGCTCGCCCACCGGCATCGTGGCGGCGGTGGAGCGGGCTCATCGTCGTTGGCGTCCTCGCCATCATTCTGATCTGGCTCAACACCCACAGAGACGCCGGGCGGGGCTCGGCCACCGGCGGTCCGGCGTCAACCGCAACGAACGGATCGGACGCTCCGGCGTCGGAAGCGAGCGCCGATCCGGTCGTCGTGATCGAAGGGGCGTTGCAGGCCTGGGGGCAGTTTGCGATCGACGGTGACCTGGACCGCATGGCGCCGTTCTTCTGGGCGGACGGCCCGCAGTGGGCCAACCTCGAAAATGACGCCGCCGACATCCTCGTCCGCTCCGATCCTGGACCGAGCTATTTGACGTCCGTCGTTGACGCCAACGTCGTGGATGCAACCGATGGCCAGCAGACCGTCGTCGCCGGTGTGACGTTCGGCCGTACTGGTGAGTCGACGCAAACCCTTCGGTGGCGCATCTCGCTCCACCGTCGGGATGGGCGCTGGGCGATCTGGTCGATCACGACCACCCCCTGATCCGGCTTGGCGAACCGGGCGGCGGTTCGCCATAATGGGCGACTCCCTCGATCACCTCCAAGGAGTTCTGACATGGAAGTCACGCTGGCCGCGCAGTCGGGCCGAGCCTCCGGCAGCCGTGAGGCGCGCCGACTCCGACGTACGGGCTTGGTCCCCGCCGTCCTGTACGGGCAGGGCATCGAGGCGATCCCCGTCGCTGTCGATCATCGCGAGCTGATGGCGGCGCTGCACACCGACGCAGGAGTGAACGCCATCATCTCCCTGGAGGTCGGGGATGGCGCCACCTACACGACCCTGGCTCGCGAGATTCAGCGACACCCCTTCAAGCCACGCATCGACCACCTCGACTTCATCCAGATCTCTCTCACTGAGACGGTCGAGGCCGAGGTCTCGATCGATTTCGTCGGAGAGCCGGTCGGGGTCAAGGAAAACGGGGGAATCGTCACAGGCATCAATGTGACGGTTCGGATCGAGGCGCTTCCGACCGAGATCCCGTCTTCGATCGAAGTAGACATCTCGCATCTGGATGTTCACGACACGCTGACCCTGGAAGACCTGCCTGCAATCAGCGGAGTCACATACCTGGACCCCGGGGACATGCCGATCGTGAGCATCACTCTCCCGGCCGCCGAGGTCGAGGAAGAGCCGGAAGAGGGCGAAGAGATCGAAGGCGAGGAAGGCGAAGAGATCGAAGGCGAGGAAGGCGAAGAAGCGCCGGCTGCGTCCGACGAAGAAGCCGGCGGCGACGAGTAGCAGCGTCTGTGCCCGTCATCGCCGGGCTTTGGAATCCCGAGTTCAAGTACCACGCCACCCGCCACAACGTCGGCGCCGAAGTCATTGACACTCTGGCGCGGCGGTGGGACATCCCGCTCAAGAAGGGCCCCCTGCGTGTGCGGGCCAACGTAGGGCGGCTGACGGTCGCAGGCTCGCCGGTCGTGCTGGCACTCCCACTTGCTTCGATGAACGTTGCGGGTGGCGCGGTGCAAACAGTCATGCGGTACTTCAAGGAAGACCCGGCCGAACTGCTCGTCGTCCACGACGACATCGACCTTCCGTTCGGCCGGATGCGTCTTCAATTCGGACGCGGCTCAGGAGGCCACAACGGGGTCAAGAGCGTGGCAGGAGTCCTCGGAACCAACGAGTTTCATCGTCTCAAGATGGGAATCGGCCGGCCCCCTGGGACCATGGACCCGGCTGCATTCGTGCTGCGGCCCTTCTCGAAGTCAGAGCGCCCTGAGGTCGACCTCATGCTCGACGACGCAGCCGACGTCGTCGAGAAATGGCTCCGTGAGCCCGAGGCTGCGGTCCAGCTGGCAGGGGAGCGACGACCTCCGTCCTGACAGTAGGGTACGCGCCATGACGTACGTCGGCGCGATCGACCAAGGAACGACCAGCACCCGATTCCTGATCTTCGACGAGACCGGAACCCCGGTGGCGGGCGCCCAGGAAGAGCACGAGCAGATCTACCCGATCGCAGGGTGGGTCGAGCACGATCCAGGCGAGATCCGGCGGCGGATGTGGTCGGTCATCGAGCGGGCGCTCGCGGACGGGGGTCTCTCGGGCGCTGAGCTGGCCGCCGTGGGAGTCACCAACCAACGTGAGACAACGATGTTGTGGGACCGCGCCACGGGCGAGCCGGTCGAGAACGCCATCGTCTGGCAGGATGTGCGCACCGCCGACCTGTGTGAGCAGCTGGCGGCCGACGGCGGGCAGGATCGGTTCCGAGCGAAGACAGGGCTGCCGATCGCCACGTACTTCTCGGGGCCGAAGATTCGGTGGATGCTCGACCGCCATGATGGGCTCGAAGAACGAGCGGCGTCGGGCGAGCTGGCATTCGGGACGATGGACTCGTGGGTCGTGTGGAATCTCTCAGGTGCGACGGAGGGAGGCCGGCATGTGACCGACGTGACCAACGCCGGGCGCACGCTCTTGATGAACCTCGAGACGCGGTCATGGGACGACGAGCTGCTCGGCGTCATGGGGGTTCCTTCGCAGCTCTTGCCGGAGATCCGGTCGTCCGCCGAGGTCTATGGGACAGGGACAGGCCCCCTGGACGGCGTGCCCATCGCCGGCATCCTGGGTGATCAGCATGCTGCGCTGTTCGGCCAGACATGCTTCGACCCAGGCGAAGCAAAAAACACCTACGGCACCGGCTGTTTCCTTCTCCTCAACACCGGCGCGACGCCCGTGCCTTCGAAGCACGGCCTCCTCACCACCATGGGCTACCAGATCGGTGATCAACCGCCCGTCTACGCGCTCGAGGGCTCGATCGCGATCGCCGGCGCACTCGTGCAGTGGTTGCGGGACAACCTGGGGCTCATCGAGGCTGCGCCGGAAGTGGAGACAATGGCCGAGGCTGTCGACGACAACGGTGGGGTGTACTTCGTTCCGGCGTTCTCTGGGCTGTTCGCTCCACATTGGCGCTCAGACGCCCGTGGCGTCATCGCGGGACTGACCCGGTTCGCCACCAAGGAGCATCTGGCGCGCGCTGCCCTCGAAGCCACCGCCTTCCAGACCCGGGAGGTGCTCGAGGCGATGCGCAAAGACGCCGGCGTCGAGCTCCAGTCGCTGAAGGTCGATGGAGGCATGGTTGGCAACGAGCTGCTGATGCAGTTCCAGGCGGACATCCTCGCGGTGCCCGTCGTGCGGCCTCGAATCGCAGAGACCACCGCGCTGGGAGCTGCGTACGCGGCAGGGCTCGCAGTCGGAGTCTGGGAGTCGCTCGACGAGTTGCGCGAACAATGGGAGCCCGACCATCGGTGGGAGCCGGCCATGGCCGAAGAGCGCCGCGCCCATCTGTATGCCCAGTGGAACAAGGCGGTTGAGCGTACCTTCGACTGGGCATGAGGCCGGCGGTCGCGCCGACCGGTACCATCAGCGTCCGATGACCGGAATCGCCTCGTCCCTTCCCAATCAGCTGGCGGCGGCGCGCATCGTTTTCGTCCCGCTCATCATGGCGCTGGTCATCCGCAACCGGGAGGGTCCACTCATCGTGGCCACTTTCCTCTTCGTCGTGGCGGCGTTCACGGACTTCCTCGACGGCTACATCGCCCGCCGGCGGGGCATCACCACGGTCATCGGCGCGTTCCTCGACAGCACCGCCGACAAGCTGCTCGTCACCGGCTCGCTGCTGGCGTTGGTGGCGATCGATCGTGTGTCGATCTGGGCGGCGCTCATCATCATCGGGCGGGAGTTCATCGTGATGGCGCTCCGAGGGCTCACTGCCATCGAAGGCCAGATGGTGCGCCCGTCGGTGTGGGGCAAGCTCAAGGCGGCGGTGCAATTCTTGGCGATCGGATTGGCGATGTTGCGCCTCGGAAACCCGGTTGGACCTTTGTTCATCGACGAATGGACCATGTGGCTGGCGGTGGTGATCACGCTCTTGTCGGGTTGGGAATACCTCAGCCGCTTCTGGGTGGTGGCTCGCCGCGTCGACGCTTCCTCACCGTGAAAGCGCTCGTCACCGGGGGCGCCGGCGTCGTCGGGCGGGCGCTCGTCCGACACTTGCTCGAATCCGGTGATGAGGTCATCGGCATCGCTCGCTCGAACGCAGCCGCCGCGACGCTCGCCGGGTTGGGAGCGACCGTCGTTCGTGGAGACATCCGGGACTACCGATCCTGCCTCGTCGCTGCGGCCGGAAGCGAGGTGGTCTTCCATCTCGCCGGGCTCAACGAACCATGTCCCAAAGACCCGACGATGCTGCACGAGGTGAACGTCAACGGAACCCGCAACATCGTTCGGGCGGCGGTGGCCGCCGGCACTCGTCGGGTGGTCTACACGTCGTCGGTGGCCGCCCACGATCCTCGTCCCACCGCCTACGGCACCTCCAAGCGCCACGGCGAACGAGTTGCGTTCGCCGAGGCGACGGACGAGACCGACGTCGTTGCAGTGGCTCCTTCATCGGTGCAGGGACCTGGGAGAGTCACCGGGACAGGTCGCCTCTTGATCGCCGTGCTCGATGGCAAGATCCCGCTCCTGCCCGACGTGATGGTGAGCTTGGTCGACATACGAGACTGCGCCGTTGCGCACCGCCAGGCAGCGGTGGTGGGTGAGTCCGGATCCACCCATCTGGTGAGTGGATGGGTACTGGCCACCCGCGACATCGCGCGGTTGGCAGAAGCGGCCGGTCTGCCGCATCCCAACGTGTGGATCGTTCCTTCGTGGCTGGGGCTGGCGGCGTTCCCGCTGGCGTTGCTCCGACCCGTCGTCGGTGGGCAGCGACTCTGCCCCGATCTCGTTCGCACCTTGGCCCGTAGCCACCTGGTCGACGGTCGTGCCGCCGCCCAGACGCTCGGATTCTCTTATCGCCCCCTCGAACAGACGATCTCCGACCTCGCCGAATGGACAGCCCGAGACGCTCCGTAGACTTGCACATCCATGACGGTCACCCCTGATGAAGTCAACGCGTTCCTCCGCAACCAATATGCTGCGGCGGCCGCCAAGTACCGCTGTGAGGTAACCGAGCCCGGAGTGGCGGTGGCCCGATGGTGCTTCGACGCCGGAGAAGACCGGCCCGGCGAGCTGATCTCCGGCCCGGTCCAGTTCGGCCTCGCCGACGCCGCCTTCTGGTTCGCGACGTTCACGTTGCTCGGGCTCCGTCCCATGGCCGTCACGTCGGAGTTGTCGATCAGGTTCTTGCGGGCGGCGTCAGCCGCGGACCTGCTTGCAAGGGCGGAGATCCTGCGTCACGGACGGTCGGGCCTGGTAGGCGAGATCCGCATCTGGGCGGACGGTGAGCCAGACCGGCTGGTGGCACTCGCCACCGGCACCTACGTAGATGTGACGCCGCCGTGAGCGCTCCACTCCAACCATTGATCGGGCGCTGGCCCAAGGAACGGATGCGTCAGCTGTCCGTGCTGGACCGTCTGGTGGTGCCCAAAGCTGCTCGGGCGGTGACTCTGGCGGGACTGGCCACCCTCTCCGACCGTTCGATGCTGGCCGTGGTCCCGAGCGAACGCCACGCCGCCGAACTCGCCGAGGACCTGGCGTTGTTCTGGCCGGATGTGCACCATCTCCCTGCCTGGGAAACCCTTCCTTTTGAGCATGTGTCGCCGAATGCGTCGACGATGGCATTGCGATCCGAGGCGAGAGCGGCCCTCACCGACAATGGGCCCGGAACGGTTGTCGTTGCCTCGGTCCGGTCCGCGGTTCAGCGTTTGTCACCATCGCCGCCCGCTCCGCTCGCGGTCGAGGAAGGAGCCGACGTTGGTTACGACCGCCTGTTGGACGGGCTCGTGGATCGGGGCTACCGGCGCGTGGATCGGGTCGAGCAGCGTGGAGAATTCGCAGTACGGGGAGGAATCGTCGACGTGTATGGCGCTTCCGCCGACGACCCGGTGCGTATCGAGTTGTGGGGTGACGCCGTCGACAGCATTCGCACGTTCTCGGCAGCCTCACAACGTTCGCTGGACCCCTCGGAGCGGGCGGTCATCGCTCCCGCCAGAGAGTTCCGGATCGACGCCGCCGTTCAGGCTGCAGCCGACGTGTTGCTCACGTCCGAGCCCTGGGCAGCGGAAACGTGGGAACGGATCAGCCAGGGTGTCCACTTTGCCGGTTTGGAATCCTGGATGCCTTGGCTGGCTCCCGCCGAGACCGTGTTCTCGACGTATGAAGGCACGATTCTGCTGTTTGACCCGGTTCGCGCGCTCGATCGCGCCCGCGATCTCGTGAAGGAGGAGAGCGAACTCGCCGCGACGCTGGCCCCAACGTGGGGCTCGGGTGCGCCAGAAGCGGGTGAGCATCCGGCGTTCTATCTCGACCTCGAATCGGCCGTCGATGGACGAAATGTCGTGCTGGCGCCTCCGCTCGCCGCCGCTCCAGACGACGAATCGGTCGACGTGCGCGGCTTCGATGCGACCGCCGGCGATCCCGCATCGGTCGCGGCAGGCCTCCGGTCGCTGATCGATCGCGACACCCTGGTTGTGGTTGCGATGGACGGCGAGGGCGCGGCCGCGCGGGTGAGGGTCAGGCTCGCCGAAGAGGGGTTGGTACTCGACCGCGACCCGAGCAACGGTTCGGCCGTCGTTGCCCACGGTATCCATCATGGCTTCGTCCTGCCCGAGGCGCAGATGGCTGTGCTCGGCGAACAGCAGATCGCCGGCCGTCGCCGTGCGCACCGCACCTACCGGACACGGCGCACGGCCGAGCCCGGCTATCGCGACCTCGAGCCCGGCGATCACGTCGTCCACCATCGTCACGGCATCGGCCGTTTCGAGGGGCTGGTCACCCGCACGATCGCCGACATCGAACGGGACTACCTCGTCGTGGCGTACGCCGGGGAGGACAAGTTGTACGTTCCCACCGATCAACTGGCGGCCGTGAAGAAATACGTCGGCGGGGAGGCCCCTCGCATCTCCCGGATGGGCGGCGCCGACTGGGAGCGCACCAAGAGCAAGGTACGAAAAGCCGTGGCCGCAGTTGCCGAGCACGTGGTGGCATTGCACCGTCAGCGTTCGGCAGTGCCGGGATTCGTGTACAGCCCCGACTCACCGTGGCAGCGAGAGATAGAGGCGTCGTTCCCCTACGAGGAGACGCCAGATCAACTGACCGCCATCGCTGCGATCAAGGAGGACATGGAGTCCCCCCGGCCGATGGATCGCCTCGTATTCGGCGACGTGGGATTCGGCAAGACCGAAGTTGCAGTGCGGGCGACCTTCAAGGCGGTGCAAGACGGCAAACAGGTGGTGATCTTGTGCCCGACCACCCTGCTCGCCCAGCAGCACCATCAGACGTTCAGCGACCGGTTCGCCGGCTATCCCATCAGGGTCGAGATGTTGAGCAGATTCCTGACCGGAGGCGAGCAACGACGGGTCATCCAGGGGATCGAACGGGGCGAGATCGACGTGGTGGTCGCTACTCACCGAGTGCTGTCCGATGACATCAGCTTCAAAGCCCTCGGCCTTGTCGTCGTCGACGAGGAGCAGCGGTTCGGCGTTGGAGCAAAAGACCGTCTCAAGCGCCTCAAGGCCAGCGTCGACGTCCTGACCCTGACCGCCACGCCGATCCCTCGCACGCTCGAAATGGCGCTCACCGGCGTGCGCGATGTGAGCCATATCCGCACCCCACCCGTTGACCGCCATCCCATCCTCACCTACGTCGGGCCCTACGACGAACAGTCGGTATCTGCAGCCATCAGGCGAGAGATCTTGCGCGAGGGTCAAGTGTTCTATGTGCACAACCGAGTCCAGTCGATCGACCGGGCGGTGGCCCGGTTGCGGCAGCTGGTACCCGACGCCCGCTACGCAGTGGCGCACGGTCAGATGAGCGAGGGCCAACTCGAGCAAGTCATGCTGGACTTCTGGAATCGCGAGTACGACGTGCTCGTGGCCACGACCATCATCGAATCCGGGCTCGACCTACCGCAAGTGAACACGCTCATCGTCGAACGAGCAGACCTGTTGGGCCTCGCTCAGCTGTATCAGCTCAGGGGGCGGGTGGGACGCTCAAATCAGCGAGCGTACGCGTACCTGTTTCATCCCACCGAAGAGCGTTTGTCGGACGAGGCGTTCCGCCGCCTCGAAGCCGTGGGAGAGCACACGGACCTCGGGTCGGGATTCGAGCTGGCTATGCGCGACCTCGAGATCCGGGGGGCGGGCTCGATGCTCGGAGAGGTGCAATCCGGCCACATCGCCTCGGTTGGGTTCGATCTCTACTGTCAGCTCGTCGCCGAGGCGGTAGGCGAGTTGGAGGGCCTGCCCGTGCCGGTGGCCGACGACACCGTTGAGATCCGGATCGACCTTCCGGTGGACGCTCATCTGCCGACGGACTATGTGAAGGATCAGATGGCGCGTATCGAGGCATATAGGCGCCTCGCCGCAGCGACGACGGCGGCCGAGGTTGCCGACGTGCGGGCGGAGTGGCAGGACCGTTACGGTCCGCTCCCCGACGACGCGGTCGCACTCATCGATGTTGCCCTGCTCCGGGCCCAGGCCATCCGCATCGGCCTCAACGACCTCGTCAAGCTACGCGATGAGGTGCGGCTCGGGCCCGTCGACCTCTCCGACTCCCAGCAGGTCAGGCTCACCAGGCTGGCGCCCCGGGCGGTGCTCCGGCCCGCAGAGGGCCTCTTGTTTTGGCCCGCCCCTCGCAAGGATGGCGACCTCATACCCGCGTTGGGGACCTTCTTGGAAGAAATGTGGCCGGCCGGCGACTGAATGGTCGCAATTCTTCGGGTGGCGTACCATGCTCGCGCCCATGAGAAAGTCTGAACTGCAATGAAGTCACTGCTGACTCTGTCGATCGCGGCCGTGCTGTCTCTGGCCGCGTGCTCTACCGCCGCTCCGGCGACTGTCGACGGCGCCCCGATCTCGGAGGCAGAACTGGAAGGACTGTCGAGCACCGGAGCCGTCCCATTCGAACAGCTGGTCGGGGACCTCTTTGATCTGGTGAGTACGCGGGTTGCGCTCGCTGCCGCGTCGTCCGACTTCGGTATCGAGGTCACCGACGCCGAAAAGCAGGACGAACGTGCGACGATCGACGCGGCGATCACCGCGCAGGGGACCACCATGGAGGCGATCCTCGACGAGCGGGGACGGACCGAAGACTGGGTAGATCTGATCATCACCCAAACGGTGCTCACCCGTTCGGTGAGTGAGCGGCTGCTGGCCGACGCCGAGCCGATCAGCGATGACGACGTGATGGCCGCATTCGATGAGCAGGCCGCCGCATTGACCTCGGTGTGCGCTCGCCACATCCTGGTCGACGAGGAAGCCGCTGCCCAGGAAGCATTGGAGCGAGCTGAGGCCGGCGAGAACTTCGCAGCGCTTGCGACCGAGCTCAGCACGGGTCCGAGCGGCCCGGAGGGAGGCGACCTCGGCTGTGCTCCGCCGTCGAATTACGTGCCCGAGTTCGCCGACGCCACGATGACCGCCGAGATCGGCGTTCCGTTCGGGCCGGTGCAGACGGAGTTCGGCTGGCACGTCATCCTCGTCGAGAGTCGGGAAGAGCCGGCGTTCGAAGAGAGCGAGGCGTTGATCCGGGAGTCGCTCCAAGCCGCCCAGAGTGATCAGCTGTATTTCGAGTGGCTCGTCGGGAAGCTCAGAACGGCCGACGTGTCGGTCTCGGGCGACTACGGCACGTGGGACGTCCCCAGTGACGAGACGGCCCCGCCATCGATCGTCCCCGTCGAAGAGCCCTGAGCGGGCCCCTCACCGTCGCCGGCCTCGGTCCCGCCGGTCTGGACTCGCTTGCCGGGCCCACCGTCGAGCTGCTGCTCGACGCTGACAGGGTCATTGCCCGGACCAGCCATCACCCGGCGGCAGAGCAGCTCGCCCGCCGCAGGCCGGTCGAGTTCTGTGACGACCTGTACGAGCAGTCGGACCGGTTCGAGGACGTCTACGCAGCGATCGTCGAGAGGGTGGTGGGCGCCGCCGGGGATGGCCCGGTCGTCTACGCCGTACCCGGCAGCCCCCGCGTTGGCGAGTTCGCCGTCCCCGAAATGATGCATCTCGCCGATGTCCGAGGCATCGACGTCGTGGTCATCGACGCCGCCTCGTTCGTCGACGCCATGTGTGCCCATTTCGGCGTCGATCCGCTCCGTGACGGGCTGCTCATCCTCGACGGCCGTTCGTTGCCGGATCCACTCGTCATTCAGACGCCAACGGTGATCGCCCACATCGACGTGCCTGCGGCGCTGGCGGAAGCGGCGGCACGTTTGAGCGATGTGGCCGGGCCGGACTCGACGATGGCATTGGTGGTCGACGCCGGCGCTCCAACCGCTTCGGTCTGGCGAGGCCACCCCGATCAGGTCGATCCTGCGCTCGCAGGGGTCCGGGCCAGCATCTTTCTCGAGCCCGGATTCGGTGGCCTGGCCGATGTCATCGAAACGATGCGGAGATTGCGGCGCGAGTGCCCGTGGGACAGGGCGCAGACGCATCACTCGATCATCCCCAACCTGATCGAAGAGGCACACGAGCTGGCCGACGCACTGGCGGCGCTGCCTCCCGCAGCCCCGGCCGGAGCCGAACTCGACACGGCTTACCCCGACGTCGAAGATGAGCTGGGGGACTTGCTGCTTCAGATTCTCTTTCACGTGGCGATGGGGGAGGATCACGGTGGCCTCCGGCTGGACCGGATCGCAGAGACGCTCCGCCAGAAGCTGATTCGCCGCCACCCACACGTGTTCGGTGACGCCGCCGCCTCCACCGCCGACGAGGTGCGTTCGCTGTGGGATGAGGCCAAAGCCGCCGAAGCGCCGGCATCCGGGTCGGTCATGAGCGACCCTCCCGGCGGCCTGCCGTCGCTCAACGCCGCCGCTGCCGTGTCGCAGCGGGCGGCGTCCGTAGGATTCGACTGGACCGATGTCCATCATGTGCTTGCCAAGCTCGACGAGGAGATCGCCGAGCTGCGAGAAGCACTGGCCGGCGACGGCACCGACGAGCAGGCGCACGAACTGGGCGACGTCCTCTTCACGCTCGTGAACGTGGGCCGGCACCTCGCCGTCGACGCCGACGTGGCGCTGCGAGCCGCAATCGGGCGGTTCCGAGATCGGTTCGAACGGATGGAAGCCGGAGGACCGCTCCGCGGTCTCAGTTCGGCCGAGTTGGACAATCGCTGGCAAGCAGCCAAGGAGCAAGGCGGCTGAGCGGTTCCTCAGCGGAACCTGAGCGACGTGGTACATTGCGCGCCACACAAGGAGGGTCCGTGTCGACCGCAATCAGCGACATCCGGGCCCGTGAAGTCCTCGACAGCCGTGGCAACCCCACCGTTGAGGCCGACATTCGCCTCGCTGGCGGCGGATTCGGCCGAGCGGCGGTCCCGTCCGGGGCGTCGACAGGGGCGCTCGAAGCCGTTGAGCTTCGAGATGGTGGAGACCGCTTCGGCGGCAAGGGCGTGACGCGGGCCGTAGCCAACATCCACGATGTGATCGCTCCCGCCTTGATCGGCGCAGATGCAACGGACCAGGAGCATCTCGATCAGGTGATGCTCGATCTCGACGGTACGCCCAACAAGGCGAAGCTGGGAGCCAACGCCATCCTCGCCGTGTCGTTGGCAGCTGCACGGGCGGTGGCTGGTCAGCTCGACGTTCCGCTGTTCAGATACCTGGGAGGTCCGTCCGCCCGCCGGCTCCCGGTACCGATGCTCAACGTGCTCAACGGTGGCGCCCACGCAGCCAACTCGGTCGACATTCAGGAGTTCATGCTCGTTCCCGCCGGTGCGCCGTCGTACACCGAAGCGTTGCGTGCGGGCGTCGAGGTGTACCACAGGCTCAAAGCCGTGCTTGGCGAGCAAGGCCTCTCCACCAACGTTGGCGACGAAGGTGGCTTTGCTCCCGACCTGCCGGCCAACCGTGCGGCGCTCGAGCTGCTGACTGAGGCCATCGAGCGAGCGGGCTACAACCCGGGCTCCGATATTTCCCTCGCGCTCGACGTGGCCGCGTCGGAGTTCCACGACGAACGCGGGTACGCCATGGAGGGTCGGACACTGGCGTCCACGGAGATGGTGGACTATTTGGCCGGGCTCATCGACGAATTCCCGCTCGTGTCCATCGAGGATGGAATGGCGGAAGACGACTGGGATGGCTGGGTGCAACTCACTTCCGCCGTCGGCGACCGCTGTCAGCTGGTTGGTGACGATCTGTTCGTGACCAACGAGGAGATTCTCCGCAAGGGGATCGACGCCGGCGCCGCCAACGCCATCCTCATCAAGGTCAATCAGATCGGATCACTGTCTGAGACGCTGCACACGATGCAGGCGGCCGAGCGTGCCGGCTACTCGCAGATGGTGAGTCATCGCTCAGGAGAGACCGAGGACACCTTCATCTCTCATCTGGCCGTGGCCACGAATTGCGGGCAGATCAAGGCCGGGGCGCCCACGCGCTCGGAGCGGACCGCCAAATACAATCAGCTCCTTCGTATCGAGGAGCGGCTGGGAAACCAGGCCCGGTTCGCCGGCTGGGACGCCTTCGCCCGGAGTGGCCGATGACCGCACGCAACCGCCTCCAGATCGTCATCCCGGTACTGCTGCTGATCGCGGCGGCGGTCTTGGTGACCAACGTGTTTCCTTTCCGGCAGATCCTGGCGACCGAGCGGTCCATTGACCTCGCCGGCGAACGGCTCGACACGCTGCGGACCGAGAATCGTCGACTGGAGGCCGAGGTGGCTGCCCTGTCCACCGATGCCGAACTGGAAAGGCTCGCCAGGTCGGAGTTCGGATACGTGGCTCCAGGAGAGATCGCCTACGTGATCACGGATCCCAACGAGCCCGCTCGATCGGCGGAAGATCCCGTGGTACTCGAGCCGAGTCGAACGTGGTACGAGGCGATCTGGGCTTTTCTCACCGGGGAGGACTACGTCACGACCTATGACGAGGGATGACGACCGGGTCGTCGCTGCCCAGATCGGGAGACCGCTGCGCGCCCCAGCCGATGTGGCAGCCTGTTGCCACCTTGGCCTCCCAGTTGTCACCCGTGTGCCTCCTCTCCTCGACGATGGAACGCCGTTCCCGACCCGCTATTGGCTGACCTGCCCGCTGGCAACGGTGCGCATCAGTCGAATCGAATCGGCCGGCGGGGTGAAGGCGCTGGATCGGCATGCTGCCGCTGATGAAGACTTTGCGGCGGGGCTCGATGCCGCTCACCAACGTTACGCGCGTGAGCGCGACGCCCTGGTCCCGCCGGGGACCTCACCCTCGCCGTCCGGAGGGGTGGGGGGCGCAACGGCCGGCATCAAATGTCTCCACGCCCACTACGCCGATCACGCTGCTGCCAACGCCAATCCCGTCGGCGAGGCAGTCGCTCCCTTCGTCGAGCCGCTCGACTGTGTCCTTCGCTGTGTGGAGAATGGAGTTCGCAATCCCGACTGGGTCGAGCCTCGGTGAGAGTCGCCGCGGTCGACATCGGCACCAACACCGTGCGATTGCTGGTGATCGATGCCCGAGCAGGCGAAACGGTCGAAGTGATGCGCACATCGCAAGTGGTAGGACTCGGTGAGGGAGTGGATCGCACCAACCTCCTGCAACCGGCCGCGATCGACCGGGCGCTGGCCGCCCTCTCCGATTTCGAGCGTTCAATGACCGGCGTCGATCGAGTGAGGGCCGTGGCCACCGCCGCCAGCCGCGAGGCAGGCAACCGCGAAGACTTCTTCGACCGGGTGGAGAGTGTGCTCGGCGTTCGGCCCGAGCTCATCACCGGTGCCGACGAAGCCCATCTGGCTTTCGCCGGAGCAGCCGCTCACCGCCCCGGCCGCTCCCTGGTCATCGACGTCGGAGGCGGGAGCACCGAGCTGGTGGCTGGAGACGGGGTCCCCGACGATATCGTGTCACTGCAGATCGGATCGGTTCGCCTGACCGAACGGTCGGGACTCTCCCTACCCCCGTCGGCGGCACAGCTCGCCAATGCCCGGGCGTTGGCCGCCGAAGTGGTGAGCACGGCGCCGAGACCGACCTCCGATGCAGCGATCGGGGTCGCAGGAACGTTCACCGCCCTCGCTGCGCTGCATCTGCGGCTTTCGGTCTACGACGCAGAGTCCGTGGACGGTTCGACACTCACTGCCGGGGACCTCGCGATGCTGGTGGAACGGCTCTCCTCGTTGACACTCGAAGAGACGATGGCGCTCCCCACCATGGAGCCGCGCCGCGCGCCCGTCATCCTCGGAGGGGCGCTTGTCGTCGACGCGGTGCTCCGACACCTGAATGTGGGCGAGATCACGGTCTCCGAGCGGGACTTGCTGGACGGCGTGGTGAGCACCCTGCTGCAACAATGATTCGACGGCCCCGGTGGCGAAACCGGCAGACGCAGAGGACTTAAAATCCTCCGCCCGCGAGGGCGTGTGGGTTCGAATCCCACCCGGGGCACCGTTCCTCGACAGGCGTCATCCCCGAGGCGCCGGGCTCCTCTGGAAGAGCTGGAAGAGGAAGCGGCCCGTCGCGGCGTAGATCACCAGCATGGCCAGGGCCCCGACGACGACGCCGTTGTCGAGCAAGCGGCCGATGCCATGTTCGAGGTGAAACAGCACCATCGCGACTGCGACATTCACGCCGGCATATGCGATGTTGCCGGCCGAGCTGAAGCCGAACATGCTCAAGAAGCGCACTCCGAACAGGCCGGCCAAGAGATGCGGCATGGCGTTCATCAGCGCAAACCCTGTGAAGAAGTCGAGCGTGGTCATGTCCGTCCTCCTCGTGGGCGAAGATCGGGGGCGCCGCATCCACCCTAGACTTCGTGACTTGGAGAGGTCTCAGGTTCACATCACGGACTCGCGCAGGTCGAACCTCGGGGCCCGTCTGATCGTCGACGCATTCGACGCATATCGGAGCCGCTTCCGCATCGTCACCGGCCGCGCCGGGTTGCGCTTCGCCCAGCGGGATTGGCCGGCCGCCCAAGCCGATGTCATCGAGCGACTCGATCTGTACCGGAGGATCGTCGACCAGCTCCTGCCGGACATCCGCAGCATGCTCGGAGATCGGGTGACGGATCCGATGCTGTGGGCGGGGATGAAGGCCGTCTATTCGGGGCTCATCGCCGGACGAGACGATTGGGAGCTGGCGGAGACGTTCTTCAACTCGGTCACGAGGCGGATCTTCGATACCGTGGGTGTCGACGAGCACATCGAGTTCGTCGACACCGACTTCGACACTCCGCCGACGCGAGCGTCGGAGCCGGTCTATCGCACCTACCAGCGGGCCGAGGCGACGGCAGAGCTGCTCGAGGCGATCCTCGGTGATGCTGACCTCGACGCCGCGTGGCGCGACCGGCAGTCCGACATCGCCGCCGCGGCAGCGAGGATCGAGCGGCGCCTGTCTGAGCTCGGTGCGCTGCGGGCGGTCGAACGCGCCGAGATCGTCCGCTCGGTCTTCTACCGCGGCCAGTCGGCGTTCCTCATCGGGCGGCTCTTGTCGGGCGCTCATCGCCTCCCGCTCGTGCTGGCGATGGGACACAGCGACGACGGTGTGTTCATCGATGCCGTGTTGCTCGACGAGAACGAGCTCTCGATCCTCTTCTCCTTCACGCGCAGCTACTTCCATGTCGACGTCCACCGCCCCTACGACCTGGTCAGGTTCCTGAAGTCGCTCATGCCGCGCAAGCGCCTGGCCGAGATCTACATTGCTGTCGGCGAGAACAAGCACGGCAAGACAGAGCTGTACCGCGACCTCATTCGGCATGTTTCCTCGTCGACGGAGCAGTTCGAGCTCGCCCGCGGTACCGCCGGGCTGGTGATGATCGTGTTCACCATTCCCGGATACGACGACGTGTTCAAGATCATCCGCGACCGCTTTCCTCCGCCGAAGCGCACCACCCGTCGGGCGATCATGGACAAGTACCGAATGGTGTTCAAGCACGACAGGGCCGGCCGGCTCGTCGACGCCCAGGACTTTCAGCACCTCGAGTTCGATGTCACCCAATTCCGGCCGGAGCTGCTGCAGGAGTTGCTGGCCGAGGCGGCCGACACCGTCCGTCTGGACGGCGACCGCGTCGTCATCGCCCACGTCTACGTGGAGCGCCGGGTCATTCCTCTGAACCTGTACGTGAAGGAGGCGGCACCCGCCGCCGCACGAGCGGCCGTCGTCGACTTCGGCAAGGCGATCAAAGACATGGCTTCGGCCAACGTGTTCCCAGGAGACCTGCTTCTCAAGAACTTCGGCGTCACTCGACATGGCCGGGTGGTCTTCTACGACTACGACGAGCTCACCCCGCTGACAGACGTGGTGTTCCGCGAGTTTCCCCAGCCGCGCGATGACCTGGACGAGCTGTCGGCGGAGCCCTGGTTCGCGGTCGGCGACCGCGATGTGTTCCCTGAGGAGCATCGAAAGTTCTTGGGCCTCAGCCCAGACCTGCGGCAAACCTTCGAGGAACATCACTCCGACCTCTTCGAGGTCGAGCCCTGGCGGCGCCTTCAGGCTCGCCTTCGCGCGGGTGAGCTCATCGAGGTGTTCGCGTATGCGGCCGAGGCGAGGCTCCCGGAGCGGGCGGCGTCCACGGGCTGGTGAGGTCCGTGACAAGCCTTCCGGCAAGGTCGAGAATGTCCGGATGAAACCGGCCACTCGCAACCGGTTGATCGTGGCAGTCGTGCTCGTACTGGCGCTGCTGATCGGCTACCAGCAGTTCGTTTCTCCTTTCCCCGTCCTCCCCGAGGCCAGGGAAGCGCTCACCCCCGATGACCAGGTGGAAGTCAGTAGTGAGCCGTACCTCGTGTTCCGGCCGGCCGCGGCGGAGCCGCGCGCCGGCCTGGTGTTCTACTCGGGAGCCCGGGTCGAGCCGACTGCGTATGCGCCTTTCGGCCGGGCACTCGCCGCCCAGGGCTACCTGGTCGCCATCCCCAAGCTTCCATTCAACTTCGCGTTTCTCGGGGTGTCGACGGCGAATGACGTCCTGGTCGATTTCCCTGAAGTTGACACCTGGGTCGTGGGGGGACACTCGTTGGGCGGGGCCATGGCGGCGAGCTACGCCGACCGCACCGAGCGGATCGACGGCCTTCTCCTGGTGGCGGCGTTTCCGGGCAGTAGTCTCGACATGTCCAACCGATCGCTCCACACCACCGTGGTGTACGGAAATCGCGACGAACTCGCGACGCCCGACGAAGTGCTCGAAGCGGCCGACCGGCTCCCCGAAGACGCCGAGTTCGTTCTCGTGCCTGGGGCCAACCACGCCCAATTCGGCTGGTATGGCACCCAAGCCAACGATGGTCAGGCCGATCTGGGGCGACGAGACCAACAAGCCGAGATGGTCAGGGCCGCCGCCGCCCTCCTGCGGACCGCCGACGGCTAGCGTCCTCTGCGGTGCTCAATCGTGAACTGGCCGCTCTGTTCAGGGAGCTGGCTGAACTGACCAAGCTGGAGGACCAGAATCCGCAGTCGTTCAGGGCTCGGGCGTATGAAGCGGCCGGGCGAGCGCTCGACGTGCTGGAGGCCGATGTCGCCCCGATGTCCGAGGCGGAGCTGACCAAGGTCGACGGCGTCGGCAAATCGTCGGCAGCAAAGATCCGCGAGTTCGTCGACCACGGACGAATCGACAAGCTCGAGCGGCTGCGGGCCTCGTACCCGCCCGAGTTCCTCGAGGTCGTTCGCATTCCCGGCATCGGCGCCAAGACCGCAGCGAAGCTCCGTGAAGGCCTGGGCGTCGAGACGGTGGACGACCTGAAGCGGGCGCTCGACGACCAGGCTGTGCGTGATCTTCCAGGGCTGGGGGCCAAGACCGAGGAGAAGATCGCCCGATCTCTCGAGCGGCTGGGTGCCACCGGGAAGGAGCGGCGGGTACCGATCGCCGAGGCGATGGCACAGGCCGTGAGGATCGCCGACGAACTGCGGGAGTCGCAGTTCGTCTCCGACGTCGAGATCTGTGGGAGCCTCCGTCGCCTTCGGGAGACCATCGCCGATATCGACATACTGGTCGCCACCAGCAAGCCTCAGGAGGTCAACGAGCTGGTCACCGGCTTGCCGATCGTGCGTAGCGTCCTCGCAGCGGGCGAGACGAAGACGACGTTCATCACCCAGCGCGGCATGCAAGTGGATGTGCGCGTGGTCGACCCTCCCAGCTTCGGCGCCGCCGTGCTGTATTTCACGGGTTCGAAGGCGCACAACATCGCGCTGCGGCAACTTGCGCTTCAGCGCGAGTGGACGTTGAACGAGTACGCCCTCGGAACGGACGAAGAACAAGTAGCAGGGGAGAACGAAGAGGGCATCTATCGGGCGCTCGGACTCCAGTGGATCCCGCCCGCCATGCGGGAGGACACCGGCGAGATCGCAGCCGCGAGGGACGACCAGTTCGAGTACCTGACCGTCAATCAGCTCCGAGGGGACCTCCATGTGCACACCGACCTGTCCGGAGACGGTGACGATCCACTCGAGGAGATGGTGGCTGCGGCGGCAGCCCGAGGATACGAATACCTCGCCATCACCGACCACGCCGAGAACCTTGCAATCAACGGCGCCAGCCGCGAGGAGATGCTGGAGCAGCGTGACCGGGTTCGCCGCCTGCAGGCCCGATACGACACCATGCGGCTGCTGCACGGTGTCGAGCTGAACATCGGACCCGATGGCAGCCTCGACTACGACGCCGAGTTTCTGGCCGGGTACGACTGGTGTGTGGCATCGGTTCACTCCCATTTCGATCTTCCCGCCTCGGCGCAGACTGCTCGCCTCGTGGCTGCCCTCGAGCATCCCTCTGTGAACGTCATCGGCCACCCGTCAGGTCGGATGCTCGGCAAGCGGCCTCCTATCGATTTCGACGTCGATGCGGTGCTGGTCGCGGCGGAAGCCACCGCGACCGCGCTGGAGATCAACTGCAACCTGGCTCGCCTCGACGCCTCGGCGGAGTTGATTCGACGGGCGCGCGAGCGCCCCGTGTTGTTCGTCGTGTCCACCGACTCACATCGGGTCGGGGAGTTGGGTTACACCCGCTGGGGCGTGGCGCAGGCCCAGCGCGGTTGGGCTCGTCCCGAACAGGTAGCCAACACTTGGCCCGTCGACCGGTTCCTGGATTGGGCCGGCGTCGACGCCTAGTCCCGCTCGGCGGTCAGCCAGCGAGTCGATCCGGCGGACGCTTCAGCCCTTCGCTCCAACTCTGCCCGCTCAGACTCGAATCGGCGGCGCTCCCGCAGCCGAAGCATCCGCACCTCTGACCATCGCTCGATCCACGCCGCCGCAGTGGCAGCTTCCGGGAGACGGGGGAGGTCGGCCTCAGCAACAGATCCGGGGGTAGCGCCGGACCATGTGGCGGTGAACGCTCTCCAGTCGGCTTCACGCTCGGCGAGCACCGGCTCCGGGAGCGGCTCCAGCCGGCCGCATCCTCCGTGGTCGACGAGCACGTGTTCGTCGACGGTGACGGTACGGCCGTGGCACCACAGCTTGAACAGGAGGTCGGCGTCGCCGGCACGGGCAGTGGAGAACCGGCCATCGAAGCCCGCCACGGTCGCCAGGGTTGCTGGTTCTGCGACCGCAAGCGCTGCGGACGGGAGCTCGCGGAAGGGCTGGATCACTCGGATTCCCGTATCGGGGAGGGCGGCGGCCCCGGAGTCCGCTGCGGTGGCCGCAGAGAGCACGAGTCCGCCGTTGCGGTCGAGGGTGCCCAATAGCTGCTCCGCCCACCCGGCCGGTACTGCGGCGTCGTCATGGACGATGCATATCGGACCGGTCGCTCGATCGACCGCCCGTCGAAAGAGATTGGCGGACACCAACGCGTCGTCGCCTACCCCCCACTCGATCACCTGCGTGGTGTGGGTTGGCGAGGTATTGGTGGCGATGGCGTCCAAGCAGCGCGGGACCAGGTGAGGTGCGTGCCGGACGAGGATCACGACCGCGAGTCGATCCATGTGGTGAGTGTACGTGGTCGGTGAGTGTGTCGTGCCAATCGCCGCGTAGCCAGGCAATAGACTGCCGGCGATGTATCCGTCCGACTATGAGTTCGATCTGGTTCTGCGTACCGGGGAGGTCGGGCGATTTCGACCCATCAAGCCGTCCGACGCCGCGGATCTGGTCGACTTCTTCGACCGGCTCGGCGTGGAGTCGCGCTACTTCCGGTTCTTTCGAGCCAAGGCGCGCCTCACCGACGAAGAGGTGGAGTATTTCACGAACGTCGACTACCAGTCACGGATGGCGTTCGTGGTCTACCTCGACGAGATGATGGTAGGGGTCGGTCGGTACGACGCTCAGGAGGTCGGCACCGCCGAGACGGCATTCGCCGTCGCCGACGATCACCAGGGAAAAGGCATCGGCACGCAGCTCCTCCAGCTGATGACGGCCTACGCCCGGTCCCACGGCGTAGAGCAGTTTCGCGCCTTCGTGCTCCCCGACAACCTCCAGATGATGAGGGTCTTTCGCAACTCGGGCTACGAGCTGCACCGGACCCTCGAGGAAGGCGTGTACAACGTCGACTTTCCAGTTGCCTTGTCCGAAGATGCCCGCTCGGCCTCGGACAGGCGTGAACAGATGGCCATCGCCGCCTCCATCCTCCCCATCTTCTTCCCTCGGGCGATTGCCGTGGTGGGCGCCTCGCGCGACGACGCCAGCATCGGCGGGAGGCTGCTACGCAACCTGATGGCCGCCGGATTCGGCGGAACGGTGTATCCCATCAACCCCAAGGCCAAGCATGTACAGGGTCTCACCGCCTACCCGACGATCGGAGACGTGCCCGGACCCGTCGACCTGGCCATCATTGCGGTTCCGGCCCGGTACGTGCTCGATGTCGCCCGGCAATGCGGGGAGCAGCGGGTGCGAGGCCTGGTCGTCATCTCGGCGGGATTCTCCGAGGTGGGGGGCGAAGGCGAGGCTCGCGAGCAGGAGCTGCTGAATGTGGTGCGCAATGCCGGTATGCGGATGGTCGGTCCCAACTGTATGGGGGTGCTCAACACTGATCCCGCCGTTTCGCTGAACGCCACCTTCGCGCCTCGTTTTCCGCCCCGGGGCAACATTGCCATGTCGTCTCAGTCGGGCGCACTCGGCATCGCCATCCTCGACTACGCCCGCCGCAACAACATCGGTATCTCGAGCTTCGTCTCGGTCGGCAACAAGGCCGACGTGTCGGGCAACGACTTGCTCCTCAGCTGGGAAGATGATCCGGCAACCGATGTGATCGTGCTGTACCTCGAATCGTTCGGCAACCCGCGCCGATTCTCACGTATCGCCCGGCGTATCGCAGCCAAGAAGCCGATCCTGGCAGTCAAGTCAGGCCGCACCAGCGCCGGATCTCGGGCCGCCTCCAGTCACACCGGAGCGCTCGCCTCCACTGATGTAGCCGTCGATGCACTGTTCCGGCAGACCGGTGTGATACGGACAGACACATTGGAGGAGCTGTTCGACATTGCTTCGCTCCTCGCCTCCCAGCCGCTGCCTGCGGGCCGGCGAGTTGCGGTGGTCACGAACGCCGGCGGACCCGGGATCCTCGCTGCCGACGCGATCGAAGCGGCCGGCCTCGAGCTTCCTGAGTTCTCGAAGACCCTGCAGGACGCCCTCGCCGAAGGCTTACCTGCCGAGGCGGCGATTCGGAATCCGGTTGACCTGATCGCGTCGGCCGGGCCTGCTCAATACGCCCATGCGTTGGGATGCATCGGAGAGAGCGACGAGGTCGACAGCGTTATCGGGATCTACATACCGACCACCGAAAGCGGGGCCGACGACATCGCCGAGGAAGTCATGAAGGTGAGTCGGCGCTTCGCCGGCCAGAAGACGATGGCGGCAGTGGTCATGGAAGCCGGAGGTACGGCCGCATCCTTGAGTGACGATCGCCTGACCATCCCCGTCTACCAGTTCCCCGAGGATGCCGCCCGTGCCGTAGCCAAAGCCACCGACTACGCCGAGTGGCGAGCAAGACCACAGGGGGAGTTTCCCACGTTCCCCGACTTCGACCTGGATGCGTTGCGTTCTACGGTCGACGCGGCGCTGACCCGACTCGAAGGTGGAGAAGGATGGCTGGAGGCAGCGGAGGTCGAACGGCTGCTGGCGGCGGCCGGACTACGAGTGCCGCGTTCGGTCGTGGCGACCGGCGAGGATGCGGCGGTTGCGGGCGCGGCGCAGATCGGGACGGCCGTTGCGATGAAGGTCATATCCGATGACGCGCTCCACAAGTCGGATGTGGGAGGGGTGGTGCTGGACGTCGAGGGTGAGGAAGCGGTGCGCGCTGCATATCGCCAGGTCACGGACGCAGTCGGTGTGGCTGAAGGTGTGTTGGTGCAGGAGATGATCGGGGGAGATCACGAAGTGCTGGTGGGCATGACCGAAGACCCCAGTTTCGGGTCGTTGCTCGTATTCGGCTTGGGAGGTGTATTCGTGGAGTTGCTCGGCGATGTGACATTCAGGATCAATCCGATCACCGACCTGGAGGCGGAGGAGATGATCAGCGAGGTGAAAGCGTCGAGGCTTCTGGCCGGCTACCGCAACGTACCGGCGGGTGATGTCGACGCCACCCGTGAGGCGTTGCTGCGAGTATCGAGACTCGTCGAGGCAGTGCCCGAGATGACGGAGATGGACCTGAACCCTGTGAAAGTATTGGCTCCCGGCGAAGGAGTCGTCGTGGTCGATGCCAGAATTCGGATCCGGCCGGTGGCCGAGGGATGGTCGCCCGAGCTGGCCGACATCCCGTCGCTGGCCGGAAGTCCCCGGTCGATCGTCGAGTCGGCGGGCGATCGGTCATGAAGGTCCTCGATCTGATGGCTCTCGACGTCGTGGCCGTACGAGCCGACACGACGCTGAAGGAGGCCGCCCGGTTGATGGTCGAGCGCCAGGTCTCCGGGCTACCCGTGTTGGACGACGACGGGCTCGTGATCGGCATCATCACCGAAGCCGACTTCTTGCGCCGCGAAGCCGGTCGGCGGGGCCGACTGCTGGCGGCGGTGTTCGACGAGCGGCCCGCCGAGCAGCCGAGCACGCTGGTTGGCGGAGCAATGACCTCCGAGCCCACGGTGATCTACCCTGAAGCGAGCCTCACGGAGGCGGCGCGGATGATGGCCGACGAGGGTGTCAAGCGTCTTCCCGTGGTCGACGATGCCGGCATGCTGATCGGGATCATCAGCCGGGCCGACATCGTCAACGCATTCACACGGCCAGACGACGTCATCGAGGACGAGATCGCCCAAGACGTGCTCCGTCGTGTCTTCGGCCGCGACCCTGCCGAGTTCACCATCGAGGTGCATGACGGCGTCGTGAGGATCGTCGGTCCAATCGGGACCGAAACCGACCGCTCGCTGCTGCAGGAACTCACCGGAAGGCTGGACGGCGTCGTGTCGGCCGTGGTCGTGGCATCTGGCGGGTAACCCTCCGGGTCAACTACCCTCCCCTGACGGAGTTTTCACGAGGAGTCGAATGTCGCAGACACGCGGCCGCGGGGCCGAGCTGGAGCGAATCCGCAAAGCGGAGGAGAAACAGGCCGCCAAACAGTCCGAGTTGCGGCGCAAGAGCGTCATCTGGGTCGCGGTGGCACTCGCAGCGGTAGCCGGCCTGATCGCGTTCATCGTCACCCGGCCCCCTCCTCCTGGCATCGTGTTTCCGGACCAGGGCAACCTCCACCTGAGCGATCCCGGGGACCCGCACGAGCCCTATCTCAGCAGCCCTCCATCGTCGGGGCCCCACATTGGCGGCTTGGCGCAGTGGGGCGTCTCCGAAGAGCCGATACCGCCCGAAGTCTTCGTCCACAATCTCGAAGACGGGGGCATCGTGCTCGCCTTCGACTGCCCTGCGGAATGCCCCGAGCTCACCGACGGCATGGCGGCCATGGTCGACGACGTCGGCGATGACCGAATGTTGATGACGGCCTACACCGGGATCGTCGACCCCGACGGACAGCCGCGCCTCGGCGCGGCGGTCGCTTGGACCCGGGTGTTGTACTTCGACGACTGGTCTGACAGCACCCAGGACGAGGTGCGCTCCTTCATCAACCTCTTCCGCTACGAAGATCACCACGCCCGATGAGCGACCTGGCCACCGTCGAGTGGCCGGGAACATCCGGATTCACGCTGCTGCTGGCGCATGCCACGGGCTTCTGCAAGGAGGTGTGGAGACCGCTGATAGAGGAGCTTCGCTCGTGCGATGTAGAGGCTCCTGCTCTCGCTTGGGACTTTCGGTCGCACGGTTCCAGCCCGCCGGCGGCTCGGCCGGTTGACTGGTGGGCCCTGAGCGAAGATGTCGTGCGCATTGCCTCGGTGGCGCCGGCGCCACGGGTCGGGATCGGCCATTCGATGGGAGCCGCCACTCTGGCCATGGCGGAGGTGACCGAACCGGGCCTGTTCGACCTGTTGGTGCTCATCGAGCCGATCATCTTCCCCGGGCCCTACCGAAGGGACGAGGATGGGCCGATGAGCGTCGTGGCCCGTAAGCGGCGCACCTGGTTCTCGGGTCGTGCCGACGCCCTCGCCAACTTCGCAGAGAAACCCGCATTTGCCGGGTGGGACACACGAGCGCTCGAAGCCTATGTCGATGGTGGTTTCATGCAGGCGCCGCATGGCCTGGAGATCAGGTGCCGGCCAGATGACGAGGCGGACATGTACGCGGCAGCGACCGCCCACGGCGCATGGGACCGGCTCGCCGAGGTTCGCTGCCCGGTGGTCGTGATCGTCGGCGAGCACTCGGACACTCATGACGAGGCGTTCACGGCGCAAATGGTGGAGCGCTTCGGCGGTCCGGCCGAGTGGGTCGTGGTGGAAGAGAGCGGACACACCGTGCCGATGGAGCGCCCGGCCGCGCTGGCCGATCTCGTTGCGACAGCCGTCGGGCGGGTGCTCGCCTAGATTTCTCGTTCCTCCGCCCGATTCATAGACTGTACGCCGTGTTGATCGATCGCTCAGTTCTCGACGACATCGCGTCGCAGCTCGCGGCGCAGCCCCAGGATCGCATGAGAAGCGCCTCGATTCCGATTCGTCTGGATCCCCTCGACCTCGCCGCTTGCGGGTCGCACCTGACCGGCTTCGCCGCCTACTTCGGTGACGATGACCACGAGATCGCAGCACTGGGCTCCGCGTGGCGAACGGACGCACCATACGGCGAGGAGCGGTTCGCGCAGCTGTCCGAAGCAGTGAGCGGCATCCCGATCCCGGATGATGTGCCGGTGCTGGTCGGATTCGCGTTCGATGAGAGTGGCGCGGTGCGACCGGAGTGGGACGGCTTCAATGCCTCGAGCGCGGTTGTTCCGATGATCGCTGTACGGCGCACGGGAACGCAGACGCGTCTGTTCGTCACGCTTGCACCTGGGGCAGCCAACTTCGAAGCACTGGCGCTGCTGCGACAGCTCCCCGCCGAACGCCAAGACCGCCGCCCGCGGGCAGCTGACCACACGATCGAATCCTCGCCCTCGCCGGGAACGTGGGAAGCATCGGTGGCCGATGCAGTGGAAGCCATCAAGGTCGGCGCATTTCACAAGGTGGTGTTGGCCAGATCCCTGCGGGTGACCGCCGACGTGCCGGTGCGGCCATTCGACCTGGTGCGGCGGCTTCGTACCGACTATGCCTCGTGCTTCGTCTACGGCTGGCAACAAGGCGCGGCGACGTTCGTGGGCGCCTCTCCCGAGCTGCTCATGGCCAAACAGGGCGACCGACTCCGCTCGCATCCCTTGGCCGGATCTGCGCCTCGAGGAGTCGGCGAAGACGCCGATCAGGCCATCGGGGAAGCGCTCATGGCCAGCTCGAAGGACCGAGAAGAACACCGGGCCGTGGTCGACGACATCGTTGCGCGCCTCGAGCCCATCGTCGCGGAGCTGAGCGTCGACCGCGTGCCATCCCTCCGCAAACTGACCAACGTCCAACACCTCTCGACCGAGATCGCCGGGCGGATCGGCGGGCAGCAGACCGTACTCGACCTTGCCGGGGTCATCCATCCCACGCCGGCGGTCGGCGGCACACCACACGGCGACGCTCTTGCCTTCATCCGCAAGTCAGAAGGGTTCGACCGCGGCTGGTACGCAGGAGGAGTCGGGTGGGCATCGACCGGGGGTGACGGGGTCATCGCCTTGGCATTGCGCTGTGCGCTCTTGCGGGGTGACCGGGCTTGGCTCTACGCCGGAGCGGGGATCGTGGCTGACTCAGAACCGTCTGCCGAGCTGGACGAGACCCGCCTCAAGTTCCGGCCGATGCTGGAGCTGCTCACCGAGTCGTAGCGAGCGCCGCTGCTGCCGCCGACAAGAGGTCTTGATGCAGGGCGTGGTTGGCGGAGCGTTCGGTGCGGACGCCCAGCACCCGGACTCCCTTTGCAGGCTCGGACACGGCCTGTCGAAAGTCGTCGGATTCCTCGAAGAAGCCAACGTCCACATCGAAACCTCGCAGCAGCGCCCCCAGATCCTGGTCGTGGGGAGCGACGAGGAGCTCTTCGAAGAACTCGGGATGATCGGCCTGAGGCAAAAAATGGAAGATCCCGCCCCCGTTGTTGTCCACGAGGACGATGGTGAGATCCACGCCGAGCCGCTTGGCGGTGACGAGCGCGGTGAGGTCGTGAAGCAGCGACAGGTCACCGGTGAGCACAGAAGTCGCCCCGCCCGTGGCGACGGCCGATCCGAGTGCAGTCGAGATCAACCCGTCGATGCCGTTGGCGCCCCGGTTGGCCCGCAGCGCAGGCGCGTCCTCGCGGCCCTCCCAGAACGAGTCGACATCGCGGATGGGCATGGACGACGCGACCCAGAGAGATCCTCCCCCCGGCAACCCCTGGTCGAGAAGCCTGACGATTTCCGGCTCGGATGGAAAGGGGAGCGAACGCCACGCCTGCCTCACGGTCGCATCGGCCGCCTGCCACGCCTCGAGGTGTCCCGGATGGGCGGTGGCCAGCTCGGCAAGTGACGTAGCGGTGGCTTCAGGATCGGCGCGCACGGCCGTGATGGGGACCGCCTCAGGCGCTCGCCATCCACCATGGTCGATCAAGATCTGGGCCACGGCCGGGTTGGCCGCAAGCCACTGGCCTAATGCTTTCGACGTCGGCGGAGCGCCGAATCGAATGACCCGGTCGGGGCGGAGGTCGCCGTCCAAGAGCCCGCAACGAGCCAGCGTGTCGCCGGTGCAAACGACGTGGGAATGCCCGCGGCGGAGGTTCGATAGGGGATCGGCGAACACGGGAGCCCCGATCGACTCGGCGAGCGCGAGGATCCCGGGGGTCGGCTTGGCACTGGGCCCGGCCACGAGCAGGGTGCGGCCGTCGCTGAGGGATGCGGCCAGCTCCTTGACGTCGGCTGGCAGTGCTACCGGCCGAGACAACCTCACTTGGGGGATCGGGGCCTCCACGGGTATCACCCGATCCATCGGCGACAGCGGTTCTCGGAGCGGGACGTTGATGTGGACCGGACCTGCCGGCGCTTCGAGGGCGGACGTCCATGCCTGGGCCCCCACCCGGCACACATATGATTCGAGGCCTGCCTGGGGGGTGGCGAGTTCGTGCGACCATTTGACGGCGCCCGCGTACAGATTCCGTTGGTCGATCGCCTGAGGGGCGGAGACATCACGCAGCTCTGGGGGCCGATCCGCAGTGATCACCACCAATGGCACGCGGGCCATGGCCGCCTCGTGGACGGCGGGCGTGTACTCCGCCGCCGCGGTGCCCGACGTGCAGATGAGCACGGCAGGCGAACCGGTCGCCTTGGCCGCGCCCAAAGCGAAAAACGCAGCTGAGCGCTCGTCGAGGTGCACGCTATGGGATATGTCGGGTCGCTCCGCGAAGGCGATTGCCAACGGCGTGTTGCGCGATCCGGGGGTGATCACCGCCTGGCTGACCCCGAGCTGGGCCATCGTGGCCGCCAGGGAATCGGCGAAGAGATAGTTTGGATTCGCCACGTTGGGGAAGAAGGATACCGACATGTCGCAGGTTCTCATCCCGGTCGTAGGAACTGGCCCCATCGAAGTGACCGCACTGCATGGCTTCACGCAGACGGGCGGCGTATGGGAAGAAATCGCCCAGCTGAGCGGACTCGGCGCAGTCGTGCCCGACCTGCCTGGGCACGGTTCCGCCTGGCCCGCCGACACGACTTGGCGGGGACCGCTCGACGCCGTCGCCACAGTGTTGGGCCCCAAGCCGACGACACTCGTCGGTTACAGCCAGGGTGGACGAGTCGCGCTGGGGGTGGCGCTGGACCGACCCGGATCGATTCGTCACCTCGTGCTCATCTCGGCGTCCGCCGGACTCTCCGATCCGGAAGAAAGAGCAGAGCGGCGGCGGTCAGATGAGCGACTGGCCGACGAGATCGGCGCGCTCGGCGCGGAGCGATTCATCGACCAGTGGCTGGCGCAGCCAATGTTCGATTCGCTGCGCAAACTGCGGAGCGAGGAGTGGCAGGCAAGAGACCGCCTGCGTCGGCTGGTGTCCGATCCCGCCGGACTGGCGGCCGCCCTCAGGGGTTACGGTCTGGGCGCGATGCCCGATCTGACCGATCGACTGGGAGCCTTGGCGATGCCGGTGACGATCCTCGCCGGCGAGCGGGACGAGCGATACGTCGATCATGCGGTCACGCTCGCCGAGCACATCCCTCATGCAGACCTGCGCATCGCACCCGGCGTCGGCCATGCGGTTCCGGCAGAAGCTCCGGAACTGGTAGCGGCCGTATGGCGCGAGACGGTCGACTAACAGGTGGCGTAGGAGATCGCCTCGTCGAGCAGTGATTCCCATCGGGCCGATTCGAGCGCCGGGACGCTCACCCATTCGCGAAACACCTTTCCACTCGGAGCGAATGGATCACCCGCACCGTCGTCGATCAGCTCGGCGACCCGCTGCTCCGGCAGTTTGAAGATGAGCGCGTCGACGGTCGCGTCGGCCATGGCGACGAACGAGCCGTCCAGTCGCAAGCAAGGAAATCCCATCATCGTCGACGACTCCACCCGCTCATCCGTCTGGAGCCGCGCCGCGATAGCGTCGCTGGCGTTCACGTGATCACCATACCTGCACTCGTGAGTCGTCCGGTCAGCCGAGGGCCGCCCCCACCGCCATGGACAAGCCCATCAGCAGATGGAGGCGGCTCGTCCCCTTGAGCACACTGATGAGCTTCGGGCCCTCGGTGGTCGATGACGCCGATCTGATGAGCGGTGCCGCCCATGGGGCCCAGAAGAGAGCGATGCCGGAGGCAAGCGGCACCAGCCCGGTCACAACGAGAAGGAACAGCGCTGCGAACGCTCCCCACAGCAGCGTGGCGAACAGAATCCGCGTCCGATCCCGACCGAGAATGACCGCCAAGGTCCGCTTCCCGGCTGCGGCGTCGGTGTCGATGTCGCGGAGGTTGTTGGCCACCAGGATGGCGGTGACGGGCAGGCCCACCGGGATGGCCAGCAGCCACGCTCCCATGGGAGCGGTGCCGTCATGGACGAAGCGCGTGCCGACCGTTGCGATCACGCCGAAGAACACGAACACGAACACCTCGCCGAGGCCGCGATATCCGTACGGAATCGGTCCGCCGACGTAACCGAGCATCGCCAGCGTCGATGCAACCCCGATCACGATCACGAGCGGACCGGCGATGACATACAACACCGCCCCAGCGGCGGCTCCCACCGCCACTGCAATCGCCGTGGCGATCCACATCGCTTCGGCGGAGATCACGCCGCCGGCGACGGCCCGGGGCGGGCCCAGCCGATCCGGCGAATCTGCGCCCCGTCTGGCGTCGGACACGTCGTTGGCGAAGTTGGCTGCAACCTGGATCGCCAGAGCCGCGACCAGCGCCGCCGCCGCTGCGTCCCAGCGGAATGCCCCATCGCCCGCCGCCAAGCCCGAACCGACCAACACCGGCACCACCGCTGCGGGCAACGTGCCCGGCCGGGCCGCCGCCACCCAGTGGCGCCGCATCAGTAATGCCAGGGGTAGCTCGAGAAATCGCGGGGGCGCTTCTCCAAAAAGGCGTTCCTGCCCTCCTCGGCTTCGGGCGTGCCATAGGCCAGGCGGGTGGCCTCCCCGGCGAAGAGCTGCTGGCCGACCAGACCATCGTCGGCGAGGTTGAAGCCGTACTTCAACATCCTGATGGCGGTGGGGCTCTTCGACAGGATGGTGCGGCCCCAATCCAGCGCCGTGCGCTCCAGCTCGTCGTGGGGAACGGCAGCGTTCGCCATTCCCATCTCCACGGCCTCCTCTGCGGAGTAGTCGAAGCCGAGGAAGAACAGCTCTCGAGCCCGCTTCTGTCCCATCTGTCGAGCCAGAAGCGCGGATCCGAATCCGGAGTCGAAGCTGGCGACGTCGGGGTCGGTCTGTTTGAACTTGGCGTGTTCGATGCTGGCAATCGTCAGGTCGCACACGACGTGCAAGCTGTGACCGCCACCCACCGCCCATCCGGGAACCACCGCCACGACCACCTTGGGCATGAACCGGATCAGCCGCTGCACCTCCAGGATATGCAGCCGGCCAAGGCCGTCGGCACCGTCGTCGTACTGGTACCCGTCTCTGCCCCGGATCCGCTGGTCGCCGCCCGAGCAGAAGGCCCAGCCGCCGTCTTTGGGTGACGGCCCGTTGCCGGTGAGGAGAACGACACCTACGTCAGGAGACATACGAGCGTGATCGAGTGCGCGATACAGCTCGTCCACGGTATGTGGGCGAAAGGCGTTGCGAACATCTGGACGATCGAACGCGACTCGCACGATCCCGTCGCTCGTCGAGCGGTGGTACGTGATGTCGGTGAAGTCGAAGCCCGAGACTTCCGTCCAAGCCTCTGGATCGAACAGCTCGGAGACCATCTACGTCCTTCCTGGGCGACGCCGATACTGTAGTGACCGGATGACAGCCCCCTTCGACCCGCTCACCCGCCACCGAGCGTCCGAAGCGCCCTTCCTGAGCGACCAAGGCTCGGTGTACACCTTTCGCGATGTCGACGCGCTCGTTGATCGACGGGCCGCCGAATTCGGACCGCACCTCGACGGTGCGGTGGTCGCGGTCGCGCCGCAGAACGATGTGGCGTCGGTGGTCGATGTGCTGGCGCTTTGGCGGGCCGGGGTCGCGGTCCAGCTGCTGAACGTGCGAGCCACCGAAAGCGAGCGTGACCTGCAGGTGGCTCGCACAGGGGCGCTTCGGCTGAGTGACGGAAGCTTCTTCACCCGCACCGAAGGACTCCAAACCGCCGACGACCTCCAGCCCGCCGGTGGGGGCCGTCCCGCGCTCATCATGTCGACCTCCGGGACGAGCGGACAACCGCGGCTCGTTGTCCTGACGGCCGCCAATCTGCTGGCTTCGGCCGATGCGTCGATTCGTCATATGCGGCAACGCACCGACGACCGCTGGCTGACCGTGCTGCCACTCTTCCACATCGCCGGCATCTCGATCGTGGTCCGCTCGGCACTCGCCGGGTCGGAGGTCGTGCTGCGAGACAGGTTCGATGGTTCCCGCACGGCGCATGATCTCGAGGCCGTGACACTGGCGTCGTTGGTCGGCTCGATGCTGCCGCCGATCCTGAGCGCCGGTTTTGCCGGCTCCCGCGGCTTGCGCGGAGTGCTCGTCGGCGGGGGGCCCACCTCGGAGCGTGTGCTGATCGACGCGGCCGGTGCAGGCATTCCGGTGCTGTCCACGTACGGGATGACCGAGACCGCCAGCCAGATCGCCGCGGCGCCACTCGGTGACGGCCCACGCCGTCGCGTCGTGGCGTTGCCCGGCGCCGAGATCCGTATCTCCGCCGACGGGGAGATCGAGGTGCGTGGAGCGATGGTCGCGCCCGGCTACGTCGGAGGGCCGTGGCGAGAGCCTCACCGGTGGTTCGCCACAGGCGACCTCGGCACGCTTGACGAGCAGGGCTACCTGCGGGTACATGGCCGCCGCTCCGACCTGATCATCACCGGCGGGGAGAATGTCATGCCGGCCGAAGTGGAGGCGGCCATCCGCGCAGTCGACGACGTCGCCGAGGTGGCCGTGGTCGGAACACCGTCGGACGAGTGGGGCGAAGCCATCGTCGCAGTCATCGCCACTGCGCGGTCGGTACGCGACATCGAGGACCGCGTCCGGGCAACCCTCGCCGGTTTCAAGGTCCCGAAGCGATGGGTCGTCGTCGATGCGCTGCCACGGACGCCGTTGGGAAAGGTCGACCGCACTGCGGTTCGGCGGCTGGCGGCGTCATGACCGCCGACGGTCTCGAAGTCCGTGGCTACCTCATCCCCGATGGTGAGCTCGACTGGACGTTCGGTCCCACCGGCGGGCCCGGGGGACAGCATGCCAACCGTGCTCATACCCGCGCCGAACTTCGTTTCGACATCGAATCCAGCGTGGCGTTCCCCCCCGAAGTCAAGGCGCTGCTGGCGGAGCGGTTGGGTGGGCCCCATGTGCTGGTCACTGTCGACGAATCCCGTAGCCAGTGGCGCAATCGCCAGCTGGCACGCAAGCGGCTCGCCGCCAGGTTGGAGGATGCGATGATCGAGCCTCGCCGCCGGAAAGCCACCAAGCCCACCAGGGCGTCCAAGCGGCGGCGGCTCGCCGACAAGCGCGCCCGTAGCGAGACCAAGGCGCTGCGGCGCAAGCCCCAGGGTCGATGGCGGGGCTAGGGTGGCCGCTTGACTGAGTTTGTGTTGGCCGCGAACCGGCTTCCGGTTCAGCGGGTGGGGGACGACTGGGTAACCAGCCCCGGAGGGCTGGTTCGGGCCCTCGTTCCCATCCTGCAGGCCAGATCGGGAGCATGGGTTGGATGGGCTGGGCCCGGAGACAACGATCTCCAGCCGTTCTCCCACGGCGGGATCGATCAGATTCCGGTGCCGATTTCAGTGGAAGAGCTCGACGACTTCTACTACGGATTCTGCAACGCAACGCTGTGGCCCCTCTATCACGACGCGGTGGTTACGCCCTCCTTCCACCGCCACTGGTGGCGTTCCTATCAGGAGGTCAACCGGCGCTACGCCGCCCGCGTGCTCGAGGCCATGGGGCCGAGCGCCGTGGCATGGGTCCAGGACTATCAGCTGCAGCTGGTGCCACAGATGATCAGGGAGGAGCGGCCCGGAGCCCGCATCGGCTTCTACCTCCATATTCCGTTTCCGCCCATCGAGCTCTTCGCCCGTTTGCCATGGCGACGTGAGATCATCGACGGTCTCCTGGGCGCGGATGTCGTCTCGTTCCAGACTCGGCGAAGCGCTGAGAACTTCATCAGGGCGGCGAGGCGCATCGGCGAGGCCGACTCTCCCGCTCGCGGTCGTTTGGCGGTGGGGGGACGTGAGGTGGTGGTCCAGAGAGCGCCGATCGGCATCGACGTCGGGGAGTTCCGAGCCTTGGCACGGTCGGAACAGGTTCAGCAACAAGCCGCCGACTTGAGGTCTGCGATGGGCCATCCCGACAAGGTGATCCTCGGGGTCGACCGCCTCGACTACACGAAGGGCATCGACGTGAGGCTCGAGGCGATCGACACGCTGCTCGATCGGACCCGTCACGCGGACGTTCGCTACGAGTTCGTGCAGGTTGCCGTGCCCAGCCGTGAAGCGGTGCCGGCGTACGCCGAGCTTCGGGCGAGCATCGATGCCGCCGTCGGCCGGATCAACAGCACCAACGCAAGGCCGGGTTGGTCGCCTGTGCACTATCTCTACCGCAGCTTGCCGCTCCCCGAATTGGTGGCGTACTACGTGGCCGCCGACGTGATGCTCGTGACGCCGCTCCGAGACGGAATGAACCTGGTAGCGAAGGAGTACGTGGCGTCTCGGGTGGACAACAGCGGTGTGCTGGTGCTCAGCGAGTTCGCCGGCGCCGCCGAGCAGCTGCGGTCGGCGCTGATCGTCAACCCCCACGACGTCGATGCCGTCGCCGACACGCTGCTGCGAGCGGTCGCCATGCAGCCCGACGAAGCCGGACGGCGGATGAGAGCCTTGAGGCGAACCGTACGGAGGTGGGACGTCTTCAGGTGGGCAGAGGAATGCCTGGAAGCGCTCGGGGTGTGATCGAAGCCGCCGTCGCCCGCCTGGCCGCGGCCGAGCGGTTGCTGGTGGCGAGCGATTTCGACGGGGTGCTTGCTCCTCTCGTCGACGATCCGAACGACGCCCGGCCCCAACCCGCGTCCATCGAAGCTTTGCAGCGACTCGCACACTGCGGGCAGACACATGTCGCCGTCGTGTCCGGCAGAGATCTCGCGGTCCTCCGCCGCCTGCTCGGGCCGCACGACGACTTCATGCTGGCCGGATCCCACGGCGCCGAGTTGGAGGCGGGCGCCCCGACGGCCGCCGAGCGACGGCTGCTGCAAACCTTTCGCTCCCGACTCGTGCAGGCGATGTCTGGGATCCCGGGAGCGCACGTCGAGGACAAGCCGTTTTCGGTCGCCGCCCACTATCGACGCGTGCCAGGACCCCACCGGGACCGGGCGAGCGCCGCAGTCGAAGAGATCGTTGCGCGCTGGCCGCACAAGGTGGTGCGTGGCAAGGACGTCGTCGAGCTGATGGTGCGAGCTGCGACCAAGGGCGACGCGATTCTCTCGCTGCGCCGGCGACTGGCTCCCACGCTCGTCGTGTACCTGGGAGACGATGTCACCGACGAGGACGCCTTCGAGGTCTTGGGCCCCGATGATGTCGGAGTGAAGGTCGGGCCAGGGGAGACGATCGCCGGGCATCGGCTCGAAGATCCGTCCGCGGTCGGCTTGTTCCTGGCGGCGCTGGCGGACGCCCGCCAGCTACGATCGGCGCGATCTAGTCGGCCGGAGGTTGGTCGAGGAGGGCGTTGAGGCCGTCCAAGGCGATTGGGACCCACTGCGGCCGGTGGGTGATCTCCCACCTGAGTTCATGGACTGCTCGGGCCAGCGTGAACACGCGCAACAGAAGGGCCACGTCCGCCGGGTCTTCGGGGAGAGCAGAGGTCGCCGACATCCGGCCCAGATACCGCTCGATCACGGCCTGTTGCACGCCGGCTGACCAACTGCGAGCCCGCGAGCTCGCCTCTGGCTCGGGCGCCTCGTGCTGGACGCGCATCGCCGCGTAGTCGAGCGAACGCGTCAATTGGGCGACATCCTGGAGCGGGCTGCGCTTGAGGCGCCGTTGGGCGGGGCGCAGAGACCGATCGCCCGACAAATCATGGATCGTGAAGCGACCGCCGTCCCACGAGAGGGCATCGAGCCGCAGGTCGCCGTGCACCCGCGTCAGGAGCGTCCGAATCGGGCGATCGAGCAGTGGTTGGAGCTCTGCCAGGAGATCCCCACGACGGCGAACGACGCCGGCCAACTGGTCTGCAAATCGGCCGCCGTCCGCCCGGGCGATGGTGACCAGTGCTTCGGAGATCGAGGTCCGCAAGCTCTGGTAGAGCGCCCGCTGGCCGAGTGACGTCATGGGCTCGGGCGCCAACGACGGGTCCTCACTCGGTGCGGCTAGCACGACGTGGGCGGTCGCAACCGTGTCGGCCAGTTGTTCCGCCGCCGCAGACGTCTCGGGTGACGGCGCAGGTCCCCGGCCGATGTCGGCGGCGGCGAACCCTTCGAACAGCTCTCGTGCGCTGGTCAGCGTCTTGCCCCTCGCCTCGAAGACGCCAACGGTGAAGCGCTCATCCGACGCGTAATCGATCCACCCGGTGATGGGGGCGACGACCGGAGGTGACGTGCGCTCGCTCAAATGAGCTCGCAATTCGACACCGGGGTTGGCGCCGGGCTCGAGTTCGCAGAGGACGCGTAGAGCCGCTCGCTCGTCCAGTGCGAAGAGGGCGGTGCCATCGCGACGGGACAGGAGACCGGGAGGCGTGTCATGATCGAGCAGGCGATCGTCCTCGGCGTGCAAGGACACCTCGAGCACGCCACGGTTGGCGGTGATCGTGCCGGTGGCGGCCAGATCGCCGAGCAGTGAGCGATGAAACTCGCCGTCACCGGTCGCATCGAACAAGGCGCCTGGGCCTCCTCTCCAGGTGACGTCGGCGATGCGCGGGCCACGCGTCGAGGCTTCGTCGCCGTTGGTCACGAGTCCCACAGGGAGCGCATATGTCGCCGGTTGGCCGCTGGTGCCGGGGCGTTCCAAGACGGTGAGCCACCAGCGGGGAGAGGCGTCCTGGTCACCGATCGATACCGCGTCCTTGAGTCCGAGGAGGCCGGTGCCACTCGCCCGATACCAGGGCTGCTCATCGAGGTAGCGGCTGATCGCCAGGAGGATCGGGTGCTCGCCCCCGATCAGTGCGTCGAGCCGATCGTCGAGATCGATGGGAGCGTCGTGGTGGGACGGTTCGTCGGTGGGTTCGAGCTCGAACCAGAAGAAGGCGTGAGGTCCGAGTGTCAGGAGATAGGGAAGCTCGCCGATGGGCGGGAAGTGCGTGCCGCCGATCAACTCGACAGGCGCGGCGCCGTTGAACTCGGCGAGGTCGAGTTCGACGTATTGGGCCTGGCTCGAGAGGTTGGCAACGACGAGCACCGTCTCGTTCTCGAAACGGCGCAAGAATGCGAGCACGTGGGGGTTGGCGGGGCTCAGCAGCTCCAGGCTGCCTCGGCCGAAGACGGGGTGTCGTCGGCGGATGAGCAGCATGCGCCGAACCCACCACAGGAACGAGTTCGGGTTCCCTTGCTGCGCTTCCACATTGACGGTCTCGTAGTGGAACTCGGGATCGATGATCACGGGTAGGTAGAGCGATTGGGGATTGGCCGTGGAGAATCCGGCGTTGCGATCGCTGCTCCATTGCATCGGTGTACGGACCCCGTCCCGGTCGGCCAAGAATATGTTGTCGCCCATGCCCAGCTCGTCGCCGTAATAGAGCACGGGAGTGCCCCCCATCGACAACAGGAGACCGTGCATCAACTCGAGGCGCCGCCGATCGTTGCCGAGCAAGGGCGCCAGCCGGCGTCTGATTCCCAGGTTCAGTCGGGCCCGGCGGTCGGGGGCGTAGACATGCCAGAGCTGCTCTCGTTCTTCGCCAGTGACCATCTCGAGCGTCAGTTCATCGTGGTTGCGTAGGAACGTCGCCCACTGCGCTCCTTCCGGCAGGTCGGGGGTCTGCTCGAGGATGTCGACGATCGGTAGGCGCTGACCCGAATGGAGCGCCAAGTAGAGGCGAGGCATGAGGGGAAAGTGAAACGACATGTGGCATTCGTCGCCATCGCCGAAGTACTCGACGGCGTCTTCGGGCCATTGGTTGGCTTCTGCCAGAAGGAGTCGATCGTCGTAGTGCTCGTCGACGTGTGCGCGAATTCGTTTGAGGACGGCGTGGGTCTCGGGCAGGTTCTCTCCGTTGGTGCCTTCTCGTTCGAAGAGGTAGGGAATCGCGTCGAGACGCAACCCGTCCACGCCCAGGTCCAACCAGAAGTCGAGCACATCCAGGACGGCGGCGAGCACCGCCGGGTTGTCGTAGTTCAAGTCGGGTTGATGCGAGAAGAACCGATGCCAGTAGTAGGCGCCCGCCACGGGGTCCCACGCCCAGTTGGAGGTTTCGGTGTCCTGGAAGATGATCCTCACGTCTTTGTACCGATCGGCCGTGTCGCTCCACACGTAGAAATCCCGCTCCGGTGATCCGACAGGTGCCCGGCGGGCTCGTTGAAACCACGGATGTTGGTCCGAGGTGTGATTGATCACGAGCTCGGTGATCACTCGCATTCCCCGTGCGTGCGCTTCGCTGAGGAAGGTCTCGAAGTCGGCGAGGGTCCCGTAGCTGGGATGCACGTCGAGATAATCGGCGATGTCGTACCCGTCGTCCCGCAGGGGCGACGGGTAGAAGGGGAGCAGCCAGATCGCCGTGACACCGAGCTGTTGGATGTAATCGAGGCGGGCGGTGAGGCCGGCGAAATCTCCGATCCCATCACCGTTGGAGTCTTGGAAGGCTCGCACGTGCGTCTCGTAGATGATGGCGTCCCGGTACCACTCGGTGTTCGAAGTGTCGATCATGCATGGGCCAGGTTAGGCCCGGCCGTACGCCGCCGGTTGTTTGGCCACCTTGTCAACGCGCTGAGCGATGCCAACTCCCAGAGTGGCTTTCTTGCCCTCTTCTCTTACGGAGTGTGGTGATTACCGACCGATGTCCGTACCGTTGACCACGCGCGAAATTCATGCGACCACAGCACGTGTTGGGGGGTGTAGAGTGGCGTGCGTACATAGCCAAGCGATACCCGGACCGCACGGCCGGTGCGAAAGGGAACAAGGGGGAAAGGGGTACTGGGTGCTTGGTGGGGAGCTAAATGCTGGGAGGCATTGTGGTAGCGGGACCTTGGTTGAGGTCGCCCTCTCGTGCTATGGAAGGGCACACCACTCGGGCGGGTGACGAGCTGCGGGTCGATCTGACCGACCCGACAGGAAACAAGTCAGTGACACTTCATTTGCCATTCTCGATGGTCGGTTCCAAGGAGCTGCGCCTACGTACGCGGACGGCTGAAACGGCGTTGGGCCATCGGGCACGGCAGGCGATAAAGCGGAGCGTGGATGTCGTCGTCTCCGTAGCCATCTTGCTGGCGGCGGCGCCGCTGATGATTCCGTTGGCGATCGCAGTGAAAGCCACATCGCCGGGGCCGGTCTTCTTCCGACACCGGCGCATTGGCCGTGACGGGATGGACCTCATGGTCTGGAAATTCCGCTCGATGCGCGATGACGTCGACGCTGATGAGCTGGCGCGGTTCATCGAGGCCGACGAGAACCGGGTGGGTGCCCCTGCGTACAAGTCGCCCAATGATCCGCGTCTCACATCGGTCGGCAAGTTCATTCGTCGCACAGGGATGGACGAGCTGCCTCAGCTCTTCAACGTGCTGGCGGGTTCGATGTCGTTGGTGGGTCCTCGGCCACTCGTCGAGGAGGAGATGGCCGTGCTGGGAGCCGACGAGATTCGTCATCGCAACTCGGTGCGACCGGGAGTCACCGGCCTGTGGCAGGTTTTTCGCAAGATGGAGACCACCTTCGACGAGCGGATGCGCCTCGATCTGCTCTACGTCGGCTGTCAGTCCGTGTGGCTCGATGCGTACCTCATCGTCATGACGCCGCTCGCCCTCATCCGAGGTGAGCGCTCCTTCTGAGCCTGTGTCTCGGATCGATCGAGCGGGCGCCGACGCTAGGTTGTGGCGATGCGCGAGCCGTGGTGGAAGACCGCCGTCATCTATCAGGTGTACCCGCGCTCGTTTCAGGACTCGGACGGTGACGGAGTAGGAGACCTGGAGGGCATCCGGCAGCGAATCCCCTACCTGGCCGACATGCTCGGAGTCGACGCCATATGGATCTCGCCGTTCTACCCTTCGCCACAGGCCGACTTCGGGTACGACGTCGCCGACTACACCGACGTCGACCCGACCTATGGCACCCTCGATGGCTTCCAGCGACTCCTGGACGGCTGTCACGCTGCGGGACTGCGCGTCATCATCGACTGGGTTCCGAATCACAGTTCGGATCAGCATCCCTGGTTCGTTGAGTCGCGGTCATCGCGCCACAGCACCAAGAGGGACTGGTACGTGTGGAGCGACCCGACCTCCGACGGCGGTCCGCCCAACAACTGGCTCAGCGTGTTCGGTGGATCGGCTTGGGAGTTCGACGAATCGTCCGGACAGTACTACTTGCACTCGTTTCTCCGAGAGCAGCCCGACATCAACTGGCGGAACCCCGAAGTCAAGGCAGCGATGCTCGACACGCTGCGCTTCTGGCTCGATCGCGGCGTCGACGGGTTCCGCATAGACGTCCCCCTCTTCATGATGAAAGATCCCCTCATGCGCTCGAACCCTCTCCGCACGGGACCCGGCATCTACCACAAGGACCTCGGGGCGTTCGACTCGCAGGAGCACGTGTACGACATGGGCCACCGGGACATCCATGGGCTCTTCGAGGAGATCGGGGCGGTTGTGGCCGAGTATCCCGGCGACCGGTTCACCATCGCCGAGATCCATGAGTTCGACTGGAAACGGTGGGCCCACTACTACGGCGAGGGAAGGGGCCTCTCGATGCCCTTCAATTTCGCTCTCCTCAAGGCCGGCGACGCCGCGCAAGGAGTCGCCGAGGTCGTGAAGGCCGTCGAGGCTGTCACCCCGGCTGGCGGCTGGCCCAACTACGTGTGGGGCAATCACGACGAAGCTCGCGTGGCGACCCGACTCGGCGACGACGGAGCCCGCCGCGCAGCCGTGCTCCTCCTCACCCTGAGGGGAACCCCCACGATGTACTACGGAGACGAGGTGGGGATGCTGGAGGCAGAGGTCCCACCCGACAGGCAGCAGGACCCCTGGGGCAAGCGCGTACCGGGCTTGAGCAGGGATGGCTGCCGAACACCCATGCAGTGGGACGACTCGACGGGGTTCTCGGCGGCGGCGACGACGTGGTTGCCGCAGGGCCCGGATCGGGGCCGCCGAAACGTCGAGGCCCAGTTGGACGAGCCCGGATCGATGCTCGAGCTCTACCGGCGTTTGCTGACCGTACGCCGTGAATCGCCTGCCCTCCAGCTCGGCGAGCTCGACATGCTCTCGACGCCGACCGATGTCTTCGCGTTTCGGAGGAGGCATGAGGACAGGGAGGTGCGAGTCGTCGTCAACTATTCGTCGGCTCCGCACGCATTGGACGTGTCGGGTGTGGCCCTCGTGTCGACCGTCCGTGAGCCGGGAACGAGGATAGAAAAGGTTCTCGGCGGCGAGGCGGTGGTCGTGGGATAGATCGCGGCGGATGGGCGGGCGGCGAGCCGACCGGCTCGGATCAATGCCGTCAGGTGGGTTGGTGGCGGTGCTCCGCCCGGACCGCGAAGCGATTGCGGCCGAGGCGCCGGACCGCATCGATGGTGGTGGTGCGAGCCCACTGCGTCAGCGCCGGAGCAACGTGAACCGTGATGTCGCCATCGGTGACCGTTCGGTACGGCTCCAGGTTCTTGCCCTTGAGGTAGGTGTCGACCGACACCTCGAGGGTGCCGCCTCAGCTGATCGGCGGGATGAAGTCGACCGCGATGACGCCGCCCCTGCGTCGGGCAAGCTCGACCGCTTCATCCGTCAGATTCAGTTCCATCGCTTCACACAACCGACATCTGTCACGAATTCTTCCTCAGAATTGGACCAGGAACTTGTAGGCCGAAGCGCCGAGAATGAGAAACAGGAGCACCATCGACCACATCAGCAGGTACCGGGTCTGCATGGCGCGGAGAATACCCGGCAACCGTCGTCGCCGAGAATCGTCCGAACGACGCGACACTAGGCTGGCCACATTCGAGCAGCAGACGGAGGATTCGTGTACGACGTCGTCATCTTGGGTGGTGGTCCGGGCGGGTACGCAGCCGCCCTTTACGCCCACAACTTCGGCTTGTCCGTGGCGCTGGTGGAAAAGGACAGGGTGGGGGGCACGTGCCTGTTGCGGGGATGCATCCCCGCCAAGGCGTGGCTGCAAGCCGCCGAGGTGTACACCACGGTCTCCAAAGCTGGAGAATTCGGCGTCGAGGTGGACGAGCCCTCTTTCAACTGGGGAAATGCGCTCGCTCGCAAGCAGAAGATCGTCGAAGGCCTGGTGTCGGGATTGAGTGGCTTGCTGAAGGCCCGCAAAGTCGACGTCATCGCCGGCTACGGGAAGCTGGCCAGCCCCACCCTCGTGGCTGTCGACACCACCGAGGGCGAGCAGCTGGTCGAGGGTCGCCACATCATCCTGGCGACAGGGTCGGTGCCTCGCTCCATCCCCGGATACGAGTTCGACGGCGAACGGATCGTCTCATCGGACCATGCCTTGGACTGGGAGACGCGGCCGGAGCGGGTGGCGATCATCGGCGCCGGCGCCATCGGCTGCGAATTCGCCTCGTTGCTCGCCGACCTCGGCTCCGAGGTGCATGTCTTCGAGCTGATGGAACAGATCGTCCCCGGCGCCGACGCCAAGGCCGCCGGAGAGCTACAGAAGCAACTCAAACGGCGGGGGGTGAAGTTTCATCTCGGCGCCTCGGTCGGCCCTGCAGAGGTCGGCGAGAGCTCAGTAGTGGTGCCGCTCGGCGACGAGCGCACCGAAGTGGATGTGGTCCTGGTGGCGGTGGGTCGAGCGCCTTTGACGGAAGGAATCGGCTTGGAGGCATCCAACATCGAGGTCGACCGGGGATATGTGGCCGTGGACGCGGCGACCCAGCGCACCGCCGAGCCGACCATCTATGCGGTTGGCGACATCGTCGCAGACACTCCTCAGCTCGCGCACGCCGGGTTTGCGGAAGGGATCGCAGCGATCACCCATATCGCCACCGGCGAGACGGCGCCGGTCGACTATCGGGCCATCCCTCTGGTCGTGTACACCCACCCGGAGATGGCCGAGGTCGGTATGACCGAAGCGCGCGCCGGGGAAGCCGGGATCGAGGTCGAGGCCCACAGTCATTCGATGATCGGTGTGGGCAGGGCGCAGATCATCGGGCAGAACCAAGGACTGGTGAAGGTGGTGGCCCAAAAGGGTGGCCCGATCATCGGAGCCTCGGTGGTGGGACCGCAAGCGGGCGAGATGATTCACGAGCTCATGTACGCGGTGGGGTGGGAAGCGCTACCGGCCGAGGCGGCTGCGTTCATCCACGCCCATCCCACCCTCTCCGAAGCTGTCGGAGAGACGCTGTTGACCGCAGCCGGTCGCAGCCTGCACTAGGGAAACGAGACAAGTAGCGTGCTGACATTGAGAAGGAGAGTTTGAGGAATGGCGACCACGGTTTCGATGCCGCAGCTGGGTGAGACGGTCACCGAAGGCACGATTCTGAGTTGGGCCAAGCAGGTGGGGGATACGGTCGAGGTCGACGAGGTGCTGGTCGAGATCTCGACGGACAAGGTAGACACCGAGGTGCCTTCGCCGGTGGCCGGCACGGTGTTGGAGATCCTCGCCGAGGAGGGCGCCACGATCGCAGTCGGAGCCCCCATGG
>JBFHAT010000015.1:0-60870 GCA_041586155.1 Acidimicrobiia bacterium
CAGCGGCCAATGTTCGATCATCAGGAACAACATCAACCGGAACTCGTCCTCGGCGACGTTCACCGTGGACGGCGTCTCGCATGCCAGCCTGTCGTACGCATCCGGCAGCAACCACGATCCGGACGGCGACAGCAACGGAACGATGATCGTCATTCCGCGCCCATAGTGCCCGGCCTCCCGGCCGGAGGTCACGGCTGCGGCGACTCAGCCGGCTCCGAGGGTGGGGTCGCGACTGAGCTCAGTCGTGTCCCCCGGCGTCAGCCCGGTGGGCCGGCGCCGCTCAGACCATCGGGATCCGGCTCGGGCGGGAAGGAATGACCCGATGAGTGCCACGACGGTGAGCGGGAGCAGCCAGAAGAGATAGAGCACAGCCACGGCCAGATCAGCGAAGCTCTCGGTGGATACAACACAGAACCACACGGTCAGACCGACACCTGAGACAAAGGCGGCGAAGCCGTTCGACGTAGATTGAGCTCTGCTCGTTGTGCACTGCCCAGGGCCGTAGGACACCGTAAATCGCCGTTGCGGTGGGGACGGACACACCCGCACGCTGCGTCGCACGAGTTCCCATGCATCCCATGCAACGATTCCAGCTCGAGCGGCTTGCAGTGGGTGAGGTCGTAGGGAGTGATGAGAAGGTGCCCGGCTCGAGAAAGTGAGCGAACGCCTCATGCCATACCACGGGGCCGGCAGGCAGCGGTGCAACCTCTGCGGCCGCCACGGCCGCGACGTCCCTCAGGAGGTTTGTGAACAGTTCCCGCGACTCGGGCACCAACCTGATCTCAACGATGGCATACGCGCTGCCTCTGTCAGACCCGAAAGGGCACAGAGGAAGTCGAATTTGTCCCAGATGGCGCTCCTCACGTTGTCGGCCAGGCTCGCGTCGACCTCCGCCAATTCGAGACAGCGAGGAGCTGGATGGCGCCCCCCGAGGTGGAGCCATCGAGCTCGCCGGAAGCGATCGAACCGGGTCCGGCCGTGTGCGCCACGACGCCGGGCTTGGCGATCGTCGACAGCAGATAGGTGACGCCGCCGAGGACGTGTTCCGCTCCGATGAGTCCGCCAACGTCTCTTCGTTGCCCAGGCCGTTCTGCAGAAACAGCACCGCTGTCGACGGTCGCACCAGGGGAGCCAGCTGAGCTGCCGCACCGGGGTGTGCTGCGACTTGACGAAGAGGCAGCTCCTTGACTCCCTCGTCATAGGAGGCGAACCGGACGGGATGAAGGTGGACCCGTGTAGGCATCGACACCATGCGATCCACTGCCCACTCATCGAAGGGGACCCCAGTACAGGTCGAGGAAATCGGGGTTGACCGTGCGTGTCTTTAGCTTCGGAGTCGACATCAGGCGCCCGACTCTGCGGCTAGGGCCAGCCCTCCCGCCAGACCGGAGACCTCACCGAGAGTCGGGTGGCGCGGGATGGTCCGCCACCAGTCCCTCCACGTCCTGGCGAAGACGACCGTGGATGCCGGGGAGAGCGCACACACCCCCACCGATCACGATCCTCCCCGGGCCGACGCCCAGATGAGGGCTTCCGTGGGCGATGAACCCCTCACCCGTGCATGCGTCTCACGTTTGGATCTTGGCCATGTCGTAGGCAGTGGTCACGGATGTTTGCAGGCCGCACGCGGGCCACGCTGCGCGTAGGCTCCTCTCAGGCGGAAGCTGGACTGACTGGTCAATGGGGGTCGTTGCAGAGGGGACGGGTGAACCGGTTGATCTCACAGCGCCGACATTGCGGATTCTCGTTATGGGAGGGCGGCTCTCCGAACACGGGATCGAAATGAGCGCACCGTCAAGGCGGAGTTCCGGTGAGCAATGAGTCTCCGCTTGAAGAGCCTCAGGTACCCGTTCTCCGCGAGAAGAGGTAGCTGATGGGAACTACGGCGGACACGACGGGGGACGGTGCCGCGATGAGCCGTTTAGCCTTCGTCCCGCTCGGCCCAGACACTACTGATCCGACACTTTTTGGAGGGAAGGCAGCAGGACTCGGACGCCTCATCGAAATGGGCCATCGGGTCCCGGTGGGGTTCGCCATAGCTGTCGACGCTCTCGGCGCGACCATCGATCATCTCGGATTGGGGCCCGTACTCAGTGAGCTCAACGAGTCGATGGCGCGGGGAGAGCCGGACCTCACTCGCGCGGAGCGGATACGCGACGCGCTGTGCGCCAACACGATGCTGGAAGGCCCCGAGTCGGCTTTGTCGAATGCGGCGGTTGAGTTGGGGACGAGAGCGCTCATTGCCCGTTCCTCAGCCGCTGTGGAGGATTCCACAGTCCATTCGTATGCCGGGATGTTCGAGTCAGTGCGCGTCAGTTCGACCACCGAACTCAGCCACGCGATTCATCTTGTGTGGGCCTCGGCATTCGCTCCTCGCGCCCTCCTATATTCCGTCGCAAGTGGAATGGACCGCGTGCCGGACATGGCCGTAGTCGTGCAGCGCTACGGCGACGCTGAGCGATCAGGAGTCATGTTCACCACGTTCACGAGACCGGACGGCAGCAAGGCAACGCTCGTAGAGCACGTGGAGGGGGGGTCGGAGAAGCTGGTAACCGGCCAGGTGACTCCGGAGCGGGTTTGGCTCAATTACGACGGCGAGGAGGCCACTGCGCTGAAAACCCGCCACGCCGACCAACTGGCGCGTCTCGCGGTCCGGCTCGAAGACCAGTTCGGGATACCACAGGATGTGGAGTGGTGCGTGTTCGACGATGAGATACACGTGGTGCAGAGCAGGGCCATAACCGCGGGCTTGGATCCTGATTCGAGTCCGGGAGAGGCGTTGGGCCCGGTCTTGCTGGTTGGTGTCGGGGCCAGCCCGGGGATCGGCTCAGGTGAGGTTCACCTGGCTTTCAACATTGAACAGGCGCTCGCTCTCGAGTCGGGCCAGGTCCTCGTCACGACGATGACGAACCCGGACATGGTTGTCGCCATGCGGAACTCGGTGGCGGTCGTCACCGATGTGGGCGGCGTGATCTGTCACGCCGCGATCGTGTCTCGCGAGCTGCAGCTCCCGTGCGTCGTCGGGACCGGAAACGCCACCGAGGTGCTCGCAGGGGGTCAAGTCATCACGGTGAACGGGAGCCGCGGCGAGGTGCTCGACGGCGCAGCCTCCTCTATCGGGACGCCCGCCGAGGTGGCAGGTCCGGCCATCATCTGGGAGAAGTGGATCAGCCGCCGTTCGGACAGTGCGGTGCCGGTCGTCTCCACGTTGGGGCTGGCGGCGGCGGTTCCTAGAAGTGTTGCTGAAATCGTCTATGTAGTCGACGGCGACATTCGCTCCGACCAGGATGGACTGTGGCGGGTGCTCGGCGACGATCCGTTTCACGCGCTTGATTCCTTGCTCTCGAACCTCGCGCTCCAAATTCCTCCCCACCTCCGTGTACGGGTGGTCACCGAACGGGCAATGGACCCACGGCTCCTCGAATCCGCCTTGGCCGACACCTCTCTTGCCACGCCGGTGGCAGAAGCCAGCCCAAGTCGAGTTCGGCCGCTCGGCGCCGACTTGGCGGTGTCTGAAGAGGCGCGCGGAAGTCTGGTGCCTGTGGACGTCTCGATCGGCAGGATCATGGACCCAGAAAACAACCAGGGTCCACCGCCAGTGGTCCGCACCGCGGCGATGCCGGATCCGGCGAGTAGGAAGAGGTGGTGGGCCCTCCTCGAGGAATACGGGGCCTACCACCGCGAGTTTGGCACTGCCCACCAGTCGGGGATCTTCCCCTGGATTGAGATTCGGAGCGAGGTGCTCACGTCGCCTCTGCTGAAGTCACTTGTGCTTCCCGGGTTCGAGATGGTGCCCAGAGTCCTGGGCTTCGACGGGATGGCGCCGATGCACACGAAGTGGTTCCGTACACGTTTCCATGTCCGCGCCGACGCCTTCGGGAAGACGTGGGCGCAGCTAGTACAGGCAACGTGGGACTCCGAATTCATGGAGGACTTCCTGAGGAGAGTCCGTCTCTCCTATGCCCGGCTGGAAGAGGCCGTCGGCCCGTTTCCACGAACCTCCGACGAGATGAGACAGCTCAGCGCTGACGAAATGGTCGCCCTCGTGGCAGGTTGGTGGCCGAGATGGACCGAGTTCTTCGCTCTGTGCCTATTCATCCAGGCTCAAGGCGAGGGGATCCTGTTCCCTGTCATATCAGAGACGGTCGAAGCAAACCTGGCCGACCTAGGTCCGCCACCCGACGGAACGAGGTGGCCGTCGGTGACCGAGATGATCGCACCGACGACATCTGTACTCAGTGGGGATTACATGGTGAGCCTGCAAAGGGTCCGGGACGCACTTGACCGTTCCGGCTTTGAGACGGCTGGCGTCGCAACTGCCGCTGTCGAGAGTGGAGAATGGCCGGATCTGGCCGCAGCAATCAATGACCACCTTCGTGAGTGGCACTGGATGCGTGACCGAGACCTCCTTTTCGAGCCATGGGACACCGTTGACCGTGTGATCGACACTGCACTCCGTACCGAACCCCACCCACGTGTGGCTTATACCGAGAACCTGGATCGCAATCTGCTTGCTCTGTCGATCCACTCCGACCTTGCGTCCGTGTCGGGCCGCGCCGTGACGCTGCGTCACGGCGTGAGATTTCTCCAGGATCTCAATGTGGAGCGGGAGAACCATCACATCCTCTGGCTCAAGTACTCCTACCCGCTGCGAATGCTGTTCCTGGAGATCGAGAGACGCCTGGTGGAAGCCGGCGTTATCGCCCCTGGCATGGTTTTCTTCCTTCAGGCGCCGGAACTCATGGAGGCATTGGTGACACTCCCCGATGAACCCGCCGTCGACCTGGCCATGATGGCACAGAAGCGTCGGACGGCCTATCGCCACGAGGCGAAGCTCGAGGAGGTCGACCCGACAAAGCTGTACACGGAGGACGACTACTTCTGAGGTCCCAGTCCCTGGTTCGGAAGAATGTCAATCTCGCCGGTCGCACCGTCTATGCACACTTTGTCGGTTTCGATAAGGCGAGTGAGCGCTTCGCGTACACCCACGATCGCAGGCAGGCGGAACTCTCTCGCCAGGATCACGGCATGTTGTAAGACGCCTCCGTCCTCAACCACCACTCCGCCGAGCATCGGGAACAGGGGGGCGAGGTAGGGGTGCACTACACGGACGACCAGGATGCTGCCTGCGACGATATGAGTCGGGATGCCCTCCGAAACCAGTTTGGCGACTGGACCGCAGGCCTTCCCGGGACACGCACCCACGCCTTTGATGACGGTCACGCCGCCACCAGATGGTCGAGTCGCTCCGGCTTGATTCCATTTCGATCAAGGTACGAGGTTGATGTCTCGTACCTCTGACGTCGCATTCGCAACACCGAGGGTGAGGGCAAGCCGTCGGCTATCTCGTCGAATCGGGCGAAAAGGATGTCGATAGGGGTCACTCCGGACACGGACGCCGTGGGTGCGAGCAATGGCAGAATCGAGATATGGAACGACCGGCGAACCATGAGGATCCCGCGTTCGGCCACATCGATCCACGACCCAAGCGCCAAGTAGACCGCAGCGGCCAGACTCGAGTTGAATACGGTCGCTATCGGCTCCTGTCGCGGTTCCGGACCGCGCAGGTGTCCAGCGGACAGAACCATCGCCTCGAGGACGAAGGAAGGTTCGTCGAAGCCCGGAGCCTCCCAGGCCAAGGGGCCGAACCCACAGTGATCTGCGGCGAACTGTCTCACCATTGCGGCGACTTCAGGCGGCACGCCGGGCCATCGATCGCGCAACTCGGCGGGTGATATCCCGGTGGCGGCACAGCGTTCGGCCAGCGTCGCCAGATCTGCAGCCAGTCTCGCTCCCGGGCTCGGAGAGGGCAGTGGTAGTGGCCCATCGAATCCGTGACGGCGTAGCCAAGCGAGCATCGCACCGATGAACATCTTGGCGAGGATGGGGAGCGGCATGAACTCGCTGAGAGCGTCTCCGATCGTAAGGAGCCTGGACTCAGTCGACGCTAGCGGTGCCGTGGTCGACGTGGTCAGTGACTCGAGTCGGGCGACGATCGCATCGATGCGTTCGCTGAGGCCAAGTGCCGCCTCCACGGTCGTCGCAAGAACCCATCGGCGCGCAATGTCTTCAAGTGCCCCACTGTCCACCTGAAGGTCACCTGCGGAGTCGAGCGTCATCAAGCCGGACCTGTCGTGTGCGATCCCGAGAGTCTCGAATGCATCTCCGAGACGATCGAAAGTCGAGGCCTGGAGGGGGAGGCCGACGATTCGATCGCGGAAAGTGTTCAGCCGGACTGCTCCTGCGCTCCCAGCCGCCTCTGCTCCTCGGCAGCGAGTCGAGGGAACGCGGTGGTCAAGCACTTGACCCGCTGCTCGAAGGCGAGGGCCTCCATGCCGAGGCGGTCCTGGTCCTGGGGGTCGAAAGCGACGATGTCGATGTCAACGGGCTGGATCGAGGTCCGGTCCGCCTGAAGGACGATAATCGCCCGGGTTGCGCCTTCGGCGGTCACTTGGTCGGGCAGGCCGAACCGGTAGATCCCTGGAGCCAGGACCGGGTCGCATTCGTGGAAGGCTCCAGAAGCCCAGGCACCGTCGGTCGCAACGAGAGGTATCGCTCCTGCCACGCCATCGTCCCTGACATAGGCCGCTCGGACACTGTCGGGGGTGAGCCCTGTCACCGGATTGCCATCCTCGTCTTCGGCGACCACGAGCACGGTCTGGGCTCGCCCGCCACGACGTAGAGTGTGTGTCCTGAAGCTCAAATCCCCTCCTCGTTGGCCCATTCAGGGGGCTGCTCGCCGAGCCGTTCGACCAAAAGCTTCTCATTGTTCTCGCCGAGGGCTAGTTCCATCTCGGTGAATCTGGGCAATGCCCGGCGAAGCACCTGATGCCTCTTGTAGTCCTGGAGCTGAGTCATACCCAGAGACCAGGCGTCCTGAGGGTCGTAAGCCACCAGATTGAATCGGATGGGCTCGACGACCGCGCCAGGGATGCTGAACGCCATCAAGGCCTCAGCCGCCCCGGCGGCCAGGACCTCATCCGGGACCTCGAAACGGTAGACGCCGGGAAGGAGCGAGGAGTCGACCTCGACGATACTGCCCGCCGAACGCTCAGCCGCCGCGCCAGCGTGGATCGGGGTCTCGACCGCTGGCCCGTCGGTTCGGACATAGGCGGCTCGAGCCGACTCGAAGGAAAGAGCGACGGCGGGCTCGCCTTCGGTGGTCCGGGCCAACAGGAACACGGAATGGCCAATGGTCCCCTGTCGGACCGTGTGGCACTGGTGAACAGGCACTGGAATTCCTCTCCAGGAGGACTCTACTGATCGGAAAGCGACGACTCAGGTGCCTGTGCGACGGCCGACATGACCTTGGCAAGAACCGACTCGGGTTGGAGTAGCGTCGTATCGAGGGTCAGGACGGGCCCGAGGTTCGCGGACCATTCGCGGATCGCCTTGCCCCAGGCAGCGGCGAAATCGGGATCGTCCCTTATCTGGCTATGAGCCTCCTGGTTCGCCGATTCCTCCCGCCGCCGATCGCCTATCCGACGAGCGACCGCGTCATGTTCTGCCTCGAGCACGATCGTGATTGCAGCGCGGGGGATTCGCTTCAAATACGGACGAACCAAGTCTTCTATGTCGTCCCGCGTAAGACCGCCGGAAGCCTCAGCGAGGCCGAGAACACTCGCAATGTACCGGTCGCACACCACGTCGACGCTCCTCAGCTCGAGCTCGACGCGAGCCGCGAGATGCATCGTCCCGGCCAGGTAGTAGGCCAGGAGAGCCGACGGGGGGAGGTCTACGTCGCGGCTCACCGCGGCGCGGGCAGCCCGAAAGCTATCTGGCAGCCGCATCACGCTTCCTCCCAGTAGGTCAGCGACGATGGCGGCCAGGCTCGATTTGCCGACCCCAGAAACGCCTTCGATCGCGATGAGACGGCCCACCGACATATCTTCGCATCAAGGAAGACAGCGTGTGATGGGGTCGACTGCGAAAGCGCATCTTCGATGCCTGATTCTGGCCCAAGTGGTTGGTCGGGCCGGCAGCTCTTGCGGTTACGAATCGATTGGCAGTCAGATCGTTTGTTCTGGCGGGACGCCGGATTCTGGACTTGTGGAAGTCTGGCGGCATGGGGATCAGCAAAATCAATGCGGGAGTCATGTGATCCCTCGTGTTCCTGACCGCTCGGCACGGAGCGACCGCCAGGTTGCCAGCGGTGTCGCGCTGCGCAATACGTATCGAGCCAGCCATAGCCGCAGCTGGATTGCCCGGGAGGGTTGAAATCGACCGACCGGGCGGCGGGCGCTTCGTGACACAAGACCCAGCAACACGCGATCCGGCATCGCCAGCTTCACCAGTTGCCGATGGTCAGGCAGCGCCAGATTCGCATCGACAGACCGCTCAGCTGAATCGAGGAGCCAGGCGAGGCTGGGCGTCACTCCCAGCTGGAACGCCCCGGAGCATACGGCATCCCAGTCCAGGCTAGGTGAGGCGAGCAAGATCGCCCTCGCATCAAGCGTCGAACGCAAATGATAGGTACCTCTTCGAAGAACCTTCTCCGCCAGCAAGATGAGCATGTCCTCAGCAGACGGAATCAATACGCCGCCGCTTTGCGTCTCGATGCGAACTGCACTCTCGAACAACGATGGATTGACAATTGGCACGGTCAGACTCCCCCCAGTGGGCCTCCCGCGCGTGAAGAGATCCACCCAAAGCAGGTGGCCCGATTTGTGCATGCGGCGTAGCTTCTGATGAGCGATCACAGTTCCCTGAAACTCGCTGCGGTGACTGTGAATCAGCGAAAAGCCAAGACTGAGAGTCAGGGTGTCCACGATGGCCTGCGCCCTCTTGTCGTCTCTTGCAAAGAGGTCGAGATCATTGCGGGTTCGGTCCCGGTATGAGGGGTACCCCAACGCCAGCGCTCCACCGTACGCAGCTACCCATGCGTAGGGCAGGCGTGCGGCCAATTCCTCCGCGGTTTCCAGGATCAAGTCGGCGTGTCGGGAGAGCACGTCGTGAAGTGTTCTCAGGGAGACCCGAGAGTCACTCGGCTCGGGAAGAACCTTGGCCGAAGGCAGCGACGTATAGGTTTCAGCTCGTATAGCCAACCCGTCGAGATCGACTCCTCGCCTCAGTAGCGAGCGCAGAACAGCGAGCAGCACCTGCTCTCGGCCAGCAGTGGCGATGAGCTGAGTACGAGCAGGCTCTCGTTCTATGACGTGTTGAAAACTCGCGTATGGCTCGTGAGTGAACACCATGCGAGCGACGTCATCATGGAATCCACCCATGACCCTGTTCCCAACCAGAGTTCCACCGCTGACGGGCCGTGGCCGCTGAGTAGATGTCGAGCATCCAACCAACGTAGGATCGAACGCTAGCTCGGCTGATCTCGGAGATCTCCAGGCTGTGATCTCGGTTCTTCAGGAAGTCGCCGAACTGAGTAAAGGCGAGACCGTAAGTTCCGTGAAACCTCCTTGACTTGTTGGATACAGACAGCTTGACCTTCCTACTGTCCAATCCTCTCAACAAATCCATAATGGAATCTTGCCACTCAGAAACCGGGTGCGCTGGGGTCCATTCCCAAACTGGAGCGGCAGGCCTAGAACTCAAGCTCAGAGAAATGCGTGCCCCAGGCAGGACTCGACCCTGCGCACCCCGTTCCGAAGACCGATGCCCTATCCCCAGGGCTACGGGGGCGGCTCGTCAGGTGGTACGCCGTGGTTCGTCAACATCCCAAAGAACCCGGTCCCAGCCAGCGTCGTCAGTGCCCATCGGTACCTGCGCCGTGGTCAGCGGACCGCCGTTGCTCCGACCACCGTGATCCCGCCCGCGCAGGCAACAGCGCCCCGATGAGCGAGACGGCGGTTAGCGGAAGGAGCCAGAACAGGTACAGCACCGCTACTCCGAGGTCGGCGAAGCTTTCGGTGGATGCAAACCATGACCACACCGTCAGAGCGACTCCGGACGCTGCGGCCGTGAAACCAATCGACGCGTACACACGGCGCCCCTTCAGCCACATGACCGTCGCCGACACACCGGCGGCGACCGTCGTGACCGGAAGGATGACGAGCGAGAACAGCGCCCAACGGCTCATCGTCCACCGAGGATCGTCGGGTGTCGGGTCATCAGTCCACCAGGATCGTCGACTCTTCGGCCGAACCGGGAGGACCTCGACGCACGACCGCATGACTCCCCACCGGCAACGACGCGCCGTCGAGGGCAGGCCGAACCGCGGCGAGGATGGCATCGGCATCGGGCCCATACAGATACAGGACGACCTCGCCAGGTCCGATCGCGTTTCCGTCGGACTCGCCCACCTCACGCACCGCCTCGATCAGCGCCTCCTCCAGCAATAGGAGATCGACCGCGGCCGGTCCGTCGGGGAGGTGAATACGCACGGCCTGTTCGGGTGCAGCCGTCGGAGCCGGCTCGGCGGAGCAGCCCGCAGCGAGCAGGACGGTCACTATTGCGGCGACGGGAATGACACCGGCGACAGGCTGCTGGGGCTCGGTCTGCATCCGGCCAATGTACGGGATCGGCAGTGGCCATCGTTGCGCTTCACCGCCTGCCGCCAGGAGCGGGGTACCCTCGTATTGTGATGGCTCTTGACGGAAGCCGCGCGTGACCGCTGAGCTGGCCACTTCGCTGACGGTCGACGGCAGCCTTCAGCTCCTGGAGTTCGGCCGCTGGCCCTTTCACCGATTCGAGCTGGTCGACGGGGTCGGCGAGGTGCGGGCTTCACTCGGCCGGCGCGGCTGGATCAAGGTGTATCTCGGGTCAGGGCAACGCCTCGAGCTGTCGGGTGGAATGCGCGGCCGCATCGTCGGCCGGGCGGTGAGACGCTCGATCGTTCCCGTGGTCGTGGACTCCGACCGCAGCCCGGTAGCCCGGGCGCATCATGGCCCAGGAGGGACCTATCTGATCGACACTGCCACCGAAGGGTTCGTGCTCGTGCCCGACCGACCGACGACTTGGCGGTCCCGGTCGCCAAGGTGGGAACTGCGATCGTGGGACGAGCCGGTGGCGAGGCTCCAGCTTCGACCCCGCACGATCCAATGTCATCGCCCGCTCCCCATCGGAGCCGTCCTGCTGGCCTTCACCGTCATGGATCTGGCTGTCCCGGGCGAGGAGGACCTGGGTCTCCGTCCCACCCAGTGGTATCAGCGGTAGTCGTCGATCGGGACGCAGGCACAGACAAGGTTGCGGTCACCGTATCCGCCGTCGATACGCGACACGGGCGGCCAGTATTTGCGGCCGGTGTGTTCCCACCCGGGGTAGGCGCCCGCCATCCGTGGGTACTCTCGATCCCAATCGTCGGTCATCATGTCCCGCGCCGGATGGGGAGCGTGGCGCAACACCGAATCTTCCACCGAGATGTGGCCATCTGCGATCTCTTGAATCTCGTGGCGGATCTGAAGCATCGCATCGATGAACCGATCGAGCTCCTGTTTCGACTCGGACTCGGTGGGCTCGATCATCAAGGTTCCCGGCACGGGGAAGCTCATCGTCGGGGCGTGAAAGCCGTAGTCGATCAGGCGTTTGGCGACATCGTCGACCGTGACCCCGGTGTCGTGGGTGATCCGGCGCACGTCGATGATGCATTCGTGCGCTACTCGGCCGTTGGCCCCCGAGTAGAGGATCGGATACGCATCGGCCAGCTTCGTGGCGATGTAGTTGGCGTTGAGGATCGCCACCTCGGAGGATCGGCGCAGGCCCTCCTCTCCCAGCATGTGGATGAACACCCAGGGGATGGGCAGCACTCCGGCCGATCCGAAAGGCGCTGCCGAGACCGGGCCCTCCTTGGTCCCCAGGTCCAGCTCTGGATGGCCCGGCAAGAATGGGGCCAGGTGTGCTCGGACGCCGATGGGACCCACTCCCGGCCCACCGCCCCCATGGGGGATCGCGAACGTCTTGTGCAGATTGAGGTGGGAGACATCTCCCCCGAAGCGACCGGGCTTGGCCAATCCGATCATGGCATTGAGATTGGCGCCATCGACGTAGACCTGGCCTCCCGCCTCGTGCACGATGTTGCACACTTCGCCGACACTCTCTTCGAACACGCCGTGGGTCGACGGGTAGGTGATCATGAGGGCTGCCAGACGGTCTCGATGAGCTTCGACCTTCGATCGGAGGTCGTCGACGTCGATCTCACCCTGGTCGTCGGTCTCGACGACCACCACTTCGAGGCCCGCCATCACGGCCGACGCCGGATTGGTCCCGTGCGCCGACGCCGGGATCAGACAGATCGTGCGCTGCTCCTCTCCCCGGCTGCGGTGGTAGGCACGGATCGCCAGCAGACCGGCGAACTCGCCTTGCGACCCGGCGTTGGGCTGCAAGCTGAATGCGTCGTAGCCGGTCACCTCGGCTAGCCATTGCTCCAAGTCGTCGATGAGCTGCCGGTAGCCCGCCACCTGATCCTGCGGAGCGAACGGATGGATGAAGGCGAACTCAGGCCAGCTGATGGGCTCGAGCGCCGCAGTTGGATTCAGCTTCATCGTGCATGAGCCGAGCGGGATCATGGCCCGGTCGAGCGCGATGTCCTTGCCGGCCAACATGTTCATGTACCGCAGCAGCTGGGTCTCGGAATGGTGTGTGTTGAACACCGGATGGGTGAGGAACGGCGTGTTCCGCTGCATCGCCGGAGGGATACCAGACACCCCGGCGTCGTCCGCCAGCTCAACGCCGAACAAGCCGGCCAACGCTGCCAGGGTTCGCTCGCTGGTCACTTCGTCGAAGCTCATTCCGATCGTATCCGTGTCGAGGTAACGGACGTTGATGCGCTGTTTCGCCGCCCGTTCGACGAACGAGCGGGCACCTCCGTCGACGACCACCTCGAGGGTGTCGAAGAACGTGTCGTTCACCACTCGATGAGCCGACCCGTCGAGCGAGCGGGCGACGCGACCCGCCTTGTCGTGGACGGACCGGGCGATGTCGGTGAGTCCGCCGGGTCCGTGGTACACGGCGTACATCGACGCGACGATCGCAAGCAGCGCCTGCGCCGTGCAGATGTTCGATGTTGCCCGCTCCCTTCTGATGTGCTGTTCGCGGGTCTGGAGAGCGAGACGGAGGGCCGGCCGACCTTCGGTGTCGATGCTGACACCGACCAGCCGTCCCGGGAGGGACCGTTTCAGGTTGTCGGTCACCGCCATGTATCCGGCGTGCGGCCCGCCGTAGCCCATCGGCACTCCGAATCGTTGGGCCGATCCCACGACGACGTCGGCGCCCAACGTGCCGGGAGCTTCGAGCATCGTGAGCGCAAGCGGATCGGCTGCGACGGCCGTCGGTACCCCGGCACCGTGGGCCCGCTCGATGATGGCGGCCAGGTCGGGGATCTCGCCGCGAGTGCCGGGATATTGGACGAGGACCCCGAAGAAGCGCTCGTCGACCTCTTCGGCGGTACCCACCGTGACCGTGAGGCCCAGCGGGACCGCGCGGGTTTCGATCACGGCGATCGTCTGCGGATGGCAGTTGCGGTCCACGAGGAACACGTCACCCTTCTTGCCCCTGGTCGAGCGATGGAGCAGCGTCATTGCCTCGGCCGCCGCAGTGGCCTCGTCGAGCAAGGACGCGTTGGACAGATCCATGCCTGTCAGATCGCTGACCATCGTCTGGAAGTTGAGCAGGGCCTCGAGGCGACCCTGGGAGATCTCCGGCTGGTACGGCGTGTAGGCGGTGTACCAGGCAGGGCTCTCGATCAGCCGGCGTCGGATGACGGCCGGGGTGACCGTCGAGTAGTAGCCCTGGCCGATCAGCGATGACATCAGTTCGTTGCGCGAGGCAAGCTCGCGTAGCTTCTTCAGGACCTCCACCTCGGACAGCGCCTCGGGCACTCGCATCGGTTCGTCGCGAATCGCCGGCGGTACGGTTTCGGCGATCAACTCGGCGAGGCTCGCCACCCCCAAGTCGGTCAGCATCTCCTCAATGTCGCTCGTTCGGGGTCCGACGTGGCGGTCGATGAATTCCATGTTCAACCTCGGTAGTAGTTGTGCCGGACGAACGGCAACTCGGACACCGTCATCTCTGTGTTCTTTCCCCGTTGCGCAGCGATCATCCTTGTCCCTGCCTCCGACATGCCGGGGGGGAGGTATCCCATCGCGATCGGTCCGTCGTAGGTGGGCCCGAAACCTCCCGAAGTGACGAAACCGACCTCCGAGCCAGCTTCGTCGGACAAGGTGGCGCCCTCTCGTACGGGGCGGCGGTCGCTGACGAGCCCAACGCGGACCCGACCGGTTCCTTCGGATAGCTGCCGCATGATGGTTTCTGATCCGGGGAATCCGCCCTCCGCCCGGCGCCTCTTCTGAATCGCCCACGTCAGACCGGCCTCGATCGGGGTGATGTCGGGCGTCAGCTCGTGGCCGTACAAGCACAGCCCGGCCTCCAACCGCAGCGAGTCGCGCGCCGCCAGGCCGGCGGGGCGGACCCTACGGTCGGACAGGAGCGCATCGGCAACCGGCCGGACGGCGTCGGATCCGACGATGAGCTCGAATCCGTCTTCGCCGGTGTAACCCGACCTCGAGACCCACACGTCGGCGCCGGCGACGGTGGCTCGCATCCCCCAGCCGAAGCGAAGCTCGTTCGCTGCCGGAGCAATCAGCTCCAGGACGGCAGCGGCCTCGGGACCCTGCAACGCCAGAATGCCCATTGGAAGCAGACGGGACACGTCGGCGCTGTCGCCAAGCGCTTCTGTGACATGCGCCAGGTCTGCCTGCTTGGTACCGGCGTTGACGACGAGCTGGAACCGGTCGCCGCGGTTGGTGATGATCAGATCGTCGAGGACCCCACCCCGATCATTCGTCAAGAACCCGTATCGCCCCCGATTCTCTTCCAGATCGATCAGGGAAACGGGGATGAGTGTTTCGAGAGCGGCTGCGGCGTCGGGTCCGTACACGTCGAACACGCCCATGTGTGAGACATCGAACAGCGCAGCCGAGGTCCGGCACCACTGATGTTCGGCGACTGCGCCCTCGTCATAGCGCATCGGCATGTCGTACCCGGCGAATTCGCCGAAGCGGGCGCCGTGGCGCTCGTGCAGATCGTGAAGGGGAAGCTTGATCGGGTCCGGCATCTGAGCACCTCACGGGCGAGTTCCAATTGGCCCCGCCTGTCATTGATGCCTGAGAGATTCACCCGAACGGGCTTACTCCTTCGGCGAGGACGCGAGTCCTTCTCTCCAGTGGTGCCTCCCGCCGCGGTCCGGTTGCCTGAGAGGTTCCGGGGTGGTTGCTCCTTCGGCGCCACACATGGTGGACTCTCCCGCGACGTTCGCCGGCCCCACCACTCTACTCCTCGGTCTACGGCGCGCCCGATTCCGGTTCCAGGGTCACCACCGGGATCTCCCGGCTGGTCCCCGATGGATAGGCGGCCAGTGGAGGCAAGGCTGCGAGTTGGGCGTCGAACACCCGGTAGCGCTCATCGGCGGTCGCAATGGACAGCGGAGAGCCAGGGTCTCGGTGCCGACCTCCACGCACAGGTTCGGTTTCACGTTGGCGATCCACGCCGGATCATGGTCGGCGCCGCCGTTCGAGCCGAACATCGCAAATCCGGTAGAGAGGACTGGTAGACGATCGGGAAGACGTGCGAACGTCCCGGTCGAGCGTTCGTCGTGTTGAGAACAAGAAGCGTGTGGCCATCGCAGTAGCCACCTACCCGGCCGTCATTGCGTCGCAACTCCCGATGGGGCTGCGATTCTTGTATCGCGCCGCTCATCGTGGGCCGGGGCCTGCCCATCCCAAGGGGGGATCCGCCTGGCTGCTCGACTCCTAGAATTGCCGCTCACCCGGTCGAGGAGGCCCGATGCGCGATGGATCATCCGTTCTCGAGCTCGTGGAGCTCGGATTCCCGTGGCCGGGGCTCGATCCCTTCATCTTCACGGTGCACCATGTCGACCATTACCCGGCCGGCAACGACCGGCTTGGCCCGTCGGAGCCGCTGACCGGACGGCTCATCGGCTCCGATTTCTCCTACCGAGACGGTTGGAGCATGTACCACGGTGAGGTGGTGCCAGGTTTCCCGCAACATCCGCACCGAGGGTTCGAGACGGTGACGGTCGTCCGACGTGGTTATGTCGACCACTCGGATTCGTTGGGAGCAACGGCTCGGTACGGCGAAGGCGACACCCAATGGCTGACCACCGGCAGCGGGATCATGCACGCCGAGATGTTCCCGCTCCTCAATGACGATGCGCCCAATCCATTGGAACTGTTTCAGATCTGGTTGAACCTTCCGCCGAGGTCGAAGATGGTTCCGGCTCATTTCGGGATGTTGTGGGGCGAGGACATCCCGACGGTCACACCGTCCCCGGGGGCCAGTATTCAAGTGATCGCCGGCCGGATCGGTGACGCTGAGCCGCCGTCGCCTCCGCCGGACTCGTGGGCGTCGCAGCCTGCGAACCATCTGGCCATTTGGCTGATCAAGCTGGAGCCGGAAGCGTCGCTCGCGCTTCCCACCGCTCCTACGTCTGTCAATCGCATGCTCCACTGCTACGTCGGCGATGATGTGAGCGTCGACGGTGCAGCCGTCGAGGCGCGCATCGGTGCTCGCCTCCGACCGGACCGGCAGGTCGCTCTTGTCAATCAGGGTGGGCCGGCGGAATTCCTGTTGCTCCAAGGCCAGCCGATCGGAGCGCCGGTGTTTCAGATGGGACCCTTCGTGATGAACACGCCGGAGGAGTTGCAGCAGGCCGTCGACGACTATCGGCGCACCCAGTTCGGCGGCTGGTCGTGGGGAACACGAAGCCCAGTGCACGCCAGATCCGAGGGTCGCTTCGCCCTTCACGCCGACGGCACCGTCGAACACCGAGACTTCCAGCCGGCCACCTGAGTCGAAGGCCCGTCGGTCGTGTCGAGCCGAGCAGCTGCAGCCTCGTCGCCGTTGACGCGTCATGCCGGGACCATGGCTGCTGTCGCCGCCGTCACCATGTGGTCTGCCGGCAACCTCATCGTCCGGGCGGTCCCGATGCCGGGGGTGCAGATCGCGTTCTGGCGTGTCGTCCTCGCTGCCGTGGTGTACTGGCTGCTGCTTCGACTACAGGGCAAGCGGCTCACTCGCCAGCATCTATCGGCGAGTGCGGCCGCGGGGGCAGCCATTGCCATCGAGCTCGCCCTGTTCTTCGTGGCGATCAAGAACACCACCGTCGCCAACGCCACTGTGCTCGCCGCTCTCCAGCCCCTCGTCGTGTTGGGGTTCGGTGCCCGACGGTTCGGTGAGAAGCCGACTCGTCTCGTCGTGTCGAGTGCGCTGATCGCAATGGTTGGGGTGGCTCTGGTGGTATTCGGATCAACCGCACTGCCGGTGTGGAGCCCGTTCGGGGACGCCCTGGCCCTGGCGGCGATGGTGTTCTTCGCCGCCTACTTCATTCTCTCCAAGGCGGCTCGCGCCTCAGTCCCTGCGTTCGAGTTCCAAACCGCAGTGTGGGTCGTCGGCGTGGTGGTCCTGGCCCCCGTAGCGGCAATCGATGCAAGCGGCTTGCTGATTCCGCGTGGCACGGAGTGGGCGTGGCTGGCGTTGCTGCTCGCGGTACCCGGAACGGGTCATTTCGTCATGAACTGGGCCCACCCTCGTGTCCGTATCTCCATTGCGTCGTTGTTGACGTTGGCCATCCCGGTGCTGTCGGCAGCGGGTGCCGCCGTCGTGTTTTCCGAGCGGCTGCAGGTCGTCCAGGTGGCGGGCATGACGGTCGTCGTCGCCGCCCTGGCCTACGTCATTCGACGCAGCTGACCATCGATCGTCGGGCCCCGAGGTCAGCACCAATCGTCGAGATACAGGGGCAGCATCTCCCTCCAGGTCGGCCAGTCGTGATCGTGCGCCCCGGACCACAAATCGACTCGGTTGGGTACGCCTCGCTCGCCAAGCACGTGTGCCATCCTCCACGTCTCTCCTGGGTCCTCCCACCGACCTTGGCCGGTCGCCAGAATCACCATCCGTCGCCGGAGCGCGTCGAGGTGAGCGGCGTCATCCATCCCGGGCAACCAATGCAGGGGTGACGAGAAGTAGAAGTCGTCCGACCAGGCGCCTCCGAGCCGCTTCGACAGGTCGTACGTGCCGCTCATGCCGATCGCGAGCCGGAAGGCATCGGGATGCCGGCACAAGCTGGCGACGGCGTTGAACGCTCCGATCGAGGCACCGGCGGCCACGATTTCGAGACGGTCATTGCTGCAGTCCGAGCGGATCGCCGGGACGATCTCATGTCGGATGAGCGCGTCGAAGCGGTTCTGCAGCCACATCGATCGAGCAGGGTCACCGTCGTGCAACCACGAGCGGCCTGCGATCGAATCGATCGAATAGACCTTGATCCTGCCGGTGGCGATGAGGCCCCCGAGGGCATCGATGAGGCCCATCCGCTCGATCTCGTGGGCGTCACCGCCTGCGGTCGGGAACGCCAGCACAGGCTGACCGTGATGGCCCCATGCTGCCAGAAGGACGTCCTGGCAGACCCGTGGCGAGTACCACACCTCGGTGCGGTCGCTCATGCGGTGCCGAGCCGGTCGGCCTCTGTCTTCCTCCAGAACCCGATCAACCCGTAGAAGTGATCGGTGAACTGCTCGACTTCGTGGGGTGGGAAAAGCGCTGACACCTTGTCACGGACGATGTCGCGAGCGCGCTCGGTGCCGAAGTACTCGAGTGCCACCTCGTCTAGGTCGGCGAGTTCGGTGTCGCAGAATTCGAGGAACCGGTCCTCTTCGAAGCGGTCGCGTGCAATCTCGGCGTATCGGGACAGTCTCGAGCGATAGTCGACGTCGGGATCATCGGCGATCTCGTAGAACGGCGCCCAATCGGGCATGGGGCGCATCTTCCGCCCGGTGGCGGCGCAGTAGAGCGACCACCTGATCTTGGCCTTCACGAGCCAAGGCAGGTGGTAGTGCAGGGATGTCACCTGACTGTCTGGGCAGGCGTTGGCGAAGTCGATCGGATAGTAGGTCCCGTCCTTGCGGAGCGTCTCGCAGGAATTGAAATCCCATCCGAAGAAGCTGTTGATGGTGAGCACCATGTCGCTCAGCAACGACCAGTCGTCCGCGTCTACCACCTCGAACTCGACTTTGTAGCGATCGTGGATCGGCGCCGATGGGTCGTAGCGGATGAGGTTCACCTGCGGGCCGACGGCCAGCGCCCGCAGAAACAGGTCATGGGGCTCGATTGCCGACTGCAGGTGCATCACCCGGGTGCCGGACTGGTCATAGGCGCGCCGCAGGTCGTCGTCCGATTCCACACGCGATACCCCCACCCAGGCCCCTCCGTCGTACGGCTTGAGGTAGGCCGGGTAGCCGACCTGCCTCCCCACCTCGGCCAGGTCGAACATCTCCGCGTAGGCCTCGAGGGTGGTCGCGAGATCGGGAGACGGCTCGTACTCCTTTGGCGGGAGCATCCACGTCGTCGGTACCGGCAGCCCCAGGCGCTGCATCGCCGCGTATGAGGTGTGCTTTTCCATCGCTTGCAGCGTGAAGGGGTTGTTGAGGACGTAGGTGTCGTTCATGACGACGGCCTTCTTGATCCATTCCCGACTGGTGTGATACCAGTGGGTGAGCCGATCGAGAATCACGTCGTAGCGGACCGGAGCGTCGATCGCGTAAGGGTGGATCGTGACTCTTTCGATCTCGAACCGCACCTCCTCGCCGTTCACCACCACGACCGGGTCGAGGCGCCCGATGATGTCTTCGTAGAAGGTGGGCCAGCAGAGGTCGGCGCCGAGCGACAATCCGATGCGTTTGACGGTCACGGTATGACGAGGTCGTGGGTCACGATCGGATGCTAGGCACCCGCCAGCACGTGGGCCAGGGCAGATGCGAGCTGATCCCTCCACAGGGCCCAATCGTGCCCATCGGCCGCCTCGACGAAAGCCAGCTCCACCCCCCGGTCGTCGAGGCGGGCGGCGAATGATCGGTTGTCGCCGATCAGGCCATCGAATCGACCGCACGACATGTGGATCCGGGGCGGCAGCGGCCGCGGTTCGGCGTGGAAACGGCCCATCCACCGCACCACCGGAGCCAGCACAGGGCTTCGATTGAACGGACCGCCGAGACCAGTGACGAACGATCCCGACTGGAGCACGAGACCATCGAACAGTTCCGGGTACGTCCAAGCCCCGTGGAGTGCGGCAACGGCGCCCAAGCTGGCACCTGCGGCGAGGCGCGTCTTCGGAGGAGCTACGAAGAGCTCTTCGACGGCAGGAACGACCTCCGCCGCAAGGTGCATCGCATGAAAGGGATCGGCGGCGTACTCGGTCGTACGCACCCCTGGGTCGAGCATCACCGTGGCGATGGGTGGGAACAAACCGGTGACCGAGCCGTTGTCCACGATCGCCTCGAGCGCAGCGTGAGTCCGATAGTCGCTGCCGTCGTGTAGGTACATCACCACCTCCGGATCATGGAGGGCCGGAACATAGACGTCGATGGAGCGGGTGACACCGAACACGTCCGACTCGACATCGACTCGCCGAGTTGTGCCGCCCACCGAGCGGTGGCGTGCTTCTGTGATGCGGGGACGGACGTAGTCGGGGCCGCGCGCCTCGGAGTTTCGACCGAACGGATTGGAGACCCGGCGACGGTTCAGCGGATCGAGAATGGACCGGCTCTTCCCGACCCTCGTCACCTTCAGACGGTATTCGAACCTGCTCGCCCGAGGCACCTCGACCGACGTCGCCCACACGTCGCCACCGGCTTCGAGCGGCTCGAACGGGGGGACGGTAGGAAAGATATCCATCCAATGCTCGAGCTCGACCGCCTCCGCATTTCCCACGTACACGAAGACGAGGCGCTCGCCCGACCAGAACGGGCTGCCGCCACGGCGCCTGACGATGGCCTTGGCCGCCTGCGCTGACTCGGCAGACGAAAGCTCGGAGAGTGACCAGGACACCATGCGGCGGGGGAGGGTACCGGCGGAAACGAGACCGTCCCATTTGGAAACACTCTGTTCACAGACGAGCCACTTGTGAGCAACACACCTCCTCCATGCTGCCGCCGAACGATCGAGGAGGGAACACGATGAAACGTCGCTTGGCGCTGGTGGTGATGTTGGCTCTGGTGAGCGCGATGGTGTGGGCGGCGCCGGCTGGCGCCCAGACAGCGGCCGAGGTGCAGGCGAATCTCGACCTGATCTTCGTCTTCATCGCGGCCGTGCTGGTCGTATTCATGCAGGCTGGTTTTGCGCTGGTGGAGGCAGGCCTCACCCGTGCCAAGAACGTCGCCAACATCATGATGAAGAACGTCATGGACTTCTCCGCCGGAGTGCTGGCCTTTTTCGCCATCGGATATGGGTTGGCGTACGGCGAGACGGGAACCGCCTTCTTCGGAACCAATGGGTTCTTCCTCACGGGAATCGAGGAGGCATACGGGACGCCGGGCTCGTTGGCCGTCTCGTTCTTCTTTCAGGTGGCGTTCGCGGCGGCGGCGGCGACCATCGTGTCGGGAGCAATGGCCGAACGGACGAAGTTCAAGGCGTACTTCTTCTACTCGTTGATCATCACTGCCGTGATCTATCCGCTGGTCGTCCGATGGACGTGGGGCGGCGGCTGGCTCAACGACGTCGGCGGCGGGTTCATCGACTTTGCCGGATCGACGATCGTGCACTCGGTGGGCGGATGGGCCGCCCTGATGGGTGCGCTCATTCTCGGCCCTCGGCTCGGCAAGTACTCCGCCGACGGCAAACCTCGGGCGATCCCAGGGCATTCGATTCCATTCGTCGTGCTCGGAACCTTCATCCTGCTGATCGGTTGGTACGGGTTCAATCCGGGATCCGAGCTGGCCGCCGACGACATGGTGCCGTACATCGCCGTCACGACGACGTTGTCGGCCGTGGCCGGTGCCGTGACCGCGATGGCGACGATCTGGCTCAAGACCGGGAAGCCAGATGTGGCGATGACCGCCAACGGCCTCTTGGCCGGTCTCGTATCGATCACGGCGGGTACGGCGGCTGTCAGTTACGGCGGCGCGTTGCTGCTCGGGGCGGTCGGCGGGATCGTTGTCGTGTTCAGCGTGTTGTTCTTCGACCGAATCAAGATCGACGATCCGGTCGGTGCGATCTCTGTCCATGGTGTGTGTGGAGCATGGGGAACGATCGGCGTCGGCCTTCTGGCCACGGAGACAGGCCTGCTGTACGGCCACGGGTTCGGCCAGCTCGTCACCCAAATCGTCGGTGTGGCGGCGGTGTTCGTGTGGGTCATCCTCACGGCGGGAGGATTGTTCCTCGCCATCAAGTACACCATTGGGCTACGAGTCTCAGAGCAAGAGGAAATGGAAGGGCTCGATGTGCTGGAGCACGGTGCGCCGGGCTACGGATTCGATACCGTGGCAACGACCAGGGTCTCGTAGGGAGGAATCAGCATGGATCTCGTGACCGCCATCATCAAACCCCACACCCTGACGGCAGTGAAGGATGCCCTCAAGCAAGCCGATGTGACCGGGCTCACCGTCTCCGAAGTGCAAGGCTTCGGCCGTCAGGGGGGCCACACCGAGACCTACCGGGGTGCCGAGTACGAGGTGGAATTCGTGCCGAAGATCCGGGTCGACGTGCTGACCGACCGCGCCGACGAGGTCGTCGACCTGATCGCCGGCGCCGCCGGTACCGGCACGATCGGCGATGGAAAGATCTGGGTGACACCGGTGTCGAGGGCGATGCGTATCCGAACGCGTGAGGAGGGTGTCAGCGCTGTGTGATCGGCGCATCCCCAGTGCCTCCAGGCCCCGTCGTCGACGCCGGTCATGGAAGCCGTTGTGCCAGCGACGCCAGAAGTCGTACGCCCGGCTCGATGGCGTCGGTCCGAATACCGGCGAAGCCGAGCCGGAAGGGGTGACGAGGTGCGGGACGGCTGAGATAGCAGGCGTCTCCAGGCTCGATGACGACTCCATGATCGAAAGCGATCTCGGCGAGCGTGACGGCGTCGAATTCATCAGGGCCTTCGATCCAATAACTGAGCCCACCTGTGGGTCGTTCTACCGGCCACGGCCAGTGCGACTGGAGGGCGCCGTCCATGATTGTCCATTTCCGTTTCAGGCTGTTGCGCAACCTGCGCACGGAGCGCATGTATTCGCCGGACTCGATCATCAGTGCCAGCGCCCGTTGTAGCAAGCCGGGAGCGTGGCGCAGGGCGTAGCGCCTGATATCCCGGAGCAGCTCGATGACCTCAGCCTCGGCGACGACGAAGCCGAGCCGCAGCCCGGGCGCGAGAAACTTGGCGAAGCTGCCCAGATACAGCACCCGATCCGATGACGGCCCGCCCTTCATGCACGGAGTCGGCCAGCCGACGTAGCGGAACTCGCTGTCGTAGTCGTCTTCGATGATCAGGAAATCACGAGTGCGTGCTTCATGGATCAGCTGCTGTCGCCGCGTCGCGGACAGCGTCACGTTGGTTGGGTATTGGTGTGACGGAGTGACGAACACGGCGTTGAGTGCGGCGCGGCGCTCCAACTGCACGCCTTGGTCGTCGACCGGAAGTGTCACGAGCGCGGCGCCGTGCCTGGCGAAGATGTGGCGCGCGTCGGGGTAGCCGGGCTCCTCGACCCCCACCGTGGAACGCTCGTCGAGGAAGGCGGCCGACAAGAGCTCGAGCCCGTGCTGGGAACCGAGAGTGATGAGCAGCTCGTTGGGCTCGGCGAGGATGCCCCGGCTCGGGAGCACATGCCGGCAGATCATCTCCAGCAGGAGCGGGTCGTCCCGATCCACCAGATCGTGCAGACTCGGGCCCCGGTGCTCGTCGCGCAACGCCTGTCGAAGTGCTTGCGACCAGGCCCGACTCGGGAACATGTCCACATCGGGTTGCCCCACCACGAACGGATACGGCTGCTCAGCCCAGTTGCTGGGCTTCCAGATGTGTGGAAGCGCCGGCCCTGCTGGTTTGACGTGGTTTGCCCACGACACCGACCGTTCCGGTCGCGGGCGGGTGTGGCGCTCGCGCCCGAAATCGGCATGGACCACATATCCGACTCGGTCGACCGACTCGACGAATCCTTCGATGACCAGCTCCTGGTACGCCATGTTGACCGTGTTTCGAGAGATTGCGAGATCGGCGGACAGCACCCGGGACGACGGCAGCCGGTCGCCCGCCTGGTAGCGACCCGCAGTGATGGCTTCACCGATCGACCGGCGAAGCTGGCGGTAGAGAGGTTCGTCGCTCGATCGATCGAGCTGGATCTCGGTCATGGGGTTCCTCTCGCCTGCACGCTACCACTCTGGTACCTATCACACTTGCGTTTCTGGACCTGTACATGGGTCCAGACGGGGCGGTATTTTGACGTCAGCGAAAGGAGATGTGGTCATGCGCGCCCTGCGTTCCGATCTGCACCACCTGGTGCTGCACTTCACCAAAGGCAAGGCGTGGCGGGCGGGTGACGTCCCCATCTTCACCCGCGGAGAAGGCTGTTATCTGTGGGACGACGAAGGCCGACGCTACCTCGATGGCCTGGCCGGGCTCTTCGTCGTTCAGATCGGCCACGGCCGCTCGGACATCGCGGTGGCCGCCTCGAAACAGATGGAAGAGCTGGCGTACACGCCGGCCTGGACGGCGGCCCACCCGACCGCCATCGAGGCAGCCAAGATGATCGCCAACCTCGCGCCCGCCGACATGGACGCCGTCTTCTTCGTATCGTCGGGTTCGGAGGCGGTGGAGTCTGCAATCAAGTTCGCCCGCCAGTACCACCGGGCGCGCGGCAACCCTGCCAAGACAAAGGTCGTGTCACGCCACCTCTCCTATCACGGCACGACGATGGGCGCGCTCTCTGCCACCGGTTTGGACTCGATCCGTGACCCGTTTCTGCCTCTCCTTCCCGGGTTCCTCAAAGTCGGCAACACGCTGGGGCAGGACGACGGAGCGACCGCAGCTCGCCAGTTCGAGGACCTGATCCTCGCCGAGGGCCCCGATACGGTCGGCCTCATCATCGCCGAACCGGTTCAAAACGGCGGCGGGGCGATCGTCCCTCCTGATGGGTACTGGCAGGAGCTGCGGCGAATCTGCGACCGTTACGACGTGTTGCTCCTCGCCGATGAAGTGATCAACAGCTTCGGACGGCTCGGACACTGGTTCGGCTCAGACTACGTGGGGGTGGTGCCGGATCTGATCACATTCGCCAAGGGGGCCACGTCGGGGTACGCGCCGATCGGCGGGGTGCTGTTGAGGCGTCCCCTCGTGGACACCGTGATGGACGCCCCCGACGGAACGTTTGCCCACGGCGCAACCTGGGGTGGCCATCCGGTCGTGATGGCTGCAGCGATGGCGAACATCTCGGCCATGGCTGCCGAGGGCGTCATCGACAACGTGCAGGAGCACCGCAGCTACTTCAAGTCAGAGCTGGACCGACTGATGGACGCTCACGACGGCATCTCCGACGTGCGCGGCGATGGCTACTTCTACGCCGTGGAGCTGTGTGCGAGCCGCCGTGAAGGCCGGCGGTTCGACGAATCGCAGACCGGGGCGATGGTTGGCGAGCATCTGCCAGGATTCATCCGAGAAGCCGGGCTGCTGATCCGGGCCGACAACCGCGGAGAGCTCAAGCTGATGCTCTCGCCGCCGTTGATCGCTCGGAGGGCGGAGATCGACGAATTGGTCGCCGGCGTCGACGAGGTGGTGACTCGGATGGAGGCCATCGGCGCATGAGGGTCGGAGTACCGCGAGAAACGAAGACCGATGAGAACCGGATCGCGGTCACTCCGGCCGGCGTCGCGACGTTGGTCAGCGACGGCCATGAGGTCTACGTCGAAGCCGGTGCCGGTGCCGGCTCCCGCATCGATGATGGTGAGTACCTGGCGGCTGGTGCACTGATCGTCGACGATGTCGACAAGGTGTGGGCGGAATCGGATCTCGTCTGCAAGGTCAAAGAGCCGCAGCCGCCCGAATTCCGGCACCTACGACCCGACCTCACCTTGTTCACCTACCTGCATCTCGCCGCGTATCCGGCTGTTGCCGAAGCACTGATCGAGAACGGCACGACCGGCATCGGGTACGAGACGGTCATGCTTCCAGACGGGACGCTGCCGCTGCTCGCACCGATGAGCCAGGTCGCCGGGCGGATGGCCACGCAGGTGGGAGCGCACCTGCTCGAGCGCAGGCAGGGCGGACGAGGAATTCTGCTCGGCGGCGTCCCCGGCGTCGAGCCGGCCTCGGTGGTGATCGTCGGTGGCGGCATGGCCGGCACCAACGCTGCGCAGATGGCAGTCGGGCTCGGTGCAGCGGTTTCGATCTTCGATCTCAGCCCCTCCCGCCTCGCTGCGCTGGATGCGCACTTCGCCGGACGGGCGATGACGCGGATGGCCAATCCGCACGATGTGTCGATGGCGGCGCGGGCTGCCGATCTCGTGATCGGCGCCGTCCTTCTTCCCGGGGCGCGGGCGCCTCGGGTGCTGACGCGGGAGGACATCCGCGCGATGCGCCCGGGCTCGGTGGTCGTCGATATCGCCATCGATCAGGGCGGTTGCTTCGAGACGTCACATGAGACCAAGCACTCCGACCCCACGTACGTGATCGACGAGGTCGTGCACTACGCCGTCGGCAACATCCCAGGAGCGGTGCCTCGCACTTCGACGTTCGCGTTGTCCAACGCGACGTTCCCCTACCTCAGAGCACTGGCGAATCTGGGAGTGGACGGCGCCATCGCGGGGCGGCCCGAGCTCGCCGGAGGCGTGAACGTCCGAGACGGCCAGGTCGTCAACGAGGTGGTCGCCGCAGCGATGTCCGCAGCCGAGTAGGCCGTCATGTTGGATCGGGAGTCGTGGAGATCGGTGGCGGCGGATGCCCAGCCGCGGGTCGTCCTGGCCGATGGTGACGATCTCCGGGCCCGCGATGCCGCCGGAGAGCTGGCCGAGTTGGGCATTCCGGTCGTGCTCGCTGCCCGAGAGACAGCCACCGACCACGAGACCATCGAGAGTGCTGATCCGCTCATCGGTGCAATCCACGCCGTTGCATCGGGCAGCGCCGACGCATGCGTCGCCGGTGCCACCCGCTCGAGCGCCGACGTCATTCGGGCGGCGTTGGGCATGGTGGGTCTGGCCGAAGGTGCCGAGATCCTCTCGAGTGGCTTCCTCATGGAGTTCGCCGGGCATCGTCTCGCCCTGTTCGCCGACTGTGGAGTCGTCCCTGATCCATCCGCCGATGAGCTGGCGATGATCGCTATCCAATCGGCTGCCACCTTCGAGCAGCTCTCAGGCGAGACCGCCCGTGTTGCGATGCTGTCGTTCTCCACCTCCGGTTCGGCCACACACCCAAGGGTGGACAAGGTGCGCGCCGCCACCAAGGCGATTCGGGCGATCGCTCCTGACCTCATCGTCGACGGCGAACTCCAGTTCGACGCAGCCTTCGAGCCGGAGGTTGCTGCGCACAAAGCGCCCGACTCGGCCGTGGCCGGCGTCGCCAACGTGTTCGTCTTTCCCGACCTCGACGCCGGCAACATCGGGTACAAGATCGCCCAACGTGTCGGGCGGGCGACGGCGTTGGGGCCACTGCTGCAAGGCCTGGCAGCACCTGTTCACGATCTCTCGCGCGGCTGCACGACATCCGACATCGTCGACGTGGCGCTGATCGCCGCCTACCAATCATCCACCAATCCTGGGAGGGAACCATGACCCGCATGACCTCGAGTGAGGCCTTCGTCGAGACGCTCGTCGCCCACGGCGTGACCGATGTGTTCGGCATCGTCGGATCGGCGTACATGGACGCGCTCGACATCTTCGAACCCGCCGGGATTCGGTTCTACTCCGTTGCGCATGAGCAGGCGGCCGCCCACATGGCCGACGGATACTCGCGGGCGTCGGGACGACACGGCGTCTGCATCGCCCAGAACGGTCCCGGTATCACCAACTTCGTGACGGCGATCGCCGCCGCCTATTGGGCGCATTCTCCAGTCGTGATGGTGACGCCCCAGACCGGGTCGATGGGCATCGGCAAAGGCGGGTTTCAGGAGACCGACCAAATGCCGATCTTCGAGAACATCACCAAGTACCAGGTGCAGGTGAATCGCCACGAGCGGATGGCAGAGCACCTCCACCGGGCGTTCACACTGGCGATGGCGGAGCGTGGGCCGGCGCAGGTCAACATCCCGCGGGACCTCTTCTACGGTGAGGCCGACTACACGATTCAAAAGCCACTCATCATCGAGCGATCCGCCGGCGGCGCAGAATCGTTGGCGGCCGCGGCGCGTGCCATGGCGGATGCCACTTTCCCCGTGATCGTCGCCGGCGGCGGCGTCGTGATGGGCAACGGGATGCAGCCCCTCGTCGAGCTCGCCGAGTTCCTCGATGCACCAGTCGTCAACAGCTACCTCCACAACGACTCGTTCCCTGCCTCTCACCGCCTCGCTTGCGGACCTCTCGGGTATCAGGGGTCGAAGGCCGCCATGAACATCATTTCCCAGGCCGATGTCGTATTGGCATTGGGGAGCAGGCTCGGGCCGTTTGGAACGCTGCCACAGCACGGCATCACCTACTGGCCCGAGCAAGCTCGGGTGGTGCAGGTCGACGCCGACCATCGGATGCTCGGTCTCGTCCAAGAGGTCGACGTGGCGGTTCACGGCGACGCCGCCGCCGCGGCGTCTGACATCCTCGGTCGGCTCAAGAACATGGAGGTCGCATCGGCCTCGACCCGAGACGAGCGTCTGGCCGAAATCGACCGGCAAAAGCGCGCTTGGGCCGACGAGCTGAACGAGTGGTCCGCGTCGGACGCGTCGGATCCGATGGCGCCGCGACGGGCGCTCCGGGAACTCGAGAAGGCGATGCCGGCCCGGGCGATGGTCACCACCGACATCGGCAACATCTGCTCGGTGGCCAACAGCTACCTGTCGTTCGATGAGCCCAACTCGATGTTCGCGGCGATGATGTGGGGCAACTGCGGCTACGCCTTCCCCACCGTGATGGGCTGCAAAGTGGCTGCGCCCGACCGCCCCGCCATCGCCTATGTCGGCGACGGGGCGTGGGGGATGAGCCTCGCCGAGATCATGACGTGCGTTCGGGAAGACATCCCCGTGACGGCGGTGGTGTTCAACAACCAGCAATGGGGCGCAGAGAAGAAGAATCAGATCGACTTCTACGACGACCGGTTCGTCGGCACCAACTTGACCAATCCGTCCTTTGCGGAGGTGTCCCGGGCGATGGGTGGTGAAGGAATCACCGTGTCGGCGCCCGACCAGGTTGGGGACGCCCTGCGGACGGCGGTCGGCTCGGACAAGCCGACGGTTCTCGAAGTGATGGTCACCCAGGAGCTGGGCGAGCCGTTCCGGCGCGACGCGCTCAACAAGCCGGTGCGCATGCTCGACAAGTACAAGGCCTACACGGGCTGAATGCGCAACGAGCCGAACACCTGGTCCGACTTGCTCACAGATCGAAGGGGTCGCGGTCAGTCGGCTCGGACGCGTGCGACGCACGCTCATCGATGCCGGTCGAACCATCGATCGGGCCGCGGCGGCGGCGTGGTGCGAGGAGCGCCAGACCGGCCAGCATCAGGACCGTCGGGATCACCCACCGCACATCGACGGTCCGGTCGGCCGGACCGATTGCAGCGAGCACGGCAACCGTCCCGAACAGGAGGCCGAAGATCAGCGAGAAGGGATCGAACGGATGTCGTGGCATCATCTTGCCTCCTGTCGGAACACATGGATCGAGCCGAAGTCGACTGAGAGGTCGAGTTCGAGCGGCTCGCCGGCGCCGCGGTAGCGGACCACTCGCTGCAGGTTGAAGCCTTCCTGATGATCGAAGTCGTCGATCGAGCCCGCCCCCACACGCGAGGTGACAGTGGCGGCCGTATCCGAATCCAGAATGACCGTGATCTCGCCTGCGTCGAGCGAGATCGACAGCGGTTCCGCCGGCATTGTCTCCAGCGCCGTGAGGTCGAGGTACACATCGCCGGCCGGGTATCGGTAGCTGCTGGCCAGCTCCGACGATGCCGCCGGACGCAGATCCACATGGGCGACCGTGAGACGGTCGAACGTCAGCGAGGTGAACGCAAGGAAGAACCCCGGCACCACGAGAAGCAGTCCCGGCAAGATCAAAAGGCGCGACCGGCCCCGCCAGGCGCCGATGATCAGGCCCAGTGCAATGACCCCGAGCAGCAGCGCGAAGTATTGGCGGATCTCGACCCTCACTCCGGCGAGGTCGGCGGCCGCCAAACCACCTGCGCCGACGAGCGCGATCGCGATCGTGGCTCGATTGAGGATCGAAAATGGTTTGGCCGGGCGGGGCGCGCGAGCTGTGTAGGCCGGCGCGGTCGGAGGTGGAGCAGGTGGCTCCACCTCCGCGTGCCCCGACTCACCGCCGAGGGCAGGACCGGGCGGTCCGCCGGCCGTCGGATGAGTCGGTGGAGATCGGTCGCTGCTGTCGCGATAGAGGAGGACCCCGAGCACGAAAAGGCCGACCGCCAGCGCCAGGGATCCCGAAACGAAGTCCAACGAACCGATGACGATGAGCGCCGCCAGACCGATGAGGGCGGCTCCGATCCAGCTGTCGCCTGCGCGGATGCGCCGGACGACCATCTCGGAGATGGGCTCGGTCCCGTCGTCGGCCGGCATCAGGACCCATCCTGCTGCGTACAGGAAGACACCCAGTAGCCCGAACACGCTGAGGACCACGAATCCGAGTCGAACCCACGTCACGCCGATGCCCCATCGCTCAGCCAGGCCCGCGGCCACCCCCGCCACCACTTTGCGTTGGAGTTTGCGTTCCAGAGGCGGCTGAAACGCATTCGCGTGGTGGTGGGGGGGTGGCGGTGGCGGAGGCGCTGTCTGGTCTTCCGATCCCGTCATGTTTTCTCCTCCGGCTGAGCCGGAGGCCTGGTCGGAGAGAGGCGTGTCCGATACGGCCCCGTCCGGATCTTCGGAGCCGGTGACGCTGGCGGTGTCGTCGTCCGTGACGGGGTCCGAGTCGGGTGGAGTCCCATGCGGCTCGACGTCGGCGATGGACGGCTCGTCTTCGGGTTCGGGGAGCGCGGGGTCGGGCGGGCTACCCTCGTCGTGTTGACTCATGGCCGGATCATGCCGCATCAGTGGGCGGTGGGCCACCGGGTATGACCCCACGAAAACCCTGATCGGCGCATTGTCCCTCAGGGTGATTCCCGGTTGAGGCACCCGGTCGGCTATGGGAACATCTAGGAGCCCATGGTTACCGCCGACGCTCGCCACACGACGAAGAAGCGCTTCTCTCGTCGGTCAGACGGGCAGGTGGTCGCCGGTGTGGCAGCCGGCATCGCCGATCGCCTCGGGATCGATCCTTCGTACGTACGGGCCGCGTTCGTCGTGTTGTCGTTCGCCGGCGGTGTGGGAGTGGTCGCGTATCTGGTCGCATGGGCGATGACTGCCGCCAGCGCAGATTCGGAACCGTCGGGACGAGAGCTTTCAAGCCGCCAGAAGCTCGGTCTCGCTGCGTTGTTCGTAGCCGCGCTGCTGGTGTTGCGGGAAGTCGGGTTGTGGTTCAGTGACGCCGTGGTTTGGCCCGTGGCTCTGGTGGCCGGTGGGGCCGCAGTGGCGTGGGACCGGTCCGGCAGGGAAAACCGGTTCATCGCTTGGGCGTTTCCGGGCCTGGAGGCCGACGTTCGCCCTTCCACCCTGAAACTGCTTCTGGGTGCCGGACTCACCTTCGTCGGTCTGGTGTTGTTCGCGGCTGGTTTCGAGGCATTCGATCAGTTCGGAACCGTTCTGCTGGCGGTGATGATCACCGGGGTCGGCCTGAGCCTCGTTGTGGGTCCCTGGGTCTGGCGTCTCTTGACGGACCTCAGAGCTGAGCGTTCGGATCGCATCCGATCGGAGGAACGGGCTGTGGTGGCGGCCCATCTCCATGATTCGGTTCTGCAGACCCTGGCGCTGATCCAGCGGACCGACGACCCGCGCCGAATGGTGACGTTGGCTCGCGCCCAGGAACGCGAGCTGCGGTCGTGGCTGTTCGAGCGATCGGACGGTGAACAGGCGGTTCATCTCAAAGCTGCGCTCGAAGCCGTCGCCACCAAGATCGAATCTGACTATGACGTGCCAACCGATGTCGTCACAGTGGGCGACGCCCTGATGACCGAGCGCCTCGAGGCGATGGTCAACGCCGCCGGGGAGGCGGCCGCCAATGCAGCGTTGCATGCGCAGACAGAGCGGGTGACGCTGTATGCCGAGACGTCGCCCACCACTGTGGACATCTACATCACGGATCAAGGAAAGGGATTCGACCCGGAGCTGGTCGACCCCGACCGGCACGGCATCAAGGAGTCGATCGTCGGTCGGGTACGTCGCCTGGGCGGAGCGGCGACCATCTCGAGCGAGGTCGGCGAGGGGACCGAGGTTCACCTTTCCATGGAGCGCTCGTGACGTCCGTCTATCTGGTCGACGACCACGAGCTGTTCCTGACTGGTGTTCGCACCGAGCTCGAGTCGGCGTACGACGTGGTGGGGTGGGCTTCGGACGTGGACGAGGCGATCGAAGGCATTCGGGAGTCGACTCCCGATGTCGTGCTGATCGATGTCCACATGCCCGGTGGGGGCGGCCTGGCGGTCGTGAACAACATCTTGCAGCACGAGGAGTCATCGACCAGGTTCTTGGCGCTGTCGGTGAGCGACGACGCCGAAGACGTGATCGCCATGATCCGCGCGGGGGCGCGTGGATACGTGACCAAATCGATCTCACCGGATGAGTTGGTGGCCGCCATCGACCGGGTCGATGCCGGCGACGCCGTCTTCTCGCCGCGCCTTGCCGGATTCGTGCTCGACGCATTTGCCGACGTCATGCCGGCCAATGCCGATCCAGAGCTCGATCAGCTGACCAGTCGGGAGCAGGAGGTGCTCAGGCAGATCGCCCGTGGTTACAGCTACAAGCAGGTGGCCCGGCGGCTCTCGATCTCTGTGAAGACCGTCGAGACACACGTGTCGTCGGTGCTTCGCAAGCTCCAGTTGTCGAGTCGGTACGAGCTGGCTCGGTGGGCGACCGACCGCCGTATCGTCTGATCGGGTTGCCTGCGGCGACGATCCGGCCCTTCCGCGATAAGATACGGAGCCAGTTCTTACCGGCGGTCATGCCGGCGCGAGAAAACCCGCGAGGAGTACTTTGTCCGAACAACGCTTCTCCAACGTCGTCATCAGCGGATTGGCGCATATCGACGCGCCGATCGTGGTCACCTCCGACGAGATCGACGATCAGCTCGCGCCCGCATTCGAACGCCTGAAGTCGCGGCCTGGGCTCTTGCAGTCGTTGGCCGGGGTGGAGGAGCGGCGTTTCTGGGATATCGGCTTGCGACCGCCCGACGTTGCTGCCATGGCCGGCCAGACCGTGCTCGAGCAGAGCCCTGTCGACCCCGGCGAGATCGGCATTTTGATCAACACTTCGGTATGGCGCGAGTACGTCGAGCCGGCGACGGCGTCGATGGTGCACAACAAGCTCCGATTGAGTCGTCAGACGCTCAATTTCGACGTGGTCAACGCGTGTCTCGGCTTCCTCAACGGGATGTCGATAGTGGCGACGATGATCGAGGCCGGCCAAATCAATCATGGGCTCATCGTCGATGGCGAGGGCAGCCGGGAAGTCATCGAGAAGACGATCGAACGGTTGCTGCAGCCCGACTCCACACCTGCGTCGGCTCGAGAGCAGTTCGCCACGCTGACGCTCGGCTCAGGTGGCGCTGCCGTGATCCTGTCTCGCGCCGATCTCGTCGACGGCGGGCATCAGTTCTTGGGAGGGGTGTCTCGTGCGGCAACGGAGCACTGCGAGCTCTGTGTCGGCAAGCCGGACGACATGCGCACCGACGTGCTCGGCCTTCTCTCCTCCAGTCTGGACATCGCCAAGGAGCTGTGGCTGGCCGGTCAGTCGGGCGAGTATTTCAACGACCGTGCCGTGGCCCTCTATGCCGTGCACCAAGTCAGCGAAGTCCACACTCGACGAGTTGGCGAGGTATTGGGCGTGGACCAGGCCAAAGTGCCTCGAATCTTTCCGAAGTTCGGCAACACCGGCCCGTCTTCGATCCCCATGGTGCTCTCGAAAGAAGTCGAGGCCGGCCGCGTCAAAGAAGGCGACCGCATCAGCCTGCTGGGCTTCGGGAGCGGCCTCAACGCGGCGGCGTACGAAGTCATCTGGTAGGCGTGGCGCCCATGACGTGGCGTTCGCTGTACCCGTTCGAGTCGCGGTTCGTCGAGGTCAACGGATGGCGATGCCACTACGTCGACCAAGGTGGCGGTCCACCGGTCTTGTTCGTCCACGGCAATCCCACGTGGAGCTTTCTCTGGCGTGAGCTGATCGGACCGGTGGCGCAGGATCACCGCGCAATCGCTGTTGATCACATCGGCATGGGATTGTCTGCCAAGCCCGCTCGGCACCAATATCCGTTCTCGCTGAGCCGGCGGATCGCCGATCTCGAGGCGTTCATCGACTCGCTGCAGCTGGCCGAGCCCTTGTCGCTGGTGGTCCACGACTGGGGAGGTCCCATCGGATTGGGATGGGCTGCCCGACACCCGGATCGCGTTGCCAAGATCGTCGTGACGAATTCGTGGGCGTTTCAGCTACCGACCGGCGAGTCCCTTCCATGGCAGCTGGCCTTGGCTCGCAGCACACCCATCCGTGACGTGCTCGTGCGGTACGCCAATGCCTTCGTCAGGGGCGCGGTCGAGTTGGGAGTCACCGGGTCCATGCCGCGGCCGGTTGTAGAGGGCTACCTGGCGCCGTACGATGCACCGAGGAGCAGGATCGCCGTCCTCGAGTTCATCAAAGACATCCCAATGCATGAGCGCCATCGGAGCTACGACGCCCTCGCGGCCGTCGATCGGGGTCTGGGCTCGCTCGCCGGCAAGGACATCACCATCTTGTGGGGTGGATGTGACTTCGTGTTCGACGCCCGAATACTGGGCGAGTGGCGGCGCCGCTTCCCGGACGCTCACGTGACGGAGTTCGACTCAGCTGGTCACTTCGTCGTCGAGGACGCCGGAGGCCGGGTGCTCGAGCACGTCATGAAGGCACTGATATGAGCGACCTGATCGGTGACCGTCTGGATCGCTGGGGTCGCGACATGCCCGACCGGCTGGCGGTCGTCTCGCAGTCTCGTCAGTGGATGTACCGAGGCTTCACGTTCGGCGACTTCGCCGCCAAGACCCGGGATCTGGCCGCAGGGCTCGCCCAACGGGGCCTCACTGCTGGCGCCAGAGTCGGCTTGTTGGTGCCTCCCGGCCGCGGGCTGTTCGAAGCGGGCTTCGGTCTGATGCGGGCAGGGGCGGTGCCAGTGCTGATCGACGCAGGTATCGGCCGGAGGCGGTTCGGTCAGTGTCTCGACGAGACGGAGGTCGACGCCGTCGTCGGGACACCCGAAGCGCTCGTTGCGTGTAAGACGTTCGGGTGGGCGAGGGGCGCAACGATGATCGTGGCCGGCATCGCCCCGGCGCCTGGCGTGGCCTCACTCGACGAGATCGCACGGCAAGGTAGATCCCTGATGCGATCGCCGGTCCGTTTCGCTGATCTCTGCGCCATCGTGTTCACGTCAGGTAGCACCGGGCCGCCCAAAGGCGTCGAGTACACCCAGGAGAACCTCGATGCGCAGGTCGACATGATCGAGCGCGCCTACGGCATCGAACCCGCCATGGTCAACGTCGCAACGTTCGCACCCTTCGCGCTGCTCGGACCTCTGCTCGGCATGACCACCTACTTGCCCAAGATGGATTTTGCCAACCCCGGGTCCGTCGATCCCGAGCGAGTGATCCGAGCTGCCAACGACGCCAACGCCGCCATGCTGTTCGGCTCACCGGCCTTGCTCGACACGGTGAGCCGGTTCGGACAGATGACTGGTGCCCGACTACGCACGATCACCACCGTGTTGTCGGCTGGAGCGCCAGTTCCATCCGCCGTCATGGACCGGATGCTGGCGATGCTCCCCGTCGGCGCCGAGGTCCACACCCCGTACGGAGCGTCGGAGGCGCTGCCGGTGACGACCATCTCGTCCCGCGAGCTGTCGGAGTTGGCCGGGCAGGGCGTCTGCGTGGGCAGACCCGTCGACGGAGTCGACGTGACCGTGATACCGATCGTCGAAGGTCCGCTGGGCTCGGTCGAGGAAGTCGGTGAGCTGGCGGCCGGCGAGGTGGGTGAGATCGTGGTTCGGGGACGAGGAGTGACGAGGGGGTATCACGGACGTCCCGCCGACGATCTGCGAGCCAAGCTCACCTGGGCGGGGCAACGTGCCCATCGCATGGGCGATCTTGGAACGTTCGACGAGCGTGGGAGGCTCTGGTATTACGGGCGCAAGTCGCACCGCATTCCGACCAGCGAAGGTGAGATCTACCCGGTACCCGTCGAGTCCATATTCAACCGGCATCCGGCCGTCCGCCGTTCGGCGCTGGTGGGCGTGGGCCGCGGGCACTCGCTGGCGCCTGTCCTGGTAGTCGAACTGGAGCCTGGGGAGCCGCGGCCGGATCCGATCGACATCCTTGCCGTCGGGCTGGCGGATCCAGTTGCCACCAAGGTGAGGAAAGTCCTCTTCCATCCCAACTTGCCCACCGATATCCGTCACAATTCGAAGATCGATCGTCCGGTCCTCGCCGACTGGGCCGCCGAGCAGCTCGCCAAGACGTGACGGTGCTCGTCACGGGCGGGGGTGGCTTCATCGGCGGAGCCATCGTCGCAGCGCTGGTCGAACGAGGCGAGCAAGTCAGGTCGTTGGCGCGCAACTCGTACCCCGAGTTGGAACGAGTGGGCGTGCGACAGTATCGAGGCGACCTGGCCGACCCCGAATCAGTCGACCGGGCAGTGCTTGGGGTCGACGGGGTGGTGCACGTCGGCGCCAAGGCCGGGTATTGGGGCGGACTCGACTCCTACTACCTGCCCAACGTCGTCGGAACGAAGAACCTGATCGCGGCGTGCCGTCGGCACGGCGTCTCCCGCGTGGTGTTCACCAGCACGCCGTCCGTCGTCCATGGCGGCGGTCATCTGCGCGGCGTCGACGAATCGGCGCCGTACCCCGAGCGTTACACGTCGCCCTACCCTGCGACGAAAGCCGAGGCCGAACGGATGGTCCTCGCCGCCAACGACGACGAGTTGGCAACCGTGGCGCTGCGTCCCCGGTTGGTGTGGGGGCCCGGAGACCGCCACCTGCTGCCCCGGCTGGCGGAGCGCGCACACAGCGGCCGGCTCCGCCTGGTTGGCGACGGCACGAATCGCGTGGACACGACCTACGTCGACAACGCTGTCCATGCGCATCTGCTGGCACTCGACCGGCTGGCGCCGGGTGCCACGATCGCAGGTAGCGCGTACTTCATCGCTCAAGGGGAGCCTCGCCCGATCCGGGAAATCCTCAACGACCTTCTCGAGGCGGTTGGCGCCCCACCGGTTCGGCGCTCGGTGTCGCCGATGGTGGCGGCCATGGCCGGCCGGGCCGTGGAGCGGGTGTGGCGAACAGCCCGCCTCGAGACGGAGCCTCCGCTCACCTCGTTTCTCGTCGAGCAGTTGGCTGCCGACCATTGGTATGACTTGTCAGCCGCGCGGCGCGACCTCGGGTACGCTCCCATCGTCACGTTCGAGCAGGGTCTCGCCCGGCTACGTGCGCACCACGCCGCAGACGGCGCTAGTGACCACCCTGCAGGTGAATGAGCAGCCAGTCACCAGCGAGCTGTGCGACGGTGTCGAGCTCCCCCCGACCCTCGAACAGATGGCCTGCTCCGGGGATCACGGCGATCTCGTTGACACAGCGCATCCGGCCGGCCGCTCGGCGGTTGGCTTCTAGCACCCATTCGTCGGTCCCTCCGACGATCAGGAGCGTCGGACACCGCACGTCAGCCAGCCGTGCTTCGGCGAGGTCGGGCCTCCCACCCCGGATCACGATCGCTCTGATGCTGTCGCCGAGGTCCGCAGCCGCGATGAGGGCTGCCGCCCCACCTGTGCTCGCTCCGAACAATCCGATCGGCTCATCCGGCCATTCCTTCAGCACCCATCGGACGGCATTGGACAGCCGACCGGCGAGGAGTCCGATGTCGAAGACGTTGGTACGGTCTCGAGACTCGTGCTCGGTGAGCAGGTCGAAGAGCAGCGCCGCCAGTCCGAGGTCGGTGAGTGCGTCTGCCACCGCTTGGTTGCGAGGGCTCAGACGGCTCGAGCCGCTCCCGTGGGCGAATACGACCGTCCCGATCCGTTCGGGCGGCTCAGACAACATGCCGTCGAGAGTGGCGGATGGCAGCACGAATCGAACTGGTCGCATGATCCGTCCCGGGATCGGACTCCTGGAGATCCTACGCCGGGGTCGACGGCCGAGCGACTCGCACTCAGGCCCGGCCGACCAAATCGAGAATGGCCGAGAGGACGGTGTCAGGCTGCGTGTAGATGCTCAGATGGGTCCCCTCGAGCCGCCGCGTCTTCCAGCCACTGGCGCGAGCGGCTGCCAGCTGTTCTTCATATGCGCTGCTGGACCGCAAGTAGGCGAACTTGGAGCGGGGCCAACCATCCGGGATCGGGATGGGCGTGTCGAAGAAGCGTCGCGGCACTGCCGGCATGTCGGCCATGAGGTCGGCCTCCTGGTGAGGCTGGAGGCCGAGGGATCGAATGTCCTCGGGCGACCACCAATCGATCCACTTCGCCATCGTCCCGTCCTTGCCTGTCACCGAGTCGAGTAACGCCCCGATGTCGGGTCGGGTTGTGTGCACGCCACCTTCGGGTGGGATCTGGGCGTCGACGAACACGACCCCGACGGCACTGGATTCGAGTCGTTGTTGAATGAGGGGAAGGAATACTCCTGCACCCGAATGGCCGACGACGATCATTGGCGCACGCGGAGGGGCAGCGACCGCCGCTTCGACCAGTCGCAGCCACGCGTCCCGTGGCGCATGGACCGTGTTGGTCAAGTCGGGTACTGACGCCTCGATGCCGTCGGAGGCCGCCACGGCGGCGAGTGGCCTGAGCGAGGAGGGACCGAGCAGCGGGCTGTGCACCAGCAACAGGGAGCGCCGCGTCGTCGCGGCCGGGTCGTTCAACGGCCGGAGGGATCTTCGAGGGAACCGATCAGGCGGTCGGCGAGTTCGGCCGGAAACAGTCCCGACCGGGGGAGGCGGGCGAGCAGTACCGCCAGGTCGGGGTTCTCGGCAACGGCCCGTCTGAGCACCTCGACGCCCCTGTCAGCCTCTCCCGCTCGAGCGAGACCAACCGCATGCCAGAACAAGATCTCCGGATTGTCCGACCGGGCTGCCGCTGCCGCATAGGCATCGTTGGACGCGAGGATGTCGCCGCGACCCAGGGCTTCGTCGCCGATGTTCATCTCCTCGTAGGCACCTGCGACCGTCACGAGTCGCTCCAATTCGTCGACGGGTGCCGGATGATCTTCTACGCGAAGGTCGACGAGTGGCTCGGGGCGATCGCGCCCGACGATCAGCAACGAAGCCGACTGGCTGCCGCGCAGATCGCCGCCCGACGCCTCGGCAGCGAGGAGTGCTCCCAACATGCGTTCGGACAAATCACCGGTTTCGGCAGCCATGACCTCCGCCATCGCCGGGACGACGTCGGCGGTGCGCATGATGTTTGCCTGCACACTCCACCCAGGGCCGGTCTGGTGGGACGCCACCTCGATGCACCGATCGCCGGTGTGGACGGCCACGTCGCCGCCCTGATCCACCATGGCCACCTGTCTCACCGATCGTTCCTCGTCCTCCGCGAGCAGGAGGCCTAGGGCTTCTGAAGCCGACGCACCCGCTCCCATCAAGTCGAGCCCGCGGGGGCCGTACGCCACGTCGACCATCGACTGCGTCGCCACCGCTCCGACCCCCGCCCGCGCCCAGGGCACCAGTCGGCCGACATTGAACCAGTGGGACTGGACCGCCACACCCAGCTGTCCCGTGGACGCGTCGACGGCAACCACGGAATAGGTGTGGAGCAGCAACGCTTGGCTCACGCCAACAGTCGAGGCGGGACGAACCAGGCCAGCTCGCCGCTAGCGGCTCTGATGCTCGTCCAGTCGCCGATGTTCAGTTCGATGCAGGCGACTGCGGCGGTCGGAAACCGCACCGCCCCGCCTCCGACCAACATCGAGACCGTATTGGACCAGGTGGGTTGGTGGCCCACGGCCACCACGGTGCTGGCGTGAGCCGGTGCGCGCTGAACCGCCTCCAGCACGGTGCGGGGCGACGCTCCATACAGCTCGCCGACCACCTCGATGGGACAATCCCAGCCCCCGGCAGAATGGGCGAGGCGGGCAGTGTGCTCGGCCCTGACGGCTGGAGAGGTGAGGACCAGATCCGGCATGCGGCCGGACTGTGTGATGAAGCGGCCGATCGTCTCGGCGGCAGCCAAGCCGCGGGTAGAGAGCGGACGTTGGGCGTCGTGATCGAATGAGGCGTTCCAGTCCGATTTGCCGTGTCGCAGCAGCAACAGCGTCTTCACGCCGTCGACGCTAGCCGTTAAGCGTCTGTTCAGGATTGCATGGGAATGTCTGGATGTGGGGGGCAGGGAGCCCAGAGGACTCCGTGGAGCCGCCAGACAAGGGGGGATGGCCGGGGAAGAAGGACCTCTGGTGTCGGCGTCTTTCGCGGCGCCAGGAGCAGGTGAGATCGGGAAGGGTCTCACCTGTTTCGCGGTCAAGGGTTGTGATCACCAGCCGGTAGAGTGATCGGGAACCCTCAGGAGCGTGTGATGACGACCATCCAAACCGGCACCGCCATGCAGCAGCTCGCTGCCGTAGGCCAGTCCGTCTGGCTCGACTACATCCGCCGTGATCTGCTCGAGTCCGGCGAGATGGCGGCGATGGTAGCCGCCGGCCTCAAGGGCATGACCTCCAATCCATCCATCTTCGAGAAGGCCATCGGCGGATCCGATCAGTACGACGATGACCTCGCCGCCGCCGTCGCCGCGAATCCGGCTGCCGGTCCAGAGGAGCTGTTCGAAGCCCTGGCGATCGAAGACATCCGTGCTGCCGCCGACGTCCTCCGTCCGGTGTACGACGAGCATCCCGGCGCAGACGGCTTCGTTTCCTTGGAGGTGTCGCCCGACCTGGCGTACGACACCCAGACGACCATCGACGAGGCCCGGAGATTGTGGGCCGAGGTGGATCGCCCCAACCTGATGATCAAGGTCCCCGCCACCGCCGAAGGCATCCCCGCCGTCGAGCAACTCATCGCCGATGGCATCAACGTCAACGTGACTCTCATGTTTTCTCTCGATCACTACGAGGCCGTCTCCGACGCGTTTCTGCGCGGCCTCGATCGTGCACCGAATCCTGCCACCGTTGCATCGGTGGCCAGTTTCTTCGTCAGCCGGGTGGACACGAAGGTCGATGACCTGCTCGAAGCCATCGGGTCGGACGAGGCGCTGCGCCTGAGAGGGCAGGCGGCAGTGGCGAACTCCAGGCTGGCTTACCAGCGCTACTTGGAGAAGTTCGGCGAGGAGTTCGAAGCGAACTGGGGTCGTGGCGCCCTTCCACAGCGCCTCCTGTGGGCCTCGACTTCGACCAAGAACCCCGAATACTCCGATGTGCTCTACGTCGAGGAGCTGATTGGGCCGAACACCATCAACACCATGCCTCCTGAGACGCTCGAAGCATTCGACGACCATGGCACCGTTCGCGGCGGCAGTCTGACCGAGGAAGTCGACGAGGCGCGCAGGGTGTTGGACGCTCTCGGCGACCTGGGAGTCGACCTCGTTGCCGTCACCGAAGAGCTGCAGCGGGAAGGGGTCGACAAGTTCGCTCAGTCGTTCTCGTCGCTGTTGGAGGTCATCGCGGCCAAGCGCGCCTCCATGGAATGACAATCGACACCCTCTTCTTCGACGTGGGAGGCGTGCTGCTGTCGAACGGGTGGGACGGAGCAGGGCGTCGCCATGTCGCCGACGAGATGGGCATCGACTTCGAGGAGTTCGCCGGGCGTCACGAGCTGGTGGCCGACGCGTTCGAGACCGGCGAGATCGACCTGTCGACGTACCTCGACCGCACGGTGTTCCACAAGCCGCGACCGTTCGACGAGGCCGAGTTCGTCGAACACATGTTGGCGTTGTCGCGCGCAGACGACGCCTCCCTCGATCTGGCCAGCCGGCTGAAGCGGACCGGCCGCTATCTGATGGCGATCCTCAACAACGAATCGAAGGCGCTGAACCAGCACCGCATCGACGCGTTCGGGCTCAGAGAGCGTTTTCATCTCTTCCTTTCGAGTTCGATCGTGGGAGTGAAGAAGCCGGACGAGCGGATCTACCGCCTGGCCCTCGAGATCACTCAGCGCGACCCGTCGCAGTGCCTGTTCGTCGACGACCGGCCGGTCAACCTCGAGAGCGCGGCCGACCTCGGCATGGAAGTCGTCGAGTTCACGGACGCCTCATCGTTCGAGCGTGACCTGGCCCGACTGGGGGTGAGTCCGTGAACCGGCACCTCTTCGTGATCTTCGGTGCAACTGGTGATCTGACCCGACGCAAGCTCCTCCCGGCGTTCTATCGAATGCAGCAGACCGCCCCGGGGGAAGATCAATGCATCGTGTTGGGCGTTGCCCGCGAACGGATGAGCGACGAGGAGTTTCGAACGCTGGCCCGCAAGGCCCTGTCGGAGCATCTGCCCGACACCGAGCCCGTCGACGAATGGTGTGGCGACTACCTCGCCTACCAGTCGATCGAGGACGGCTACGAAGCACTGGCGGGTCGCATCGCGGAGCTCGAGTCGACCTTGGAGCTGTCGGGCAACAGGGTGTTCTACCTGGCGTTGCCCCCGCCGGTTTTTCCCAGCGCGCTGGAAGGCCTGGCTGCGGCAGGGCTCGCCTCGGCGCCCGGGTGGACGCGAGTGGTCGTGGAGAAGCCATTCGGTCGCGACCTCGAGACTGCTCGGGAGCTGAACGCTCTGCTCCATGCAGTATTCGACGAGTCGCAGATCTATCGCATCGACCACTACCTGGGCAAGGAGACGGTCCAGAACCTCCTGGTGTTCCGCTTCGCCAACGCATTGTTCGAAGGCGCATGGAATCGGGATCGGATCGAGGGCGTGCAGATCACTGTGGCTGAAGAGTTGGGCGTCGGCACTCGCGCCGGTTACTACGACCAGGCGGGGGCGATCCGTGACATGCTGCAGAGCCACCTCACCCAGCTGTTGACGCTGGTGGCGATGGAACCGCCTGTTCGCTTCGACGCCACCGCGATCCGCAATGAGAAGGTGAAGGTGCTCGCTGCGGTTCGGCCGATCGAACCGGCTGACGTCGTCCTGGGGCAGTACGGCCCGAGAGGCGAACTTCCCGGCTACCGCGGTGAGGCGGACGTACCCGATGACTCATCGACGGAGACCTCGGTTGCTGTGCGCCTTTACGTCGACAACTGGCGATGGCAGGGCGTTCCCTTCGCCTTGCGAACCGGAAAGCGGTTCCCGCAGCGTCTCACCCAGATCGTCGTGACCTTCAAGGAGCCGCCGGTGAGTTTCTTTGGCGAGGGCGGACATGTCCGGCCCAATCAGCTGGTGATCACGCTTCAGCCGCAAGAGGGGTTCGAGCTGCTGTTCGACATCAAAGCGCCCGGTGATGGTCTCGTGGTGGAGACCCTCCCGTTCCATTTCGCATATGACGAGGCGTTCGGAGAGATCCCCGACGCCTATGAGACGCTTATCCACGACGTGCTGATCGGCGACCAGACACTGTTCGTACGCGCCGACGAGGTCGAGGAGGCGTGGCGCCTGTACGAGCCGCTCCTCGAAGCACGATGGCCGGTGCACACCTATCCGGCGGGTTCCTGGGGCCCGGCTCAGTCGTCGGCGCTGGCCGGCCCCCACGGCTGGTATCAGCCGGGCGACTGATCGACTGTCGGGGAGCCGACGGTCGGGGACGACGGGGGGAGTGCGGCGAGTTGGTCCTGGCATGCGCAAATGGTTGGCGTTCGCCCTGTTGTTCGTGAGCGCGTGTGGGGCGAACTCCGCAGCCGATGGACCAGGGAATTCGGGGTTGTCGGTGGGTGACGGAACACCGAATTCGACGCTGGCGACAACCCACGCCGTTACCCAACAGGGCGACGATTTCTTCGTTCCCGACTTCACGTTCGGGCTCGCCGACGGGTCGGTCTACGACACCGGTGCGGTGGCGACTCCCATCTATGTGATTTTCTGGGCGGAGTGGTGACCGCATTGCCGCCAGGAGTTGCCTGTGCTCGATCGGATCTCGGCGGACTACGCCGACCAGATCTCGTTCCTGGCGGTGGGTGGGTCGAGCACCCGTAGCGCCATCTTCGAACGAGCCCACGAGTGGATGCCGTCTGGACGCATCTCGTGGGGCTTGGACGAGGATCAGGATGTGTGGGCCTTGTTCGGCGCACGCGGAACGCCCACGACGGTCGTGATGGCCGCCGACGGCCGGGTGGTGGCGGCGTGGACCGGCGAAGCCGGCGAACTGGGGATGCGCGCCGCGATAGAGGCGGCAATCGCCGAGAGCTGAACGCGACACGAAAACACCTTGACGGTCGATCGGGCGGTTGGATATGGTGCTCGTCCCGACACCGGGCTCGGTCTGAGCTGATGGTCGACCCGGAGGAGAACGTCCATGATCAACAAGACCCGCCTCGAGGCATCCTCGCCGTTCGGCTTCTCGCCGACGGCCGATACCACCTGCACTCGGCGGTTCCGAGCGCTCATGTGACCTGACTTCAGTCCCCGAGACGCTGTGACCGCCGTTGACCACACCGGCGGTTTCTTTCGTGCCCGCCGGCCCGAACTAGGAGCTTTCCATGCAACTCATCTTTCGAGACGGAGCCTGCGTCGACCGGGGCCTGTCGGATCTGTTCTTCTCGTCGGAGCCTGCCGAGCAGGGTGCGGCTCAGGGAATATGTGCAGAATGCCCGGTCAGGAGGGCCTGCCTCGCTCATGCGCTGGATCAAGAGGTCGAATGGGGAGTGTGGGGCGGAGTCGTGTTCTGGGACGGGGCAGCGTTTCACCGTCGGAGGGGCCGTGGTCGTCCGCGCAAGGACGACTCTGGTCTTCCCATAGAAGCGACACGTCGAGAGCTGCGCCGGCTGGCCCGGCTGGCATGACGATCGGTGTGAGATCAGAGTGCCATCATGTGGCGCAGCCCGGTGGGGTTGGCCGGATGGCGTAGTTTGGCGAGTGCTTTGGCCTCGATTTGGCGGATGCGTTCCCTGGTGAGCTCGAAATGCCTCCCCACCTCGTCGAGCGTTCGGGGGATGCCGTCCTCCAGCCCGTACCGCATTTGGAGGACGATTCGCTCGCGTTCATTGAGCCGTTCGAGCACCCGTTCGAGGTCCGCTTTGCGGAGACCGATCGCCGCCATCTCGAATGGGGCGATGGCTTCGGTGTCTTCGATGAAGTCGCCGAGGGTGGCGTCGTCCTCTCCCACGGGCTGATGGATGGAGACCGGTTCGGGTGCGACCTTGAGGGCGTCCTCGACGCGCTTTGGGTCGAGTCCTGCGTCCTGAGCGATCTCCTCGATGGTGGGACGGCGGCCTGTGACTTTCATGAGTCGGTTCTCGGCGCCCCGCACCTGGCTGATGGTGTCCATGAGGTGTACCGGAACCCGAATCGTCCTGCCTTTGTCGGCGATCGCTCGGGTGATGGCCTGTCGGATCCACCACGTGGCATAGGTCGAAAACTTGAATCCCTTGCGATACTCGAACTTCTCGACCGCCCGGATGAGCCCGAGATTGCCTTCCTGGATGAGGTCCAACAGTGGAAGGCCGGTGGAGGTGTAGCGCTTGGCGATCGACACGACCAGCCTTAGGTTGGCGGAGATGAACTCCTGCCGGGCGCTCGAACCGCGGCGGGCCAGTGCCTGCAGTTTCTGCCGTTCACTCCGACCGATGCGTCCCTGATCGAGGGCCTCTTCTGCTTCGCGTCCCCGTTCGATCGCCTTGGCGAGGCGGACTTCGTCGTCGGCGGTGAGCAGGTCGAATTGGCCGATCCCGTCGAGGTATTGGCGTAGCGCGTGGTCGCTGGCGTCGTGATCGGAGGATGAGCGTCTGGTCGCCATGCGGGCAGGGATGGTACCCGCCGGGTGGCGAAACCCCGGGATATCCGGCGGATGGCACCTCCGGTTGTGCTCAGAAGGCGAAGGTGACCAGCAGCCCGCGCATGGTCCAACCGATCGTTCGAGCCCAGTTGGTCCGGACGAGCCGCCGAGCCGACGCCCGATCGAACCCGCGGGCCAGCTGTCGGTGGAACGGAAACTGGACGAACACGGTGATCAGCCAGATTCCCGCCAGGATGACGGCCGCAGTCCAAGCGAGCTCGCGGTGGGCAGGAAGGTAGGCCAATGCCGGGCCGGCGGTCAGGGCTTCGAGCCGGCCGGAACGGTGAGCAATCGACTGATCCTCGAGACGTGCGCGGCCTCGTATCGAACGAACGTCGATTGCCCCACCAGGCTGAAGAGAGGGTAGGACACGAGCTGGATCGTGTACATGAGCCCCACCATGAACCAGGTCGTGGCCATGTGGACCGGGCCGATCACGTCGGTCACGTGCCGAAGTCGGCTGCGGCCAGGTCCCTGCGGCCGGTCTCGATACCTTGCACGATGGTCTCGGCAACTGCGGCGGGATCCAATCCGACTGGGAGTGGGGGCGAAGTGCCTGCGATCGGCCGCCCGGCCAGGCCGGTCTCGGTGTGAGGCGGCCGAGCATCCAGGACGAGTACTCCTTCGGCACGCAGTTCTCTGACGAGCGCTCGTGTTGCGGCCGACAAGCCTGCCTTTACCGCCGAGTACGCCGACATGTTGGCGACTGGCTGCTCGGCGACCAATCCGGTGATGCTGACGATGAACCCGCCGGCTAGATGCGGAATTGCGGCGCGAATGACCCGCAGCGGCCCGCTCAGGTCGGTGGCAATCAGCTCGTCGAGTACGGGATCGGTGAGTTCCGCCAGTGAACCGAACGCCACTACGCCGGCAGCGTTGATGACGCCGTCGAGCCCTCCGAGCTGCCGGACAGCGTGCTCGACAACGGCATCTGCATCGCCGGATCGGCGGAGATCGAACGTGAAAGGCTCGGCGGATTGGCCGATCTGCGCAGAGACGGCCTGCAGGCGATTGCCGTCTCGGCCGGCCAACACCACATGTCCTCCTCGCCGGGCCAAGGCACGTGCGAGCTCGGAACCGAGCACTCCACTTCCTCCGACGATCAGCGTGCGGGTGTTCTGCAGATTGCGTCTGGCCACAACTCGTCAGACGGTCATCGTGGGCCCGGAGCGGGTCGGCTGGGTGACGTACAGCTCTGTGAGTCCCTCGTCTTGGATGGCGATGAACTCGGGTGATTGCTCGAGGTCACGGTGTTGTAGGTCGTGCATTCGTCGCAGTCCGAACACGATGGTGGCCCAGGTGCTGATGATGAAGACGATACTGCCGGCTCCGAGGATGACGAGATCGCTCATGCGTGTTCTCCGGTCAGCACGAGCGTGCCCAGCGAGTGGATGGCAGGAACCCAGAGGCCCACGAACAGCCCGAGCTCTCGGTCCACGAAAAACCACAGGTAGACAGAGAACAGAAACGACAGGAACGCTGCGGCGAGAAACGCCATCTTGGTCTTGTGATAGATGCTCACCGAGACCTTCGTCTGCGACGGGCGTGCTTGTGTGTTGGTGGGAACTGCCATGTGATCCTCCTTCGATCTCTACATGAGATACGAGGTGGCGGCTTGCGGCGGATGGAGACTGGCCTCATGACGGGAGGGGCGGTTGTTTGGGAGAGATCACGGAGCCAAACCGTCCAGGCCCACCCTGTGGTCGACATGCCGAAGGACGCGGCGCTCAACGAGAGTGGCTATTGCGGGTCGTGAGCGCAGTGAACGCGATCGACCGATCTTGTGCAGCGAGTAACCGCCGCCTGCGCACCGTAACTTCGTGGCTGCCAGCCGGCGTGCCGCACCCTCACTGACGCCCAGGCACCACTGCAGTGCAGATGACGATGGCTGGCCGAAGCTGCGGGTTTGCAGGGCAAGTCCGAATCCCGCTCGACAGGGGCGGCCGGGGTTCTTTCGTCTGGGCCGGGTTTGCAGGGCAAGTCCGAATCCCGCTCGATAGGGGCGGCCGGAGGCCGCCTCTGCTTCCACCTGGGCCGGGTTTGCAGGGCAAGTCCGAATCCCGCTCGACAGGGGCGGCCGGAGGCCGCCCCTCGTTCGAGTGGGCGTTGACGGGCTCGAACCGCCGACCTCTTCCTTGTAAGGGAAGCGCTCTCCCAACTGAGCTAAACGCCCGGGACGGACGGGATGTTACCCGGGGGCGGAGGGATCGCCCATCCCGGGCGGCGTGCCCTGCCAGATGTTGCCATGTGGCGTCAGGCCCGTAAATACACGGGTTCTGCATGATTCAGGGGTATCTTGTTCCCGTAGTGGGCGGCATCAGCTGGTAAACCGCCCGCCCGAGATTTGCCGAGGAGGGCAGATGAACAAGACTGAAATGGCGCAGAAGCTCGCCAAGAAGGCCGACATCACGCAGGCGAAGGCCGCTGAGGTCATCGACATCATCTTCAGTTCGGAGCCGGGCAATGGCATCATTGCGGTTGAGCTCGATGCTGATCGCAAGGTGTCGATCTCTGGTTTTGGCTCGTTTGAGACCCGGCGCCGCAAGGCTCGGGAAGGTCGCAACCCGGCCACCGGCGAGAGGATTCACATTCCAGCCACCAAGTACGCTGCCTTCAAGGCCGCCAAGGGCTTGAAAGATCGGGTCGCTGAGTAACAGGTCTCCCCAACGGATAGCGAGAATGGCCCCGCCTCGAGGCGGGGCCATTCTCATGTGCGATATCGGGTCGGTTCGTTGATCTGCCACAGGACGAACGCCCAAACGACCAAACCAGTCGACATCACGGCCATGGGGCTGGTCAGGATGGCTGCGGCAGGTGAGTCGGCGACACCCGCCAGTGCGGTCAAGACGGCCGCCACCCAAGCCACGCATGCGACGAAGAAGCCGTTTCGCAATGATCGCCGCCCGAAGAGAACGGCGATCCACGCCAGGTTGAGGATGACGGTGAGGCCTCCCAGCAAACCGACGATGTCTCCGAGGCTGGCGTCGACGGTGACACCAACGCCGGCGCCGAAGGCGGTGTGGACGGTCGCCCAGATCAGAGCGCTTGCCGCCGGCGAGGGTGTGACGGACGGGGCGTGGCGCTCGATCCACCACGATCGCGCTCGCCATGCCGTCCATACACCGATGAGGGCGACGATGAGCGCGACGCCCGAATAGGAGAAGACCAGCACGATCGTAGGTTAGGGAGGGCGAGCGTCGTTACCATCCCTGCCCATGCGCACCGTCGCCGACATCATCGCCGCCATGGACACCGTTGCCCCGTTCAACAAGGCCGCCGGCTGGGATCGTGTGGGTTTGCAGGTGGGTGACATCGCTGCCCCGGCAAAAACCGTGGGCGTTTGTCACGAGGTCACGGAATCTGTCGTCGATGAGGCGGTCTCCTCGGGTGTGGATGCGCTCGTCGCCTATCACCCCCTTCTCTTCGAGCCGACGACGACTCTCACCGCCGGAACCCATCCGGCCGGGAGGGCGTACTCGCTTGCCCGCCGAGACATCGCTTTGATCGTCACCCACACCGCGTTCGACGTGGCGCCGGGCGGTACGGCCGACAGCCTGGCTTCGACCCTGGGACTCGACCGGGTTCGATCGTTCGGACCATCGGACCGGTTGGCTGCCAGGAAGGTGGTGGCGTATGTGCCGGCCGAGGCCGCCCAGGCCGTGAGAGCGGCGATGACGGAGGCCGGAGCGGGGGTCTTGGGGCACTACCGGGGAGCGATGTTCGAGACCGAGGGAACCGGTCGGTGGTGGGCAACGGAGTCCGCCGACCCGCACGTGGCCACGGCCAACGCTGAGGGGAGTGCTATCGAGCACCGCATCGAGACCTCCGTGGCGAGCCGTCAGCTCGGAGCGGTGTTGTCGGCTCTGCTGGCGGCGCACCCGTATGACGAGCCAGTGGTCGACGTCTTCGATGTGTCGACGGCGCCGGGCATGATCGGTCGGGTGGGTGAGATCGATCCGACTGACCTCGAAGACCTGGCGGCTCGCGTCGGCCGATCCCTGAACAGCTCGACAGTACGGGTGGCCGGCAAGGCGCTGGGCGAGGTGCGGCGCGTCGCCGTCGTACCCGGCTCCGGTGCCGACTTCATCGATTCGGCCTTGGATGCGCGAGCTGATGTGCTGGTGACCGGTGATGTAACGCATCACCGAGCAGCGAGGGCGCTGAGCGCTGGCCTGGCGATCGTCGATCCGGGTCACATTCCGACGGAACGGCCCGGCCTGTCGGCGTTGGTGATCCGCCTCGGCGCCGTATTGGGCGAACAGGCAGTGGACCTCACGACCGTTTCGGTCGACCCGTGGCAAGCCTGATCGGGTGTGTCTTCCCACCGGCTAGCCTGCGGACGCTCGACGAGGAGGCGGCGTGCAGGAGTTTCAGAGCTTGGCGGACCTGCTCGATCTGCAGGACGTCGACTCGCAGATCGATCGATTGCTGGCCCAACGCTCGGGCTTGCCCGAACTCGAGCAGTACAAGGCTGCGCACGAGCGTCTACAGACGGCTGAGCAGGCTCGAGCCACCATCGCAGAAGCGCTGAAGCTGGCCAATCGCGACCTGGACAAGAACGAAGGTGAGCTCGAGCTGGTAGAGAACAAGATCGCCCAGCAGGAGCAGAGGCTGTTCGCAGGTGGGATGAGTGCTCGCGAAACCGAGCACATGCGCCTCGACATCGAGTCGCAGAAGCGGCGCCAAGGCGACATGGAGGAGGCCGTGTTGCATCTGCTCGACCAGCGGGAGGAGCTGGAAGGACAGCTCGCCGAGGTCGAGTCCACCGTGTCCGAGCATGCGAGCGCCAAGGCCGAGTTGGAGGCCGTGGTCCAGAGAGAGTGGAAGGCAATCGACGCAGAGATCGCCCGCAAGGAGGAGCGGAAGTCGGCGATCGTCCCCCTCATCCCCGGCGAGCTGCTCGATTTGTACGAGAGGCTGAGGGACACCAAAGAGGGCGTCGCTGTGGGGCGTCTCGCCGACGGGACCTGTGGGGGATGCCATCTGACGCTCTCGCCGGCAGAGCAGATCGAGGTGCTCAAGGAAGATCCGCCTCGCTGCCTACACTGCCGGCGCTTGCTCGTTCCCTGACAGCGTGCTCTTCTGGCACCTGGGCGGCGCCCTCCTCATCTTCCGGTACGTCTATCGAGATCCGAAGGTCGACGTTCGATTCCTCTTCCTGGGTGCGCTGCTGCCAAATCTGGTCGACAAGCCGCTCGGAACGCTGGTCGCTCCCCAGCTCGGCGCCGACCGGCTCGTCGGTCATTCGCTGCTGTTCGGAACGGTCATCATGGTGGTCGCCCTGCTGACCACCCGGCGGGGCCGGCTGCGGCGGCGGTGGATGGCGGTGGCCATAGGGGCCCTGGCACACCTGGTCCTCGACGGCATGTGGGCGCAGGGTGAGACATTCTTGTGGCCATTTCTGGGCACCGGCTTCACGCCTGGTGTGCAGCCGTACTGGACGGGGTTCGTGGCCCGCGAGTTGGGGTGGGGGACCGTGCTGCAGGAGCTGGCCGGGATCGTCTACTTGGCGTCCGTATGGGTCATCGCCGGTCTGCAGGATCAGGCGACGCGTCGGGCCTTCTGGAGGACGGGCCGGCTGGGCGCCTGAAGGGGGGCTACCCTGGCGCCGGTGCGCCGACTCTCTGTGGTCATGCTCGTCTTCCTCGCTGCCTGTGCAGGCTCCGACGCGACGATGACGACGGTCGTTCCTGCGAGCGCCCCTCCGGCCGCGGAACCGGGCGAGCGTTTGACCGAGTTCCTGACCGACCTTCGCAACAGTCGATTCGACTCGATCGCCGATCTGGCCGACGAGCGCCATGTGGCGTTGTTCGCGGCACTCGAGAGCAACGATGCCGGCTTGCTCGAGCCGGGTCGCAGGCTCGACTCTCAGGTCACACGCAACTTCTGGGGGTCGTTCGTTGCAGCGGTGCCGGGCCTCGGCGGGGACGGGCAGATGCAGCTGTCGGAGCCGAGCCTCTTCGAAGTCGGCGGCGACCAATTCGCGTCGGTTGAACTGACGGTGGAAGGCGAAGATGGGGTGGGAACGTGGGTGCTGCGAAGCAGCGGCAGCGACGGGTGGGTGGTCGATCCGATCGCCTCATTCGGTGGCCCGTTTCTGACTCCGCTTGTTCAGTGGCTGCGCGAATCGTCGGGCGCAGAACAGTCGTTGGTTGCCGACGCCGTGGCCGCTCATCGGTCGAGCTTCGAGGCGCTGGCTTTGAGGCAGCGGGACGACGAGCCCGGCGTCGCCATCGGTTTGGCGCTGGAAGAGTTGTTCGGCGCAGCCGGAGTGGACAGAAGCTCAGAAGGCTGAGTGACGAGGTCACTCCGCGGCGTCGCGAAGACGCGGGAGCACTTCGCGACCGAGCATCGAGATGAGCGCCTCCTGCTCGACGGCGGCCATCTGCACCGTGATGATGTCTGCGCCCAGGTCGTGGACCAGCGGGAGATAGGCATCGACGATCTCGTCGGCGGACGACACTCGGGCGTAGCGGCCCAACACCTCCTCGCGGGGCAAGGCGTCGGCTCGCTCGCGCAGCACGGCCGGATCGACGGCTTCGAGGCGACCCGGCGCCCGCAGACCGCGCCACGGCCGTAGCGCCGCCCAAGCTTCGTCTTCGTCATCGGCCAGAATGGCCCACCTCGTTGCGAGGATCCGAGGCGCAGGCCGTCCCGCCGTCGCCGCCTCCTCGCGGGCGGGTCGAATCACCTTTTCGTCGGTGTCGGCCGGGTCCTTGACCGACGTGATGATCCCGTCGGCACGCCGTGCGGCCAGGCGCGCGGACTTGGGCCCCCCGGCTGCCAGGTAGATGGGGACGCGGCCCACTGGTGGGCTGTACAGCTTGGCCCTGTCGGTCCGGTAGTAGTCGCCCTCGAAGGTGAGTTTGTCGCCGTCGAGCAAGCGGCGCATGATCTGCAGCGCTTCGTCCATCCGCGCCGCTCGTTCTGCGTATTTGGGGAACTCGTAGCCGAGAGGGCCTTCGTTGATGTTCTCGCCGGTGCCCACGCCGAGGTTGAAGCGACCGCTCGAGAGCCGGTCGATGGTGGCGGCGGCTTGAGCGACAACCGCGGGATGGTACCTCCACAGCGGGGTGGTGACTCCGGTGGTGAACTCGACTCGGTCGGTCGCATGTGCCATCGCGCCGAGTGTGGAGAACGCGAATCCGGAGGCGGAATCGTCGTCGACCCACGGATGAAAATGCTCCGAGACGACGACCATGTCGAAGCCCGCTTCCTCGGCGAGGACCGCGTGGCTGACCAGCGTCTCGGGTTGCCATTGTTCATGACCGGCGAAATAGGCGAATTGCGCCACCGGGACCCCTTCCTTGCGAGACGTCGAGGCTAGCCGCCGAAGCGAAGCTCCCAACCGCCCTAGTCACCGACCGCGCCTAACGTGTGGTGAATGCAAGGTCAGCCTCGTCCCGCCACCATCGCCGAATTGCGCGACCACGGCTGGGCCGATCGCACCGTCAAAGCCGAACTGCGCGACAACCTCACCGAGAAGCTCCGCTCTGGCGAAACGCTCTTTCCCGGAATCGTCGGATTCGACGACACGGTGCTCCCCGGCTTGGAACGAGCCATCCTGGCGGGGCACGACATGATCTTCTTGGGTGAGCGAGGACAGGCGAAGAGCCGCCTCATTCGCATGCTGGTCGATCTGCTCGACGAGCACATCCCGATCGTGGCGGGATGTGAGATCAACGACTCTCCATACCGCCCGGTTTGTGCCGGCTGCAGAGAGATCATCGCTGCCCAGGGTGATTCCGCCGCCATCGAGTGGGTGCACCGGCAGCGTCGATTCGGTGAAAAGCTCGCCACGCCCGACACCGCAGTGGCGGATCTTATTGGCGACGTCGATCCGATCAAGGTGGCCGAGGGCCGGCACTTGTCGGACGAGCTGACGATTCATTTCGGAATGGTGCCGCGCACCAATCGAGGAATCGTCGCCATCAACGAGATGCCCGATTTACCGACGCGGATCCAAGTGTCCCTCCTCAACGTGCTCGAGGAGCGAGACATCCAGATCCGAGGCTTCACGATCCGCTTGCCGCTGGACGTCCTGCTCGTCGCCTCGGCCAACCCCGAGGACTACACCAACCGGGGCCGCATCATCACGCCGCTCAAGGATCGGTTCGGTTCGGAGATCAGGACCCACTATCCGTCATCGGTCGATGACGAGATTGCCATCATGCTCCAAGAATCGGGCCCGACCAGCGGGGCCGTCGAGGTCGTGGTGCCTGACTACATGGACCAGATCCTCGCCGAGTTCACACATCTGGTACGTTCGAGCAGCCACGTCAACCAACGGTCTGGCGTCAGCGTTCGCTTCTCGGTGGCCAACCGAGAGACCATGGTTGCGTCGGCGATTCGGCGGGCGCTCCGAACGGGCTCGACGACGGCCGTGGTCCGCATGTCGGATCTCCCCGGTCTCGTCCAGTCGTCGATGGGCCGAATCGAGTTCGAAGTCTTCGAAGAGGGTCGGGAGCACGACATTCTGGCTCGGCTGCTGTCGACCGCGGTGCTCGAAGTGTTCCGGGACTGGCTCCTCGGCGTCGATCTGAGCGACTGGGTGGAGGCATTCGACTCGGGGCTCGAGGTGGAAACCGGCGATCTCGTCGACGCGGAAGAGGTCGTCGGCCAGGCTGTGGCGATCGGCGACATCGATCCGGTCCTGCGGCGGCTGAGCGTGGATCGGGAATCACCGGGCCACGCTGCGTCGGGTATCGAGTTCGTCCTCGAAGGCTTGCACCTGACCAGGCGGCTCAACAAGACCGAGCAAGGTGGGGGCGCGCGGTACGGACGATGACACGCCGGTACAGCCGTTGGGACGGGACCCAGAATCCCTTCGAGCCGATCGAGATCGACGACGTCATCACCAGGTTCAGCGAGGATCTCCTGGATGGCTGGTCGGCCGAGTCATCGCTCCGTCGCATCCTGCGAGATGGCATACCGGGTCGCTTTTCGGGACTGGACGAGCTTCGCGATCGGCTCAATGCGCTGAGACAACGTGCGGAGGAGCAGGCGGGAGCCGAGTCACCGTTCGGCGACGTGCGACAGCGGCTCGAGGAGATCCTCGACCTGGAGCGGCATGCGCTGGACGGTGCAACGAGTCCCGAAGCCCCGTTCAAGCGAGCGTCGCTCGACGCGCTCCCGGACAACCCGGCCCGGATGATCCGCGAGCTCCGCAACCACACCTTCGAGTCCGACACGGCGGCGGCCCGCTTCGAGGAGCTGATGGAAGAGATCCGTCGTGCGGCGCTCGACGCCCAGTTCCGCCACCTGTCCGAGTCCATCTCCAATCCTTCCGCGGCTGACATGGATCGCCTCAAGGACATGCTCGCCGACCTGAACACGATGCTCGACCAGTACCGCGACGGCGCGGGGCCCTCCCAGGAGCAGTTCGACGAGTTCATGAAGCGCCACGGCGACTTCTTCCCCGAACAGCCGAACACGATCGAAGAGCTGCTGGACGCGCTGGCTCAACGAGCCGCCGCGTTCAGTCGCTTCATGGGTTCGTTGAGCCCCGAACAGCGAGCCGAACTGGACGAGCTGATGAGCGCAGTGCTCGACGACCTCGACCTGCAGTTCGAGATGTCGAGGCTGGGCGACTCGCTTCGTGCCCTCGCCCCGCAGCTCGATTGGGATCGACCCGTCCAGGGCGATCAGACGGGCGAAGGCCTCGGTCAGGCGCTTGCGGCGATCGAAGAGCTGTCGGCGTTGGAAGACCTCGACCGGCAGCTCGGTCAACAGTATGCAGGAGCCGACCTGGCCGACATCGACGAGGAGGAATTGACCCGACGCCTGGGCCCTGAGGCCGGACGGGATCTCGCCCGGCTTCGCTCGATCGAGCGGGCGTTGGAGCAGGCAGGATTGGTGGCCAAGTCGCACGGCCGCTTGGAGCTCACGCCTCGGGGCGTGCGCAAACTCGGAGAGAGGGCACTCGCCCGCGTGTTCGAACGCATCGCCGTCGATCGACCCGGGTCGCACGATCATCCTGTCTCAGGCGGCTCAGGTGACCGGACCGGGCTCCACCGGCCGTGGCGATTCGGTGATCCGTTCCGGCTCAACCTGCAGCGCTCGATCCACAACGCGGTGGTGAGGAGCGGCCCATCTCTCGAGGGCGTCAAGCTCGCACCTGAGGACTTCGAGATCGAGGAACACGAATATCGGACCTCTGTGGCGACCGTCCTGTTGCTCGACATGAGCCGCTCAATGCCGCTGCGCGGTCACTGGCTCCCGGCCAAGCGGATGGCGTTGGCGCTGCACGCACTCATCACGACCGCCTATCCGGAGGACTCGCTGACGATCGTCGCCTTTTCCGATTATGCGCGCATCATGCGACCGGAGGACCTGGGCGACGTCGACTGGGAGCCGGTCTACGGGACCAACATGGAGCACGCGTTCAGCCTGGCAGGACGGATCCTCTCCAAGCATCGCGATGCAGACAAGCAGGTGCTGCTGGTCACCGACGGCGAACCGACTGCCCATCTGGTCGGCGAGCACGTGTTCTTTCAGTGGCCCCCGGCCCGCGAAACCCTGGAGAAGACCTACAGGGAGGCGATGCGGCTGGCGCGGTCGGGCGCCACCATGAACATCTTCATGCTCGAGCGTGAGCCGGGCCTCGTGGCGTTCATCGACAAGCTCGCCCAGATCGTGCACGGCCGTGTGTTCTCGACTCGCGGCGACGAGCTGGGGGACATGATCGTGCGGGACTACCTGCGCTGAATCACCACATCGGCCACGGCACGGCCGGACGATCGTATGGGGGATCGGGATGGCGGCGATCCGACAGCAGCTGCTCTGACCGGTGCTGCACTGCGCCGGCTTCCGCGTCGCCGAGCGCTTGCCCTATCCGCTCTTGCAACCCGTCGATCAGCGCTTGGCAAAGCTGGTCGACTGCCGTCAGCAGGTCGGTGGGGATCGAGCGTCCCGCGAAACCCCACAGGACCGTCCGCAGTTTGTCTTCGGGGTGAAAGGTCAGCCCCTGGTCGATGCCCCACAATGCGCCCGAAGCCCGCTCGATCAGCACGTGCCCGAGTTTGCGATCGGCATTGTTGACGACGAGGTCGAGGACTGCGAACGGCCACAGGCGATCGTCCACGTCACCGCGAATCAGCGGCCGCGGATCACGATCGGCGTCCTCGTCGATGTATCGCTGTGCCGATCCGCGCCCGAATGGGCCTTCCGCCATGACGGTCTCCGGCACGATGTCGAGGCCCATCGCCTTGGCCACCTCGTAGGTGAGCACCTCGCGGATCGCGAGGGTGCCTTCCGGGAAGTCCCACAGTGGCCGCTCGCCCCGGATGGGCTTGTAGACCCAGAGGGTGCGATCAGGGGCGCGAGCGAGCAACGTGGCGTTGGAGGCGTAGGGCAGGCGGCCCAACACCTCGATGAGCTCGAGAGCCATCACCCCGTGTGGTGGCCGTTCGTGGCAGGGCACCGGTGGCCGTCGGTGTCCATCGGAAGCCGGCACAGGTCGCAGGTGGGCCGGCCTGCGGCCACGGCTTCGAGCCCCTTCACGGCCATCGCCTGGAGTTGCTCTGGGGCGACGTCGAACTCGATGCCGTCGTCCTCTTCGGCATCGGTGATGGTGACGGTGACGAGCTCGCGAGCATCGCTCGCTCGCAGGGCCATCGTGCCTGCCCGAAATGCGATCTCGCCGGGTTCCGGGAGGTCGGCACGGGACAAGACGTCTTCGACACCGGCTTGGTCGGGTTCCAGTCCCGCTTCGGAGATGATCTCCAGGGACCGCTCGGCGAGCGCAGCGACCTGCGCCTTCTCGGCCACCATCCAGAATGGTGCGCCGGCCGCGACCACATGGAGGTAGAACGTTCGTGCCCCCGGCTCGCCGACCGCTCCGGCGGTGAACAGCTCGGCCGGGCCCAGCCGGTCCATCAGCCGGCTCCATTCGAGTTGATTGCGACCACGGCAGGTGGTCCCGACTTGGGGAGCGCGACGACCGAGACCGAGGCCGGAGCGATGACCAGCCTCTGGAACAGATCGAAGGGCTGGCCGAGATAATGGGAGAGGATTGCTTTGATGACGTCGGCGTGGGACACGACGGCGACAGTGCGTTTCGCCGCGGAAGCCGCGATCCGGTTGCACGCTTCGACGGCACGCACCTGCATCGCCAGCATGGACTCACCGTCTGGAAAGACGACCTGTGATGGTGTGGAGACGATCTGGCGCCACATCGCCAGCCGTCGCAGCTGAGCGAGCGAACGCCCTTGCCAGGCCCCGTAATCGACCTCGATCACCGACGGTTCCTCGACGACGCGGAGTCCGTGCGGGTGCGCCACAATATCGGCGGTCTCCCGCGTCCGTTCCAAGGGCGACGTGAACACCGCGGCCAACTCCAGTGAGCCGAGGCGTTCTGCCAGGCGGGCCGCAGAGGCTCGGCCCTCATCCGACAATGACACACCCGGAAGCCGGCCGGTGAGCTTGGTTCCCGTCTCCTCTGTGACGGCGTGGCGGATCAGCAACATTCGAGCCATTTCGAGCAGCCTACCCGGGCCTGCGTGGCCGGCATCACGGCGGACTAGCCGACGGGGGAACGCGCCACCAGTTCGGGAGCGAGGACACGATGGTGCGCTCGCACCTGGCAGCCGGCGCCGCGACCGACGACATCGTCGGCTGCCATACCGCCCGTCTACGGCGAGGTTGGTTGACGGAAGACAGTCCAACATATGGCTAGCGATGCCCGTGGAGGTGTCGTGACCGACGATCGACATGTCGCTGGGAATGGAGCATCCGTGCTCTTGCGCGCCGTTGGGTCGGTAGCCGAGCAGAGAGCTCACCGGGCCTGTGCCCGCATCGCCGGGCTCACGGAATCATCGAGAGACGCCCGCCCGTTCGGCGACGTCAGCGATCGTCGGCTGCAAGCGACGTCCGATCCGCTCGGCAAGCTGGCGGGTTGGAACATTCCACGTCTAGCCGTCGGCCCAGCTCTCCACCACCCGCAGGGCCGACGGGGTGATCCGCACATCCGGATGGAGTCGACCCCCGCCGACCACTGCCACGACCGCTTCTGCGAACTGCTCGGAGGGGCGCCCCGCCCACGGCCCGAAGTCGCTGAACCAGTCGGCTTCGGGATCGTGGCCCTGGGCGATCATGAAGGCGCGACGTAGCTCGCGGTCGGCGCATCGGAAGTCGAGGTGATGGCCGAACTCGTGCAGGTACACGCTGCGGATCGCCCGACGAGAATTCGGCACTTCGATCTCGATGTGGTCGCGACCCGGCTGGTAGAAGCCGGCTTCCAACCCGAGATCCCAGTTGTGCGACACGGTGACGTCGGTGAGGCATGCGTGGTGGCGAGGAAACCTCTCGAGCAGATCTGCCCAGGTCGTGTCGCCGAGTGCCATCACATCACCAGGCGTACCCTCGTGGTATTCGATCTGCGGAACTCGGCTGTCGACCTGCTCCGACACGGCGTCGAGGGCCAGGTAGCCGAGGACGGCGACCATGACGCCGAGCCCGACGATCGTTGCTTTCATGCCACCGGCTCGACCAGCCGAGCATCGTTGTTGCGGACCGAGTTGACCAGGGTCGATACCGGTCTGAGCTCATACTGTGCCGGCGCTCCGGATTCGAGGATCGCCCGCAGCAAGCCAGGGTCTTGCTCGCCGGGATCGAGCCAGTCGTCCCAGAGAACGGGGTCGAGCGTCGCCGGCATGCGGTCGTGGATCTGCGCCACCTCTCCTTCGGCGGATCGGGTGATGATGGCGCACGTGACCATCCTCTCCTCGGTGACGGGATCGGTCCAACGGCTCCAAATCCCTGCAAATGCCATCAGCGAGCCCTCGGGCACGATGAAATACGGCTGCTTGCGGTCGCCGAGGCGTTGCCACTCGTAGAACCCGTCAGCGCCGATGAGGCAGCGGCGCCGGGCGAACGATGTCCGAAATGCGCCCTTCTCAGCCAGCGTCTCGGCTCTGGCGTTGATGTGTATCGAGCGGCGATTGTCCGCATAGTGGGGTATGAGCCCCCATCGAAACGAACCGAGTCGGCGCCGATCCTCGTGCTGGACGAGCCCGTACACCGGGTCGGTCGGCGCGACGTTCCACGATGGTCGGAGGGATTCGGTCCGAATCTCGTCGGCGCCGAAGAACTCCGACCACTCCTCCAGATCCGAAGAAATCACGAACCTGCCACACATGGTGGCCAGGGTAAAGGCTCGGTCGGATCTCCGCAGGCGGGAATCATGGCCTGCAGGTTCGTTGTTACACAGATCATGCGACCGATCATCGGTGTCTTCGAAGGAGGCGGAGTGCGCGGTATCGCTCTGGCCGGCGCAGCGGCCGCCACCATGGATGCGGGGTACCACTTCGAACGGGCCGTGGGGACGTCCGCCGGGGCGCTCGTCGGGGCCCTCGTCGCGGCCGGCTATGGGCCGCGCGAACTGCGAGACGTCGTCTGCTCCATCGACTGGCCCGGGCTCCTGGACCCGGCGCCCGCCAGCCGGATCCCCGTACTGGGCAGGCACCTGTCAGTCTTCTTCGGTCAGGGCGTCTACCGAGGTGAGGCGTTGGAGCGGACGTGGCGAGAGCTGCTGGCTCGAAAGCAGGTCTCCTCGTTCGCGGACCTTCCCCAACCGCTACGCGTGGTCGTCACGGACCTGTCGCACACGAAGGGGATTGTGTTCCCCGACCATCTCGCTGAGTCGGGTTGGAGTTCCGACGAGTTCACTGTTGCCAGAGCGGTGCGTATGTCGTCCGCCGTTCCCTTCCTCTACCGACCGGTCCGGTTCGTCGATCGGAGGACCGGTGAGGTGTCCCTCATGTCCGACGGCGCAATGGCCGCCAACTTCCCCATCACCGTGGTGGATCGGTCGACTCCGTACCCGGCAGTCGGCTACCGCTTTCGTCCGCTGACGGATCATCCTCATGCCGACATCCGCGGCCCACTGTCTTTTGCGAGGGCTGTCATCCGCTCGGGGATCGGGGCACGAGAGGGCTTGCCAGGTCTGCAGCCGGCCGTCGCCGAGCTGATCGAGATACCTGCCGACCGCGACGGCCTGGACTTCGATCTGGACCGGCGGGGTGCTCGGCGCATGTTCGACGTCGCGTATGAGGCGGCCGCGCTCCCCCACGGAGCGCGGCCGC
>JBFHAT010000016.1:0-56117 GCA_041586155.1 Acidimicrobiia bacterium
GAGCGGCTGGACGATCAAGAACTTCACCCCGTCGAGATGGGGCGTCTTCTCGGTGGCGACCACCGTGCCGATCACCCGGCCCAGATGCACCTCAACCCCCTCGCATCCGCGGGCCGAACCGGCCGTCGTCGGTGAGATTCCTGCCCATCTCGTCGTGCAGCTGAGCGATGATGCGCGACGAAACCAATTCCGGTCCAGCCCGCTTGACAGCCAGGTCGACGGCGGCCTCGACCTCGTACAGCGGGCCCACGAACAACAGATAGCCCTTGCCTCCGAGGTCGTCCGCCAGGAACAGGCTGCGCAGTGCTACTGCCGCGCCTTTGAGTCCTGCATCGGCGGCACGCACGATCGCCGCCGCCGACGAGGTTTCCACGATGCCAACCGACTCGCCATAGCCGTGGGTTCCAGGACCGGTGAGGGCGACGACGAGGTCGGGATGGGGATCGGGTAGGAACATGCGATCGAGGATCGTGCCGTCATCGATCCGTTCGGCGGCGTCAACGGCTTCCTCCAGCTCGGCGACCTCACCGCCCACCAGGACGAGATACCTGCCGGGATGGACGGTACCGGCCCGGATCACCTCCACCGCGGCCCGTTTGACCATGGCGTCGCCACCTTCGATCCCGGCCGCGATGGATCCGTACTCGAGGAGGGCGATGGCCGTGCCGAGCGTCGTGGCCACGCTCACACGATCCGCAAGGCGCCGATGACGTTGACCCGGCGCGGCCGGGAGAACGTGCGTGGTCGGGTCAGACCGTCGCCGGTGGGGCTGGCGATCGAGAACGAGGTGTAGCCCTCCCCGCCTTCTCCCAGGCCGGAGTAGAACGGCCCGTTGGCGACGAAGATCGAGCAGTTCATCGCCCGGGCCATCTTGGTGATGGTGTCGACGTTGGTGGAATGGATTCCCGCCGTGTGGCGGAAGCCGTGCTCGGCTCGGACTGCCATGTCGATCCCGGCTTCGACGTTCGGCACTCGGGTCACGGGGAACACGGGCATCATCTGTTCGGTCCACACGAGGTTGTGTTCGTTGGGCACCTCGGCGACGATCAACCGCACGTCGTCGGGGACCTGGACTCCAATCTGGCTCAAGATCACCGAAGCGTTCTTGCCGATCCACTCGGGGTTGATGACGCCCGGCTTGTAGGGCGGACCCATCTCGCGGAACACCACCCGTTCGAGCCGTTTGAGTTCGTGTTGTTTGAGGATGTAGGCGCCGGTTGCGCCCATCGCCCGAACGAGGTGATCGGCGACGGTGTCGACCACGATCGCTTCCTTCTCGTCGGTGCAGATCACATTGTTGTCGAACGAGGCGCCCGCCACGACGTCGGCGGCGGCGCGCTCCACGTCGGCCGTCTCGTCAACGACAACCGGAGGGTTGCCGGGCCCGGCCGCTACTGCTCGCTTGTCGGACCGCAGCGCCTCTTTGACCACTCCGGGGCCGCCAGTCACCAGCAGGAGCCGGATGTCGGAATGATGCATCAGCTCCTTGGCGCTGTCGATCGTGGGTTGCGGAATGGCCGTCACCAGGTCGGCCGGCCCGCCGGCGGCGGTGATCGCACGGTTGAGCAGCCGGATGTTCTCCGCGGAGACCTTCTTGGCGCCGGGGTGGACGTTGAACACGACACCGTTGCCTCCGGAGAGGATCGAGATGGTGTTGTTGATGATGGTCGACGTCGGGTTGGTGGTCGGCGTGATCGCCCCGACGAGACCCACCGGTGCCCACTCGGTGACTGCCATGCCATCGTCACCCGTCACGGCCTGGGGTTCGAGGTCCTCAGGGCCGGGAGTCTTGGTGGTGACGAGCCGATTCTTGCGTATCTTGTCCTCGTAGCGCCCCAGCCCGGTCTCGGCGTGTGCCAGCATCGCCAGCTTGTCACCGTGCTCGAGCATCGAACGGCGAATCGAGGCGATGACCTCGTGGCGGGCGCCCAATCCCATCGTTGCGTATCTGACCTGCGATCGCCGGGCGGCGGCCACGGCTTCGTCGATGGTGCGAAAGATGCCATCGCCCAGCTCCGCCTCGGCTTCGAGCTCGGTCCGAGCGGCCACCGTGGCTCCTGGACGCTGCGCCGCCCCGGCTTCGCCAAGGCGCGACTTGACCCGCTCGATGATCTCTTGCACCTGGGCGTCGGTGAGGCCGCTCATGCGCTATTTGTGGTAGCGGTCTTCACCGTCCACCTCCCACGAGTCCACGATCGCCATCACCACGGCATCGCAGGGGCGCTCGTTGGTGTACTCGGTCTGGCGCGCCGAGCTACCGCTGGCGTACAGCACCACTTCGCCGACCCCCGCCCCGACCGCGTCGGCCGCCACGACGTAGCCGCCGGTCGGCTCGTTGTCGACGTCGATCTGTTGTAACAGCAGGAACTTCAAGCCGTCGAGTCTCGGTTCTTTGCGGCTGGCGACGACGGTGCCAGCCACACGTGCGAGCAGCATCCCTCCTCCGTTACTCGGCCGCCTCGGACCTACCGAGTGGAAGCACCGCGTCGATCGATTCATGCGGACGGGCGATCACGTGACTGGAGATCACCTCGCCAACTCGCTCGGCGCCTCTGAGCCCAGCTTCGACGGCAGCCTTGACCGCCGCAACGTCGCCCCGGATCACGGCGGTCACGTACCCGCCTCCCGTCTCCTCATATGAGACCAGCTCGACTTTGGCCGCTTTGACCATTGCGTCGGCTGCCTCCACCATGGCCGGGAAGCTCCGAGCCTCGATCATTCCCAATGCGTCCGCCATGCGGATCCTCCTGTTCCTGCCGAATCGGTCGGCTGTCTATTTGTGTGCTTTGCCCTTCAAACCCTCGAGCGACGCGACCGCCGCCCTCCAGCCGACGTCGATGTCGGCCTCTTCGCCCCCCAGGTACACCCGACCCACGGCGCCGAACGCCCTGACTTCCAACACGTTGATGGCCGCCGCCTTCTCGGCTTCGTTCGCAGCCAACGCTGCATAGGCTGCCGGGAGACACTCGAGCACGTAGAGCGTCTGTCCGGGCGTGATCATCTGGCCATGCCGCATTCGGTTGATCAGCTGCGCTTGATGGTCGTCGATGTTGCGCACGATCTGACTCGACAAGATCTCTGGCTTGAGGCGATCGGTTTCTTTGAGCCCGATCGCCTCGAGAATCGCCGCCCCTGCCCCCCTGGTCTCGGCCTGATCGGGCGAATGCAGCTCCAACATCCCGTAGACACGCTCGACGATCTGCATGCCTGGCTTGACCTGATTCGACTTCAAGGCCACATCAGTGAGGCGATTGATCTCGATCCCCGGTGAGATCTCGACGAACAGTGCCGCTTCGTATGCGAGGGGGAGGAATCCGGCGGCGGTCGTTCCGATGAACGCGGCGTACTGGGGCTGGAGGCTGTCGAGAAACGCGTAGGACCTCAGCTCAATATTGCTCATCGGAGCTCCCTCCTGTGACGATGGCGATCCCCGCCGATGCGCCGATTCGATTGGCGCCGGCGGCGATCATCTCTTCGGCGTCTTCTCGACTGCGCACACCGCCGGACGCCTTGATTCCCATCTTCGGGCCGATCGTCTCTCGCATGAGCAGCACGTCCTTGACCGTGGCGCCTCCGCCGGCGAAACCCGTCGATGTCTTGACGAAGTCCGCTTTGGCCTCCTTGGCCAGGTGAGACGCCATCACCTTCTCCTCATCGGTGAGGAGCGACGTCTCGATGATCACCTTGTTGAGCGCGCCCACCTCGTGGCACGCGTCCGAGACTTTGGCGATATCGGCCTTGACGACCTCATGCTGGCCGGACTTGAGCGCCCCGATGTTGATGACCATGTCGATTTCACGGGCGCCGTCGCGGAGGACCCGACGGGTCTCCATGGCTTTGATGTCGGGCGTGGTGGCCCCGAATGGGAATCCCACTACCGAGGCCACCCGCACCTCCGAGCCGCGCAGATGCTGAGCTGCTCTCTTCACCCAGGCCGGGTTGACACAGACGGACGCGAACCCGTACTCGAGCGCCTCTGCGCAAAGCTTGTCGATGTCGTTGGCGGTGGCGTCGGGCTTGAGAAGCGTGTGGTCGATGTACCGCGCAAGGTCGAGTGGCACGTCCGCCCCCTGCCCGTGATAGCTGACCCGGTCGGCACCGTTGGCGACGACGCGCCGAACCCGATCGGGACTGTGGGCGGCACACGAGCCATGACAGTCGGCACACGGATCACTGGCATTGAGGGCAGCCAGCACTTCCCTGGTAACGGCTTCGATGAGCGCATCCTGATTCACGTCGTCGCCCCGGCGTAGCGGCCTTCGATCGCCGTGATCTTGGCGACTCGGGCGGCGTGGCGCCCGCCTGCCCAAGGAGTCTCCAGCCACGCGTCGATGATCTGGAGCGCCAGGCCGGTGCCGATCAGACCCGCTCCCAACGTCAGGACGTTGGCGTGGTTGTGCTCACGGCTGTTGCGGGCGGACGAGATGTCGTAGCAGAGAGCGGCACGGACCCCGGGCACCTTGTTGGCCACCATGGCCGAGCCGATGCCGGCGCCATCGACCACGATCCCGTTTGTTGCACGGCCCTCGGCGACCGCCGACGCGACCGCGTGGGCGAAATCGGGGTAGTCGACCGACTCTTGACTGTCGGTCCCACAGTCGATCACGTCGTATCCCTGCTCGCGCAGGCGGAACCCGATGCGCTCTTTGAGCGGGTAGCCGCCGTGGTCGGCGCCGATGGCGATGGTCGGGCGTTGCTCACCCGGCCGACCCGAGCTCGGTTCGATCGCCAGGGATGCCGCGTCGCCGGCGGGAGAGGGGGGCGTGTCGACGCTCAGCCCTGCTACCACCCTGGCCACGATGTCCCGGATTTCGGCTTCGGATGGCATCGGCGCGGATGCTAGCAACTGCGACGAGGGGCTCTCGCGGGTGCCGACGACGATTTCCATCGGCTTCACACCCGCCTCCGCATCGACGGGAGCGGGCGACGATCACTGGGCTGGCGGTGGCGGTGGCCGGGTCGGAGAGGCCGGTGCGGCCGTTCTGCTTCGGGGCTTCCGTGCGCGAGCCGCAACAATGCTCGCAGCGGTTCGGCCAACGGTGAGCGCTCGTCGGCTGCGATGGTGCGTGCTCGGCCGACCCGTTCTTCGATCACGAGCCCGGCATCGATGAGCCGATTCGCCTCCCGCATCACTGTGGTCTGATCCACACCCAGCGACCGCGCCAGCGCCGACAAGGTTCGGGGCCGATCGCTTTGCAGAAACAGCTCCACGAGCAAGCGCTCCTGGGTCTTCGTACGAAAGATTCCGAGAAACGGTGAACTATTCTGCATATTCCGCAGTTTATCCTGCACTCTACGCAGATATCAACTGCCTCACCCCTTGTTGTACTTCTGGACCGTGGGGGGTGCGAGCGCTCGCTACAGACCCGAATAGGGCACAAAGTCCCATCGGGTGGGCCCGTAGTCCGGTAGCCGGAGCCGGTGCATCTTCATACGATTCCGATTGTTGAGTTGTCGGGTTAGGAACTCGTGAACCTGCTCACCGGTCAATCACGCCGCAGCATCGGTCACCTCCGGCCGCACGATTCCTGTCGCCCAGTATCCGCCCGGGACGTGCTTCACGCCATGGAGCGCCCGCGGCGGCTGCGACGTAGATCGAAAGGAGATCGCGGGATGAAATCACTCAGCTCACGATTCGACGGACTCGAGGGCCGGAAGGTGCTCGTTGCCATGGCTGCAGTGCTCGCCATGGTCGCGGCAGGCTGCTCGGGCTCTGGGAGCGCCGCCATGAACGACATCATCGAGGAGCGGGGGCTGACGCCCGAACAGGCTGCAGCCGCGCTGATGACCTACACGCCATCGGGCACCTGGGACGACTACATCATGTTCGCCTCGGGCGGCCAGGGCGGTCAGATGTTGGTGATCGGCGTCCCCTCGATGCGTCTCCTCAAGACGGTCGCCGTGTTCACTCCTGAGCCCTGGCAGGGATACGGCTACGGCGACCACCACACGACGTCGATGCTGGAGGAAGCCGGAACCGCCACCACCGAGCTCACGTGGGCTGACACCCACCATCCCGCCCTTTCCGAAACCGGAGGTGACTACGACGGACAGTTCGTGTTCATCAACGACAAGGCCAACGCCCGGGTGGCGACGATCGACTTGAGGGACTTCGAGACGAAGCAGATCGTCAAGAACCCGATCGCGTCCAACGACCACGGCGCCACCATGGTGACCCCCAACACCGAATGGGTGATCGAAGGTGGCCAGTACGCCACCCCGCTGGGTGGCGAATACGCCCCATTGTCGGAATACGAAGAGAAGTACCGGGGCATGGTCACGTTCTGGAAGTTCGACCGGGCCGCCGGGCTCATCGACATCGACAGTTCGTTCGCGATGGAGCTGCCGCCCTACTGGCAGGACCTTTGTGATGCCGGCAAGCTCGTATCGGAGGGATGGGTCTTCTGTGGATCGTTCAACACCGAGATGGCCACAGGCGGCATCGAGAGCGGGAATCCCCCCTTCGAGGCCGGCGCCAGCGCCCGTGACACCGACTATCTCCACGTCATCAACCTGAACAAGGCGGCCGAGGTGGCAGCGGCCGGTGACACCACCGAGATCAACGGTTTCGATGTCATCACCCTCGACACGACGATCCAAGAAGGTCTGCTCTACTTCGTTCCCGAGCCAAAGAGCCCACATGGGGCGGACGTGGCGCCCAAGGGCGACTTCATCGTCGTTTCGGGCAAGCTCGATCCGCACGTGACGGTCTACAGCTTCGACAAGATCCAGCAGGCCATCGCCGACCAGAACTGGACGATCGATCCTTATGGCGTTCCCGTCCTCGACTTCGATGCGACGATGGAGGCGCAAGTAGAGCTCGGACTCGGGCCGCTGCACACCCAATTCGACGATCAGGGCTACGCCTACACGAGCCTGTTCCTCGACAGCGCGGTTGCCCGCTGGAGCCTGGGTGGCGACTATCGGGACGAGGGCTGGCAGCTGGAGGGCACCGTCCCTGTCCAGTACAACATCGGACACCTCGTGACGGCCGAGGGAGACACCGTTTCCCCCGATGGCAACTACCTGGTGGCGCTCAACAAATGGTCCCTCGACCGTTTCTTCAATCCTGGGCCGCTTCTTCCCCAGAACTTTCAGCTGGTCGATATCAGCGGCCAGGGCGAGGAGATGAGCGTGCTCTACGACATGCCGATCACCGCCGCCGAGCCCCACTACGCCCAGATCATCAAGGCGGACAAGCTCCAACCGTTCGAGGTCTACCCGGAGATCGGGTGGGATCCTGGGAGCATGGCGGTCGACCCCAATGCGCCCATGCCGGGCGAAGAACGGGTCGAGCGCGACGGCAACGAGGTTCACGTCTACATGACGGCCGTCCGTTCTCACTTCACGCCCGAACACGTGGAGATCCAAAAGGGCGATCACGTCACGTGGCACATCACGAACATCGAGACCTCGCTCGATGCGACGCACGGGTTCGCTATCCCCGAGCACAACATCAACCTGAGTCTCGAGCCGGGAGAGACCGCCACTTTCGAGTTCGATGCGAATGCCAGTGGGGTCTACAACTTCTACTGCACCGAGTTCTGCTCGGCGCTTCACCTCGAGATGGTCGGCTACATGACCGTCCAGCCTTGAGATGGGAGTCGAGATGGAGACCGTGGGCAGCGAGGGTGCCCCCAACGGTCGGGAGCGGCCCAGCGCTTCCGGCGCGAGCCCCACTCGTGCTGAACGGCGCCGACCGATCTGGCTGTTCGCCGCAGCGAGCGTCCTCCTGGCGGTCTCCGTCCTGCTCCCTTACTGGCGCTTGAACCTGGCGGCTCCCCAATACCCGGACGGACTCACGGTGAACGTGTTCGTCAACCGGATGGAAGGCGACGTGCGGGAGCTCGAAGGCCTCAACCACTACGTGGGGTTGCCCGGCTTCGACGAAGGCGCCCAGGCCGAACGCCAGATTGCCGTCGCCGGGATCGCGGCGATGGTGGGATTGCTGGTCGCCGGGATCCTGATTCACAACCGTTGGGTGCTGGCGTTCACGGTCCCGGCGTTGGTATTCCCCTTGGTGTTTCTCGCCGATCTCCAATATTGGCTGTGGAGGTATGGCCACGATCTCGACCCGGCGGCGCCGTTCGCCGACGCCGTCGGGGAGTTCACGCCGCCGGTCCTCGGCCCGGCGGAGATCGCCCAGTTCGACACCGTGGCCCTGCCGCACGTGGGCCTGATCTTCGCCTTCGCAGCGAGCGGCCTCGTGGCGACCGGCCTGTGGTTCCACCGAAAGGCGTACAAACCGAAATGAGACGGAGTTGGGCGGCAATCGGTATCGCAGCAGCATTTCTCGCCGGGTCGGTCGGGCTGGCTGCTGCGCCCGGCAGTGCCCAGGATGGGGACCTGCAGGCCCTTATCCAAGCGGCCCCGGTAGGGGCACGAATCGTGCTTCCGGCCGGCACTTACGCCGGCCCGATCGTCATCGACCGGCCGCTCACCGTCGAGAGCGAGGAAGGTGCGATGATCGTGGGCACCGGGGAAGGCAGCGTCGTCACCATCGCAGCCGACGATGTGACGTTGCGCGGGCTGACAGTGCGCGGTTCAGGTATCTCCAACGACACGGAGGACGCCGGAGTCTCGGCAACTGGACGCAATCTGGTGATCGAGGACAACACGCTGACCGACGTGTTGTTCGGCATCTACCTCCGCCAATCGCCCGGCTCGATCGTGCGAGGCAACGAGGTGGGGGCGAAGGATCTCGAGCCGGGGCGACGAGGCGATGGTATCCGACTGTGGGAGAGCGCAGGGTCCACGGTGGAGCGCAACGCGGTGGACGGTGGGCGGGATCTGGTCATGTGGTACTCGAACGGACTCGTCGTCCGGGACAACACCGTGACCAACGGACGGTATGGATTGCACTTCATGTACTCGGACGACGTCGTGGTCGAGGGCAACCGGTTGAGTGGCAACTCTGTCGGCGCATTTCTCATGTACAGCCGGCGATTCACGTTCGTCGACAACCACGTGAGCGGGAACAACGGTCCGAGCGGCTACGGGCTGGGGCTGAAGGACATCGACGGTGCCGAGGTCCACGACAACACGTTCGTCGAGAACAGAATCGGCGTCTACCTCGACAACTCGCCCACTTCACCCGACGTCCGACAGCACTTCACCGGGAACGTATTCGCGTACAACGACGTCGGTGTCACGCTGCTCCCTTCAGTTCGCCGCAACGTGTTCTCGGAGAACGCGTTCGTCGACAACCGCGAGCAGGTCGCCCGCCAGGGTGACGGGGTCCTGAGGGACAACATCTGGACGATCGACGGGCGAGGTAACTACTGGAGCGACTATGCCGGCTACGACGCAGACCAAAACGGCATTGGCGACATCCACTACCGCATCGAGGACCTGTTCGCCCAAGTCACCGACGAGCGGCCGGATCTCCGCCTGCTGTCGGAGACGCCGGCCGCCAAGGTCGTCGACGCGGCCGCCAAGGCGTTTCCCACGATGCGGCCGGATCCCAAGGTGATCGACGACGCTCCCCTGGTCCAACCACCGATGGCGGCGAAGCACGGTGGTTCGCTGCCGGCAGTCCAGATCATCACGGCTCTGGCGTTGCTGACGGCGGGCCTCTTGCCGACGCTGGCCGCTCGGCGGCCGAGAGCCGAGGTGGCGACGTGATCGATGTTCGGCATCTGACGAAACGATACGGAGAGGTAGTCGCCGTCGCCGACGTCAGCTTCACGGTGCAGCCGGGTGAGTCGGTGGCGCTGTGGGGACCCAATGGGGCCGGCAAGACCACTGTCGTGAGATCGATCCTGGGATTGGCCTCCTATGAAGGCTTCATCGAGGTCGCGGGTCTCGACGGGCGGAACGACGGCAAGCAGGCCCGGGCACTGATCGGCCACGTCCCCCAGGAGCTCGCTTTCTACGACGAGCTGACCGTGTTCGAGACGATCGACTTCTCGGCGCGCCTCAAGCGGGTGACGCCGCAGGCGACGAAGGCGGCGTTGGCGCGGGTGGGCCTGACGAGCCACTTGACCAAGGCGGTCGGTTCGCTGTCCGGCGGCATGAAACAGCGCCTCGCCATCGGCCTGGCCCTGCTCGGCGACCCACCCATCCTCCTTCTCGATGAGCCGACCTCCAACCTCGACGCCGGATCGAGAGAGGGTGTGGTACGGCTCCTCCACGAGCTGCGCTCGCCGAGCCGCTCGATGCTGCTCACCTCACACCACATCGATGAGATCGGCTTGCTGGCCGACCGGGTCATCAGCTTCGACGCCGGACGAATCGTCCTCGATTGCGGCCCCCAGGAGCTGAGCGACAAGCTCGGTCTGCATTCCTGGCTGCATGTGAAGGTTGCGACATCAGCGCCGGCCGCCGCAGCCGCTGTGCTGGTTGCTTCGGGTTTCCCCGCTCGTCTCAACGGCTCGGGGATCCTCGTGGAGGTCTCTGCCCAGGGCAAGGGAGCCGCGCTCCGCCGCTTGGAGGAATCGGGCTATCGGGTGGTGGACTTCGAGGTGTGGCGATGACCGTCGAACGGGATCTCGTGTTGACTGTTGCCCGGCGCGAGTTGAGCGACACGATCCGTTCCAAGCTCCTGTGGATCTATGCCGGCTGCTTCGGTGTCCTCGCCTCGGCACTCACACTCACCGGCCTCACGGGCGCCAGGCTGGCCAGCCAAGGCGGATATGGCCGCACGGCCGCATCGCTCGTGGCGCTGGTCCAAACCCTGGTCCCCTTGATGGGCCTCACCCTCGGAGCGCTCACTCTCGCCACTGGACGGGAGCGCGGTGCCCTCCGTTTCGTGCTGGCTCACCCGGTGAGCAGGCTGGAAGTACTCACCGGCACCTTTCTCGGGTTGGCGACGGCGCTCTGGGGTGCCGTTGCGGTGGGCTTCGGTCTGGCAGGCCTGATCGGGGCGCTGGCCGGTGCGCCCGGCTCGCCGGTCAGCCTGCTGGCCCTGACGATTCTCTCCGGCCTGCTCGCCACATCGATGCTGGCGGTGGGTATGGCCATCGGCGCCGGCGACGCACGCTCGAGCAGCGCACTGGGTCTCTCCGTCCTGGCCTGGCTCTTGCTGGTCTTCGTGGGTGATTTGGGTCTGATGGGCACGGCTCTAGCTACACGATTGCCCGTTTCGGCACTCTTTTTTGCAGTCATCGCCAATCCAGTGGAGTCGTTCCGCATCGCCGCCGTGCCGACGTTCGGGTCGTCACTCGACGTCCTCGGGCCAGCGGGCAGCTTCGCCATCGACACGTTGGGCGGCAGTGCCCGCTTCCTCGCCGGGGCGGTCATCTTGGCGTGGATCGTGATTCCTGCCGCCGTGTCGGCGCGCCGCTTCGCCCGGAGTGACGTATGAGGTGGATGGCAGCCCTGATGGTGGTCCTGGTGGTGGGCGGCTGCAGCGGCGAGAAGAACGCCGCTCCCGAGATTGCCTACGGTCGCGACGTCTGCGAGCAGTGCGGCATGATCATCGAGGACCCCCGATTCGCCGCCGCATATCGGGATGACAGTGGCGAGGAGCACTTGTTCGACGAGATCGGCGGCATGCTGGTGGCGGCGTCGACCCTCGGGCATCTCGAGAGCGGGGCATTCTGGGTCAACGACTACTCGACTCAAAGCCCGATACCGGCCAGCGAGGCCCACTTCGTGCACGGGGCGAGCATCACTACGCCGATGGACTTTCGGATCGTGGCCTTTGCCCAGCCCGGCGCCGCCAAGGCTTTCGCGGCCCTCAACGGCGGCGTCGAGCACACTTGGGCGGACTTGGTCGAGCTGGCCCTCGCCGATGACATCGTTCCGAACCCCGGAGTCGAAGACAACCACCTCCATGGTGGAGGATAAGAAAGGATCGACATATGACGAGGAACCTGACGGTGATAGCGGCCCTGCTGTTGGTCCTCGCGGCTGGGTGCGGCGGCGATGGCGCCGCCGACGAACCGGCCGCGGGTACGAACGCTCCGACGGCAGCCGGCGACGCAACGCATGGCGGCGAGCTGTATACCGCCACGTGCGCGACCTGCCATGGACCCGACGCCAGAGGGCTGCCCAACTTGGGAAAGGACCTGGTCGACTCGGCCTACATGGACGCCACTTCTGACACCGATCTGGTCGCCTTCCTCAAAGTCGGCCGGGATGCCGCCGACCCCCAAAACACCACCGGGGTCGCGATGCCCCCCAAAGGCGGGAACCCTGCCCTGACCGACGTAGACCTGGCCGATATCGTGGCTTACCTGCGCGAATTGTCGGGTTGACCCGCGATGCTCTGGGAGTAGCCGGATGAAGCTGGAGCTCACCCGCAAAACGGATCTCGCCATCTCCACCCTCAGGATGCTGCACGAGGCGGGAGACCGGGTGAGCGCCGGCGAGTTGGCGAGGTCCCTCCACACCACCTCGACCTATGTCCCCCAGGTGATCGCTCCGCTCGTCCGACGCGGGTGGGTGGACTCTCAGACTGGGCCGAACGGTGGGTACCGGGCCTCGGTGGACATCGCACAATTGAGCGTCCTCCAGGTCATCGAACTGATCGAAGGGCCGGTCGACGGAGCGGAATGCGTGCTCAAGGGCGGGCCATGCGCGGATGTCGAAGTGTGCTCTCTGCACGTGCCGTGGACCCGAGCACGAGCAGCGATGGTCGCCGAACTCGACCGGACATCGGTGACGCAGGAGCAGTGATGTCGCGCACCGTGGCATTGGTCCTGGCTGCCGGTCTGTTGGCCGTGGCCTGCGGCGGGGGCGAGCCGGGACGCCGGGCGGACCGGCCCGAAACGCGTCCGTCGTTCTCTGTGCAGATGCTCGACGGAGCCGACTTCGATCTGAACGAGCATCAGCAGAGGACTGGTCGGCCGGTCGTGGTCAATCTGTGGGCTTCGTGGTGTCTCCCGTGCCGCAACGAGATGCCGGCGATCGACCGAGCGGCCCGAGCCCGTCCCGACGTGACGTTCGTCGGGATCGCGGTACAAGATCGTCCGGACGATGCCGAAGAATTCGCCCGCGAGATCGGGGTCGCTTATCCGATCGCCATCGATGACACAGGTGCCATCGAAGACCTCTTTCGTATACCCGGCCTACCCATGACCCTGTTCATCACCTCGGATGGCGTACTGGTGGGAACCTCGTTCGGGGAGCTCACCGATCTGGACCTGGAGGAGAAGCTGGAGGAGCATTTCGGCGGATGACCCAAGTACCGCCGACAGTCGGGAGGAAGCTCAGTCGTCTTCTTCGCCGACGTCTTCCAGCTCCACCTTGCGGAAAAGGGGCTCCGGCTTGGCCAGTGATACCCCCGGCATGACGACCGTACGTACCCAGCCCTGGGAACGCACCGAACCGTCTTGGCCGAGCATCTGGTGGATCGCCTCGCTGGTGTGCGGCAGGTAGGGGTACAACCCGGTTTTGATGCCGTTGATGGCCGACAGCGCGGTATGGAGGGTGGTTGCAGTCGTCGCCAAATCTCTTTTGGCGGTCTTCCACGGCTCCTTCTCGTTGAGGTAGGCGTTGGTGGCTCCGGCCGCCTCCATCATCGTCCGTAGCGCCGAGCGCAGCTCGACTCGCTCGAGCTGCTCACCGGCCGTCTTCAGCGCTTCGTCTACCTTGTCGAGGAGCGCCCGGTCGGAGGCGTCTAGTTGGCCCGGTTGGGGAATGGTCGCGTCGAAGTTCTTCCAACTCATGTTGAAGACCCGATTCACGAGGTTGCCCCAGGTCGCTACCAGCTCCTGGTTGACGGCCCGCACGAGCTCGGCCTCCGTGAGGTCGGAGTCGGAGTGTTCCGGCAGGTTCGAAGCCAGTGCGTAGCGGAGGGCGTCCGCTTGCATCCGGTCCGTGTAGTACGAGATGGGACGACCCACCCCACGGCTGGCAGAGGCCTTGCCTCCACTGAAGGTGATGTATTGGTTGGCGGGCACGTTCGTAGGCAGGTTGAGGTCTCCGTACCCGATGAGCATGGCCGGCCACATCACGGCGTGAAACGGGATGTTGTCCTTACCGACGAAGTAGTACGACTCGGCATCCGGGTTCTCCCACCACACCTTCCAGGCGTCCGGCACCCCGGCGCTCTCCGCCCATTCCTTGGAAGCCGACAGGTAGCCGATGACGGCGTCGAACCACACGTAGATTCTCTTGCCCGGCCCTAGGTCGTCCACCGGCAGCTCGACACCCCAATCCAGATCGCGTGTGATGGCACGATCGTGCAGTCCCTCGTTGACGAAACTCTTGGCCCAGTTGAGCACGTGGCGGCGCCATCCTTCGCGGGTCTCCAGCCAGCCGGCCACCTGGTCCTGCAGCGCCGAAAGCCGCAAGAAGAAATGCTCGGTTTCACGCATCACCGGCGTGGAGCCGCTCAGTTTGGAGCGGGGCTCGATCAGCTCGTCGGGATCGAGCGTGCGACCGCAGTTGTCACATTGGTCGCCCCGGGCCGACGTGAATCCGCAGTGGGGACAGTTGCCCTCCACGTAGCGGTCGGGCAGGAATCGGTCGGCTTCCGTGTCGTAGAACTGCGAGGTGGACTTCTTGAGCAGGTAGCCGTTCTCCAGCAGCCGGAGAAAGACATCTTGGGTCACCTCGGCATGATTGGCGGTTCCGGTCGATGTGTACAGGTCCCAGGAAATTCCGAGCATCTTCCAATTGGCCAGGAACTCGGAGTGATAGCGGTCGACCACTGCCTGCGGCTTCACCCCCTCTTCGTCGGCTTTGACGGTGATGGGGGTGCCGTGCACGTCGCTTCCAGAGACCATCAACACCTGATTGCCCGACGTGCGGTGATAGCGGGCGAAGATGTCTGCGGGGAGGTACGCCCCGCCCAGGTGACCGAGATGGCGCGGGCCGCTGGCGTACGGCCAGGCGACGGCGACGAGGATCGGACGTGGCTGAGACATGGGCAGGCAGTGTACAAGGGGTCTGATGGCGGGGTACCCGGCGGTGGCGGGTAGCGTGACCTGATGTCGAGTTCAGTCCTGCGCATATCGAACCTGACGCATGACTTCGGTTCTCTTCGGGCGCTGGATGGCGTCACGTTCGAAGCGCCTCCGGGCGCGGTTGGGCTGGTCGGCGCAAACGGCGCCGGCAAGACGACGCTGATCAAGCTCTGCCTCGGCCTGCTCACCCCAGTCTCGGGAACGATCGAAGTGTTGGGTGGCCCTCCGGGCGGTCAGCCGAGAGTGGGATACATGCCGGAAGCCAGCGCCCTTCCCCTCGACCAGAAGGCCGCCGACTTCGTGGCGTACTCCGCGGAGCTGGCCGGGCTCCCCGTCCGGTCTGCCAAACGGCGCGCCAGCGAAACCCTCTATCTGGTGGGTCTCGACGAAGAGCGCTTCCGCTACATCGGTGATTTCTCGACCGGCATGCAGCAGCGAGTCAAACTCGCCCAAGCGATCGTCCACGATCCTCAGCTCGTGTTCTTGGACGAGCCCACCGCCGGTCTCGACCCTGAAGGCCGGGACGCCATGCTGGAGCTGATCAAACGGCTGGGCGGTTTCGGAACCAACGTGGTGTTCAGTACCCACATCATCACCGACATCGAGCGCACGTGCGACTGGGCGCTTCTTCTCGATGGTGGCTCGGTGCTGCAGTCGGGCGGCATCGAGGCCCTCGGGACCACCGGGCTCGTCCGTGTGGAAGTCGACGGCCACACCGAGGAAGTGGCCCACCGTCTTCGGGAAGAGGGCTTCGAGGCGGTCGTCGATGCCGGTGTCGTGCTGGTGAGGGCTGGCGGCGCCGAGATCTACGAGGCGATCCAGCGGGCGGTCGTGGCTGAGCAGGTGGGCTTGCGGCTGCTCGACGAAGCCCAGGCAACACTGGAAGAACTGTTCTTCACGTTGCCGCCGACCGAGGCTCCCTTGCCGCCCCCGTTGCCGGGGCAGCCGCAGTGACTCAGCCTGCAGTGATCGTAGACCGAGCGTACAAACCGTACGAGGGTGACCGGCGATCGATCGCGTGGATCATGGGTGCGGTCGTCAAGGACGGGTTTCGGCGGGTGTTCGGACTCCGGCGCAAATTCACCAAAAAGCTGTTTCCTTGGATCCTGGTCGGCCTCATGGTGATGATCCTTGCCGGCATCGTCATACCGGCATGGTTCGTGGGTGATCAGCTCGACCTTCCGTTGCCCGAGAATGCCGAGTACTTCGACATCACCAGCCTGCTTCCCATCCTCTTCATGGCGCTGGCGGCTCCCGCGCTCCTGATCCCAGACCGTCGGGATGGGACGCTGGCTCTCTACCTGTCCCGACCTCTCACTCGCATCAACTACCTCATCGCCAAGGTCGTCGCTTTGTTCGCGCTGATGATGTCGGTCTATCTGATTCCCCAGGCATTGCTGTTCATCTCCTTGGCGTCACTCGATGGGGGAGGATTCTTCGCATATTTCGCCGACCACGGGCGGACGCTGGCCGCCATCGCCGGCACGGCTGCCTCCTACTTCGTCCTCCATGCATCGTTGGGTCTTCTCATCGCGGCATTCGTACCGAAGCCGGGTTTCGCCGGCGGCGCCTATCTGGGGACACTCCTGATTGCCAATCTGGTGACCGGCGCAGTCGTCAACGGCGCATCCGGGTGGGAACGCTGGCTGGGGTTGCTGGCGCTCGAACAGCACCCGCGAGTGGTCCGTGATTGGTTCTTCGACGTGATGACGGTGCGCTATGTGCCAACCGAGGCGGGTTTCGATCCATGGGTTTCTCTGGCGACGATCGGTGCGGTCGCGCTGCTCGCCGCCGCTGGCATCTGGGCGCAATACCGGAAGCTGCCGTGACCATCACGGTCGATCGGCTGTCGAAGTGGTTCGGCCACAAAGTGGCTGTGTCCGACCTCACCTGCGAGTTCACCCCCGGCGTCACCGGCGTGTTGGGCCCGAACGGTGCCGGCAAGACGACGCTGCTCCGATGCATGGTGGGCCTCCTGCGGCCGTCGGAAGGATCGGTCTCTCTCTTGGGGGTCGATCCGCACCGCGATCCATCGGTTCTGGGCGATGTTGCCTTCGTGCCCGAACACGAAGCCGTGTACGACGCCATGACGGCCCGCCAATTCGTGACATTCAACGCCCGCCTGCTCGGCGTGCGCTCGGCCGATGCCGTCGAGCACGCTCTCGAGACCGTCGACCTGACCGCGGCCGCCGACCGCCGCCTCGCCGGTTTCTCCAAAGGGATGCGCCAGCGGGCCAAGGTGGCTTCGGCACTCGTTCACGACCCGAAAGTGCTCGTCCTCGACGAGCCGCTCAATGGGGCCGACCCCGTGCAACGAGCGCGGCTCATCGAGCTGTTCATCGGGTTGGGCCGTAACGGGCGCACGGTCTTGGTGTCATCACACGTGCTGCACGAGGTCGAGCGGATGGCCGCACGCGTCGTCGCGATGATCGATGGCCGCCTGGCGGCGATGGGCTCCGTCGTTGAGCTTCGCAACCTCATGACCGATGTCCCACGAGCGATCCGCGTGGAGTCCGACCAGCCGCGAGCCCTCGCCGCCGCCATGATGGCAACGCCGCATGTCCAGTCGGTGTCGCTGCACGGCGAAGCGGTGATCGCGGACGTGCTCGACCTGGCGGGATTCGCCAGGGCAGTGCCGATGCTGGCGGCTCGGCAAGGTGCGACCGTCACCCGTCTCAGACCACAGGACGAGTCGCTCGAGTCGGTCTTCCGCTACCTGGTGGGAAGGTGATGAGCGCCGCCATCACCATCGGGACCATGATCGGACGTCGTCTTCTGCAGCGCCGGGTGGCCGGCGTGCTGGTGCTGCTGGCGTCCGCCCCGGCTCTGGTTCTCGCCATCACGGCTGAAGGAGCGCAACCAGAAGGCTTCCACCGCTGGATGCTCTTTCTCTACTACGCGTTGGGATTGCCGATCCTGGCCCTGGTCACCGCTACTGCTGCGTTGGGCGACGAGCGCCATAGCCACACCCTCCCTTATCTCACGACCAAGCCGGTTCCGCGATGGTCGATCGCCGCCGCCGGATGGGGGGCAGCGGTCGCCGTCTCCACCATGATCGGCGCTATCGGTGTCGGATCGGCGTGGGCCGTGACGCTGGTTCGGACAGGCGACTCCTCCGTTGCCTGGCCGGCGCTCGTTGGCACGATCATCACCGTCGTCGGCTATGCCGCCGTGTTCGTGCCGCTGGGCTTGCTCGCCAAACAGGCGACGTTGATCGGACTCGGCTTCGTTTTGATCTGGGAGGGCGTCATCGCCAGCGCCGGACGTACGCTGGCGGTTGCCTCGTTGTGGCGCACAGGGCTGTCGGGACACGTGGCGCTCGCCGGCGTGGTGCCAACCGACCTGGTCGAGAGTTTGGGCAACCTGACGCCCGGAGCCGGCGGTGCGCTCGCCAAGGCCGGAGCGCTGGCGGTGGCCTCGTTGGCGCTCACGACCTGGCTCCTGCGCAAACGCGATCTGGTCAAGGAGTGACCGGGGCGCGACGAACCGCTCAGGCGGGTGGATACACCCCCATGCCCTTGGCCTTCTCCGTCTGCCAGAAGATGTCGGCGATCTCGTCGATGAGACCGACGAGTTTCTCCCCTTCGGCCGGATCTGCCGACTTCTTGGCGTCTCCCGCCGCCTTGATCGCCCGCCAGAACAGGTCATGCAGCTGAGGGAACTGCTCGGCGTGCTCCGGCCCGAAGAAGTCAGCCCACAGAACCATGAGGTGATGCTTGCACAGCTCTGCCTGCTGCTCTTTGATCGTCAGGGCCCTCGCCCGGAACACTTCGTCGTCGCTGTCCTGGTACTTCTGGGCGGACTTGAGGACCGAAAGCGCCTCGATCTTGGCTTGCGCCGGGTCGTAGACGCCACAGAACAGATCGCAGTGCGCATGAGCCACAGAACGGGGAGTGAACCAACCCACGGTGTGTTCCTTCCTTCAGAGCTTGGATTCCAGGGCTGACGATACACTCTCAGCCGATCCGAACATGCTGAAGCGATTCGTGGTCTCCGGCCCTTCCATGGAACCCACCCTCCCGTCAGGGAGCCACATCGTCGCTCTTCGCAGCGGCGCGATCGGGCGTGGACGTGTGGCCGCATTTCCTCATCCCGGACGCCCGGACTTCTTCCTCGTGAAACGCGTGGTGGGGACTCCGGGCGATCGAGTCACGATTGCCAATGGCTCGGTCGTCGTGAACGACGAGGAGCTGACCGAGGCCTGGCACACCGATGGCACTCACGACTGGACCGTCGGAGATCATGAGATGATCGTCCTCGGCGACAACCGGTCCTTGTCGGATTCGGACAGCCGGAGCCTGGGTCCGGTGCCCATGGCGAAGGCATACCGGGTGCTCGCCACCTACCGGCCCCGACTCACATGGGTTCGGTGAGATCGTCTGCCACAATCACCTCCGATGGTCGTCGCTCTGTGGTTCACGTACGCGTTCTGGTCTCTGATCACGACCATCAATGCCGCGCGCCGACCACGTGACCCGATGACCCGGTTCCCGGCGATGTGGTTGCCGGCCATGCTCGTGGGCGAATATGCCGGACCGTTGCTGGTCATCCGGTCGGCGGCGTCTGCCGGCCTTGCCGCGGCCGGCGCCGTGAGGGGCGATCTGGGCAGGGCCGGCTTGGCCACGATGCTCGTGGCGCAAGCAATCCTGGCCGGTCTCTGGCTTTCGTCGCGACGCGAAGCGGCGCGGATCGTCCGGGAGGGCGCAGCCCCGGCTCTGCCGTCGTCGTGGCGTGAGAGGTTGACCCGCCGGGCCTCGACCGTTCCCAACGATGTCGAGCTCGCCTGCGGCGTGTTCGAAGGGCAGTCGACCCACATCGACGCCTACCTGCCGGCTGTTCGCCTGGCCGACCCGGCGCCGGCGCTCGTTCATCTCCACAGCGGAGGTTGGACGGGAGGCGACCCCCACACCCAGTCGCGTCCCATGTACCACCATTTCGCTCGGTGTGGTTGGCACGTCTACACGGTCCGGTACCCGGTTGCGCCCGCGGCGACGGTGTTCGATCAGGTCGACGCCGTCGAGAGGGCGATCTCATGGGTCGCCGCCCGGGAGGATGTCGACGCATCGAGGGTCGTGCTCAGCGGGGCGTCTGCAGGAGGTCACCTTGCATCACTGGCAGCGCTGCGCATCTCCGCGTCGGGAGGCGCGTTGCCGGCCGCTTGCGTGACGCTGTACGGCATCTACGACTTCCTGAACCGCAATTCCACCCGCCATTTCTGGGAGGTGATCCCTCGCCACCTCATCAGAGCGTCGGCCGACGCGGCCCCGGATCGATACGCCGCAGCCTCGCCGCTCGACAACGTCCATGCCGGGGCGCCGCCTTTCTTCGTGATCCACGGCACGTACGACTCGCTGGTCCCTCCCCCGGAAGCCGACCATTTCGTCGAGGCGCTGGGTCGGGCGTCCGGCAGCGAGGTTCGGTATCTCCGGGTCCGGGGGGCGCAGCATGCCTTCGACGTCATCTCATCGCCGCGGACTCGCGCCGTCGTGGGTGCCATCGCCCGCTTCGTCCATTCCGGCTGATCAATCCGACTCGGTGGCCCATTCCTCCCAGAATGCCCTGAGGTCCGGCGCAACGTCGGCCAGGTTGGCGGCGACCGTCGCCCGGTCGACCATTGGTCGGGTGACGCCGATCAGGTACACGCCCCACCGCTCCGCCGAAGGGGGCGCCATCTGCAGCACGTAGGCAGTGTCGCCTGCCCGCCACTCGATGCCGGCTCGGCTTCCGTCTGGGGCAACGACGAATGCATCGCCGGTCGCGAGGCCAGGGCGATGCTCGAAGTCGGTGATCCCACCCCACGTGAGGCCGCCCGATTCAACGTCGTCCAGCACCGCGAACCCGTGAAAGGGAGGTGCCCCCTCCGGTGGCGCCATGAATGCCGGCGTCTCTGGCTCGGCGGAAGCTGCGTCCGGATCGAGCATCAGATGGTCGAACATGTCACGCCAAGGCGGCTCGTCGGTGTCACGCGCCCGCGGGTGGATCATGGCGAGCAGGATAGGCCGGTGCAACGGAACTCTCGGGTTTCGCGGGCACCCGATAACGTGAGGGCGTAGGCTCAGCGTGATGACCGAGTTCACCATTCGGATGGCCAACCGACCCGGTCAACTCGCAGAGCTGACCGAGCTGCTGGCGTTCGCCGGGGTGCACATCGAGGCGCTGGCCGCTTTCGGCGTCGACGAAGACGGGCACGTGCGACTGGTGGTCGACGACGCCGCCGTTGCCAGGCGAGCCTTGCGCAAAGCAGGTGTGGCAATCAGCGAGCGGGAGATCCTCACCACCCTCATCTCGCACGAACCGGGCTCCCTGGCCCGGCTGACTCGCCAGCTGGCTTCGAGCGGCATCAACATCGAGTCGATGTACCTGCTCAACTCGCACGCCGAAGGCCTCGAGTTCGCCGTCGCCGTGGGCGACCCCGAGCCCGCCGCCAGGGTGCTGCAGGCTCTCTGAGCCCTCCGGCCAGCCTCGCCTCGAATCGCTTCCTGGCGATATCGTTCTTACACTGCGCGCAATGCGATCGCTCACTGCAATCGCCGTCTCCTGTCTCCTCATCGCTGCCTGTGGAGGCGACAGCGTGCCCACGACCACCGTGCCGGCCGTGATCGAGACGGTGCCGCCCACCACCATCCCCGCCACCACCACCGAGCCGTCCACCACGACCACCACCGAGCCCCCGCTCGTCTCCCCCCTCAACGGTCTGCCGGTGGAAGATCCCGCCAACATCGACCGCCGGGTCATCGCCGTCAAGATCGACGATCATTGGAACGCCCGCCCCCAATCGGGCATCGAGATGGCCGACGCGGTGTTCGAGCTGCCGGTCGAGGCGAGCCTGACCCGGTTCATTGCGTTGTTCCACGACAACGACTCGACGTTCCTCGGTCCGATGCGCTCCGGCCGGCCCACCGATCCGACCCTCATCCGTTACCTCGGGGCCACGTTCACCATCTCAGGCGCCCAACCGTGGGTGATCGGCAGAATCAATCAAGCCGGTGTGCCGCTGATCGGCGAGATCCGGCCCGCCACCTTCAGGTTCTCGGGCCGGCGCGCACCTCACAACCTCTACGTCAACACCGAGCTGTTGCGTGATGCGGCCGACGAACGAGGATACGCCGACGATCCCCCCACCGATCTGTTCCGCTGGGGCGATCTGCCCGACGAGTCCGAGCCCGCTCGCGAGGTCTTCTTCGACTGGTCGGGCACCACCCAGGTGACATGGAAATGGGCTGGGGGCCGCTACGAGCGCTGGCTGGGTGACACCCCCCATGAGTGGCGTTCCGAAGATGGCGAGACCACCGGTACCGTCACCGCCGACACCCTCGTCGTCTTGTTCGCTCCCCGCTATACGGCCGGTGGATCGAGCGGGTCGGCGGTGCCCGCCATGGAAACCCTCGGCGCAGGACGTGCGCTCGTGTTCAGCGGGGGTCAGGTGGTGGAAGGCACGTGGGAACGAGAAACGATCGAGGAGCGGTTCGAGCTGGCCGACGCCGACGGAGCTCCGCTGAGGGTGCCGACTGGAATCCCGTGGATCTCGATCTTCCCCGACAGCCGGAGCGTCACCTGGTGATGAGTGCGGCGGCGATCGCCGCCGCAGTGGCCTCGGGGGAACTGACGCCTACCGAGGCCGTCGAAGCGACGAGGACGGCGATCGGTTCCGATCCGTTCAACGCGTTCACCCACCTCGAAGATCGTCCGGTGACGGCCGAGCGTCCGGGCCCCCTGGCAGGGGTGCCAGTGGCCCTGAAGGACCTGATCGACCATGAGGGCAGAGAAACCACGGCGGGCTCCTCCTTCTACCGTCACCGTGCCGAACGATCGGCCACCGTCGTGAATCGCTTGGAGGATGCGGGAGCAGTGATCGTGGGAAGGACCGGCTTGCACGAGTTCGCCTTCGGCTTTTCATCGGAGAACCCTTGGTTCGGCCCCGTCCTCAATCCGTGGGACCCGGCGACGTCTCCGGGTGGATCGTCGGGTGGCTCGGCCGCCGCGGTCGCAGCCGGCGTCGTGCCGCTTGCCGTGGGCACCGACACCGGCGGCTCGATCCGAGTGCCCGCTGCGCTGTGCGGCATCGCCGGCCTCAAGGTGACCCACGGCCGGGTTCCGCTCACCGGGGTGTTCCCGCTCGCCGCCTCGATCGACACGGTCGGGCCCCTCGCCAGGACGGTCGAAGACCTCCGTCTCGGCTTCGAGGCCATGGCCGGGTACGACCCCGGTGACCCGTGGTCGCGAATGCCGGTCACTCTCCCGCCGCGCCGGGCGACTCGCATCGGTGTGCCCCGCCAATGGATCGAACGCGCGGCCACCGATGATCCGGTTCGGAATGCATTCCGCAAGACGCTGGACCGCTGTGCGAACGATGGATACGAGGTGGTCGACCTCGATGCCCCTGGTCTCGTCCCTGCCAGAGAAATGGACGACATGTTCTACGGTGAGGTGGCCTCGGTCCACAGGCAGTGGCGGACGGAAGGTCGGCCATACGGCGACGATGTCGCCGAGCGGATCGACGATGCGCTGGCGGTGACGATCGACCGCTACAACGCCACCCGGGCGTGGCGCGCCGCCCTCGGCCAGGCGACCACCGCCGCGTTCGATGAGGTCGACGTGATCGCCACGCCCACCACCGGGGTGATGCGCAAGGAGATCGGCGTGGACCAAATCGTCGTCGGCGGCGTCTCCCGGCCATACCGCACGGTGCTGTCGAGATTCACCTCACTCGTCAACCACATGCGCTGCCCTGCCATCTCGCTCCCGATCCAAGCTGGGGGAAATCCCCCTCCGTCGATCCAGCTCATCGGTCCGCCATGGTCGGAGCGGATGCTGTTGCGGGTGGGCGCAGATCTCGAGCGGCGGGATTACGTAGGCCTGGCGGCCCATTTTCCATTCGAAGGCCCGGAGGCGCAGTAACCTGGAGCGGCCACCTGTGGGGAGTGGCGAAGAACCGAAGAACAGAGGGAATCGTGGCCGAGGGTAACGTGGCTGAGGACACAGCAACGCTCGACAGCCGGGAGCGGCTCGAGCGGGTCATCATTCGATTTGCAGGTGATTCAGGGGACGGCATGCAATTGGCCGGCAACCGCTTCACCGATGCCTCCGCCGCGTTCGGTAACGACCTCGCCACCTTCCCCAGCTTCCCGGCCGAGATCCGGGCTCCTGCCGGCACCCTTCCGGGCGTGTCGTCGTTCCAGGTTCAGATCGCCGACTTCGACATCCTCACCGCCGGCGACGAGCCCGACGTGCTGGTGGCGATGAACCCGGCGGCGCTCAAGGCCAACCTCGAAGATCTTCGGCCCATGGGCACCATCATCATCAACACCGAGGCGTTCGAGGACCGCAACCTGGCCAAGGCCGGGTACGACTCCAACCCGCTGACGGACGGCACCCTGAATGCGTACAAGGTCATCGAGGTGCCGATGGAGAGCCTCACGAAGGAGGCGGTCAAGGACACCGGAGTGACCGGGCGTGACGTGCTGCGCTCCAAGAACATGTTCGCCCTGGGATTGATGGCCTGGCTGTTCGGGCGACCACTCGAACCGACCATCGAGTGGATCGACGCCAAGTTCAAGAGACTTCCGGAGGTTCAGGCCGCCAACATCGCTGCTCTCAAGGCCGGCTTCAACTTCGGGATCACGACCGAAGCGTCCAAGACCACTCCGTTCGAGGTGGCGCCCGCCCAGCTCGAGCCGGGCGAGTACACGACGATCTCCGGGAATCTGGCGCTGTCGTGGGGGCTGATCGCCGCTTCTCAGCAGAGTGGCTTGCCTCTGTTCTATGGCTCCTACCCGATCACGCCGGCTTCAGACATCCTCCACGAGCTGTCTCGGCACAAGAACTTCGGTGTGCGCACCTTCCAGGCCGAAGACGAGATCGCCGCGATCAGCGCCGCCATCGGAGCTGCGTTCGGCGGCCAACTGGCCGTGACGGGCACTTCCGGACCAGGCCTCGCCCTGAAGTCCGAGGCGCTGTCTCTGGCGGTCATGGCCGAGTTGCCGCTGGTGGTGATCGACGTGCAACGCGGTGGCCCTTCGACGGGTCTGCCGACCAAGCCCGAGCAATCCGACCTGTTGTTCGCCCTCTACGGCCGGCACGGCGAATCACCGATCCCGGTGGTGGCTGCGGCCAGTCCTTCGGATGCGTTCGCCACCGCGATCGAAGCCGCCCGGCTTGCTCTCAAGTACATGACACCGGTCATCCTGCTCTCCGACAACACCGTCGCCACGGGCGCCGAGCCCTGGCGCCTGCCCGATGTCGATTCGCTTCCCGACCTTCGCGTCGAGTTCGCCACGCAACCCAACACGGCCGATGGGCGCTTCATGCCCTATGTCCGGGATCCCGAGACTTTCGCCCGCCAATGGGCCGTGCCGGGCACACCGGGCCTGGAGCACCGCCTCGGAGGCCTGGAGAAGGAAGAGGTCACGGGCAACGTGTCGTACGATCCGGCCAACCACCAGCTGATGACGGACACGAGAGCATGGAAGATCGCCAACATCGCCGACGACATCCCCCTCCTCACCGTCGACGAGGACGAGGGCGCCGAGCTGCTCGTGATCGGCTGGGGATCCACCTATGCCGCCATCCGTGCCGCCTGCCGGCGGATCCGCAACAACGGGGTGAAGGTCGCTCGGGCCCACCTTCGCCATCTCAACCCGTTTCCCGCCAACTTGGGTGAGGTCCTGTCCCGCTACGAGAAGATTCTCATTCCGGAGCTCAACATGGGCCAGCTCGAACGACTGATCCGAGCGGAGTTCCTGATCGATGCCGACACGATGCACAAGGTCGCGGCGACTCCATTCAAAGTGGCCGAGATCGAGACGAAGATGATGGAGATGATGGCGTGACGACAGTCGAATACAGCAGGGCCGACTTTCAGACGGATCAAGAGGTCCGGTGGTGCCCGGGATGTGGCGACTACACCATTCTCGCCTCGGTCCAGAAGTTCCTGGCCAGCACGTCGATTCCCAGGGAGAACGTGGTTTTCATCTCTGGGATCGGCTGTGCGGCCCGCTTCCCCTATTACGTCAACACCTATGGAGTCCACTCGATCCACGGACGCGCTCCGGCTCTGGCGACCGGCCTGGCCACGGCTCGCCCCGACCTTTCGGTGTGGATCGTGGGCGGCGACGGAGACATGATGTCGATCGGCGGCAACCACCTCATCCATGCAGTGCGCCGCAACGTCAACCTCAAGATCTTGATGTTCAACAACCAGATCTATGGGCTCACGAAGGGCCAGTACTCACCGACATCGGAAGTGGGCAAACGCACGAAGTCCTCGCCAATGGGATCGGTCGACTACCCGTTCAACCCCATCTCCTTGGCGCTGGGGGCCGATGCCACCTTCGTTGCGAGGACGCTCGACATGGATACAAAGCACACCACGTCGGTGCTGGAAGCCGCCCATGCACACGAAGGAGCGGCCTTCATCGAGATCTATCAGAACTGCAATGTCTTCAACAACCATGCGTTCATCCAGCTCACCGGCAAAGAGCAACGCAACCACAACCGCATCTACCTGGAACACGGACAGCCAGTGATCTTCGGTGTCGACGGTGACTCCTGCGTGGTGATCCGTAACGGTCGCGCCGAGATCACCAAGACCTCCGCCGTGTCGGCGGCAGACATCGCCATCCACGACGAGGGCAACGTGCCGCAGGGCTTCGCATTGTCACGCCTGAGTCACGGCCCGACCGGACCGACACCGCTCGGGGTGTTCGTCAACGCGTCACGCCCAACCTACGACGGTGAGGTCAACCAGCAGCTCACCGAGTCGCACGCCAACAAGGGCGAGGGTGACCTCCATTCCCTGATCCGCAGTCTCGGAACCTGGACGGTCGATTAGGCCCCGAGAATGGCCTGGAGACGGTCGACGAACACGCATTGCGCAGGGTTGAGCAGCGTGCGCGCCTCGTCGGGTGAGCACCAGGCGAATCGGTCGATCTCGGGGATCCGGATTCGCTTGCCCGATCGAGGTGGCCACTCCACCTCGATCTCATTGGAGATCAACTCGTCGGGATCGAGTTGCATCTCGGCCGCATAGGCCACAATCACCTTTCCCGACTTCAGCTGGGCTGTGCCCAGCTCGATCAATGGGCCCTCACAGGCGACGCCCGTCTCTTCGCGGAACTCGCGACGCGCCGCCACCTCGGGTGGCTCGTGGTCGCCATATTCGCCTTTGACGATCGTCCACGCCCCCTCGTGTTTGCGTGCCCAGAACGGTCCGCCCGGATGACCCACGAGCACCTCCAGTTGCGGCGCACGGCGGTAGGCCATCACTCCCGCAGAGCGCTTCATGTCGCCATGTCGAGGTGTTTGGACGCTTCCCGGAACGACAATCCCGACAGCTCGGCTCGATGCTCCTGCAGGAACGTTGTGACCGCGTCGGGGTCGGTCTTGGCGTATTCACGCAGCGCCCATCCGATTGCCTTTCGAATGAAGAACTCCGACTCGTGGGCGCAGGTCAGGCAGAACTCGAACAGCAGGTCTCGGTCGGTGGCGTGTTTGTGTTTGAGCTGGGCGAGAATCGCCGTGCGTCGTAGCCACATGTCGTCTGAGACGATCCACTTCCCCAGCACCTTCGACATCGCCTCCGGGTCGGCACGGTGAAGGCTCCCGATGAGATGGGTGGCGACGGGGTCGACGAGATCCCACCAGGCGCCCTCGACGACCATCCGCCGGTACAGGTCCAAGGCCGCAGGCTTGACGAACATCCGATGGGCGATGGCGTAGTCGATCGCCAGGTGTTTCTCCTCGCGGGATGGGCCTTCCCACAGCGCGGTGACGGCGGTCCGGTAGTCGTCTTTGTCAGAGGGAGCGTACGAACCACGGACCATGCGCAGAACCTCGCGGCGGGCGGGCGACCCTACTCCATAGAACGGCATGTCGGTCTTCATGTATGCCGCCATCGCCTCAGCACGGGTGGAGTCGCCTCGCTGCCTCAGCTCGGTTCGAACGAAGGCGACCAAGGAGGCAGCGTCCATGGCCTCAACCTAATGGGCCTATGCGGCCGCTCAGGCCTCGAACGAGCCGACCAGGTCACCATCGACGTACACGTCGAAGGCTCCCTCGGTGAACGAACCGAGAGGCACGGTGACGCTCACGTCCTCGAGCGCGGCGACGCAGGAGGTGGCGGGATCATTGAGAGGGATCGTGTACATCTCGACGCGGATCTCGTCGGCGGCCTGCTCGATCCGCCATCCCGGTGTATCGCACGGGGTGGGAGTCGCTCCAAACACGGTCACCGAGACCTGGATCGGGTAGCTCTCCATGATGTTCAGGTCAGCATGGTCGTAGAAGAACGGCCCGGTGACGGCCGGCGGTTTGGCCGGCTCGGCGATGGGCGCCTCGGGGTCGGGCAGGGTGGTAGATCCCGGCTGCGCGGTCACGGGCGTGACCGTGGACGGTGCCGTGGAGGGCGCGGTCGTATCGGCGGTGGCGCCCGCGCACGCGCCCAAGAGCAACGCTGTCAAGAGGGCGATGACGACTCTCATACCCCTTGGACGTCGCATCGCGCCGCCGGGTTCCTCACGCCAGCGCCACGAGCTCGAGCATCGTCTCGTCGAAGAAAGCGGTCTCACCGTCCGGCATCAGGATGGCTCGCTCGGGCCCGAGACGGGCGACGAACTCGGTGTCGTGCGAGACGAGGATGATGGTGCCGCGGTAGGCATGTAGCGCCGCCAGCAGCGCCGAGGCCGCCTGCGGGTCGAGGTTGTTCGTGGGCTCGTCCAACAGGAGGACATTGGGTCGCATGACCACCAGCTGGGCAAGCGCAAGCTTGGTCTTCTCGCCGCCGCTGAGCGTCGACGCATCCTGGTCGACCTTGTCGGCGAGCAGGAAGTGCCCGAGCAGCGTTCGCAGCTCCCGGTCGGGCAGTGGTGACACCTGGCGCATGTGGTCCAACACCGAGCTGCCGGATCGGATCTGCTCGTGTTCTTGGGCGTAGTACCCGATCGTGGTGTTGTGGCCGAGGGTCACTTCGCCCAAATCGGGCTCTTCGACGCCGGCCAGGATCCGGAGAAGCGTCGTCTTGCCTGCCCCGTTCAGTCCCATGATGATGAGCCGCTCGCCTCGATCGGTGTCAACGGCGACGTCGACGAACACGAGGTTGTCGCCGTACGACTTGGCGAGCTCGGTCGCCCGCAGCGGCGTCTTGCCGGACGGCTCGGGCTGAGGAAAGCGCACGGCCACGTGCTTGCCGCTCTTCTCGATCTCGACCATCTCTTGGCGGAGACGGGCAGCACGGGTCTCCATCGTCTTGGCCTTGCGAGCCATCTTCTCCGTCGAGCCCTTGAAGCGGCGAATCGTCGTCTCCATCTGCGAGAGCTTCTGCTCCTGCGTCTTGCGTTCACGGAGCCGCTGCTCGCGGCGGGCGTCCCGTTCGGCGATGAAGTGGCTGTAGTTGCCCCGGTAGGCCTCGATGCGACCGTGTTCGAGCGACAGCACCGACGTGATCGATGCATCGAGCAGCGGCAGGTCGTGGCTCACCACCAGCAGGCCGCCTTTGTACCGCGCCAGGAAATCCATCAACCACGCCTTGGCGTCGAGATCGAGGTGGTTGGTTGGCTCGTCGAGGATCATCAGATCGGACTCGGTGAACAGGATGCGGGCCAGCTCGACCCGCCTCCGCTGCCCGCCTGACATCGTCACGATCGGCTGCGCCAGCTCTTCGTTGCCCAACCCGACCGCGGCAGAGATGGCCTTGGCCTCAGCTTCGAGCGCGTATCCGCCCTTGGCTTCGAACGCGTCGGTGAGGCGGCTGAATCGCGCCACCGCCCGGTCCCGCTCGGTTTCATCTGCAGTCTCGATCCGTCGCCGGGCCCGTTCGATATCGCGCTGCATGGCCCCGACCGAGCGGGCGGTGAGGATACGCTCCAAGCCGGAAAGGCGAGGATCGTTCGGATCGGGCAGCACCGCCTCCTGGGAGAAGTAGGCGACCGTCCCCGTGCGCATCACCGTACCGGCGGCCGGAGCCAGCTCTCCGATCAGCGTCCGCATCAACGTGGTCTTGCCGGCCCCGTTCCGACCGACGAGCCCGACCTTGTCGCCGGGTTGGATCGTGAACGACACGTCCTCGATGAGGACGCGGATCCCCGCCTCGATCTGAACGTCGCGAACCAGCAGCATCAGGAGGAGCCTACGGGGTCAGCGAAGCCCGGAGAAGAGGTCGGATTCGGGCTCGGCTCCATCGGTCGGACCGAACACGCGAACGAAGGCCTCGTTGCCAAACAGGCGAGCCCGGTCCGGCCCGTCGACCTGGAAGAAGAACCAGTCGGCCGGGATCTGGGTTCGGTGAGCTCGCCATGCGTCTTCCTTCTTGTCGAAATATCCGCTGACATCGATGAGCGTCGAGATGCGATCGTCCGGTATCCCACCTTGGCGCAATCGAGCGGCTTCCTCTTCGTCGATGTGTCCGGCTTCGAGCCGGAAGTCGGCGAATGCTTGCACCCGGGAGCGGGGCCACGCCGACCAGTACAGCTTGTGCGGCTGCCACGGCTCGTCGCCGTCTTCCAGGGGAAACCGACCGAGATCAGCGGACAGCCAGTAGGCCGCCAGCCCGATCCTGTGGACCTGGATGTGATCGGGATGACCGTAACCGCCGAAAGGGTCGTAGATGATCATCACTTCCGGCCGGTGACGCCGGATCGTACCAACGAGCCGGCCGGTGGCTTCGATGAAGTCGGCTCGCCAGAATGAGCGATCGTCGTGGTTGGCGTCCGTGCCCATCATTCCCGAGTCGCGGTAGCCGAGAAACTCGTGATGCCGGACGCCGAGGATGGCCAGAGCATCGGCCAGCTCGTCGGCTCGCATCTCGGCCAGTCGATCTCGCAGCGAGTCCGGCTCGTCGTAGTTGTGGATCTCGCCTTCGGCGCCGTCGGTGGCGGTCACGACGACGACATGCTCGCCCGCCTCGGAGTACTTGGCGAGGGTGCCTCCGGTCGATGTGGTCTCATCGTCAGGATGAGCGTGAAAGGCAAGCAGACCCGGCATGAGCGCCCGAGGTTAGTTGGCGGAGACGGGTATCCGACGCGATGGCCACAGCCGTCCGACCGCTACCCTGCCGTGATGCCGTCAGCCTCGTTTCATCACCATGCCCACTCCCCGGCGCCGGTGCAGCACGCCTGGACCGCGTTGCAGGCTCCGGAGACGTGGTCGGCTCTTGCCGGCGTCGACGACGTGACCGATGTCGTTCACGCCGACGGGGTGCTGGAATCCTTCGAGTTCACGGTGTCGGTGGCCGGGACCCAATATCAGGGTCGTGCCGAGACCGAGCGCTCCGATCCACCGACGGCGATGGCGGTGCGCATCTCCGGATCCGAGTTGGAGGGCACCATCGAAGCGCTGCTCGAGCCCAACGACGACGGAACGGCGCTCGACGTGCACCTCACGTTGGCGTCGAAGAGCCTGATCGCGGCGATGTTTTTTCCGGTGATCTCGGCCGTCGTCGGCAACGGCCTTGCCGACCAGGTGGAGGACCTCGCCGGCCGAATCGCCGTGTCCGACGGCTAGGCCGGCCCCGTCTCCGGCCTGGGCGCACATCGGGCGGCCGGCGCTTCGGGAACGAGATGCGCGAGATCTTCGCCCAGCCGGGCCGAGATCGTCAGTGTTCCTTCGAGTTGCATGTGGTAGAGGTCGGCGAAGAGAGATGGATCGTCCACCAGGTCCGGGTATTGCAGCAAGGGAACTCCGGTGTCGGCGACGAGTGACGCGACCCGGTCCTCGTAGTCGGCCACGTCGCGTTCGGCGTCGTCGAGGATGGCGGTCAGCGGTGTGCGCATAGCCGGCATGTCGACCAGCGCCACGGCCGTCCCTTGAGCTCGGGTCTGCTCGATGATGCGGGCCAGCGCCCCGAACTCGCCTGGTCCCACGGTGAAATCCGACAGGGCGCCCCTGCGCAGCCCGTCGTCTCTCTCCGGGTTGTCGGCGTACGCACGGTCGTCGAATCCGAGGTACCGGCCGGTTGCGCTCAGCTCGATCGACGGCCAACCGGGTGCGGAGCCGTCGCGCAGGTAGCGGTAGACGCTGGCGGGCTCGCGCAGCCGCTCCCTCAGGGCAACGAATGTCGAGAGCCCCGACGCCCATCGGTCCACCTGTTCTGCGACCGAAAGCTCGTCGTAGAGTGCCCGCCGACCTGACGAGCTCGTGTAGGCCCGCAGCCGGTTGTCGACCCCAGGGTTGGCGTCATTGACGTCGCGCACCCCGATGGCGATGAGCAGCAGCTGCGGGCACAAATCGGGGAGGACGACGTCTCTCATCCACAGCTCCCACTGACGAGGCGTCGTCGACGGCAGTGCCACGTTGTAGCCGTCCTCCGCCCACGGGATCGATTCGACCAGCAGCGGCACGTCGATGCTGGCGTTGGCGATCGACGAGCCAAGCACGACGATGTCGACGGGCCCGGCAGCCGCCGCCTCCTCTGCCTTGGCGTGGGAGAACGGCGTGTCCCAGCGCTGCGGCTCGGGGAGTCGGGGCGCCAGCGCTCGTGCCGTCAGCTCGGCGGCGACGACCACCAAGAGGAAGCTGATGACCATGACCCGGAAGCTGCGAGTGCGAAGCATCAGAACTGGAAGTAGATGAACGGAACGACGGGCTGGCCGCTGAAGAGCACGATGAGCAGAAAACAGCCGGCGTACACGAACCCGCGTGCGACCGCGGGCCAGTATTGGATCGCCTCGTGGCGGCGCCCATGACGCTGGGCGAAGTCGAGCAAGAACGAAATCGCCACGAGCGGCCCCACCAGCAGCAGCGCATCGACCGGCACCGGACCCGGGCGGAACGTGACGAGGCCCACCACGTAGTCGAGGGCGGCGGTGAAGGAGCTGGAACGGAAGAAGATCCACGAGAGTGCCACGAGGTGAAACGTCGCCACGATTGCAGGGACGTCTCGCCATCCGGGCACGTCTGACTCGCCTCCCTCGTGGCGGGCCCGAAATCTCCTATGGGCGGCCAGGTAGAGGCCGTGCAGGAAACCCCACACCACGAACACCCAGGCGGCGCCGTGCCACAGGCCGCCGAGGAGCATCGTGATCATCAGATTGCGCTGGGTTGCCCAGCGCCGGCCCCTGTTGCCTCCCAGCGGGATGTACAGGTAGTCGCGCAGCCACGTCGACAGGGAGATGTGCCAGGTCCGCCAGAACTGGGTGATGTTGCGCGACAGGTACGGCTGGGAGAAGTTCACCATCAGATCGATGCCCAACAGCCTGGCCGAACCGCGAGCGATCGAGGAGTACCCGGAGAAGTCGCCATAGATCTGCAAGGAGAACGCGTACAGCCCGACCAGCAACTGCAGCCAGCCCGCCTGGCCGGGGTTGGCGAACGACTCCTCGACCACGGGGGCCACCGCGTCGGCCAGTACCACCTTCTTGAAGAGGCCGATGAAGATCAGGTAGAGACCCGACCCGATGGTGGCCAAGTCGGCCGGCCGGCGGTCGGCTTCGAACTGGGGCAGCAGACGCCGAGCCCGCTCGATCGGTCCTGCCACGAGTTGGGGAAAGAAGGCGACGAAGACTGCAAACGCCAGCAGGTCGCGGGTGGGTTCGAGCTCCCGCCGGTAGACGTCGATCGTGTACGACATCGTTTGGAACGTGTAGAAGGAGATCCCGACCGGGAGCACGATGTTGAGCGTGGCGAAGCTGGCCTCCAGCCCGACGGTCTCCAACACCCGAGCAGCAGAATCGGCAAAGAAGTTGAAGTATTTGAAGAAACCGAGAATGCCGAGGTTGGTCGCCATCGACACGAACAGCAGCGACCGTCGCCGTGCCCCCTCGGCGCCGGCCATCCGCAACCCCACGACGTAGTCGACGACCGTCGAGATGAGCAGCAGCGACAGGAATCGCCAGTCCCAGAACCCGTAGAAGATGTACGACGCAACGAGCAGCAGCAGGTTCTGGCCGCGCCGCGACAGCACCCGGTACAGGATGAAGACGACGGACAGGAGGATGGCGTACTGGACGCTGTTGAAGGCCATCTAGGGGCCAACAAGGTAGCAGCGGCCGGCAACGAGCCGGCCTGCCTGGGATCGGTCAGGCTTCGGCGGGCTCGGCGCCTGCTGTATCGGCCGCCTCGGCTTCGGCCGCCTCGGCTTCGGACGGCTCGGCTTCGGCCAGCTCGGCCGCCGCCACCCGGGCAGCCTCAGCGCCGCCCTCGACGATCTCGGCCCGGTCGGTGAGCAGGGTCACCTTGTTGTCGACCACCTGCACGAATCCTCCGTGGACGGCCAAGGTGGTACGGCCGTCCGGACCCTCCACGGACACCACCCCGGTCGTGAGGGCTCCCATCAGCGGCTCGTGATCGGCCAGGATGCCGATCTCCCCGTCGGTCGTCCTGGCGACGACGAACGTGGCTTCGCCCGACCACAGCACCCCTTCGGGAGAGACGATGTCGAGCTGGAACGTCTTCGCCATACGTCAGGAGGCCGTTGTGGCCGCAAGCTCCTGAGCCTTGGCCACCACGTCGTCGGCCCCGCCGACCATGTAGAACGCCTGCTCGGGGTATTCGTCCATCTCGCCCTCGAGGATCATCTGGAACGAGCGGATGCTCTCCTCCAGTGAGGTGTAAATCCCGGGCTGGCCGGTGAAGGCCTCTGCCACGAACATCGGTTGGGCCAAGAAGCGCTGGATCCGGCGGGCCCGGCCCACGATCAACTTGTCCTCCTCCGACAGCTCGTCGATGCCGAGGATGGCGATGATGTCCTGCAGGTCCTTGTACCGCTGCAGCACCTGCTGGACCTGGGTCGCCACCCGATAGTGCTCCTCACCGACGATCTGAGGGTCGAGCGCCCGTGACGTCGAGTCGAGCGGGTCGACCGCCGGGTAGATGCCCAGAGCCGTGAGCGGCCGCGACAGCACCGTCGTGGCATCGAGGTGGGCGAATGCCGTGTGAGGCGCCGGGTCGGTGATGTCGTCGGCCGGCACGTAGATGGCTTGCAGCGACGTGATCGACCTGCCTTTCAGAGAGGTGATTCGCTCCTGCAGGAATCCCATCTCGCCGGCCAGAGTCGGCTGGTATCCCACTGCCGAGGGCATCCGTCCCAGCAGGGTCGACACCTCCGAGCCGGCCTGGGTGAAGCGGAAGATGTTGTCGATGAACAAGAGCACGTCCTGGTTCTGAACGTCGCGGAAGTACTCGGCGATCGTCAGCGCCGAAAGCGCCACCCGCAGACGCACGCCGGGAGGCTCGTCCATCTGGCCGAACACGAGCGCCGCTTTCTCGATGACGCCCGACTCGGTCATCTCCAGGAACAAGTCGTTGCCTTCGCGGGTGCGCTCGCCGACGCCGGCGAACACCGACACGCCTCCGTGGTGCGTGGCGACGCGGTTGATCATCTCCTGAATGAGCACCGTCTTGCCGACGCCGGCACCTCCGAACAGGCCGATCTTCCCGCCTTCGAGGTACGGGCACAGGAGGTCGATGACTTTGATCCCCGTCTCGAAGACCTTCTTCTGCGGTTCGACATCCTCGAACGCAGGGGGCTGGCGGTGAATCGGCCAGCGCTCGCCGGTGAACTCTTGATCGGGCGAGTCGAGCGACTCCCCCCACACATTGAAGATGTGGCCGAGCGTCTGATCGCCGACCGGAACGGAGATCGGAGACCCGGTGTTTCGCACCTCGGCCCCGCGCACGAGACCCTCGGTACCTGACATTGCGATGGCCCGCACCCGGTTGCTGCCGAGGTGCTGTGCGGTCTCAGCGATGATCGTCTTGGTCTCGTCGCCCATTGTGAGGTCGATCTCCAGGGCGTGGAGGATCTCGGGCATCCCCTCCCTGGGGAACTCGACATCCACCACGGGCCCGGCCACTTTGACAATCCGGCCTACGCTCTTCACCTCTGCCACCGTGCTTGCTCCTTCTGTTCTTCGATCTCGTGTCAGCCCTGGGACAGCGCTTCTGCGCCGCCCACGATCTCGGAGATCTCCGTCGTGATCTCCGCTTGCCGGGCGCGGTTTGCGATACGGGTCAATCCCGTGATCAGCTCATCGGCGTTGTCGGTTGCCGCCTTCATGGCCCGGCGGCGGGCCGAATGCTCGGAGGCCGAGCTTTCCAACAACATGTTGAAGATCGACGCCTCCACATAGCGGGGCAGCAGCCGGCTCAAGATCTCGGCGGGCGACGGCTCGTACTCGTAGTCGATCGACCTGCTCTCCTCGTCGGCTTCTGCGGCCGGAGGGCGGATCGGCAGCAACGCCAGGTGGGTCGGAACCTGGGTGAGCGCCGACTGGTACCTCGTGTAGTAGGCCTCGAGCGAATCGATGTCGCCTGAGGCGTAGCTGTCCATCACGGCGTTGGCGATAGCCCTCGCGTCGCCGTACCCGGGCGTGTCGGTCACTCCCAGAAATGCCCGCTCGATATGGTGGCCACGGTAGGAGAAGTAGGCCTGAGCCTTCTTGCCGACGGCGAAGATACGCACCGACCGTCCGACGCCGTCATGCGCGGCGATGGCCTTCTCGGCCATGCGGATGATGTTGGACGCATAGGCGCCGGCCAGGCCGCGGTCGGAGGCGACCACCAGGATGCCAACGGACTTCACCTCACGCTGCTCGAGCAGCATGTGGCTCACCCCGCCTCCGGCTGCGCCGCCGACATTGCGGATCACCTCGACCAGCTTCTGGGCGTAGGGCTTCGACTGGGTGACGCGGGCTTGTGCCTTGGGGATGCGCGAGGCGGCGATCAGTTCCATGGCGCGCGTGATCTTCATCGTCGACTGAACGGATTTGATCCGTCGTCGGGTGTCGCGAAGCTCGGCGCTGGCCACTCGTTACTCCCCAGCCGCCCCGGCCAAGGTCTCCTTGAAAGAAACGATCGCGTCGTTCAGCGCATCGGTATCCGGGAGCTTGCCCGTGTCACGGATCTCCGAGAGCAGCCCACCATGTCGGGTTCGCATGAAGTCGAGCAGACCGCGCTCGGCGCGGGTGATGTCCTCGACAGCCACGTCGTCGAACATGCCGTTGGTCACGGCGTAGAGAGATATAACCTGTTCTTCCACCGGCATCGGTGAGAACTGAGGCTGCTTGAGCACCTCGACCACCCGGCGCCCACGCTCGAGCTGGGCGAGCGAGGTGGCGTCGAGCTCCGAGCCGAACTCGGCGAACGCCTCGAGCTCGCGGAATTGGGCGAGGTTGAGGCGCAGCGTTCCGGCCACCTTCTTCATCGCTGCGATCTGGGCCGCCCCACCCACCCGTGATACCGAGATACCTGCGTTGATAGCAGGACGGATGCCCGAGAAGAAGAGGTCCGTCTCCAAGAAGATCTGACCGTCGGTGATCGAGATGACGTTGGTGGGAATGTAGGCGGACACGTCACCAGCCTTCGTCTCGATGATGGGGAGCCCGGTGAGTGAGCCTCCGCCGAGCTCGTCCGACAGCTTGGCGCAGCGCTCCAGAAGGCGGCTGTGGAGATAGAACACGTCGCCGGGGAAGGCTTCCCGACCTGGCGGGCGGCGCAGCAGCAGCGAAATCTCCCGATACGCCACTGCCTGCTTGGAGAGGTCGTCGAAGACGATCAGCGCGTGCTCGCCGTTGTACATCCAGTGCTGGCCCATCGCCGAACCGGAATAGGGGGCGTACATCTGTAGAGCCGCCGGGTCGGAGGCCGGCGCCGAGACGACGACGGTGTACTCCATGGCCCCGCGCCGGTCCAGGGCATCGACGACCTCCGCCACCGTGGATGCCTTCTGCCCGATCGCCACGTACACGCACTTCACGCCTAGGCCACGCTGGTTGATGATGGTGTCGACCGCCACTGCAGTCTTGCCGGTCTGACGGTCGCCGATGATCAGCTCGCGCTGACCCCGTCCGATGGGGATCATGCCGTCGATGGCCTTGATGCCGGTCTGGAGCGGCTCGGACACGGGTTGGCGTTGAACAACCGAGGGAGCCTGGACTTCGAGCAGCCGGCGCTCGGTGGCGTTGATCGGGCCCTTCCCGTCGATGGGCTGTCCGAGCGGGTCGACGACCCGACCGAGCAACCCGTCACCGACCGGCACCGACAGCACCGTGCCGGTCTGCTTGACCGGATCACCCTCCTCGACGTGGTTGTACTCACCCATCAACACGACGCCCAAGTCGTTTTCATCGATATTGAGCGCAACGCCGAGCAGACCCCCCGGAAATTCGAGAAGCTCCGACGCCATGGCGTTGGGGAGGCCCTTGACCCGGGCCACGCCGTCGGCGATGGAAGTCACGTATCCAACGGTCTCGCTCGTGACCTCGGGTTTCCAGTCGGCGAGGTTGGCGCGCAGAGCGGCGGTGATGTCCTCGGGGGTGATTGTCAGATCTGACATCCTCGTTCCTTCTATCGGGTCTTCATGGCCTGGCGCAAACCGGCGAGGCGTTGCTGGATGGAGCCGTCGATGACGCGGTCACCGACCCGGGCGACGATGCCGCCCATGATGGTGGGGTCGACGACGACCTTGGGGGTGAGCTGCTTTCCGGTTGCCCGCTCGAGCCCGGTCACCAACTTGGCGACGGTTTCGTCGTCGAGGTCGACCGCCGTTCGGATCTCGGCGACTTCTCGATTGATCGCACTTGCCGCTTCTTCGACCAACGCATCGACGATGGAAGGCAATGACGATGCGTTGCCGGAAGCGGTGATGAAGCCCACGATCGACACGGTCAGGTCAGATGCCCGACCGCCGATGAGGTCATTGACTATGGCCGTCTTACGATCGGATGGGAGGGATGGCTGCAGGAGTGTGTCGCGCAAATCGGGGCTGGTCTCGAACGCACGGGCGATGGCGACCAGCTCGTCGCGTACCCGGTCGAGTTGGCCCTCGGCCCGAGCGATCTCAAAGAGGCCTTTGGCGTATCCCTGGGTCCGGTCGGCAGTCGACATCTACTCCGACATCCTCTCCAGGTCGGCCAGGTACCTGTCCACGAGCGACTTCTGCGCGTCCCGGTCGAGATTGTCGCCGACTACTTTCTCGGCGAGGTCGATCGAGAGGTTCGCCACCTCCTGGCGAGCCTCGGTGAGGGCCCGTTCTTTCTCCTTGCCAGCATCGTCTCGCGCCTTGGACCGGATCTCTTCGGCCTCGGCCTCGGCCTTGGCGATGATGTCGGCTCGCACCGAGTCGGCCTGGGTGCGGGCGTTCTCGACGATCTCGTTGGCTTCACTCTTGGCGTTGGCTAGCTGCTGGCGGTAGTCCTCCAGCAGCGACTGGGCCTCGAGCTTGGTCTTCTCGGCGTCCTCCAACTGACCGGCGATGGCTCGTTGGCGCTCGTCGACCAGCTTGTTCATCGCCGGCCACACCTTCGCTCGCACGAAGAAGAACACGATGGCGAACGCGATGATGCCGGCGATCAGCTCCGATCGCTCCGGCAGGACCAGATCGAGTCCGCTGCCGCCTTCCTCCTCGGCCGCGAGGATCAACTCGGTGAAGGTCAGGTACGTCACCAGCCCGACCTACGCGATGAAGAAGAGCACGAAGCCGATGAGAGCCAGCGCCTCCGTGAATGCGATTCCGAGGAACATGGTCGTCCGGACCGTATTCTGCATCTCGGGCTGACGCGCCATCGCGGTGATGGCATTGCCAACCACGATGCCGATCCCGACGCCGGGACCGACCGCAGCCAGTCCGTATCCGACGAGTGCGATGGCACCCTGGAGTACTTCGATATTGCCTTCCATTAGTTACCTTTCCTCCTCAGTGTTCGGGATGGACAGACGACTGGATGTAGACCGCTGAGAGCAGCGTGAAGATGTAGGCCTGGAGAATCGCCACAACGATCTCGAAGAGGTAGATGCCCATGCCGACGATGAACCAGACCAGGCCGATCCCGGCCTTGGCCCCGACGTCGCCGACGGCCAGCACGAACGTCACTCCCGATCCGAGCAGCAGCGCCAGCATGAGGTGTCCGGCGACCAGGTTGGCGAAGAGCCGGACGGCCAAGGTGAGAGGACGGAGGATGAACACCGACACCAGCTCGATGAGCCCCACCAGCGGGCGGAGAGCCACGGGGACCGACTTGGGCCAGGCGATGTCGAGCAGGTAGTGGAACCCGTTCTTCTTGAAGCCGACGAACACGAAGATGATGTAGGTGACCACCGCCAGGAAGGCCGGGATGGCCATCCGCGACGTGATGGGGAACGTGACGAGTGGAGTGACTTCGAACAGGTTGCCCACCAGGATGAAGATGAAGATCGAGAACAGGTAGGGGGCATACTTGGCGCCTTCGGGACCGATGATGTCCCGGGCGATCCCGTCGCGCACGAAGCCAACCAGCGTTTCGACGAACAGTTGCATCTTGCCGGGGACGAGCTTTGGCTTGCGGAGTCCGGCCCAGAGGATCCCCACGACGATCGCGGCCGCCAGGAACATGAGGAAGGAGGTGCGGGTGAACTCGAAGGGGCCGATGTCGAACCACTTGGGCAACTCGAAGAGGAGGTTGACGTTGGACGGGGCGCAGATCACCTCATTGGCGACGTCGCACTCCTCTGCGGCCAGGATCACTGTGTCCACTCGAGCTCCCTCTCTCCACCTTTGAGTACGTGTATCGATTCAAGAACGAGCAGCGCAAGATACGTCGCGACTGCCGTGATTCCAAAAGCAAGCCGGTCCAGGTCCATGAAGGCAACGATTCCGAACATGGTGCCGGTGATGAGCAGCAGCCGAAACACGAAGCCGAACAGGGCGGCCGCATGATAGGCGGTGAGCCCGAACCGTGCCGCGAGGGAGAGGATCCAGCCTGAAAGGAGGAAGTTGCCGACGATCACGGCCACACCGATCGATGCGCCGATCGCACCGTCGGAACCGCGGAATACCCAGAAGAGGGCGATGAGCGGCGGCCCGACGAACACGGCCCGACGCACGGTGTGCCGGGCGATCGTTGCCTCAATATCCACGGCGTTCAATGCGCTCTCGTTCCTCTCGTGCCCCTTCTCGTTCGGCAAACCGGTAGAGGCGCATATAGCCCGAGTAGACACCCAGGAGGCTCAACCCGATCGTGAGCCACGGACCGGTGCCAAGCCAATAGTCGAGACCCAGACCGATGAGCAATCCGGCGATGATCGAGCCCACGAACGAGCTTGCGACACCCCAGCCGTCCTCTACGACGTGCTCCGTTGGACGCTTCATCCGATCACCGCTTGTGATTTCTTTCACAAGCGTACCAAACCGGTGTAGCAGCCCCCAAATCGGGGTCCGATAGGGCATTCGTGACCAAACCGGCGGTGCCGCACATCATGCGGCGAGATGACGAATTCGCGGTCACCCGAGCCCGGCCGCCTGTAGCCCGGCGACCACCCGATCCGGCGTCAGGGGGAACTCGTCGAACCACACGCCGGTGGCATCGTGGACTGCTGCCATCACGGCCGGCGCATAGGGCATGTAGGGCATCTCCGCCATGCCCCGCGCTCCGAACGGCCCCTGTGGATCGTTGCTCTCGACGATCACGGTGTCGACGCTTCGGGGAATGTCACCGATTCCGGGAATCAGGTACTGCGAAAGGCGTGGGTTGAGAGTCCGGCCGTCGCGCACCACGAGGTTCTCGGTGACGACGTAGCCGTGAGCCTGCACGACGGCGCCTTCGGATTGGCCGACGATGAGGAGAGGGTTCACAGCCCTCCCCACGTCGACGGCCGACACGACGCGATCCACGCGAAGGTGACCGGTGTCGAGGTCGATCGAGAGGTCGACTGCCTGGGCCACGTATCCGTAACAGAAATTCGGTACCGAAGGGCCCCCGTCTGGATCCAACAGCTCGGTGGGCGGCGGTACGTAGCGAAAGCGGCCACGGGCGGGGCGGGCCCCGTCGAGCCACGCCTTCCGCGCCTCTTCCGCAGCTCCGAGGATGGCGTTGCCGGCCATGAAGGTCATGCGAGAGGCCGACGCCGACCCGGAGTCGCCTGTGACTGCCGTGTCGGAAAACACGGCATCGATCCGCTCGATGGGGAGGCCGACGGCATCTGCGGTCATCTGTGTCAGCGCCGCATGCGCCCCCTGCCCCACCTCGGCCGCCGAGTGGTACAACGTGGCGGTGTCGGGCTCGGCGCCGTCGCCATCCAACACCACCTCGGCTTCACATCGTTCGGGGAAACCGAAGCTGAACCCGATGTTCTTGAAGGCACAGGCGAACCCACGCCCCGATCGAGTTCGGGTCGGTTCGCCCCCGAGGGTGCGGAATGGCCGTACCGGCTCGGGCGGGTCCGGGTTGGCGCTCCAGGAGGCCCCATCGGCGGCCGCTTCCACCACTTGTCGGATGCTGACGCCGGGCGGCAGCATCGTCTGGGTGGGCCCGTCGTCGCCCTCACGCCACAGGTTGCGTCGACGGATCTCGACCGGGTCCATGCCCAGCTGCTCGGCCAGTTTGTTCATCTGGGACTCGGCGACAAACGCACCTTGCGGGCCCCCGAATCCGCGAAAGGCGCCACCCGGCACGGTGGTGGTGTATACCGCCCGGCTGTCGATGCGGGCGTTGGGGATCCGGTACGGGCCGGCGACCGTGAGATGCAGATTGCCCAGCACCTTGTTGGTGGTGTAGTTGTAGGCGCCGGCGTCGAGCACTGCGTCGGCCTCCACGCCGAGGATGTGACCCTCGGCATCGGTTGCCCAACGGGTGTGGATCGTCCCCCGGTGCCGTTTGTGATGCCCGATGATCGACTCTTCCCGAGACCACCGGCTGCGCACCGGCCGGCGAATACCCCGCCCGTCCAACTTCAACGCGGCGGCGGCGAGCACGATCTGCATCGACATGTCTTCTCGCCCACCGAACGCCCCGCCGATGGCGGGGTAGATGACGCGGACCCGATCAGGCTCGATCTCCAGGGCGTGGGCGATCTGTTCCTGATCTTCATGGGTCCACTGCCCGGCGATCTCGACGGTGACTCGACCTTCCTCGTCGAGATACGCCATGGCGGCCTCGGGCTGCAGGTAGGCGTGCTCCTGATGGGGGACCGTGTAGGTGGCCTCCACCACCGCGGCGGCTCGCTCCCACACACCTTCCAACGATCCCTTGCGGACTCGTTGGGTCACGTAGGCGTTCTCGCCTGTTTCGGGATGAACCAGCGTTGCCCCCGGGGCGAGGGCGGCGGCGGTATCTGGGACGATCGGCAGTGGCTCCCATCGTACGTCGAGCGCCTCGGCGGCCTGCTGGGCGGCGGCGGCGGATTCCGCAACGACAACGGCGATGTGGTCGCCCTCCCATCGACTGACGTCGCTGGGGACGGCGCTGCGACCGGTGCCGTCGACTCCGACGAGCACCGGCTGGTCGAACATCGTCAGTCCGTATTCGTTGAGGGGGATGTCGGCGGCAGTGACGATCTCGATGAAGCCGTCGACGGCGCGGGCCGCCGTGGCATCCATCGAGACCATCCTGGCGTGTGGCTGCCCGCTGAACACGATAACGGCGTGGAGCGCATCGTCGGCGGCGACATCGGCCGGGTACTGAGCGGCGCCGGTCGTCTTTGCCGGCCCGTCAGCGCGGGGCACGGATCGTCCGATGGTCATGCCTGCGCTCCGGCGGACACGACCGCGTCGATGATCTTGTAGTAGCCGGTGCAGCGGCACAGGTTGCCGGCCAGCGCTTCCACGACGTCGTCGGTGTCGGGTTGGTCGATCTCGGAGAGCAGCGCCTCCGCGGCAACGATGAACCCGGGGATGCAGAAGCCGCACTGGACCGCGCCATGCTCGACGAAGGCCTGTTGGAGACGGTCGAGCCCGCCGGCGGCTGCGAAGTGCTCCACAGTGACCACCTGTGCCCCGTCAGCCGAAGCGGCCGGGATCAGACAAGACATGACGGCGGCTCCGTTCATGATGACCGTGCATGCCCCGCACTCCCCCTCGGCGCACCCTTCTTTCGTCCCTGTCAGCGACCGATGCGACGCCGGACCGGCTGCGTCCCTCAGCCAGTCGAGCAATGTGAGGTGCGCGCCCGGGGCCGAAACCTGCTCGTCATTGACGGTGGCGGCGATATCGTCGTCGGGCCCAAAGGTGCCTGCACGGGCCGGCCGGTGCGAGCTGCCGCTCGGAGAGAGCAGCGGCCCGGGTGTGTGCTGGGTGTCGCGGGCATCGCGGAGTGACCGCAGCCCCCGCTCCAGCATCGTCTTGGTCACGGTCCGCCGGTAGGCGGCGGTGGCCCTGACGTCGTCAATGGGCTCCAACCGGTCAACGACCGATTCGGCGAACGCTTCGATCGCCGCGTCGTCCATGGCCAGTCCGGGATGATCGAATCTGACGATCGTGGGCGCGACGGAGCCCAACGCCACCGCCACGGCCGGAGGGTATGTGCGTCGGTCGAGCACGAGCGCGGCATGGACGACAGAGATCGCCTGCGCCGTCCGGTTGCCCGCCTTGACGAAGACGCCGGAGCGCAGCCCGGCGAGACGGCGGATGCGAACACCGACGACCAGTTCGTCCGGGTGAAGATCGGCGACCCGGACGCCACGGTGGAAATCCGCGATCGGCACCGTTCGGGTCGCCGAGGCCGACCGCAGCAGCAGCTCGGCGTCGAGAACCGACAGCGCCGAGATGGTGTCATTGGCGGGCGACGCCGTGACCACATTGCCCACGATCGTCGCTCGGTTCCTAAGCTGCGGCGAGCCGATCTCGCGACAGGCTTGGGCGAGAGGCAATGCGCTCGACCACGCCTCCGGGTCGGCGATCAACTGGTTGTGAGTGACGAGCGGACCGATGAGCGCATGCTCATCGTCCCATTCGATCCGGTCGAGGCCCGAAATTCCGGTGAGGTCGATGAGCACCTCAACGGTGGGTCGTTGGCGGCGAGTCAGCTCCAAGATCAGATCGGTGCCACCGGCGATCACCTGTGCGGCAGCACCATGCGATGCAAGCAATGTCACGACCTCGTCGACGCCGGCCGGTCGTACCACGCCATCAGGCAGGCCCCCCTTCAGTTGGGCTTCATGCATCGCGCCGACCGTTGTAGATGATCTGGCCGCTGGCGGCATAGGCGTTCAGGACTGCTGCGGCTTCGGCGCGGCCGACATCGGTCTCGACTTCGATGCCGCGGCCGGTCAGCGCACCCACCCAGTCGTCGACTTTGGGTCCCTCGTCGAAGCCGATGGCCCGGGCATCCTCGTCGCGCGCTCCCGTCACGATGCTGCGAACGCCCGACCACACGGTGGCTCCCATGCACAAGGCACACGGCTCCGTCGAGGCGACGAGCTGGAGGTGGGGGAATTCCGGTGCGCCCAGATCGAACGTGCCGAGCTTCTGGCTGGCGATCCCGATCGCCATGATCTCAGCGTGGGCGAACGACATCGAAGTGGGGACCACTCTGTTCACGCCCGGTGCCACCAAGACGCCGGATCCGGACTCGAAGATCGCGGCGCCGAATGGGCCGCCGGTACGACGCTCCACGTTGGTGCGCGCCAGCTCAACGACGAACTCCATCCGGTCGGCAGTGGAGACGAGCGCCGGCGTCGTGACTTCAGCGAGCCACTCGGGCAGATCGAGCATGATCGGGTCCCAGCGCATCGTTTTGCACGCTACCCGACCGCCGCTCGCGAACGGCGTTGTCGACCTTCGGGTCTCCCGGAAGCGCGTCACCGCTGCTGGTAACCTGCCCGGCCAGGGGAAGCTCATCGGGCGAACAAAGGATGATCACAATGACTCGACACCTGCGCTGGGTGGCGGTTCTCATGGCCTTGGCGTTGATCGCGGCGGCATGCGGCTCGGGCGAGGCGGATCCCACCACCGCTCCGGCGACCGACGCCGGGACCGAACCGGCGGAAACCACCGCAGAAACCGAGCCGGCTGAAACCACCGAGCCATCCGACACGGAGCCGCCTGATGGCGAGCCCTTCAAGTTCGGCATGATTCTCGTCGGGCCCCAAGACGATCGCGGTTGGTCACAGGCCCACTACGAGGGTGGCCAGTACGTCGAGGAGAAGATGGGCGCCGAGATGATCGCCATCGACAAGGTCAATCCGTCTGATCGGCCCGACACCTCCGTCGAGCAGGTGGTTGACGACATGATCGAACAGGGCGCCCAGTTGATCTTCGCCACATCGGACGACATGCGAGATGGAATCCTGGCTGCGGCCGAAGCCCATCCCGATGTGCCGATGATCTGGGCGTCGGGCGACAGCGCCTGGGAGGAGGGCGAAGCGTTTGCCGGACTCGACAACCTGGGCAACATCATGGGCCAGATGGAGTACGGCAAGATGATCGCCGGCTGCGCCGCCGCTCTCAAGACCGAGACGGGCAACATCGGCTACGTCGGACCGCTGATCAACGACGAGACCCGCCGGCTGGTCAACTCCGCCTACCTGGGAGCCGACTATTGCTGGAACGAGTATCGGGGTGCTCCGTCCGACCTGAGCTTCGAGGTCAATTGGATCGGCTTCTGGTTCGCCATCCCCGGTGTGACCCTCGACCCGACGCAGGTGACCAACGACTTCCTCGACGGAGGAGCCGATGTCGTCATCTCGGGGATCGACACCACTGAGGTCATCGTGAGGACCGGACAGCGGGCCGAGGCGGGAGAAGCCGTGTGGGCGGTGCCGTACGACTTCGAGGGAGCGTGCGCAGAAGCGCCCGAGATCTGCCTGGGTGTCCCCTACTTCCACTGGGGGCCCGAGTACTTGAAGGCCGCACAATCCGTAGCAGACGGCTCCTTCGAGGCGACTTGGGTCTGGGCGCCACCCGACTGGTCGGACATCAACAACAAGGACACTTCGGCGGTGGGCTTTCTCAACGGTGACGGCCTCGGAGACGCCGCAACCGACCTCGAGGACTTCATAGGCCGTCTCGCCTCCGGCGAAAACCTGTGGACCGGACCGCTCAATTTCCAGGACGGGACACCCTTCCTGGCCGACGGGGAAACGGCCACCGACCAGCAGATCTGGTACACCACCCAGCTCCTGGAAGGCGTCACCGGCGCCTCCTCGGCCGAGTAGCTCGACAGGAAGCGCCTGGGGGCGGGCTACCCGCCCCCAGGCCCGGCCGAAGGCAGTTGATGGATTGACCCTCCGCATCACGGAGATCTCGAAGCACTTCGGCCCTGTGAGGGCCAACGACTCGATCTCGATGACGGTCGAGCCGGGTTCGCTGCACGCCGTGCTCGGCGAAAACGGCGCGGGCAAGTCGACCCTGATGAAGATCTTGTCGGGATTCCAGGATGCCGACAGCGGATCGGTGACGCTCGGTGGCCAGACGGTGCCACTCGGGGACCCGCAGGCAGCAATCGCCGCTGGAATCGGCATGCTCCACCAGGATCCGCTGGTCGTACTGCCGTTTACTGCGCTGCAGAACTTCATGCTCGGTACCGATCTGAAGCACCGGACGGCCCGACGCCTGTTCAACGAAACCGCCGCCCGCCTCGGCTTCGTTCTCGACCCGGATCGAGTAACCCGGTCGATGTCGGTCGGCGAGCGGCAACAGCTCGAGATCGTCCGCCTCCTCTCGCGAGGAGTGTCGGTGCTGATACTCGACGAGCCCACCTCCGGGATCTCCACCGGGCAGCGGGAGCTGCTGTTCGACGCCCTGCGCCAGTTGGCGTCGGAGGGACTCATCGTCATGTTCGTGTCGCACAAACTCGAGGAAGTGCTCGACCTCTGCCGGTCGGTGACGGTGATTCGCCGAGGCCGCGTGGTGGGAGAACGCGATCTGCCCTGCCCGACCCATGTGCTGGTCGAGATGATGTTCGGCGACATCGTTCCGGAAACGACCCACGAGTCGGCCCGGCTCGGCGAGCCGCTCTTGACCGTCACGAGCTTGGAGGCGAGCGAGGGACGTCAGTCGATCCGGCGAGTGGAGCTGGTGGTCAACGCCGGGGAGGTACTCGGCATCGCCGGCTTGGAGGGCAGTGGTCAGCAGCCGCTGTTGCGGGCGCTGGCGGGGATGACACCTCGTGTGGCCGGGTCGATCACGCTCGACGGCTCCGACCTCACCAGGCGCCCCTACCGGGCGTTCCTCCGCTCGGGGGTCCATTTCCTGCCGGCCGGCCGCCTGGAGGAAGGCCTGTTCGCCGAGCTGACAATCGCCGAGCACCTCGAGCTGGCCCTCGGATCAGCGTCGATCGACTGGGAGGTCGCCCGCCGCCGGGCCGAAGAGGCCATCGACCGCCTGAGCATAAAGGGCCGACCCGACGATCCCGTCGCCGGCTTGTCCGGCGGCAACCAGCAACGGGTGCTTCTGGCCATGATGCCCAACGATGTCAGCGTGCTGCTGATGGAACACCCGACCCGTGGGCTCGACATCGAATCAGCCGACGTCGTGTGGACCCAGATCCTGGCGCGGCGGGCTCAGGGCACGGCGATCATCTTCGTCTCGTCGGACCTCGACGAGCTGGTTGCGACGTGCGATCGAATCGCCGTGTGCTTCGACGGCGAGATCCTCGACATCGTCTCGGCCCCCGACGTGGATGCCAACAGCTTGGGTTCCCTCATCGGCGGGCAGATCCTCTGATGAGACGGTTTCTGATCTCGACAGCTGCAGCGCTCGTCGTCGCCACCTTCCTCCTCCTGGTGGCAGGCACCGATCCGATCGAGGCGCTATCGGTGCTCGCATCCGGGGCGTTCGGATCGACCGACAAGATCGCTGACACTGCAATGGCGTGGGCTCCCCTGGCGCTGGCCGCTGCCGGCCTCATCGTCACGTTCTCGGCTGGGTTGTGGAACATCGGAGTTGAAGGACAGGTCATCGCCGGTGCCATCGCCGCCACGGCAGCGGCGAGATGGGTGGAGGGTCCCGGCTGGGTCGCGATCGCCATCGGGCTGCTCGTCGGGACGGTCGGTGGCGGCGTGTGGGGCATGGCGGCCGGGCTGCTGAAGACCCGCGGCGGAGTCAACGAGATCTTCGGTGGGTTGGGTCTGGGTTTCGTGGCGCAAGCATTCGCCACCTATCTGATCATCGGGCCGTGGAAACGGGCCGGCGTCGCCTCGACCTCAGGAACCGATCTGTTCCGCGAGGAGGCGTGGCTGCCCACGATCGGCGGGACCCGCCTGTCCGTGGTGCCCGTGGCCTTGGCCCTGGTCACGCTCGGCTGGGTGTGGTGGATGCTGCGGGCCACCCGCTTCGGCTTGGAGCTGCGAGCGGTGGGCAGCAACCTCCGCTCGGCGCGATTGGTCGGGATCCGGTCCGAGCAGGTGATGTTGGGAGCGTTCGCCATCGGCGGAGGCGCTGCGGGACTGGCCGGGGCGCTCGTCACTCTCGGCATCCAGCACAAGCTGGTCCCTGCCGTGGCCGGCGGTCGTGGATTCCTGGCGATCCTGGTGGTGCTGCTGGCCGGCTACCGAACCGCTTGGGTGGCGCCCGTCGCACTGTTCTTCGCCGCCATTTCGGTCGGATCCAGCCAGCTCAACCTGCGGCTCGACCTCGATTCGTCCCTGGGCGGCGTGCTGCAGGGAGTCATCGTGCTCGCCGCCGTGCTCGTGGCCGGATGGCAGGCTCGACGCAAGGCCGAGACCGCACCGATCGAGGGTGACACCTGATGGACGCCACGCTGGCTTCGATCATCGCCGCCGCCGCCCCCCTCGTCTACGCAGCGGTGGGCGAGACGATCACAGAACGGGCCGGGGTGGTGAACCTGTCGCTCGATGGGTCGATCTTGCTGTCGGCGATGACCGGGTTCGCGGTTGCCTTCATGAGTGGATCGGTCGTGGCCGGCTTCGTGGCAGCGGCCGCCGCCTCGATGGTGGTCGCCCTGATCGTTGCTTGGTCGGGCATCAGGCTCCGCCTCAACCAGATCGCAGTGGGCTTCGTCCTCACGATCCTCGCCGCCGACCTGTCGGCATTCTTGGGCGACGACTTCACCCGCCTCCCCGGGCCGACCGTGCAGGCCCGGCCCATTCCCGTGCTGCGTGAGATCCCCGTGATCGGCCAAGCCTTCTTCGGTCAGAATCTGTCGGTGTACGGGAGTCTGGTGCTGGTGGCGGCGGCCAGCTGGTTCTTGGCCCGCTCGCGACGCGGCACCGAGCTGCGAGCCGTCGGCGAACGACCCGAAGCAGCCCACGCCCGGGGCATCTCGGTCAACGTGTACCGCTACCTCGCCACAGCGGCGGGAGGAGCGCTGGTCGGGGTGGCCGGGGCGGCCTTTTCGCTCGACCAGCGGGCCGGCTGGTCGGAGGGCGCCAACGCCGGGTTCGGCTGGATCGCGCTGGCCATCGTCATCTTCGGCAGCTGGCAGCCAATGCGGGTGGCCGCCGGGTGCTACCTGTTCGGGGCGCTCCAGGTGGTGGCGCTGCGGCTGCAACCGGTGTTCCCCGGCGTGTCCCAGGTCCTCCCGGCGATCCCCTTTCCACTCATGATCCTGAGCCTGGTTCTGGTCAACTCGAAGTCGATCAGGACCATCGCCCAGCGCCTACCCCGCTTGGGCCGAGTGCTGCTCCCCGAGCCGCCCGGGGCGTTGGGTACCAACTTCGCCGCCGACTGATCTGGCTCGGGCGTAGCGTTCGGCTGGCCGCGCACGCCGCGTCGAAGGGAACCGATCCGGCCGCCCACGCGTGTGTAGGGCAACCCAGGCAGGAGAACGCAGTGGATGAGGCCAAGGTGTTCGTGTCCGATGGCCCGATCGGGGTGACTGACTTTGCCGACTTCTACGCCACGTGGCGAGACCCCATCCGCCGCGCCATCGCCCTGGCAACCGGCGACGCCGCGATGGCGGACGAGGCGGTGGACGAGGCAATGACCCGAGCCCTGACAGAGTGGCCGCAGATCGCCGGCTACGAACGACCCGAAGGGTGGGTGTACCGGGTTGGGCTGAACTGGGCCCGCGGCCGCTACCGCAAACGCCGTTATGAGCTGCTGACGTCTCTCGAACCCGATCGGCCAGGGGAATTCGATCCGCCCGACCTCGACGTGATCGCCGCCGTTGGGTCGTTGTCCGTGCGACTGCGGGAGGTGGTGATCGCCCGGTACTACCTCGACTGGTCGACGGCAGATGTCGCCAGCGCCCTCCAGATCCCGGAGGGCACCGTGAAGAGCCGGCTGTCCCGTGCCCTCGCTCACCTTGCCAGAGACCTTGGAGGCTGGTCATGAACCAACTCGAAGAAAGGATCAGACGCGAGCTGCACGCCGCCGGCGAACGCATCCCGCATTCGCCACTGCCGGCAGTCGGTGAGCGCGCCTCGGAACATCGGCCGTGGCTACCGGCGCCTGTCGTCGGGATCGTCGCGCTGGTCGCGGCGCTGGTCGTCGTCGGCGGCATTTCGATGGTGCTGCTGGGACCGGCAGACGGCCAACCCGAATCACCCGCAGCTGCCGCCACCGCGGCAGAACCGGCGGTGGCCGGCGACAGCTCGGTGGTCGCCGGAACGCAACCCAACGGATCGACCGGACCGTGCAACGCGAGCGTGACACGCAGCACGATGTACCTGGGTGGTCCTCCATGGGAGGGCAACCTGGCTGCCGCCGGATTCATTTTCGCCTTGCCGGACGGACCGTCCGCCCCCGACGTGGCCGGGTCGTTTGTGAGTCAGGCAGTGATCGGAGCCGGATGCGAGCAGCAGATCGGCATTTCATCGCAGTCCGACATCGGAGGGGGCCGGACGTCGGTGGGTGTGGAGGTTGCGCCGCCGGCGACAACATCCGACCTGCGGCTCGTGGTGGACGTTGGCAACGCCGAAGGCGTCGTCGGGGTCACGGGAGTCCGCGGAGCGACTTCGTTCGAGGTCGTCACGGCTGGAGAAGCGCCGGCGCTTCGCCTCGCCGGTGCCCTCCCGGCCGACGCCGACCGGCTGAGTGTTCGATTCCGCAAGGGAGACGACGTGTGGGAACTGTCGTTGGCCGCCGGCGAGACGATGGTCGCGCTCGAGGTGCCGTCTGGGGAGGTCGATCGGTTCCCCGACGCCGAGCCCGACTGGATCCTGTTCACCGCCAGCGATCGCAACGGAAACGTCGTCGACGTTGGCGGGACAATGATCCCTTGACGGCGGTGCGGCCACCAATATATGGCCGATGAACCCACCCTCTACGGAAACCACGGCCGGTCGCAGGGCCGTGCTGACGGAAGCGCTCGGGGGATCGACGGCCTTGGCGTTCGCCGCCGTTGCAGGACTCGCTGGCGGCGTCTCGGCCAAGATGGCCGACGAGTCGGGTTTCGGGTGGCTCAGCGATCTCGGGACATTCGGCGCGATCTGGGTTCTCGTACTCGTCGTCATCGGCTGGCGGGCGATCACGATGCCGGCGGCGGCAGGACGCGCGGCGGTCTTCTTCGTGACGCTCACCATCGGCTACTACGCGTATTCGACGTTCGTGCTCGGCTTTCCTGGCGGCCGGCTCGTCCAATTCTGGGCCGTCGTGTCAGTCACCGCGGTCCCTGTGCTGGCCGCAGGCATGTGGTGGTCGTCCCGACATCGTGGACCGCTCCCCGCCGCCGTGCTGGCGGCCGTGGGCGCGATCGCGCTCGTTGATGGCAACACGCTCCCGTTCTGGTACGCCATGGCGGGCGACTCGATGCCTCCGGGTTTTCCGTATCGGCCGATCCAGGCCGCCATCGAGATCGGGACCGCACTCGTGGCGGTGACGTTCGCGCCGCGCGACTGGCCCACCCGCGCCATGGCGGTGGCGCTCGTTCTTCCTCTTGCGTGGCTTGCGTCGGAGCTCATTGGATTCGCCGTCGGCTGATCTGCACTTCGACTGCAGGAGGCGAGCTGAAAGGCGGTCCAGCCGGAGTTTGTTGCCCGGGGTTTCTGTCGGTGGTGGTTGATACGTTGGGTGGATGAAAGCAACGTCGGAACTACCGGAAACGTCGGAGGTACCCGAACCGGAGCTGTCGGTGGTGTCGGGTTGGTCGACGGATCGGGTCGAGCAGGAACTCATCGCAACCGAAGCCACCGTCGCCCGGCTACGAGCCAGACAAGCGCAACTGTTGGCCGAAATCGACCGCCGCCAAATCCCGTTGGGTGACGGCTGCCGCACTTTGGTCGAATGGACCGCCGGCCGTCTCGACGTGTCCCCCGAAACCGCCCGCACCCTCACCCAACTCACCAACACCCAAACCGACCGGGGAGCGTTGTTCAAACGACTGGCAGCAGGAGAATGGTCGGTCGACCGCACCATCGAAACCGACCGATGGATCGAAGCCGGCATCGACCCCGATCGGGCGGTGTCGGAGTCGACCAGCTACGACATCGGCGGCCTCCGCCACCGCATTGCCCTCACACGTCGGCTTCACCGGGTCGACGAAGACCGGGTGTTCGACAGCCGATTCCTGGTCACCCAACGGTCCCTCGACCGCACCCACGGCCGCCTGTGGGGTCAACTCGCCGGAGACGACATGGACCAGGTCGAACACCACCTCACCACCGTCGCCGACTCCTTCCCCCCACTACCCAACGGCACCCGACCAACCAGACCCCAACGCCTCGCCGACGCCCTCGTCGCCCTCACCACCGGCCACCACCCCACCCACCACACCAACAGCAGCTCGGATGATCCAGATGGGCGGACCGAACCGCCGAACCCCACCGACGGCACAGAGGTTGCCCACAGACCCGACCCGACCGATGACAGCTCGGACGCTGGCAGTGCCGATGTGGGGACGGTGTCGCGGCCGGTGGGGGCGCTGTCGGTGTTCATCGACGCCGGCGCCGCCCACACCACCGGCGGCTACACCATCGGCGACACCACCATCGACCGGCTCCTCTGCGACGCCCACCTCGAACACACCGCCCTCACTGACCGGGGACCAGTCGAACTGGGGGGACGCAACACCGTCACCGACCGGCAACGCCGCCGCGTCCACCACCACCACAAAACCTGCGCCGCCGACGGCTGCCAAAGCCAATACCGGCTCCAAGTCCACCACCGCACCCACCAAGCCCACGGCGGCAACCACCACGACACCAACCTCACCCTCCTCTGCTGGTGGCACCACCACATCGTCATCCACCGCTACCACTACACCATCAACCCCCACAGCCCACCCCACCGACTCCGTTTCACCAAACCCCCACCCCAACTCGAATAGCCACCACCGCACCGCCCACGACCGGACGCCAACCAGCCCGAACCGGCACCCCCGATCAACCAACCCGCACCCGCGGGCCACCAGCGCGCCCACACCACCGAGTCTTCGGAGAACGACCGACGCCGACCCCAGACACGCAGAAGCGGCACCCGACCAGCCGGGGCACCGGGTCGGCTCAGCGACTCAGCCGAGCTTGAGCGGCAGTCCTTCTTCGGAATGGAGTAGCTGGGCGAGGGCGGGGACCTCCGATTCGTAGCCTTCAGCGGCGGTGATGGTGAAGCCGCCGTTGACCGGAGCCACGAGGAACCCCTGGCCGGAGTTCGCCTCGAAGCGAGAACGATCCGTGAAGATCTTCGGTTTGATCTGGGCCGGGTCGCCCGTCTCGGGGCAGAACACCATGCAATTGCCGCACTCGTTGCACGCTTCGACGAGCACGAAATACTGCTGCCGGCCGTTGACGTCCATCTCGGCCGGGGTGGGGATCCGGAAGAAGGCGTCGTTCGGGCACACAGTGACGCAGAAGTTGCAGGCCACACACCCCCACATCTCCAGGTTGTGGTCCACCGCTCGTGGCAGCTTGCTGTGCGCCTCGATCCGGTAGTCGGCGTTGAGCGGCCCCGACAGCATGTCGCGCATGTGCTGCTCCACCGGGCCGCGAAAACCGGACGACCGTGCCTCTTCCCACCGATGGTGGTGCCACGACGGAATGGTGAAGGTGTCGGAATGGCGCATGTCGTCGGCCAGCCGCTTCAGCATCGGCGCCAGCCGGCCGTAGCCGCCCGGCTTCAACAGGTCGGAGCAGATGGTGGTCGGGGCCACCCCCATCCCGATCGCCTCGGACAGATTCTCCTTGGTGATGCCCGCCGAGAACGACACCTGCACATCACCGTCATGGCCCTCGACCATCAGCACGCCGGGCATGGCGTTGATCAGCTCGTCGAGCAGCGTCGTCGCCAGCACATGGAGCGGCGCACCGGACAGATACATCGGATTGTCGGGAAGGAAGCCCTTGGTGTTCTCGACGACGAGTGTGTTGGTCAGCTTGATCCCGAATCGCCGGCCCCGCTCGGCGGCGAAGTCCCGCAGCTCCTGGATGAGCTCCACGCCCCGGTCGAACTGCAGGTCGTTGACAAACGCCTCCGGATCCAGCTTGACGTCCGTATACCCCAGCTGCCCGTGGAGGATCTCCGACACCCTCCCGAACCCCAGCAGGGTGGGATTGAGCTTGACGATCACGTCGATGTCGTACACCTCCATCAGGTGCTTGGTGATCCCCTCGATCTCGTCGGGCGGGCAGCCGTGGAACGTCGACAGGGTGATGGTGTCGGCGATGCGAGCGGGGAACTCCAGCGATCGGAACTCGGCGAACGCGTCGGGAATGAGCGGCCGCAGCCGCTCGATCTCCTCCGAGGCGTCCAACATCGAGCGGAGAAAGCCGGCGACCTTGGGCGACGAGATCCCCGCCAGGTCGTAGCCCACCGACATGTCGAACACGTACGGCCCGGGATCACGCCCGACGTGGGGTCGGAGCGGCTCCCACCGTTCGAGGATGTGGAGGATCATCCACGCCTTCACGTATTCCTCGAGCGACTCCTGGATCTTCAGCTCCTGGCTCCACTCGATGTTGTAGCCGACGGTCTCCATGTCGATACAGGGCCGGGCGATCTCCAAGTCGTCGAGGATCTGCACCGTCTTCAGTTCGAACAGCCGGGCCCCGGCCAGCCAGGCCAGCACGACGTTCTGGGTCAGCTGGCTGTGCGGTCCCGCTGCCGGGCCGACCGGAGTGGCCGCCGGGCGGCCCAAGAACCGGAAACTGAGATCGACGTGGGGGTCGGGCGACCAGAACCGGGCGGTGGGCAGGTCGAAGATGCGTTTGCGGGTGCGCCATTCGTGATCGATCCGGTCGAGCAGCACGTCAAGCGGGAACGGAGTGAGTGGGGGCGCCTCGGTGGTCATGACGTCCTCCTACAGTCGGGCGTGAAGTCGGGCGGCCTGTTCGGCAGCTCTGGCTCGGATTTCTGCGGCGTCGACCTTGGTGGGCCGACCCTCGTCGAGCACCACCTCACCGTCGACCTCGACACGCAGCGGACGCACCCCGGCCGTGTACGCCAGGTGCCAGGGATCCATCGGATCGTACGTCCACGTCACGACGTCGTCCGCCGCCTCGGGAAACAGCTCGCGGCCCTGATCGAGCCAGCGCCAGGCAGTCTCCGGCGAGGCCGTCACATCGCGGTCGCGCTGGAGAACGAACGCCAGCCGGAAGGTCTCGATCATGTGGGCGCCGATCCCGTCGGTGCCGAGCGCCACCGGGTTGGCGAACCGGCCCGGGTCGGCATATCCGACGCCGTTGTTCAGATTGGAGCGGGGGTTGTGGAGGATGGTGCCATGCAGCGTGTGATCGGTCGGTAGATGCACA
>JBFHAT010000017.1:0-54567 GCA_041586155.1 Acidimicrobiia bacterium
AATGCCGGTTCGGCTCGGAACGGCGTGCGCGAGATCAGCTCTGGGTAGTGGGCGATATGTGCGGTCGACGGAAGGGGTCCGGCCTACCAGAGGTTGAACAGCAGCGGACCGTCCTCGGCGGCGGCTGGATGGCCGGACGGGTCGAGGTTGACCGCGACTCCGCAAGCGGAGTGCCGAGGGTGCGAAATCGAGCAACCAGCGTCGGGCGCGCTCGTTCCGTTCCGCAGGTACTGTCACGTTTCGTAAACCATCTCACTCAAGGGAGCTGGCCACATGAGCAGCAACATCCGAGTCAACGCAGTCCACTCGATCCTGGAAGGACACGTAGACGAAGTCAAGAAGATGAGCGTCACGTTCGCACAGAAGGTCGAGGGCGGCGAACCCGGGTATTTGAGCTACGAGTGGTTTCTGAGCGATGACGAGAGCAAGTTGTACATCGTCGGGCTTCTCGAGGACTCGGCGGCGGTTATGCACCATCTCACCAGCATGGGCGACATGATCGGTCGCTTCTCGGAGATCGCGCCCACAGCCAGGCTTGAGATCTACGGTGATGTGTCGGACGAATTAAGGGAACTCGTCGCGCCATTCGGCCCCGAGATCGCCGGGCACTTGAACGGGTTCACACGCTGAAGCGTGCTCGGGTGATTCCGGCCTCACCTCTCGACGTCTGTTCGGCTCGCGAGGGGAGGTTGGGCTCTTGCAAGCGCCCGAACGCTAAATACGGCGCACGAACGAGCTTCCCGCCGAGTGCCCGGGATCGGCATCCCTGAGCGGGCGTGTGATGTCAAGGGGGCGTGTTGTCCGGGTTTTCGCGGTGTTGACGGCGGGTGAACGGGTCGGGGACGCGTAGAACCAGGAACCCGGTGTCGCAGGGCTCCTGGAGAGTCGGGTTGGGTTGGTCAGCTTGGTTCGGGGTGGGCTCCTGGGTTGGTGGACACGGTGGGTCCTGCTCCGTGCCCTCGAGTGGGCGGGAGGCGAACCGGGTTCGGTTGCCTGGGCATCCCTTCGCCACGCATCACAATCGGGTGGTGGGCATGGAGCGGTACGGCCACAGCCGGACTGGGTTCAATCACATGCGTCGACCCGCACCACGGGGTGGGGTCAGCCGATACCTCGAACTCGCAGCCGGGCCGTGTCCGAACCTCACGCCACCTCCTCCACATCGTTACTGGTGTGGAGGCAGCGGATCTCGTGGTCTCTCAACCCGTAGAACACCAGGGTGAGGAGTTTGCGGGCCGCCGCAACGCGGGCGATGTTGCGGCCGCGACGCTCGGCGATGCGGTGGAAGCTGTCCCGGATCGGGGCACCTCCGTGATAGCGGGACACCGCTTCCACCGCAGACCAGCGCACCAGGGTCGAGCCCTGCTTGGTGATATGACCCCGATACGTCCTCGAGTCCGACTCACGCAGCCGGGGAGTCAAGCCCGCCCAGGAACACAACTGGCGGGGATGCGAGAAACGGGTCACGTCGCCGATCTCCGCAACGAACACCGCGGCGTGGACCCGGCCGACACCGTTGAGTTGCTGAATCACCCGATACCCGGCATCGTCGCGCAGCCGGCGATGGATCCACCCGTCGAGCTCGGTGATCTCGCGATCATGCACCGCAATCAGGTCCCGCAGCGACTCAAGCCGGATCTCGTAGGCGTCACCGAGGCGAGTGTTGTTCAAGAACTCGAACCCGACCGGGCCCCACAAGTCCCGCAACTGCGGCAACACGCCTTCTTTGCCCAACACCGCATGGATCTGGGACTTCAACCCGGCCCGAAGCCGTGACAGCTTGTGGCGATAGCGCACCAGCTCGCGCAACTCCCGCAGCGACCGAGGGGCGATCCACGACTCCGGCAGGGTGCCCAGGCGCAACAGGTTCGCCAACATCTCGGCGTCCTGAAGGTCGTTCTTCACCCGCCGGTTCTCGAACCCTTTGATCCCCAACGGATGCGCCAAATGCACCCCGATCCCTTCGTCGGCGAGGACATCAACCGCCCAGTACCAGCCCCAGGTGGCCTCGAGCACCACCTCCGCCTCCGGGCCAGCTGCGGTCACCACCTCGGCCAGCGTCTGCGGCGAGTTGTCGAACCGCTTCCACCACAGGCGCTCACCACTCTCGTCGAGGCACACCGCCAAGGAACGACGACGATGCAGATCGATACCCACGTACGCTGTCATACGGGCCTCCTCCCATCAGGTGAATTGACAGCAACCCGGATGATGCCGGGTCACCGACAGACGGGGGGAGGCCCCGCCCGCTCATCGCATCACCTCGGCGTGCATTACAGAACCGAGAACGCTTGCCGGATCTCGGCGGCATTGCGCGGGCGGATAGACGCCGAAGCTGGACGATCCAATCGGTTGCCAGAATCGAGACAGAGGCCCACGCCGAACCAGAATCGGCTAGCGTCGTCCCCGAGGTGATAAAGGAGTAGTCATGCCAGCTTTCGCATTTGTAGCACCCCTTCTTCCGGGAAAGGCCGAGGAGCACCGCCGTCACAGCGAGGAGATGATGGGCGCCCGCCGTGAGGAATACCAGGCGTCGCGCAGGAGACTTGGTATCCACCGCGAGTCTGCATGGCATCAAGAAACGCCCGACGGGACGGTCGTGGTCGTGTACATCGAGGCCGATGATCTTGGAGCCGCGATGGGTGGGATGGGGTCATCGGATGAGCCGTTCGACCGCTGGTTCCGGGAGCACATCAGCGACATCCATGGCATGGACCTCACTCAACCGATGCCCGCTCCGGTCCAGGTTCTCGACGCCAGCTTCTAACGATGGCGGTTGTGGGAGCCTCGCTAATCGCGGCCCAATTGAACGCAGTGCCAGAACCACGCGGGGTCCTCTCCACGTTTACCCGCACATAGGGGCACCTATGGGCGGCCTGGTGGGCAGCCTGAGCCGTGTTCAGCCCAGTGTGGAACCGGCGCGACTCGGCTCGGACGCGGGCGGGCGGTCCCGCCTTCACTCAGACGGGACGGACGTTGGTTGCCTCCTCGCCCTTGCGGCCAGGGCCAACATCGAATTCGACGGTTTGGCCCTCTTCGAGTGTCGCGTCGTACCCGCCAGCGGCGATGTTCGACTTGTGGACGAAGACGTCGTCACCATCTTCTCGAGCGATGAAGCCGTAGCCCTTCTGAGCGTTGAACCACTTCACGGTTCCGGTTGCCATCAGATGCGCCCTTCGTGTGCTGACACGCAAAGGTTACGGCTCCGCCACCGAGCCGACGCCACCCGTTCTCCCTAAACGCTCGCAGCTCGCCAGCTCGAGGTGTCCGGCTCAAGGGGGGAACTCCTAACCGGGGAGAAACGCTGAGGGAATCACCTACTTACACCACACAGCGGGACGCCATCCACACCTCGCCGGGCGGGCCGTTCATCGAGAGCAGCCATCGAGCCCGCCGACCAAGCGCCAGCCAGGTGGGCATCAGCTGACACCGATCACCCGTTATGCGCCATATCGCACATCTCAGCGAGTGCGCTGGAACGGCACATATCGGGCGGGGCGCGGCGATCCCCTTCCCAGCGCAGACCCCTACCCGTACCATGGGGCCATGGCGTTCGAGCGAATCACTGTGGACCCCGAGCGGATGGGGGGCGTGCCGTGCATCCGTGACCTCCGGGTCACGGTGAGCATGGTGCTCGGCCAGCTCGCCGCAGGGCGCACCACCGAGCAGGTTCTCGAGGACTACCCCTACCTCGAGCGGGAGGACGTGCTCGCGGCGCTCGAGTACGCAGCGGCGGTAGTGAACGAGCGTGAGGTACCGGTCGCGAAGCCGGCATGAGGCTGCTCCTCGACGCCAACCTGTCGCCACGGATCGCCGAGCAACTCGCCGAAGCGGGCCACGACGTCACCCACGTCACGGATCTCGGGCTGCTGACTGCCGGTGACGGAACGATCCTGCAGCGCGCCGAGGATGACGGCTACGTGCTCGTCACAGCGGACACCGACTTCCCGATGCTGGTCGCGCTGCGGCGAGCCACGAGCCCATCCGTCGTCCTCCTGCGGCGCGTCTCGGAGCTGCCTCCCCGCCAGCACGCCGAGCTCCTCGTCGCGAACCTGCGTGCGGTGACCGAGGACCTCGATCGAGGGGCCATCGTCACCATCTCTCCCGGCCGGGTCCGCGTTCGTGATCTGCCGGTCGAATGATCCGAGTCTTGGGCCACGCCTGGGCCACAAGAGGATGAAAACCAACGCGAAACGCCGGGAGACGACGGGAACTGACGGGCGATGCCTGCACCCCGAAAATCGCAGGTGAGGAAAGGCATTTCGCCGCATAGCGCCCGCCCGCGTTGGCGATCCTGCAACCTGCCCGAAAGCCCCTGGTCCGGCCTCTCAAGCCGGTAACGCCGGTTCGAATCCGGTCGGGGCTGCCACGTCATGAACCCGCCCCTTTGTGGGGCGGGTTTTGGCGTGTGTGTCGGATTCGAACCGAATCACGGTCGGGGCTGCCGCCTGAGAGCACCACCGAGGCTCTGCGCGCAGTGGCCCGGTTCGCCTTCGAATCGTTTCCACTCCGACGGGTACAAGCCTCGGCGTTCGGCTGGATCCCGGCGTCGGCGCGGGTTCTGGAAGAGTGTGGCTATCAGATCGAGAGCCGCGTGCGCTCCATCGGCAGAGAAGGCGAGGTCACCGACGAGCTGTTGTGCGGTCTGCTGGGCGCCGACGTTTGTCACGTGACCGGTCGCATCCGATAGGCAGCTCATCGTTCTTCGCGCCAGCCCCCGAACGTGACGTCGATCGTGCGCCCACGGTCCGCAGTCAGCGCGAGCGGGCCGTGAAGGCCCGCCCGCGCACTGTTGGTGTCGACTAGGGGATGTTGCGAACGTCCTCGCAGAAGTCGGCCGCATCGGTTCCGACGTTGCCATCGCACGTGTCGAAGTTCGGGTTGGGATCTTCGAACGAGCCCGGCTCACCACCCGACTGATCGGGCGGGAACGGGAGGTCGCCGTTCAGGTAGTCGTCTCCGGCTTGACCGTTGAGATAGTCGTTGCCGAAGTTGCCGTACATGATGTCGTTGCCCTTGCCGCCCAGCACGGTGTCGTCGTGCGGTCCGCCGAGCAGGATGTCGTCGTGGTTGCCGCCCCGGACGACGTCGTTGCCTGCTTGGCCGGCAACGAAGTCGTTGCCGTTGCCGCCGTCGAGCCAGTCGTCGCCGTCGAGACCGAACAGCTCGTCGGCTCCGTTGCCGCCGTAGATCCGGTCGTTGCCACCGCCGGGAACACCGAAGAAGATGTCGCCCACGACTCCGTCGTTGCCGCCTCCGGCCCAGATTGTGTCGTCGCCGAGACCACCACAGATCAGGTCGTCACCGCCCCGGCCGTAGATGGTGTCGTTGCCGCCCAAGCCGGCGATGACATCGGGCCCGTCTGTGCCCTGGATCACGTCGTCGCCCTCGGTGCCGACGATCGTCGCCGGCACTCCGCCACAATCTCCGTGGCCGTCGGCTCCGGCCGGTGCAGCGAACACGTAGAACACGAGACTGACGGCTGCAGCGAGCACCGCATACTTGCGCATGGTTCCTCCCTTCGGGCATGTGCCCTTGTACCCCACTCGGGTCGCGCCTCCACAGCTCGGTGGCGGGGCCACGGCAGCATCGGCTGACCCGAAGCGAGCTTGGTAGCTCTTGGCAGAACGTAACAAATGCAGCCAGCCCTGCCTAGGCCCAAGTGTTGGTGGTTGCGTTCTTCCATGACGGTGGCCGGCTGTCGGGCTCTCGATCACGCTTGGCTACGAAGCCCAGGCGGTGCCTCCTCGAATCGGAACCGTACGAGATCCAACCGGATTGCACGGCGTGCGGCGCGGCCGCCCCACGGCATCGAATCGAACCTTTCGCCCGCGGGGATCGGCGAGGTTCGGGCTCAGGAGTCGCCGTAGACCGGGATCGTTGCGCCGGAGATCACCGCCGAATCCGGTGAGATGAGAAACTCGATCACGGCGGCGATCTGCTCTGGCGTCGGCCACGCGACGTAGTCGGCGTAGGGCAGAGCGGAGCGGGTGGCGGGCGTGTCGATCACCGACGGCATCACGACGTTGGCGGTGACATTGGTGCCGCCGAGCTCTTGGGCCGCAGAGGCACCGAGGGCGACAACACCGGCTTTGGCGATGTTGAAGGCGGCCTGGCCTGAGGGCGAATCGATGGCAGCGCGACTTCCGATGAGAACGATCCTGCCCCATTCTGCGGCTTTGAGGTGGGGGATGGCCGCTCTCGTGGCGTAGAACGCCGAACGGAGGTTGAGATCGATCATGCGATCGAACCTCACATCGTCCGTCTCCTCGATGTCGCGGCCCCCTGCCCAGCCTCCGACGAGGGAGCACAGTGCATTCATGTGCCCGAAGCGATCCACCGCTGTCTGCAGGAACACCGCCAGCTCGGCTTGGTCGTTGGCGTTGACGCGGCTCAGCAGCAGCTGGTCCTCGTCGAGATTGACGGTCGCCTCGAACTTCTCGGCTTCTTCGGGGATGAGATAGGTGACTGCCAGCTTCGCCCCGGTGGCGGCCAGCCTCTGGCACAACGCAGTGCCGAGGCCACCCGTACCGCCTGTGATGACCACCACACGTTGCAAGGCATTCTCCTCGTGTCCGCCGACCGTCCCATGGTAACTTGGGCGAACCAGGCACCGGTGATAGAGGAGGATTCGATGGCGGCGATCACGCTTTCGGATGTAGGCAAGATCTACCCAGGCGGCACACGCGCCATCGAGGACGTCAACCTCGAGATCAACGATGGTGAGTTCGTGGTGTTGGTGGGACCGTCCGGGTGCGGGAAGTCGACCCTCCTCAGGATGATCGCCGGCCTCGAGGACATCTCCGAGGGCACGATCACCATAGGCGACACCGTCGTCAACGACATCCCGCCGAAAGACCGGAATATCGCCATGGTGTTCCAGAACTACGCCCTCTACCCTCACATGACGGTGTTCGACAACATGGCGTTCGGCTTGAAGCTTCGCAAGATGCCGAAAGAGGAGATCAACCGGCGGGTCGAGGAAGCGGCCCGAATCCTGGAGATCTCCGAGTACCTGGAGCGGAAACCCAAAGCGCTATCGGGTGGTCAGCGGCAGCGGGTTGCCATGGGACGGGCCATCGTGCGCGAACCGGCCGCGTTCCTCATGGATGAGCCACTCTCGAACCTGGACGCCAAGCTGCGGGTCCAGATGCGGAGCGAGCTGGGCACGCTACATGCCCGTCTCAAGACCACGACCGTGTATGTGACGCACGACCAGGTCGAAGCGATGACGATGGGGGACCGGGTGGCTGTCCTTCGCAAGGGCCTCCTGCAGCAGGCGGACACCCCTCGGCGCCTCTATGACAACCCCGTCAACCTGTTCGTGGCGGGGTTCATCGGCAGCCCGTCGATGAATTTCGTGTACGGACGTCTCGAAGGCGACGGTGACACCCTTTCAGTGGCGTTCGGCGATGATCGCCTGTCGGTCGAACGTGCCCTTCTGGAAGACAAGCCCGGACTGTCGAACCATGCCGGTGAGGAGGTTGTCGTCGGTATTCGTCCCGAAGCGTTCGAGTTGGTTTCGGCGGTACAGGGAACGGCCGACGAGCGACGCACGCTCGAAGCGGATGTGGAGCTTGTTGAGCAGCTCGGATCGGAAGCGTTTCTCCATTTCACGAAGGCGCTACCGCCTGTCGTCACGCCCGACATCCGAGAGTTGCTCGAAGACGAAGGTTCGGATCCATCGATCCTCGGTTCTGAGACCAAGATGGTCGCGCGGGTCAACCCTGACTTCGCCCCCCGCAATCCGGACAAGGTGAAGCTGGTCGTCGACACCACCAAGCTTCACTTCTTCAGCAAAGACGACGGCGACGCCATCTACTGACCAGGACGTGCGCATCGTCGTTCCGGTGCGCAGTTTCGACGGCGGCTACCGGCGTTTGGCCGGCAGCCTCACCGCACCCGAGCGGGCCGAGCTGGCGCGGCGACTCACCAATCACGTCATCTCGGTGGCGTCTCCGTACGGGTCGGTGATCGTGGTCACCCCCGACGAGACGGTGGCCACCGTTGCCGGTGAGCTCGGCGCCGGCGTGATCGAAGAACCGACTGCTCGAGGCCTCGACTCGGCTTGCGACGAGGGCATCCGTGGCGCCGAGCAGTGGATGGTGATTCACGGCGACTTGCCCTGTCTTCGCCCATCGGACGTGGACAGAGCCGTCGGGTCGTTGCGCAAGGGTCGACCGGTGATCGCTCCCAGTCATGACGGGGGAACCAGCCTCATCGGCGGCTTTGGTTCATTCCAGTTCGCCTATGGGCCGGGTTCATTCAGACGTCACCTGGCGAAGCTGCCGGGAGCGGCGGTGATGATCGCTCGAGGCACGTTACTCGACGTCGACACGGCGGCGGATGTGGAACGGTTGCTGGCCTAGGCTGGCTGCCGATGACGTCGAACATCTATTCAGAGGCGCGGTTTGCTGCCGTCGATCCGATCGACCCACCCGAGCGCGCGATGACGATTGGAGCCCACCCGGACGACGCCGAGTTCGGGGCGGGCGGCACCCTAGCCAAGTGGGCCAAGGCCGGCACCCACTCGACGGTCTTGGTTGTCTCCGACGGCTCGAAAGGCACGTGGGACCCGGACTTGAGCCGCGACGACCTCGTTGCCCAGCGAATCGGCGAACAACGCAACGCGGCCGATGTCCTGGGCATCGCCGACGTCGTGATGCTCGACCACGTCGACGGTGAGGTCGAGCACGGCAGGGCGCTCCAAGAGGAGCTCTGCTATTGGATCCGGGCGGTCCGTCCCCAAGTGCTGTTCACCCACGATCCTTGGAAGCACTACATGTTGCATCCCGATCATCGGGCGGTCGGCATGGCCGTGATCGACGCCGTGGTGGCGGCGAGGGACCACCTGTTCTTTCCTGAGCAGCTCGTCGACGGGCTCGCCAAGCACCGACCCGACGCGCTGCTTTTGTGGAGCGCCGAACAAGTCGACCACTGGGAGAACATCTCCGACACGTTCGACTTGAAACTCGCTGCGTTGATGGAGCATTCCTCCCAGGGGCAGACCACGATGGGCGAGGCGCATGACAGCGCCGAGGGAAGGGCCGAGTTCGAGCACCGGCTGCGAACCTGGTCGGCCGACCAAGCGCAACCCACTCCCTATGCACTCGCCGAGGGCTTCAAGCGCCTGACTCCATGAGCGGCGGAATACCGCCGGCCTCGTTCTCGTTGGCGAATGAGACACGGATCAGACAAGGAGCGGTCGACCATGCCCAGAGCCACCCTGAACGGGGAGGTCCTCGCCGAGAGCGAGGACACCATCGTCGTCGAAGGCAACCACTATTTTCCTGCGCACAGCATCCGACGAGAGTTCTTCTCGGACAGCCCCAAGACGAGCATGTGTCCGTGGAAAGGGCAGGCGCGCTACTACGACGTCGAGGTTGACGGCAAGACGGCGAAAGCTGCCGCCTGGTACTACCCCGAGCCCCTGCCGGCTGCCACTGAGATCGCCGATCACGTCGCGTTCTGGGGCGAGGTCGACGTCACCGACTGAGTCGAATCGGATACCGGTCCGCTCGGGCCGCCACCCCCGACGGTGCCGAACCGCCCGTACGAGGAACAGGTATCGTGGCGTCCATCATGCGGCGCACAAAGATCATTGCCACCATGGGACCGTCGGTGGCGTCGGCCGAAGCGGTCGAGGCGCTGATCGAGGCAGGCATGGACGTCGCTCGCCTCAACTTCTCGCACGGCACCTACGACGGCAAGCGGCAGATGGTGGCTTGGATCAGGGAGGCGGCTGATCGTCTGCAGCGTTCGGTCGCCATCCTCCAGGACATCCAGGGACCGAAGCTGCGAGTCGGCACGTTCCCTGGAGGGAGCGTCGAGCTGGAGGATGATTCGATCGTGCGCTTGTCGCCGACCTCGGGGGTGGGCTCGGATGAAGTCATCCCGCTCGACTATGAGCACCTCCTGGAAGACGTCGAACCGGGAGAGCCGATCCTTTGCGCAGACGGTCTGATCCGCCTCGAGGTCACCCGCCAGCTCGAAGACACGCTGGAAGCACGGGTGATGGTGGGCGGGACCCTCGGAGACCACAAAGGGGTCGCCTTCCCCCAGACCAACCTTCGCGTCCCGGCCGTGACCGCGAAGGACGAAGAAGATCTGGCGTTCGGCAGAGAGATGGAAGTCGACCTCGTGGCAGCGTCGTTCGTGCGCACCGGTGCGGACGTCGAGATGGTCGCGTCGCTGGCAGGAGTGCCGGTGATCGCCAAGATCGAGCTGGCGCTCGCATATGAGAACCTCGACGACATCCTCAGTCCCTCGGCCGGAGCGATGGTCGCCCGGGGAGATCTCGGCGTCGAGCTCCCGCTTCAGCGGCTGCCGCTCGTACAGCGCGACATTCTCACCCGAACGAACGCAGCCGGACGGGTCTCGATCACGGCGACCGAGATGTTGGAGAGCATGACCTCATCGTCCCGCCCCACCCGCGCAGAGGTCACCGACGTCGCCACCGCCGTATTGAGCGGAACCGATGCGGTGATGCTCTCGGGCGAGACGGCGGTGGGCTCTTACCCCGTCGAGGCGGTGCGCTACATGGATCGGATCTGCCGCGAGGCCGAGACCGGTGAGGCGGAGCATGTCGACTTCCTCACCAGCCACAAGACGTTCGCATCGGCCACTGCCAAGGCAGCCGTCGAAGCGGCCCAGAACCTCGGCCTGAGCACGATCGTTGCGTTCACAGAATCGGGCTCTACCGCGCTGCTGCTGTCGAAGTATCGCCCTGAAGCCCGCATCGTTGCCTTCACGCCCGAGCCGGCCACGCAGCGGCGGATGGCTCTGTATTGGGGGGTACAGCCGCAGCCGTTCGCCCGGCGCGATTTCACCGATCTGATGATCGCCTCAGCCGAGAAGTTCCTGGAGAAGAACGGCATTTGCGAGGAAGGGGAAGGCGTCGTCATGGTGGCTGGTATCCCACCCAACCAGCAGGCGTCGACCAATTTGATGAAGCTGCACGTCATCGGGGAGCGGGCCAGGGGGGTCCGGCCGCCCCATTAGGCTGTGCGGATCATCCGCGACGAAGAGGAAGAAGTGGGCCAACCAATCGAGGTTCAGAGCACGACTGTGGTCGGAGATGTCGCATTGTTCGCCACGGACCGGACATTTGGCGGCCAGGAAGGCGAGTCTTACACGACCCTGGACGAAGCCCGCGCCAGCGACACCTATCCGTCGCTACTCGCCGAGCGGCTGTTTCTGGCCGATGGTGCCATCCGCCGCGTCTACGTCTACTCCAACGCCTTGTCCGTTCAGCGAGCCGATGGCTGGACAGAAGACGACCTCGAAGACGCGCGCCAGGTCATCCGCAACTTCTTCGTGATCTACGACGAGAATCGCGTCTGACACCCCTCATGGGGTGGTCGTCGGAGGAGGCGCCGGCGGGTTCGTGGCGGGCGGCTGCGTGGGCGGTGGACTCGTCGCAGGCGGTGCCGTGGTAGTGGTCGGACACGGCGTTGACGAGCCCGGCACCTTGCATGGGTGGACCTCGATGATCGTTGGCTGTGCCAGGTAGCGAACGATCCATTCTTCGGTTTCGACGCCGCCACCCGGGTGAGTGATGGTTCGGGTGACCGTGACAGACCAGCCTTCCCGACCAGACTGGACGGTGCGGGATGACTCGGGAGACAGTCCCGACGAGGCGCGATACCGGGTCGAGGGGGACGTGAAGTTGTAGCGACCGGAGACGGAGCCTTCCACGATCCGGGCGTCCGGGCCACCTTCGGCGACCACCGTCACGCTGGTGACTCCTCCGCTCTGCTCGCCGGTGACGATCCTGCCGTCGTTGTCGCCGAAGAACCGCACCGAGATCGACGTGTCGGTGTATTGCGTGTCGATGAGCAACGCCGCATCGGAGTCGTTGCGAAACGCCAGATCGACGTTCGGCCAATTGATGGTGGCCTCGATCCCCTCCGGGTACCGGGAGAAGTAGAAACTGTGTGGCTTGTGCTCGATGTCGTCGTAGCCGCCCCAGAAGACGGCGTTGTAGAAGGTGGTGGCGAACTGGCTGACCCCGCCTCCGACGGTGTCGATGAGCTCGCCATCGACGATCGTCCCCGCAGGGAGGTAACCCTTGTCGCTGGTCCGCTCGCCGACATGGCCGTTCAGAGAGAACTCTTCGCCGGGCATCAGAAGGGTCCCGTCGACGGCGTCGGCGAACAGATGGATGTTCGTGACTCTCGACGCACAGCAATCGTGGTACGTGGTGAACGACGACACGAGATGGTTGACATGAAGCGCCTCGAGGTCGGCTGCCGTGATGTCGGGGTCCGCATCTCGCTGCAGCGGTAGCTGACCTTCGCGTGCTGGATTCTGGGCGGCGGCGAGGATCTCGTCGATCGCGTCCTCGATGAGGACCCGCGGTCCTTTGACTCCTTCGACGATCGTCACCGTGTCGCCGACGATCTCGAACTCGGCATTCTTGAACTCACCTTCGAATTGCTCACGCAGGCCCTCGAAGCTGCTTTCGATGAGGTCGGGGTCCAGGCCGATCACCACGGCAGGCTCAGGCTCCAGCTCGACGTCGGACGTGAAGGCGGCAGCGAGCTCAGCGATGCTCACGGCGACCATGGCAGGAGGATCGGCCGATGTGAGAGTCACGGGTCCGGCCAGCAGATTCCTGGCGGCGGCCACCGCATCATCGATCGTGGCCCGGTCCAGCGGCGGGTCCGACACGTCAGTGGTCAGTTCGACCTCCGCGGGGCGGTTGAGCGTGCGTAGCGTCGACTCGATCGCCTCGATTGCGCTGGGTCGATCGATTCGCACGACCGGCCCCGGGTACACCGGCCGTGGCTCGCTGCCGTCCAGCTCGACACCGCCCGCCGCCAGATCGACGCCCAGCACCTGCGTCTCCCACCCGATGAGCGTCCCCTCGATGGCGGCTCGGTCGAACGCGACAGGTGCCGCCAGCTCGGTGTCGGACCACAGGGTCGCCGTCCAGTCGAGAAACGAGGCAAACCATCCGTCGCCCCGGCCGACCGACATGGCCTCGGCGGCGATCGCCTCTTCGTCGAGCTCGAGACCCACGGTCGTCGGGTCGAGCGTGACGGTCGCCTCCTCGATGCGGAACGTCGCCGACGCGCCGAGGAGCGCATCTTCGTGTGCCCGCAGCGCCTCTTGCGCTTCGAACTGAGTGAGGCCACCCAGATCAACTCCGGCGGCAGAGACGTTGCGAGCCACGCGGTTCCGATTCGTCGAATGGTCGAACTGGTACCACCCGGCCAGTGCGACCAGGAGCAGGACGAGCGCCGATGGGATGATGAGGGTGAGTTTCTTCGTCAGGCGGGCTCCCGGGGAAGATAGGGAGTGTAGTGCTCGTTGTTCGCAGGACTCGTTGATACATTGGCCCGGTGATCGAGTTCGGGGCGCTCCCGCCCGGGGAGCACATAGAGATCTCGGCATCGTCGTTCATTGCGTTCGGCGAATGCCGACACAAGGCCGCCCAACGCTTCGTGGGCATCTACGGTCCGGACTCGCTGCCGGCGTTTCGGGGCGGTCTCGCCCACCAGGTGTTCGCCCGGCACTTGCGCAACGGGCCCATCGAGCCGGACGAGTTCGAGCATGCATGCCGCGAGGAGATCGGAGCCAAGCATCTCAACATGAAGATCGCCTCGCTCAACCTCAAGCCATCTCGGATCCGTGCGGTGATCGAGGAGGTCGGTGCGCTCTACGAGCGGTTCAGGAGCTATCCCCACGTCGGATTTCGCGGAGCCGAAGTCGCCCTCCATGCCGACATCGGTGCCGACGTCGCACTGGTCGGGTCGGTGGATGCCGTCTTCGAGCGCGACGGGGTCGTGCGGCTGGTCGACTGGAAGACGGGTGATCTCGGCGACCCGCTGGTGCAGCTTCGCTTCTACGCATTGCTCTGGCTGCTCGATCGCGGAGAGGCGCCCGACCTCGTCGAAGCCTTCTCGGTCAAGACCGGAGAACAGCGCTCCGAGCCGCCCACCCGCTCGGGCATGCAGGCAGTGGCAGACCGTGTCGTCGAGATGGTGACCGAGCTGCGCGGTGCTTGGCGGACCGGCGACGAGCTCGAGCGGCGTGCAGGCCCATGGTGTCGCTACTGCCCGGTGCTCGACGACTGCCCGGAGGGAGCGTCGGCGATGGCGGTGTTGGACGCGGACGGCGGCCGGAGGCCGACCGTCACGGTCGAGAGGGTTTCGTCAGTCGGGAGCGACGAGCCGTAGGCCGCTCTGGGCGGGTGCACCTCCGTCGAGCGCCATCGACGCCCGCTCGAGCTCGCCCCGGAGTTCGGTCTGAACCGCGCCGACGTCGCCACTGATCCGATCGAGGGTCTCTTTCATTGCCGTGAGGCCCCGCTTGATGCCCGACAGTCGGGCCGCCTGTTGGGTGATCCGCTCGATGTGCTCCGCCAGCGCGATGGCATCCACGGTCGCCCGAGGAGACAAGGTCACCGCGGCCGTGTTGAATGCCAATCGGACGGCCGCCTCCAACAGCACGCCGTCGCCATCATCAACGACGAGAATGCGATTGCCGTACACCCCGAACGTTCCCACCTCCTGGGGAAAGGCGTCTGTCGCCGATACACAGATTGCTACGTGCGCCTGCCGGTTCTCCATCGCCCGATCGAGCTCGGCCAAGATCCCCGACTTGCCGGTCAAGGCAAGCTTCGACTTGTTCTTCGCCTCGACGACGACGGTGTGACCTGGAGTGTTCTGGACGACGAAGTCACCGGTCTTGTCGCTGGTGGACAGGCGACCGGCGTCGGTGCCTGTCGCCATGACGATGCAGCCGCCGATGTTCCGCCCGATGCGCCGCAAGCACTCATCCACACGCGCCTCGTAACGAACGCCCTTTGCGGTTCCCACTGCCGCTTCTTGGTGAGCCCCCTCGGCTCGCATGAACAAGTCGCGGAGCTCGCCGAAGCGCTCATCGAGACGAGAAGAGATCTCGGCCAGCCCCGAGCCGCCTGAAGTGGGATCCAGCGCTTGGCGCAGCAGCTGCTCCATCTCACCCGAAGGGCCCACCATTGCGCCGATTGCCGCAACCAACTGCGCCGAAGTGCTGTCGACCCGACCGAGGTCGAGCTCGCCGATCAGGCGGTGCTGAGCGTCTGTCAACTCCGAGACGGCTCTCGCCATCACGCTGTTGCGGCTGTCGGGATCCAGGCTGGCGTCGACCGCCAAGAGCATCCGGTCCAAGGCGTTTTGCGTGGTGCGCTCCAGGGCGACCAGGGCCTGATCGACAGTCGCGGCGAAGCGATCATCGGCTTCGGCCAGGGTGGACGACAGTGAGGACGAAGTGACGACGCTGCCCATCCCGAAGGCGCCGAGCGCCACCAGTTGCTCGAACCGCGACACCATCTGGTCGTGCGGTGCGGCGAGTAGCAACTCTGCGAGGGCGGGGTCATCGACCTCGAAGCCGTCGACACGGACCCGCGAACCCACGATGGTGATCCGGCCGGCCATTTCGGCTTCGCCGGCCGGTTGATCGCTGCCGGTCGCCGGTTCGGCCATGTCTCCGTCGCTGAGTTGCTCCATGTCCCCCAATGTAGGAAGCGGGTGGGACACAATCGCGCATTGTGGGAGAATCCCCCGGATGTCTGGCACGTTCACAGGCCTCAACCGCGTGCGGTCCCAGCTCCATGCCCTCCTCGACGAAGTGCGCGGTGTCACGTTCGCGTACGACGTGCGCGGCGAGATCGACCGCGCCCTCGAGGAGCTCGAGTGGACCATCCGCGAATACGCGCTGCCTCGCCTGGCCGATCTGGATGGTCCGGCGGTGGCGGTACTGATCGGTTCGACCGGAGCCGGCAAGTCGACCATTCTCAACTCGCTGGCGGGTGCACAGATCTCCGAGCCCGGCGCCGTCCGTCCCACCACCCGCGCCCCGACCGTCTGGTGCCACCCCGACCATGCAGACCGGTTTGGAGACGAGTTTCTCACCGGGTACTCGACCGACCCTGAGGCCGTTCGATCGATCACCGTCGTACCAGCGCCCGTACCGTTGCTGGAGCATCTCGCGGTTGTCGACGCCCCTGACTTCGATTCCGTCGTCGACGTGCACCGAGAGATCGCCGACGAGCTGTTGGCGGTGGCCGATGTCTGCCTGTTCGTCACTTCGGCTCAGCGATACGCCGACGCAGTTCCATGGGAGTTCCTCGCCAAGGCGAAGGCTCGTGCGATTCCGATCCGTTACATCGTGAATCGCCTTCCCCGGCCGGGATCCGAGGCTGAGCAGGCGATCATCGCCGACTTCTCGCAGCGTTTGGCCGGAGGCGGCATCGACGTGCCCGATGACGCCATCGTCCGGATCGCCGAACAAGAGGTGCTGGCGGACATCGGCGGTCTGGCCACTACCGCAGTGGCGCCGATCCGCCAGTACCTGGAGCGACTGTCTGACGACTCGTACCGCAAGGATCTGATCCGTGAAGCTGCCGAGGGTGCGGTTGCTGCCGTGGCCCGCGACGGGGTGGCGCTGGCCGACCTGCTCGACGAGGAGATGTCGGCGATCAGCCGGCTTGCCGCAGCGGTCGAAGACGCATACGCAGCGCAGGAATCGGCGATCGCAGAGGCACTGGACTCCGGGACCCTGATCCGTGGCGAGGTCGTCCGCCGATGGCAGGAATTCGTCGGCACGGGCGAGATCCTCAAGGTCATGACCGAAGGGGCCAATCGGGTCCGGGCGTGGGGACGCCGCGTGCTGGGCGGCCAAGGCCGGGCAGAAGCCGTGGTCGGGACCGAAGCCCGATCGGAGCTGGTCACGGCCGTCATGCGGCGATCCGACATCGCTGCTCGCACGACGGCGGGAGCGTGGGATCTGTCGCCGGTGGGACGCCAGCTCCTCGACGAGACGATGTGGGGACATGGCCCGCAGTTGGAGGACGCAGCATCGGCCGCGGTTCAGGAGTGGATGGCAGGGCTCACGGACCTGATCGAGCAGCATGGTGAAGGGCGGCATCGGCTCGCCAAAGCCGCGTCGTTGGGGGTGAATGCCGTCGCCGTCGCCCTCCTGGTCACCGTGTTCGTGCACACCGGCGGCCTCACCGGCGCCGAAGTGGGGGTGGCTGCCGGCGCAGCTGCGGCCCAGCAGGGGCTGCTCGAACACATCTTCGGGTCGGCGGCGGCGAATTCGCTCGCCGCCAAGGCTCGCGCCCAGCTCGACGAGGCTCTCAATCGGGTACTGGAAGAGGACGCGAGCCGGTTCTTGCGCCGCATCGAAGACATGATGACGGGGGACCCGGCCACGATCCGAAGGGTTGCCGGGCAGTTGGAGTTGGCGGCGAAGGCATGGCATGACGATTGAGCGGTTGCTCGATGATCTCGACCGGCTCGTCGCTCATGCCGCCGAGGTCGTCGATCCTGACGAGCTGGAGGGCCCAGCCCGGCTCGTCCGCAACGCCCGTCGACGGCTTGGCTTCCTCGGGGATGGGTTCGTCGTTGCCTTGGCCGGAGGCACCGGTTCCGGCAAGTCCAGCCTTCTCAACGCCATCGCCGGACAACAGGTGACGGTGTCGGGACCGATCCGGCCCACGACGTCCACTGCCCTCGCCTGGGTTCCGTCGCGACCGGACCCAGGGATACCCCGCTTGCTCGAAGACATGGGCGTGGTCGATACCGTGGAGCACGATGAGCTGCCGCTGCTGACCATCTTGGACATGCCAGACACGGACTCGGTGGTGGGAGCGCATCGACAACTCTTCGAAGAGTTGCTGCCGCGCGTCGACGCAGTCGTATGGGTCGTCGACCCCGAGAAATACAACGACCGCCTACTCCACCAGGAGTACCTCGTGCCACTATCCGAGTACGCGGGCAACTTCATCTTCGCCTTCAATCAGATCGACCGTATCCCACCGGAGGAGCGCCGCAGTGTGCTCGCCGATTTCGCCGACCGCCTCAGACTGGACGGCATCTCGGATCCAGTGATCGTCGCGACAGCGGCCGATCCGCCAGACCAACCCGCGTTCGGCGTCGATGCGCTCATCGAGGTTCTCGACGACAGGCTCGTGGTGAAGCAATCGGTGATCGGCAAGCTGGTCACCGACGCTCGTCGGGCGGCGATGGCCCTCGCCGAGGCCGCCGGAGTGTCCGACTACGAGTCGATCGATTTCGACAGCCGGTGGGAGTCGGTGCGAGAACGCACCGTTGAAGGGTTGGCTGACCTGATCGCCGGGCCGGAGGTGAGGGGCGTTGCCGTGCGCAGCGGTGAGGCGTCGGCGCTGCGGCTGGCCACAGGCCCGATGGGGGCAATGGCGTTGACGCTCAAAGGCTCGGCGCTGGGACGGATCCTCGGCTTCGAGAAGCCTCAGACGGCACTGGAGTCGGCCACTGCCCGTTGGGACGGTCGAACGGGCCTCGAAGGGGTGTACGCGATGCTGGAGAGGTTCGTAGGGGATGTCGCATCCGACCTCGGTGGCAAGCACGGGTTGCGGCTGCGCGACCGACTGGCTCGTACCCGCAGCGAGCAAGTCATCCGGAGAGTGGTTGACTCGGCGCTGGACGATCAGCCCGCTCCCGACGTCGATTCGATGCCGGGATGGCTGCGCCTGATCGGCGTATTCAAGTGGCTTCTGGCCGGAGCGTTCGTCGCGGGAGCAATCTGGCTGTGGGCGATGCCGCTCGTACGGGGTGAGTGGCCGTGGCCAGTCATTCTCATGGTCGGCTCGGTGCTCGTCGGCCTCGTGCTGACGAGAGTGGCCGAGGCGGTGGGCGCACGACTGGCCCGAGCCCGCCTCCGGACCTTCAGATCGGTCGTCGAGGAGCGACTGGCCCGGGCGTTGGACCGGGATATCGGAGCATTGCTCCGGGCCGACGTGAAGGACAAGGCCCTGCTGGCGGCCGAGGCGGACGAAGTGATCAGGACGGCCGAAGCTACGCTGACGCCGATGAGCGGAGTGGAGGCGTGAGCCGGGAGATCACCATCACGTTGGTCGTGATCGTGGCGGCGGTGGTGGTCGGCGCAGTCGTGACGTTGTTGGGTCGGCGTGCCATCAGGAGGCTCGTCGACGCAGGCGAAGGCCGGGTAAGCGAGGAGCGGCAACGCCTCGCCACGCTCTGGTCGGTCGGACAGAGAGTGTTGTGGGTCCTGCTGTTCGTGATCGCGGTGTGGACCGTTGCGCTGGTGTGGGAGATCCCGTCGACGCCATTCGTCGCCGTGGGTTCAGCGGTGGGCGTTGCCCTCGGGTTTGGTGCTCAGTCGCTCGTCAAGGACGTGCTCGCCGGGTTCACCATGATCTCCGAGGACCAGTTTCATGTGGGTGACGTCGTCAGCATCGCCGGCGTTTCGGGAGTGGTCGAGGATGTGCGGCTCAGGGTCACTGTGCTGCGTGATCTCGACGGCGTCGTTCACTACGTCCCGAACGGCATCATCGAAGTGACCTCGAACTACACACAAGAGTTCTCGCGGGTGGTCGTCGACATCGGTGTCGCCTACGACGCCGACATCGACGAGGTGATCGGCGTGCTGGAAGACGAGCTCGGCCGACTCGAGCAGAGCGAGGAATGGGGCTCGGCGATGGCCGAGCCGCCCACCGTGCTTGGCGTCGACGCCTTCGGCGACAGCTCGGTGACGGTGCGGGTGGTGCTGACCTCGGTCCCGGAGCGGCGTTGGGACCTGAAGCGGGAGGCGCTGCGGCGGATCAAGAAGCGATTCGATGCCGAAGGCATAGAGATTCCGTTCCCGCAGCGCACGGTTTGGCAGCGTCCGACACCGTGACGGAAACAGTGGAAGATTTCCCGGATTTCACGCCGGACTGGCCGACGGTCACTTTTGTTGTGTATATTCAAGTTTCACTGAAGAGGTATCACCTCTCAGCAGAGAAGGGGTGGCGAACCGAGACTTTCCCTGGCATCGATTCGCACGAACACCCTTTCGCATGCAGAAGCTCCGGTTGCCCCCCTTGCCGGAGCTTCTGCGCGTTCGGAGATCGTGATGCTGCCTGAGATCCGGCGATGGCCGGCGTGGAGGCAGATCGAAGCGGTGGCCGCCGACGCCGAAGCAAGCGCAAGCGCACTCGGCGCCCGGGCTGCCCAGGCGGTGGCCGATCTGGCCAAACAGCTGGCGGTGGTCGACCCCGCGTCGGGACGTGATCTGGTGCGAGCTGCCGTGGACATGTTGGCTGCGCAACAACCCACGGTGGCCCCGCTGGCCTCGCTTCGCAACGAGACCTACCTCGCAGGCGACGGAGATGCCGCCGAGCTGGCCGAGCGTATCAACGAGCTGGCCGACCGGCAGCAAGCGCGTGTCGCCGGCGTGGCACGGGTGGGAGCTGCCCTGATCGACCCGGGTGCGTCGATCATGGTGCATTCTTCGTCGTCGTCCGTGAGGGCGATGCTGGACCGTGCCCGGACATTGGCCGAGTTCAGAGTCGTGTGCACGGAAGCCCTCCCCGTAGGCGAGGGCAGGCTCTTGGCCGCCGATCTCGGGGCTGCCGGATTCAGCGTCGAGCTTCTCAGCGACGAGGATGCCGTTGCATGGGTGGGCGGCGTCGACCTCGTCGCGTTCGGCGCCGACGCCATCGGCCCAGGGCGTGTCATCAACAAGGTCGGTACGTCGGACCTGGCGCGCGCTGCGGCCAATCATGGTGTGCCCGCCTACCTAGTGGCGGGCCTCGACAAGATGCTGCCTGAGCCCCTGTTCGAGGCGGCCCTCACCGCCGTCGATTCGGACGAGCGGATCGGCGGTCTGTCGGAACTGGTACCGCTGGAATGGTTCCACGGCGTCGTGACGGAGGAAGGCGTGATCAGGCCGGACCAATTGGCGCAGCGGGCAGCAGCTCTGGCGGTCCATCCCGATTTGGTCACGAACGGGCCCGCCTGAATCGCCGGCGGCGTCGGATGCGCCGCGGGGGAGGTTCGGTGCCCGGCACGAGAATTCGCAACGCGTCGGCCGCATGCTCCACATGGATGTTCGACCAACGCCCCAGGTGTTCGCCATCCGCTTGCACCGCGACCGGAGGCTCGGCTTGCACGGTGACTCCGAGGGCGTCCTCCCATACGGTGGTGCCCGCGACGTCGGCCAGGTGGGCTCCCGTCGTGGTGGCGGCCGCGATCCCCGGTATCCGCCGAATGGGCAGGCGCTCGAATGCAGCGATGTGCAATGCAGAGGGCGGATCGGGGGCGATCGTCAATGCGATGCGCCCGAAGTAGGTGAACGGCCAGTGCACCTGGACCAGCACCGTCGACGCGTCCTTGGTGTCTTCGCCGCAGGTGACTTTCATGGTCGGCTGACGCTCCCGGAACTTCCTCCATATGACGCGGGCCGCGGTGCGGGCGTAGTGGACGCCGCCGAACCGAAGCTTGCGAAACGGCTCACGCTCGGCTTCCTCCACGACTTCGGCGTCGAAGCCCATCCCGACTGCGAACGTCGCATAGGAGGGGGGACCCTCGTCGAGCACGATCCGGGCCGCCTTGACCGGCTGCGGCGCAGGGCGACTGGCGAGAAACCGGGCGGCATCCTTCGGGTCGGTGGGGATGCCCAGGATATCGGCGAGTACGTTGGTCGTCCCGGCGGGGATGATGCCGAGAGATGTTCCCGTGTCGGCGAGGGCGTTGGCGGCGTGATGGACCACACCGTCGCCGCCCATCGCCACGACGACCGGCAGCCCATCGTCAGCGGCCGCCCGGGCGCGGACGCGAACATCCGCCGGCCCGTTCGGCCAGATCGTCTCGACCTCGAACGCACGGCGGAGGAGCGTGGTGACATCGCGATGGAGTCCGCCGGTGAACTGGGAGGCAGCCGGGTTGGCGAGGAGAAGTAGGCGCGGTGCCACCGTCAGAACGTCACGGCGACCGAGATCAACTCATCTCGTCCCAGGAGGCCGGCCGTTGCCTGTATCGCCCGATCGGCTTCCTCGAGCGGAAACTCGTGTGACACCATGTCGTCGAGTCGGGGGTCGGCGGCGAGCTGACGGGTTGCCCAGTGGTACCCCGCCGAGCTGGCTCCATATGCTCCCTGGATGATCAGCTCCTTCAAGACGACGATGTCAGAGAAGAGCTGATTGACCGCGCGCGCTCCTTTGGTCGAAGCCAGGATCACCCGGCCGCCGGCCCGCACCAGGTCCAATGCGAGCAGGATTGCTTCGGTGTCATGGCTGGTCACGTCCAAGACGATGTCAGGGCGCGCTCCCAAACTGTCGGCGACTGCGCCGGCAACATCCTCCTGGTCGGCATACACGGTCATGTCGGCGCCGAGTTGCTTCGCCAAGTCGAGACGATCGCTGTCATGTGACAAGCCCGTCATGCCCACCCAGCCTGCGCCTGCCTCTTTCGCTGCGACCAGGGCCGACAACCCGCGTGGCCCCGGGCCGAGGATGAGGACGTTCTCGCCAGCGTTGAGGCGGGGCAGCTCGACCACCCATGAGAAGCCGGCTGCAAGCGGATGAGCGAAGGTGCCGACGACGGCGGGGATATCGTCGGAAAGCACGTGCAGCCGCGCTCCGGGGTCGAGGTACATTCGTTCGGCGAAGCCGCCCCACAGCCCGGGGGGCTCAGTCGAAGGCAGCTGGCCGTAGCCGTTGACCGGATGGCGAAGGTTGCACGATGACAGGTTGTTGGTGCAGCGGCGACACGCTCCACAGCGGATGGCGCTCTCGACAACTACCCTCGTCCCGACCGGGATCCCAGTGGTGCCCGTCACGGCGATGCGGCCCACGACCTCGTGGCCGGGGATCAACGGATAGCGCACGAGCCGGCTGTCTCCGGCCCACGCCTGGACCTCGACACCCGATAAGCCGGTGGCTTCCACCGCCAACCAACCGCCGGTCTCGATGGACGAGATGGGGAAATTGGTGGCCGTGAACCGGCGTGGCTCGACCAGGACCATCGCCTGAGCCGTTCCCTCGCTTCCGTTCGACATCGACGCGCCCCTCTGTTCCGGGGGGCAGTGTACCGGCGCCGGCTCGGGCCTCAGCCGCCGAGCAGCCGGGCGATCCGGGTGACCCCTTCTTGGAGATCGGCGTCCGACAGCGCATAGGAGAGGCGCATGTAACCGGGGGCGCCGAACGCTTCGCCCGGTACGAGCGCCACCTTGGCTTGGTCGAGAATGGCGGCCGCCAGGTCCAACGTCGTCATTGGGACGGTCCCGCCGATGTCCGAGCCGAGCACGTCGACGAAGGACGGGAACGCATAGAACGCACCTTGCGGTTCGCTGCACTCCACGCCCGGGATTTCGTTGAGCATCGACACCATGGTCTGCCTGCGGCGATCGAACGCGGTGCGCATCTCATCCACGGCGTCGAGCGGTCCGCTGACGGCGGCGAGCGCTGCTCGTTGGGCGACGTTGTCGACGTTGGATGTCGCATGCGACTGGAAGTTGGTGGCCGCGGCGACGATGTCCGGAGGTCCGATCATCCACCCGACTCTCCAGCCGGTCATTGCATAGGTCTTGGCGACGCCGTTTACGATCACCCACTCGTCGTTGAGCGACGGAGCGACGACCGGCATCGAGGCAGCGCGTGCCTGGCCGTACACGAGATGCTCGTAGATCTCGTCGGCCATGACCCACACACCCCGCGAGGCGGCCCACTCGCCGATGGCTTTCGTCTCCTGCGGGCTGTACACCGCCCCGGTCGGGTTCGATGGGGAGACGAAGATCAAGAGCTTGGTCCGGTCGGTGAGATGGCGGTCCAGCTGTTCGGGATTCGTCTTGAATCCACCGGCCTGGTCCGTCGGCACGATCGTGGGTATCCCTCCGGCCAACCGCACCGCTTCGGGGTATGTGACCCAATACGGAGCGGGCAAGAGTACCTCGTCGCCGGGGTCGAGCAGTGCAGCGCAAGTCTCGAAGACCGCCATCTTGCCGCCGTTGGTGATGAGGACCTGCGACGGCTCGACCGACAGTCCGCTGTCTCGCTGCGTCTTTTCCGCGACCGCGGCGCGCAGCTCTGACAGACCTCCTGCCGCCGAGTATTTGTGGTTGGAAGGATCGCGCGCAGCGACGACGGCCGCTTCGACGATGTGGGCCGGGGTGGGGAAGTCCGGCTCGCCTGCGCCGAACCCGATCACGGGCTCACCCTGCGCCCGGAGCGCCTTGGCCTTCGACGTGATCGCCAGCGTCGCTGATGGCTCGATGGCGGCCAGCCGGCGCGATACCCGATTCATGCACCCTCCTCGGGTCGGCATCGTACCCCATGGCCTGGCGCCGTTGGCCGGTGCCGGGTACTCACGAGGCCCGAGCGTCGAACCGCACGTCGACGATCGTGGCGGGCGGCCGGAACTGGCGGCGGTTCAGCGCAGACATCTGCGCCAGCGGGTGGTGTACCGGAACGATCGTCCCCGTGAAGGCGCCGGCCAGCTCGATGAACGTCGAAGTCGACCAGATTCGGTCGCCATGGCGGGCCGCGACGGGCAGCAGCATCACATCGGCGTGATCGATGGGACCCACCGTCACGGCAACCTCGAAGATGCCGAGCCCGCGGGCGACTGCCGCCTGGTGGGTCTGAACGAGCGGCAACGCTGGGGCCCGCTCGGAGAGCGAGCCCAGGATGGCCAAGGTCGCCTCGCCAAGCGAGAGTACGTGGATCGTCTGCTCGGTCTCGGTCAGAGCGTCGGCCACGGGATCGGCCCATCCGGCGTCCGCCAGCTGCTCCCTCACGATCGACAGGCTGGCGCGGGCGCTCCTCCCGTCCTCCCACAGCCCAGCTTCGGTGACCGCGAGCAAGAGCGCAGAATCTCGGCGCTTCTCGCGGAGTAGCTGGACCGCTGCCTGCCCCTCGTTCGACCAGCGGTCGTCGGTGAGCTCCAACAGGGCATCGGCCGCCCATCGTGCTGCCTGGGTCGGGTCGGCCCACTCATCGCGAGCCGCATGCAGCACGGCGTTGAACGATTCCCTCACACGTAGGTGACCGCGGTCGAGATGGCGATGCTGTCCCGCACGCTTCGGGCGACCGGGCAGTAGTCGGCATGGAACTCGTGAACCCGCTCGACCGTGGGGCGGTCCTCATCGTCGACTCCCCTGAGCTCGTAGACGACCGCAATCCGACGAATGACGAGCACCTTGCCCTCTTTCTCCACCTCTCCCGTGACCCGACCGACGAGTGCTCCGTTGCTTGCGTTGACACCACGCGCCTCCAGCGCGCCCCCGAATGTCCCGGTCAGTCAGCCGCCGGCGGCGGCGACGACATAGTCGATCGTCGCCGTGTCAGGTGGATACTCGTCGGGGTCGACGCCGTAGTGGTCCGCCACTGCACCGTGCACGCCGAACGTGACTGGCGTGTCTCGTCCCGGTAGCTCGGCGCGCCTCAATGGGCCCCGGTCGCGCACGACCGTGACATGCGAGGTGTACACGACCTCCCCAGAGTCGCCCGTCATGGCGTCAATTGTGGGTTTCGCCGGCGTCAGAAGCGGCGTCGGCCGCATCAGACGCGACATCTGCGGCCGCATCCGTCGCCGTCCCTGCCGCGTCGGTGGCGGCTTCCATTGCGTCGCCGGCGGCATCCCGGGCCTTGTCGACGGCCCCACCGGCAGCATCCCCGGCACTGTCGATTGCTCCGTCGACCGCGTCCTCGACCTTGTCCATGGCCCCTTCGGCGGCGTCCCCGACCTTCTCTGCGGCGCCTTCGCCGCCGACGGACTGTGCGACATCTTTCGCTTTGTCAACCGCGGTGTCGGCGAGGTCTTTGGCTTTGTCGACGGCAGTGCCGGCCATCTCCTTGGCCGAGCCGATCGCGTCCCCTGCGACATCTTCGGCCTTCTCGGCGGCTTCAGCCGCCACGTCTTTGGCCTTGCCGAACATGCCCTTCAGACTGTCCATGATTCCCATCGCGGTCCTTTCTCCAATTCTGCTGCAGACTAGGCCCTGCGTGCTGGGCGCTGCCCTCCTCACGGACGATATTCGAAGCGGTGCACCACCACGCCGTCGGCGTCGCTCAAGAACGCCGTGTCGCCTGCGTTGTCCCACACGGGTGTCTCTGCGCACCAATGATACGTCGACGGCTGGTCCGGACCGCAGCCAGTGAACACGGTCACCTGATCGTCGACGACACTCCCAACCGGAAAGCGATAGCGATGCACGGACGACTCGTCACGAAGCGACCAGCCGGTCAGGTCGACGGGCGCCCCGGTCCGGTTGACGACGACGACCCATTCGCCGTTGAGGTTGTGCTCATCGCGTCCGGGCGGATCTGCCCTGATCTCGGCGACGGCAACAGGGGAATCGTCTCGCCCACCGCATGTATCCGGCGACCACATGCCGATTCCCTCCCGCTTGGCGAGCGTCTCCATGTCCTCCAGGTGCGCTTGATGAGTGATGTTGGGCTCGAAGGGACGCGCCAGCGCCGCACCTCGACGAACGATCTCGGCGTTGATCATGACGTTGTCGCGATAGACGTACGCGAGGATGCGGCCGAAACGATCGCGTTCCTCGACGTCGACGACGAGGTCGACCGTTTCGTCTTCGACGAGACCCTGCAGCACCACCCGGGCTTCGTCTCCATAGCACTCGCCTCGCTCGGGCGTGTTGACCCCGATCAGGCGAACCCGCTCTTCGGCCCCATTGATCGTCACCACCATCGAGTCGCCGTCCTGGACGAAGTCCACGACTGCGGGTCGGCGACGATCAGTGGGAGCGGGGTCGGTCGGCGTCGCCTCCGAGCCGCTCGATTGCGAGTCCGGTGTGGCGGTCTCGAGGCCGGGCGGGTCGCCTTCGTTGCCCCCTGAGCATGCGGTGATGGCCACCAACACCACCAGCAGCCATCGCTGAACCGTCACGTCTGCTCGGCGGCCTTCCGCGCCGCGATCAACACCGGATCCCACGTTCCCGAAAACGGCGGGGCGTAACTGAGATCCATCATGGAGAATCGATGACCGTCCATCTCGTTCCAGATCCCGGCGGCGAGCACGTCGATCCGCTTGCCGGCCCCCTTGCCCCCGACGATCTGTGCCCCCAACAGCCGGGCCGTCGCCCGATCGACCACCACCTTGATCCACATCGGTTCCGCTTCGGGCCAGTACCCGGCTGTCGTGGTCGAGGACGTGGTTGCGGCGACGGCGTCGATTTCGTGTGCGGCAGCCTCCGCCTCGGTGAGACCGGTCCGGGCGATCTCGACCCCCCGGTACTTGGTGATCGCCGTGCCCAGTATGCCCGGAAAGGTGGCGTCGCCTCCGCCGAGATTGATCCCCGCAACGCGGCCCTGCTTGTTGGCGACGGTGCCCAGATGCACATTGGCCGGGCGGCCGGTGACACGATGGTGCGCTTCCGCACAGTCGCCGGCGGCCCATACTCCCTCGATCTCCGTGCGCTGCCGAGCGTCGACGGCGATGGCGCCCGTCGGGCCCAGCGGGATTCCGGCGGTGACCGCCACGTCGACCACGGGACTGGTGCCGAGGCCCACGACGACGACATCGGCGGGTATGAGCTCACCTGCCACCACGCCTTTTACGTGGCCCGACTCCGTGACCAGCTTCTCCACTCGGTGCCCGGCGACGAGCGACAGTCCCGCCGCAACCGCTTCGCGTGTCGCGAGGTCGACCATGTCGTCGTCGAGGCTCCGATTGAGCACACCGGAGCCGGAAGTGACCATGACCGTCTCCAGCCCACTGTCGGCGAACGCTTCTGCGACTTCGACTCCGAGGTAGCCGCCACCCACCACCACGGCTCTCTTCGCAGTGCGCATCGCTTCTTTGATCGCGGCCGCGTCGTCCAGCGTCTCCAGCGGGAAGACACCGGCGGCATCCGCCCCCTCGATCGCAGGCGGAACGGGGCTGGCGCCGGTCGCGTACACGAGCTGGTCGTAGCCGTATGTCTCGGTGCCATCGGGGCTCCGCACCGTGACCTTCCCGGCGGCGGCGTCGATCTCCTCGACCCGATGGTGGAGTCGGGCATCGATCTGGCGCGCCCAGAACTCCTCAGGGCGCCTGGCGACCAGCCGATCCAAATCGGGAACCAGTCCACTGAGGTAATAGGGCTCGCCGCATGCCGAGTAGCTGACCCATCCGGACTGCTCGAAGACCACGATCTCGAGGTCGTCGGCGCCGCGTCGCCTTCGGGCTTGGGAGGCGGCCGACATCCCGGCGGCGTCACCACCGACTACGACGAGACGTTCGGGCACGTGTCAGCGCTTTCGGCCGAACCGGCTGGACGGTTCTCCGAGCCGTTGGCGTAGCTGATCGAGCTCGGCTCGCTGGCGTAGCTGCCGGCGGCGACGGAAGCGCCAGATCACGCCGATCAACTCGTCGATGACGATCGCGACAAATGCAGTGGCGAGGATGACCGCGGCCAGCGGTGCGGTGTAATTCCAGGTCAGGAACTCGAACTCGACGGATTCCGTGTTTTGAGCGGCGAGGATGATGATCGCCACGGTCAGCACCGATCCGAAGAGATAAGACCAGCGGATTCCCGCTCCGCGATACGTCGGCGCCGGCGACGGCTCCTCTACCTCGACGACCTCGGCGATCTCGACGTCTTCGACCGCAGCCGGGTGCAGCTCGGGCTCGGCTTCTTCGTCGTTGGGCGCGTCGGCTGAACGCTCGTCGTCCACCATGGGTCCAGTCTATGTCACCTCGGCTCCGTGGAAGTCCCATTGGTTGCGGGAAGCCCGGGCAGCCTCGACGTCCACCCGCGCCAGAAGCACGGCGCCGATGATGAAAAACGCCACGATGGACAGAATCGCCGGTCGGCCGCTGCCGGTCCAGCGGCTCACGAGACCGAACAGGAGCGGACCCCAGATCGCCGAAAACTTGGCGAACACCGAAAAGAATCCGTAGAACTCGGCCGATGCTTCTTCGGGGATCATCGTGCCGTAGAGACTGCGACTGAGCGCCTGCACCCCGCCGAGAACGAATCCGACCACCGCCGCCACCAAGTAGAAGGGGATCGCCTCGCCTTCCGGCAGATTGAACGCGGCGATGCCCACGCCCACCCACACGACGAGATTGGCCAGGATCGAGCGCTTGGGGCCAATCCGACCCGACAGCATCCCGAAGAGGTAGGCGCCGCCGAAGGCGATGAACTGGACGATGAGGAATGCCGTGATCACCTCCGTGATCGACAGCCCGAGCGTGTCCTCTGCATACGCCCCGGAGATGTTGATCGTGGTCTGGGTGCCGTCGTTGTAGAACATGAATGCAACGATGAACAGCAAGATCTGAGGGAAGCCGGCCAGCTTCTTGGCGGTCGCCACGGTGCGTGCGAATCCAATACGGGCGTAGGCGAGGGTCGGCAACATGTTGCGGTACTCGGCCGGTATCTGCTCGGCTTCACCGATCTCGGGTAGGCGCGACAACGCGTAGACCGTGAACAGCACCCACCACACTCCCGCCCCGAAGATGCCGATGCGGGTGGCGGTTTCGACGCTGAGGTCGATCGTGCCGCCGTCGGCGAGAACGATGAGCACGAACGCCAGCGCGACGTACAGGCCCCCTCCGATGTAGCCGGTGGCGAACCCCTTGGATGAAACCTTGTCGATCGTGTCGTCGGTCGCGATGGAAGGGAGGAAGCCGTCGTAGAAGACGTTGGCGGCAACGAAGCCCACCTGGCTCACGACGAATACGAGCAGGAACAAGGGAACTGCGCCTGCCGGTACGAAGAAGATCGCCATCGTGAAGGCCGCTCCCAAGAAGGCGAAGGCGCGAAGAAAACGGCGTCTGGCCGCCGAGAAATCGGCGACGGCACCGAGGACCGGCATCATGAGGAACAACACGAACGCACCGATCGAAACCAGGAAGGACCAGATCGTCTCACCCGACATCCCCGCCCAGCCCTCTTCGGGCACGATCACGCCGGTGAAGAACGGGGCGACGATGGCGCCGGAGGTCGTGGCGTAAGCCGAGTTGGCCCAGTCGTACATCGCCCACCCGAAGATCGTCCGCTTGTCGTTCTTCAAGTAGGCCCGCTCCTATTCGCTCGGCGCAGGCTACGCCGATGCCGGTAGCGGGTTCAACTGGTTGCAGCCGGCTCGTGAGCGGCGATGGCGATCCGTGCGATCGCCTGGCTGCGGACTCGCCGCAGGACGGTCTGGACCATCGGCGATGCTGCCGTGACCCAGAGGTTGTCCGGGCGGTTGTACGAGTTGACGCTGAGCCACACCGAACCGTCCTCGCGTATCGTGAGCAGGTAGAGCTCCTCACCGCGAACGACATGGTCGATGGTGCCGTACGCAACCCCGAAGCGCCACGGCTCGTCGAACACCTCCACGATGCGGCCGGCTCCGGTGAACCACCACGGCCCGAACACGCCGGCGACCAGCAGATGCGTGCCCGGCACGAGCGGCGCCCGTGGCGGATAGGACAGTGCTCCCGGCTGGTCGAAGATCAGCCATTCCCGCATCGCTGCGACCGCCAGGTCGAATGTGTCCTGCCCGCGGCCGATCAACCCCTTCACCTGATCGTGACGAAATCCCCGTGGTGCCGGGGCGGCGTTGTAGGTGCAGCCCATGTTCGGGTAGGAATAATCACAGCCGATCTGGGACGCCAGGTACCGTTCGCGTGATGCGACCGACGGGCGCCCGTAGGTGATCATGCCCGACATGGTAAACCGCTCGGCGGTCTTCTGTGGTCTATCACCCATGCATTGTCGACATCACCCGGTACCGTGCTGGGAATGATGCGGTACTCCGCACATGTCCTCACGGTGGCGGCGCTCGCGCTCGCCTCGTGCGGCGACAGCGGCTCGACCGCTACTGCCGCCTCGTCGCCGCCGACGACGGCCCCGACGAGCGCCTCCAACGACGCCGCCACTCCCACCCATCCACCCTCGACTCCGGCGCCCACGGCGACGCCGGACGGGACCGCCTCGACCGTCACGTCCACCGCTCCCGCGCCGGACCCGCTCATCGGTCTGACCACGTCGGTCGTGGCCGAGGTGGGATTCCCGGTCGACTTCGCAACCGCCGGCGAGCGTTTGTTCATCGCTGACAAGCGAGGATTCGTGCACCTGTGGGAGAACGGGGACTTGTCGGTGTTCACCGACATCTCCGGCCGGGTGGCCGACGGCAGGGAGCAGGGATTGCTCGGACTCGCCCTCGCTCCCGACTTCGATGTCAGCGGGTTGTTCTACCTCAACTACACGAACCGCAGCGGCGACACCGTCGTCGAGGAGTTCTCGGCGGGCGCCACCGATTCGCCGGTCCGCACCGTGATCACGGTGCGCCAGCCGGCCTCCAACCACAACGGAGGGTCGATCGTGTTCGGTCCCGGCGGTGAGCTCTACGTCGGCATGGGTGACGGTGGCGGAGCCAACGACCGGTTCGGGACCGGACAGGATCCCCGATCTCTGCTCGGTTCGATTCTGCGACTCGACGTGGCAGGTGAAATCCGGCCGGCCGAGAACAACCCGTACGACGGCGAGAACGGTGCCCGCGAAGTCTGGGCGATCGGCGTTCGCAACCCGTGGCGGATGACCGTCGATGCCGGCGCGTTGATCGTCGCCGATGTGGGACAGGACGCGTTCGAAGAGATCACGGTCGTGCCGCTCTCGCTCGAGGCGCCAAATCTGGGTTGGCCGCGCTTCGAGGGCCTGCACTGCTTCGCCGGCGACTGTGGCGAGGAAGGCCTGCTGATGCCAGCGGTCGAGGTCGAGCATGGCGATGGGGGAACGTGCTCGATCACGGGCGGTGTCGTCTACCACGGCTCGGCGATCCCCGAATGGGAAGGCAGCTACTTCTACAGCGACCTTTGCGGCGGATACCTGCGGTCGGTCGATTTGGCCGGCGGCGAGGCACGCGATCACGCCGATTGGACCGCACAGCTCGACGGGCCGATCGGTGCGATCGTGGCGATGGGCACCGACCCCGACGGCGAGCTGCTCCTCGCCGTTGCCGACGGTCGGGTGTTGCGGGTCGATCCGGTGAGGTGAAGTTTCGTCGGGGCCTGCTTGTACGATCGCTCCATGGCACGAATGTACGTTGAGTCGTGGGCGCCGGAGTACGGTGCTTCTGTCCTGCACGATTCCGAGCTGATCCCTACGGATGGGATGGTCGACCCCGAGGTCGAGCAGGTGCAGTGGTCTGCGGTGCGACCTCCCGCCGATTGCGTTGCAGAGGTCGGGGAAGTCGGATTCGTCGACGGCGTCCGCAGGGTCGATGCCCGGCTCAGCGTCGACGACGGCCACACCATCGTCCCCGGCTTGTTCGGTTCCCTGGCGGTCGGAGCCACCCACTGGGATCGGACGGTGCCCCGGGCGACGTTCGGTGAGGTCCGAACGGAGCGCTTGGCGCTGATCGCGGCGGGTCGGAGCGACGTCGTTCCCTCGGCCGGCCTGGGTTACCAATCGGTGGCTGTTCCCTCCGACGACCCCGGCGAGCTCGTGCGGCAGCTCCACGAGCGGATGCGTGTCGCCGAGGCCGAACTGGCCGCCGCTCTGGCAGACCGGGGTTGCCCGATCGTGGTGGCCGATGGTCCCGTCAACAGCCTCAAAGCTCGTTCGATCGTTGGGCTGATCAAGACCCACCGCGTCAACTATCTGGCAGAGCCTCAGCTCGACGCCGTGCGGACGCTCGCTGCCGGCGACCGCACGCCGCTGTTCCTGCTCGACGGCGCTCGCTTCGCTCGGTACTCGTGGTACGTGAAGCTGGCGGAAGTGCCGGGCGGTCATCTGTGGTCGGGAGTGTGTCGGTGCGAGGTGGCGGCGGCGGTCGGCCTCGACCGGGCCGTGGCCCTGGCCGATTGCTCAGCCGTCCTGTTGCCGACCGCCGCCCCGGCGCTGCACACGGATCCACGCGCCCCCCAGAACCTCGTCCCGATCGCAGCGCTCGAGAAGCGGCTGCGAAGGGAGCTGGGTGATGCGCGGCTGGTCTATCGTGCCCTCCGGCAGGCGGCTGCGGAGGGTACCCCATGAGCGTCGGAAGAGTCCTCGGGACCGAGCACACGTCGACGAGTGAATTTCGGGTGGTCATCGAAGACGACCAATACCTGCAGCTCGATGACCTCGTGGTGGTCGAGACTGACGTGCCCAAGGTGGGGCCGATCGCAACGTTCGGTGTGGTCACGGAGGTGGAAGCCGTCTACGAGGGAGCGTCGTTCGAGTCGGATACGTTCCGAATCGCGTCCGACGGAGTGCTGCCCGCACAGAAGGTGCGTTCCGCTCAGGTGCAGGTGACGCGGGTCGATCCCGAAGTGTGGGTGTCGCCCGATCCGGGCCAGCCCGTGGAGCGCGCCAGCGGGCCGGCCCGCGAAAAGGCCCTCTATGCCGACGAGATGGAACGGGCGTTGCCGGTCGGAATGGGGCGTGACGGCCTTCCTCTCCATGTCGATCTCGACTTCTTCGACGGTCGCAAGGGCGGTCACATGTCGATCTCCGGTGTGAGTGGCGTCGCCACAAAAACGTCGTTCGCACTCTTCTTCCTTCGCATGCTGACGGGCCGGCCGGACATCGTTGGAGAAGGCGCCGCCAATCTGAGGGTGCTCGTGTTCAACGTGAAGGGTGAGGACCTCCTGTGGCTCGACCGACCCAACGCCCGTTTCGGCGACGACGCCCGAGCGGACTGGGCGGCGCTGGGAGTGGAGCCGTCCCCGTTCCCGTCGGTGGCCTTCTTCGCACCGCCTCGGCGCAACACCGGCGATGTCGTCCTCCCCGACACCGGAGGGAGGCAGGAAGGGGTGGTCGCCTTCTCGTGGACGCCGCGAGAATTCATCGACGAAGGACTGCTCCGATTCGTGTTCACCGACGCCACGGATACCCGAAATCAGCTCTCCTTCGTCGAGGAGCGCGTGCGGTCGATGCTGCGGCGGTGGGCGGTCGACATCGTCGGGATGCCCGGCGCCGTCGTCCTGCGCCAGCCGCCCATCGGCGGGCATCCGCCCGGCTATGCGGTGCAGCTGGAGCCGGGCGAAACGCCCATCACGGATCTGCGCAGCCTCGTCGACACGCTCGAGACCTTCCTCGATCCTGCCGACGACGAGCCGGACCGGGCGTGGACGGGCCGTGTGCAAGGCGGGACGATCTCGGCGTTCATGCGTCGTCTCTACGCCGCCCAACACCGGCTGGGAATGCTCGTCACGGCCGGAGAAACCAGGCGAATCGACCGGGGTCGGGCACAGGTCACGGTCGTGGCGATCCAGTCGCTCCACGACCTCGCTCAACGGTTCGTCGTGGGTGCGCTTCTACAGGAAACATTCGAAGAGAAGGACCGGACGGGTCAGCGCCTGCCACTGTCGGTCATCGTGCTGGACGAGCTCAACAAATACGCCCCCCGGGAGGGCCAGAGCCCCCTCAAAGAAATGCTCATCGACATCGCCCAGCGCGGCCGGTCGCTGGGAGTGCTGCTGGTGGGAGCGCAACAAACCGCTTCTCGCGTGGCGCAAGAAGTGATGGAGAATGCAGCCATCCGCGTGGCTGGGCGCCTCGATGCGGCGGAGGCCGAGCGCTCGGAGTACGGATGGATGCTGCCTTCGACGCGGGCGCGGGCACGACTGCTCAAGCCCGGCACGATGGTTGTGTCACAGCCGTCCATTCCTGTGCCACTCATCGTCGAGTTCCCGTTTCCGCCGTGGGCGACACGACGCGAGGAGGTGCTCGATACGAGCGACCCGTTCGATTTCTGATGCGGATCCTGCACACCTCCGACTGGCACGTCGGCAAGAAGCTGGGGCGGTTCGATCGCCGCGAGGAGTACGTCCAGGTGCTCGACGAGGTGGTGGAGGTCGCCCGCAACGAACGTGTCGATTTGGTCGTCGTGTCGGGAGACCTGTTCGATCGGCCCGCGCCCCCGATGTGGGCCCTCGCGCTCGTCATCGACACACTGCGGCGGCTGGGTGAAGAGTGCCCGGTCGTGGCCGTGGCGGGCAACCACGATTCCCCCGAGTTCTTCGACGTGCTGGCGCCGTTGCTCGAACCCCATTCTGTGCACCTGGTGGGTGGTATCAGGCGTCCAGACGAAGGTGGCGTCGTGGTCGCCGAGACGGACGCCGGACGAGCCGCGGTCGCCTGCTTTCCGTTCCTGCGTGAGGGCCACGTTGTCGACTTCATGGCCAGGGCCGACCGGTGGTACGGGGCCTACGCCGAACGGGTGAGGAACCTCGCCAAGGCGTACGCCGATGGTGCCGTCGAGGCCGCCGGCGGCGACGGCATCGCACTTCTCGTCGCCCACTTCATGGTGACCGGCGTGTCGATCGGGGGGCACGGCGCCCCCCGGGGCGAACGCCAACTCCACATCGGCCACGCCTACTCTGCAACCGAGCAGGCCATCCCCGCGACCCTGTCATATGTGGCGATGGGTCACATCCACGCCCCCCAACCGGTGCCCCATGCCCCCATCCCTGCCCAATACGCCGGTTCGCTGCTGGCGCTCGACTTCGGTGAGGCCGGTGAAAGCAAGCGCATGGTGATCGTCGATGCCGAGCCGGGTCGTCCCGCCACAGTTCGGTCGGTACCGGTCCAAGGGGGTAGACCGCTCGTTCGGGCCACCGGCAGATGGGAAGACATCGTCGAGCGGTTGGACATCCGCGATTCGTACCTCGACCTGCGGGTCGAGACCGACGGCCCGGATCGGGAGCTGGCTTCGCGGGCTCGAGAGGAGTTCCCCTACCTCGTCCGCGTCGAAGCGAGCTATCCGAGAGCGACTTCGGATTTCGAGTCGCGGGCGGGGCGTTCGCTGGAGGACCTGTACACGGACTTCGTCACCGCCGAGCGCGGCGAATCCGCAGCCCGGCCAGAGCTGGTCGGCGCATTCCGGGCGGTGCTCGACGCAGTGGAGGGCGCGTCGGAATGAGGCCCCTTCGGCTGACGCTCGACGGGTTTCGGTCGTACGCAGCGCCCACCACCTTCGACTTTCGGGAACGGCGACTGGTGGGCGTGGTGGGTCCGATTGGCTCGGGCAAATCGACCATCCTCGACGCAGTCACCTTCGCGCTCTTCGGCAAGACGCCGAGCCAAGCCGCTGCGACCCGCTCGCTGATCCATCAGCGAGCCGACGAAGGCAAGGTCGAGTTGTGGTTCGAGAGCGAAGGGCAAATCTGGCGGGTCGTTCGGGCATTGCGGCGGCGCGGCCAATCGGGCCACGAGGCGGCCCGCTATCGCAGCGTCGAGGCCATCGAATCGGGGGAGAAGCCGCTCGAGCGGGTGCTGCAGAAGGCGGAAGTCGATGCCCGCATGCAAGAGGTCCTGGGGCTTGATTTTGATACGTTCGGGCGCTCCATTCTTCTCGCACAAAATCGGTTCGCCGAGCTGCTGCGAGCTACACCCGCCGAGCGCGATGGAGTTCTCAAAGGCGTGTTCGGCTTCGACAAGGTCGAGACAATGCATGGCGAGGCGAAGGCACGTCGCGATGGTCTCGCTCGCGACCTGGAGGAATTCGATCGGCGCAAGTCCGAGATGACGAGGGAACGGGAGCGGATTGCAGAGCTCACCGCCCTGTTGGAAGCAGCCGAGGCCAGGGTGCAAGCACTCGAAAAGATCGCCGAGCCGCTCGCGGCAGCAGATAGGGCGGCCGGTGCCGCGCAAGTTCAGCTCGAATCGACCGAATCCCGCCTCACCAGGCTCGACGAGCAGGGTGCCAACCTGCCGGAGGCGGAGACGACCGAGGGTCTCCTCGCCTCGGTGCGCGAAGCCAGCGAGTCCATTGTGCTCATTCGCGCAGCCGCCGACGAGAAGGCCCGGGCCTCCGCAGCGGCGCAGGCCGATCGTGACCGTCTCATCGACCTGCTGGGTGGCCGCGACAAGCTCGACCTGGCCAGACGGACGCAGCAGGAGTGGAGGTCCGAGCAGCAGAGATTCGACCTTCTCGCCGAGCAGGTGAGCGTTCTCGACACCCGGCAGTCCGCAATGGAGAAGGAACGCACCGAACTGCAGGTGGAGCTGCAGGCCGCCACCGAGCAGCTCGATCTCCGCCGGGACGAAGAGAAGTCGACGCTGGCTCAGTTCGAACGGGCCGCCCGAGAACTCCGAACGGTGGAGCGATCCGACATGGCCGGCACCCTCCGAACAGAGCTTTCCGAAGGGGCGCCATGTCCAGTCTGCGAGCAGCTCGTCCTGGTCGTCCCTCCCGCTGTCCCGGCCGAGCTGCACGTACATGTGGCGGCGCGCGACGAGGCCCACGACGAGCACGACCGAGCCCGGAAGTCCCTGCATGCTCAAGAGGTCGCAGTCACTCGGCTCGACGAAGCCGCTCGCGCAAGAGCCGCAGCCGCGGCAGCGGTTGCGGAAGAGATCGAGCTGGCCGTTCGCGATCGGGATGAATCGGCGCGCCGGGCGGCTGACGCTGAGCGCCGGCTGGCGGGTCTCCTCGCCGGCGCCGAGGGACGCTCGTTGGATGAGGTGGTGGAGGAGCTTTCCCAGCTCGAAGACCGGGCGGCCGACGCCGGTCGGGCCGCCGCCGAGTCGCAGAAGGCGCTCGACCAACTCACAACGAGGGCGAAAGCAGATCAGGAGAGGTTGTCGGGCCTCGCCGCTGAGCTGAATCGCCTCGCAGGAGCCCTGGGAGCGGAGGTGTCTGCGAACCCCACGCCCGAGGCTGTCGCCGTTGCCATCGCCTCGGTTCGTCGCGTGTGGACCGAGCAGCGCCGCGCCGCCGAACGCGAACGCTCCGCCCTGGCCGAGCTCATCGCAACTCAGCGGTCGAATCGCCAGGATCTGATGGCCACGGTAGGACTCGCCTGGGACGACGACTTCGACTCGGCGCTGCGCAGCGCCGAGGTGGCACGCGCCACACACCGGACCAATGTGGAGCGCAGCGCCGAGCGGTTGGCCGAAGCTCCGACACTCGACCAGCGTGTGAAGGAAACCGCCGTCCAGCGCGACATCTACGATGAGCTGGCCGCCGACCTCACCCCCTCCCGCTTCTTGCGCTATCTCCTCGAGGAGGAGCGCCGAACCCTGGCCCGCCTCGGAAGCGAGCGTTTCGAGGAGCTCAGCGGCGGTCGCTATCGATTCAGCGACACGGGTGACTTCAAGATCGTCGACCTCACGGCGGCCGAAGAGGAGCGAAAAGCGGACAGCTTGTCTGGCGGCGAAACATTCCTGGCCTCGCTGGCCCTCGCCCTCGCCCTGGCCGAAATCGTGGGGAGAGGGGGAGGCCGTCTCGATGCCTTCTTCCTCGACGAAGGGTTCGGCAGTCTCGACAGCGAGCATCTCGACCTGGCGATGGCGGGCATCGAGCGGCTCGTCACCGATCATCCCAACCGACTGGTGGTCGTGGTGTCACACGTCGATGAGATGAAGCAGCGCATCGAAGATCTCATCGAGCTGGACAAGGATCCCGCAACCGGCGCCACGTTGGTGCGGCGAGCCTGATCAGACGAGTCCGTGTCCCTCGGCCTTCGCCTCGCGAGTCATCAATGCGAGCATCGACTCCCGCGGGTCGACGCCCTCGTACAGGACTCGGCCCACTTCCGTTGCGATCGGCATCTCGATCCCGAACCTTTCGGCCAGTGCCAGGACTCCCTTCGTGGACTTCACCCCTTCGGCGACCTCGGACATCTCGTCGATGATCGCTTGAAGAAGCCGGCCCCGACCCAAGCCGAGCCCTACCGTGTAGTTCCGGCTCTGCGGCGAGTAGCACGTCGCCACGAGGTCCCCCACCCCCGCCAAGCCCCCGAAGGTGAGAGGCTGACCGCCCACGGCGATTCCGAGCCTGGCCAGTTCGGCCAGCGCTCGCGTGACGAGGGCAGCCCGAGTGTTGTCCCCGAAACCGAGACCGGCCACCATCCCCGACGCGATCGCCATCACGTTCTTGCAGGCGCCGGCGATCTCACACCCCACCACGTCCGGATTGGTGTAGACCCGGAAGGTCGGCCCCATGAACGCTGCTTGGAGAACCCGGGCGGCGTCGAGGTCGGCCAGCGCGATGACCGTGGCCGCCGGCTGTCCAGCCATTATCTCGCGCGCGAGATTCGGTCCGCTCATGACGCCCACCCGCTCCGCTGGATGATTCTCCAACACCTGGCGCGTCACTTCAGTCATGCGAAGAAGGGTTCCCTGCTCGATGCCTTTCGTCAGGCTGACGATGGGAACATCAGGTTCGACGTGCGATTCGGCTTGCTCGAGGATCGACCGGTATCCGTGCGAAGGAACTCCCACGATCACGGCGTCGGCGCCGACCAGGGCGCTTGCGAGGTCCGAAGTGCACTCCAACTCTGGCGGGAGGGGTAGGCCGGGAAGGTAGTCCGGGTTCTCGCCGGTCTCGACGATGCGGTCGGCGAGCTCGGGGCGCCGCGCCCACAGGATCGTGGACACTCGCGGAGCGGCCAGAGCCGCCACCGTCGTGCCCCATGACCCGGCCCCCAACACGCAGATCCGTGACAGGTCTTTCACTGGAGGCACGCTACCAGTCGGTCGGCACGTTACACTCGGCCGACCTTGACGGTCCCCATGTCCATGTTCGCCGCCGAACCCGGCGACGTCGCCCCGCCGCTAGACGAGCACCAGGTTCTGGTATTCCTCGTCCAGCTGGCGCTGCTGGTGGGTGTCGCCCGGCTCCTCGGCGGCGTGATGAAGATGATCAATCAACCCCCTGTGGTCGGGGAATTGATCGCCGGTGTGCTGCTCGGCCCATCGGTGTTCAAGACGATTGCCCCCAACGCCTACGCATGGGTCTTCGAGCAGGAGCCGACAGTGAACTCGGCCGTCTTCAGCCTCGCGTGGCTGGGAGTGATCGCACTGCTGGTCGTCATCGGTTACGAGACCGACCTCGGCATCATCAACCGGCTTCGGCGAGCGGCGCTGAGCGTTTCGGCCGGCAGCTTGCTGGTGCCGCTCGGGGTTGGGGCGACGCTTGCTCTTCTCGCGCCGGAAGCCTTCCGGGGCGAATCGGGCACCGACGCCGTGTTCGCGGCGATCTTCGCACTTGCGCTGGCAGTGTCGGCGCTGCCGGTGGTCGCCAAGATCCTCCAGGATTTGGGTTATCTCCGTCGCAACTTCGGCCAGATAACGCTCGCCGCCGGCATGACCATGGACTCGGTCGGATGGTTGCTCCTCGCCGCTCTTGCCGGGATCGCCCGAGAGTCCCGGCTGGACCTCGGTGCGCTTGGGCGGTCGGTCCTCGGCCTGGTCCTCTTCTTGGTTGCGGTCGTGACGGTCGGCCGTTGGTTCATCGATCGCCTGTACCGCCGGGCGATGGCTCAGTCGGGATCCTCGGTGACAGCAGGATTGACCATCACGCTCGTCGCGGCACTGGCGGGCGCCGCCGTGACGCAGTGGCTGCACCTCGAAGCGATTCTCGGGGCGTTCATCATGGGGATCCTGCTGTCCACCACCCGCCATCAGGTCCCGGCGGTCCGGGAAACGCTGGAAACGGTGACGACATCCTTCTTCGCTCCCATCTTCTTCGCGTTCTCAGGGCTGCGAGTGGACCTCACGGCGCTGCAGTCGGCCGAGAGCCTGCTGTGGATGGTGGGGATCGTCGTGGCCGCCCTGGGCGCAAAGCTGGTCGGCACCTATCTCGGCGCGCGGCTGGGCGGCACCACTCACCGGGAGGGGCTGGCGTTGGGAAGCGGCCTCAGCGCCCTCGGAGCGATGGGCATCGTTGTGGCCTTGGTCGGCCTCAACACCGGCGTCCTGTCGGAAAGCGGATACACCGTGCTGGTGGTAGCGGCCATCGTCACCTCGATCGCCGCTCCGGCGCTGCTGCGGCTGGTCGTGAAAGGCTGGGAGGTACCGTCGGAAGAGCGCCAGCGTCTGGAGCGGGAATCGCTGCGCGAGTCGTCGGTGATCCTCGGGACTCGGCGGGTACTGCTGCCCACCCGTGGCGGTCGCAACTCGAAGTTCGCCGCCCAACTCATCGAACGTGTCTTCGACAATCTGGAAGTGACGGTGATGACGGTCGAAGTGGCCGAACGATGGAGCCTCTTCAAGCTCTTCCGAGGCCGCAACGGCTCGTCATCGGGCTCCGGCGCCATCGTCGAGACGCTCGACGAGGCGCAGACGAGGACGTTGCACCGTGTAGCGCATGATCTCGTCGATGTCATCGCCCACGAGAGCGAGCTCGGCTACGACATGATCGTCATGGGAGCGTCGGGCTCCGAAGCCGACACCGGCATCTTCTCGACGATCACCGACCGGATCCTCAGCAGGGTTTCGCTGCCTTCGATCGTGGTGCGCTTCCCCGACGACGAGACCTCGGTGCCCGACGTATTGCCCAAGAAAGTGTTGGTCCCCGTCACTGGTGGTCTGTCCACCAGGGCGGCCGAGGAGTTCGCCTATTCGGTTGCCGGCGGCGACGGAGAGGTCCTCGCACTCCATGTCGTGAACCGTCCCGAAGGCCAAGGTATGGTGCTCGAAGAGTCGCGCATTAGCGATGCCAAGCGAGCCGCCTCCGAGCTCCTCGCCGATGCCAGCTCGCTGGGTGGGCGTCTCGGGGTCAAAGTCGAGACGCGGCTCGTCGTGGCCACGAATCCGGAGCAGGAGATCGTCAAGATGGCCAACGAGGGTGGGTTCGATCTGTTGTGCCTCGGCGTCGCCTCGCGCCCCCTCACGAACCGACCGTTCTTCGGGCATCGGGTCAGCTACATCGTCGAAAACGCCGATCTTCCCGTCGTCATCGTCAGCTTGCCCGACTGGTCGCGATCGATCTGAGATGGCCGACCCTCCCGACCGTGTCGGACCGTCGGGCTATCGCCTCGATCCGCTGCTCGGGCCGTCGCATCGGGCATCGGCGGTCGCCGATCTGTGCGCTCGCATCGCCGCCGGCGTGTATTTGGTCCCATCGGACGACGTTGCGGCGGCGATGGTCGACTCGGCACTGCGCGACCTGACCGTACGGGATGGGCGGCGAACAGGGACGGATTGACAGCCCCGTTGACTGCTCCCGCCGACCGGCCCGGTTAACTGGCGAGGCCCGGTGTTGCACCGGGCCTCGCCGAAAGGGTCGTTCGAGTACGGCGCCGGGGTAGACCCGTGTTCTCTGCAGACCCTCTGGGGGGAGGACCCGCTCGCGCAGGTGAGCGGATCGCTCCGGACATCTTATGTGGTGCCCTCAGGTCGTGCAAGAGGTAGCTGGCGGGCGCGGCGGCGCTCCCACACGTCGAAGGCGATGACCATCATCAGACCGATCAGCATGAGTGTGTAGGCGGGAACTGAGAAGTCCGGAGCCTGCAGACGCTCGACTGCGCATATGCCGTCGGATCGAAGCGGCTGGTCCGTCACGCACGCCCGCCAGGGCCAGATCTTCCACAGGGAGCCTGCCATGAACCCGGTCAGGGCCGCAAGTGTCTGCGAGCGAAAACGCCCGAGCAGCCACCTGAGCATTCTGGCGAACGACAGGACGCCGATCACCGCCCCGCCTGCCACGACGGCCACCGTGACGAGGTCGCGCGTGCGGACCGCGTTCAGGATGCGCTCATACTGGCCCATGAGGAGCAAGATGAACGAGCCGGAGATGCCCGGCAGGACCATCGCGCATACGGCGACGAATCCGGCGGCGAAGAGTGCAACGAGCGTTCCCGAGCCCGTCGTCGGCGATGCTCGCACGATCAGAAATGCGCCAATGGTGGCCGCCACGCCGAGCGCCACCTCGGCCTGCGACCACGTGATCGATCTCCCGACGGCGATCACGGACCCTACGACCAAGCCGAAGAAGAACGCGAACAACAAGATCCGTCCGGTTGGACTCTCCAGCGCCCGTCCTAGCGGCTCGGAGAGCACGAAGACGGCCGTGAGGATGCCCAGGGCGAGCGGGAGGATGAAGCCGAAATCGACCTCTGAGCGCACCACCTGCCATTTGCCGGTCAGCAGTGCGCCCGCCGATCTGCGGTTTACCGATGCTATGGCACTCAGCAGCCGGTCGTAGACGCCGACGATGAGCGCGATCGTGCCTCCGGAAACGCCAGGAACGAGGTCGGCGGTTCCCATGGCGAAGCCCGATAGAAGGATGCGGAGCACAGACAAGCGCCGTGGAGGATCCTGCATCGAACGCATGGTAGATACTCCGAGAGGTTGGTCGTTCCTAAGCTGGCGCCATGCGTGCGTTGCTCGTAGCGATGGTCGTGGCACTCGCCGCATGCGGGACCTCGCTACCTGACGATGCCACGGGCGAGGAGGTCTACACCGCCGTGTGTGCCCGCTGCCACGGCGCCGACCTGGCGGGAGGAGTCGGCCCGGCCCTGGGCGCCGGGACCGAGGTGAGCGAGCAACCCGACGACTATTACGTCCAGACGATCAGCCGCGGCCGCGGCCGGATGCCCGCCTTTGGCTCATCACTCACCGAGCACCAGATCGACCGGGTCATCGAATATCTGCGGGCGCGCCAAGCCGCTCCGGACTGACATGGTGGGTCGGGTGGTCCTCGCCGAGAAGCTCCCGAAGTTGCATCCTGAATCGAACCGGATCGCCCGTCGTCATGAACCGGACGGATGATGAGGCGGTGACGCCGGGACGAGCGTCGTCCCCTTTGGTGACGCTCGCCGTCCGGCGTGCGACTGCTTCGGCGGGGTCGATGATCGTGACATCGGGCCCGGCGGCGGCGGCGACGGTCTCGACCAAGAACGAGTAGTGGGTGCAGCCGAGCACCAATGTGTCCGCTCCCGCGTTGATCAAGGGCGTCACGTATGAGTCGACGAGGGATGCGGCCTGCGTCCGCGCGGTGAGGCCGTCCTCGACCAGCTCGACCAAACCCGGGCACGCCTGGGTCAGCACGTTGACCGACCCGGCGTGCTCGCCGATCAAGCGGGCAAGCCGAGTCCCCTCGACCGTGCCGGTGGTGGCGAGCACGCCTACGGTTCCCGTTCGGCTGGCGGCCACCGCCGGTTTCACCGCCGGCTCCATGCCGACGATCGTGGCGCCGGCGAACCGAGCACGCAGCCGCTCCAGGGCGACGCTCGAGGCAGTGTTACATGCAACCACTACCGCCTCGGATCCCTCGTCGAGGAGGTGGGCAGTGATCTCCTCCGACCACCCCAGAACTGCCTTGGGGGGCCGATCCCCGTAGGGTGCCCTTGCCTGATCGGCCAGGTAGATGAGGGGCCGGTCGGGGAGCATCCGGCGAAGGTGAGCCAGCACCGACAGGCCGCCCAGACCGGAGTCGAAGACTCCGATCGACGGCGCCAAACCGGCGTTGGACGCGGGGCGCCCGTGCGCCACTGTCAGGCGGCTCGATCGTGGAGCTGGCGCTTCAGGCGGCCGATGATGGCCCCCATGCCTCGCAGCCGCTGTGGTGTGACCACCTCCTCGAGCCCGATTCCTCGGTAGAACTCGTCGGGCACCGCCAGCACCGTGTCCACGTGCTCGCCGTTGAGGCCCTCCGCCAGGATGCCTGCGTAGCCGCGGACGGTTGGTGACTCCGGTGGGCAGTCGAAGTGGATCGTCACTCGCCCCTCGCCATCGACCTCGGTCGCGAGGAAGAACGGTGTTTGGCATTCGTGAACCTGCTCGAGCTGCTCGCGATCGTTGGCCAAATAGTCGGGCAACGGCGGCACACGGTTGGCGTAGTCGAGCAACGCCTGGATGCGGATGTCCTTTGGCGCCGTGGAAAAGAGGTCGACGATCCTCTGCAGTTTCGGAGGTAACGCCATCGCCGTAGAGGGTAGCCGACGGGATACAATCGGAAGCCACCCGTCCGAGGAGGCTGACATGGCAGCGGAGATCGACACCTCGCCGGAGCACAGCGCCTACGCCCACCCGGACCGATTGGTCTCGACGGACTGGGTGGAGCGCCACCTCGACGACCCATCGGTGGTCATCGTCGAGTCCGATGAAGACGTGTTGTTGTATCACACGGGGCACATTCCCGGCGCTGTGAAGGTCGACTGGCACGATGACCTCAACGACCCGATCATCCGCGACTACCTCGACGCCGACCGGTTCGCCCAGATGGTTGGCGCCAAGGGCATCGGGCGCGACCACACCGTCGTGTTCTACGGCGACAACTTCAACTGGTGGGCCGCCTATGCCCTGTGGGTGTTCAGCCTGTTCGGTCATCCCGATACGCGCCTGATGAACGGCGGCAGGATGAAATGGGTGGCCGAAGGTCGGGAGATGGTCATCGACCAGCCCGAGCGCGCTGCCGTCGATTATCCGGTGCCGGTTCGTGACGACTCACGCATTCGGGCGTTTCGTGATGACGTGGTCGCCCACCTCGACAAAGGCGGCAAGCTGGTCGACGTCCGTTCGCCCGAGGAGTTCCGGGGCGAAAAGCTTCACATGCCGGACTACCCGCAGGAAGGAGCGCTGCGCGGAGGTCACATCCCCACCGCCCGCAACGTGCCATGGAAGCGAGCTGCCAACGACGACGGCACCTTCAAATCGGTGCCCGACCTCGAGGCGATCTACCGGGTGGAGCTCGGCTTCGACCCTGCCGAAGACGTCATCGCCTACTGCCGGATCGGGGAGCGATCGTCGCACACGTGGTTCGTGCTCAGCCAGCTCCTCGGCTTCGACTCGGTGCGCAACTACGACGGTTCGTGGACCGAATGGGGCAATCTGGTGGGAGCGCCCATCGAGCGTTGACCCGGTCTGCCGGGGTCGAGTGACTAACGTTTGGCCTCGTGGAAGAGGAGCCGGGCGCCCGACGGGATTCGATGCCGGAGTGGGTCGCGGGGTTGCTGTTCCGCATCGTCATCATCGTGCTCGCCACACTGGCGGCGCTCTGGCTGATTCAGCAGCTGTCCACCCTGCTCATCAACCTGGTGGCTGCACTGTTCTTGTCCTTCGCACTGGAGCCTGCCGTGGCTTTCTTGGCAAGACGCGGCTGGAAGCGGTCGCTCGCCACCGGTGTCGTGTTCTTTGGGGCACTCCTGCTGGCCATCGGCTTCTTTGCCGTGATGCTTCCCCCGATCATTCGGCAGGTCCGGACGGTGGCTGCTCGCATCCCTGACTTGGCGCTCGAATATGGTCCGCGTCTCGAAGAGCTATTGGGTATCGAGTTGTCGCTCGACGCCTTGTCCGAGCGTTTGGGCGACCTCCAGGGATTCATCACCGACAATCTCCCTACGCTCACGTCAGGGGTGACCGGCGTGTTCTCGGGCGTGGGTCGAGTAGTCATCAGCCTTTTGACCGTGGCGTTGTTCACCTACTTTCTCCTGGCCGACGGGCCAAGACTGCGCCGGCGGGTCTTCAGCCTGTTCCCCCCGGAGCGCCAGGCCGAGATCGCACGGATGTGGGAGATCTCGATCGAGAAGACAGGCGGCTACGTCGCCTCCCGGCTGGTGCTGGCGTCGATCTCGGCGCTGTTCACGTTCACCGCCTTGCTCATCATCGGTGTGCCCGACGCCCTGGCGTTGGGCATATGGGTTGGGGTGATCAGCCAGTTCATCCCGGCGGTAGGGACGTACGTCGCGTCGATCGTCCCGCTGTTCGTGGCGTTCTTCGACTCTCCCGTGAAAGCACTGTGGGTGCTGATCATCCTGGTGGCCTACCAGCAGGTCGAGAACCTGCTGCTCGCACCGCGGGTCACGGCTCGCACGATGTCATTGCACCCCGCGGTCGGATTCGGAGCCGCAATCGCCGGGATCTCGGTCCTTGGCGCGCTGGGGGCGCTGATCGCGTTGCCAACTGCGGCGATCATTCAGGCGTTCATCTCAGCGTATCTCGCCGAACACCCGGTGGCCGATTCGCGCCTCACCGGCGACTCGTCCGGCTGATCCAGGAAGCAGAACCCCGGCGATCTCGGTCGTCGGCGAGCTGCCAGACTGCCTTCGTGGACCGCATCACTGAGAAGACCGTCCTGATCACGGGCGGTGGAGCCGGAATTGGGTTCGCACTCGCGGCCAGTTTCGGACGCCGAGGGGCGCGCGTAGTCATCGTCGACCTCGACGAGGGCCGGCTCGAGAGCGCCGCGGGCCGATTGAATGGCGCCGGGATCGCGGCGAGCACATTCGCAGCGGACGTGCGGGACCGCGAGCGCATGCGTGCTGTCGCCGATGATGTCAAAGACTCCATCTCGCCGGTCGACATCCTATGCAACAACGCTGGGGTGACCACCTGGGGTCCGGTGAGCGAGTCTTCGCCGGAAGACCTCGAGTTTGCGATGGGCGTCAACTTCTGGGGTGTCGCCAACAGCATTGCCGCCTTCTTGCCCCATCTCCTCGACCAGAACCGAGGCCATATCGTGAACGTCGCCTCGATGTCGGGGCTGGTGGGCATGGCCAATCTCGGTGCGTATTGCGCATCCAAGTTTGCCGTCGTCGGACTCAGCGAGGCGCTCGCTCGCGAACTGAAACCGCACGGAATCGGCGTCACCATCGTTTGTCCGATGGTGGTCGACACCGACATCAATCAGCACTCAGCAGAGCTCCGTCGAGCGGAACGGCCGGATGCGCGGCGCCAGGCGGACCCGGGTGCGTTGGTGGGAGGTGTCATCTCGGCCGACCGGGTCGCCGAGGAGGTCGTCGCAGCGGTGGTCGACGGGGCACCGTACGTCCTCACCCATCCCGAACAGCGTGCGATCCTCGCTCGGCGGGCCGCCCGGATCGACGCCGCTGCCGCCTCCGCCCAGGAGTTGTGATGGGTCCTCTCGCCGGAGTCACGATCGTCGAGGTGGCTTCCCTCGGTCCCGGTCCCTTCTGTTCGATGATGCTCGCAGACATGGGCGCGGACGTGATTCGAATCGATCGGGCTGACGCCGTGATCTCGCCCGGAGACCGCTCTGCCAGTCCTGATCTGTTGAACCGGGGCCGACCCTCGGTGGGGGTCGACCTCAAGCACCCGAAGGGCGTCGAAGTCGCGCTGCGATTGTGCGATGACGCCGACGGCCTGGTCGAGGGATTCCGTCCGGGCGTCGCCGAACGCCTCGGGCTCGGTCCCAACGATGTGCATGCCCGCAATCCGCGCCTCGTCTACGGGAGGATGACGGGTTGGGGCCAGGACGGGCCGTACGCCTCTCAGGCAGGGCACGATATCGACTACTTGGCCGTGTCTGGGATCCTGGGCATGCTGGGCCCAGCCGGCGCGCGACCGTGGCCTCCCCTCAACCTCGTGGCCGATTTCGGCGGTGGTGGGATGATGCTGGCGTTCGGAATGGTGTGCGGGCTGCTCGAAGCCGGACGCTCTGGCGAAGGACAGGTCATCGACGCCGCCATGGTGGACGGCGCCTCTCTGCTGAGCACGATGATCTACGGGCTGATGGCCTCGGGGCTCTGGTCGCAGCCGCGAGGCCACAATCTGCTCGACGGAGGAGCGCCGTTCTACTCCACGTACGAGACCCATGACGGCCGATACATGGCCGTTGGTGCCATCGAGCCGCCGTTCTACGCTCAGCTCGTGGAGTTGCTCGATGTCGACGTGGACGCCGACGCGCAGATGGACCCCAACCAGTGGGAAGAAACCCGTCGGGTGTTCGCCGCGGCCTTCTCTCGCAAGTCACAGCAGGAATGGACCGAGGTGTTCGCCGGGAGCGACGCCTGTGTGGCTCCGGTCAGGAGCTTGCACGAGGCGTATGGCGACCCGCACGTCGCTGCCCGAGGCACCATTGTCGAGATTGCGGGGATCAGGCAGCCGAGCACCGCCCCTCGTTTCTCACGAACCGTGGCCGATCGACCCGGGATCTCCCATCGTCCGGGATCCCACACCGATGAGGTGCTGCGTCGCCTCGGCTGGGACGACGGCGAGATCGAAGATCTTCGAGCCGCCGGAGCAGTGAAATGATCGGTGACGCCATCGAGCTGGAGCGTTCGGCAATCGATGAGGTGGTCGCCGATCGGACCATCGTCGACGTACTCGCCCGCAACGCAGAGGCATTCGGCGACCGGACGGCGATCTCGTGGCGAGCAGGGTCGTCGTGGGAGCGGTTGACGTGGCAGGAATACCGAGAGAAGGTCCTGCACGTCGCGGCCGGGCTCATCGAGGCAGGATGCCGGCCGGGTGATCGGATCGCGATCATGGCGGGTAATCGCCCCGAGCACGTCCTCGCTGATCTTGGAGCGCTTCACGCCGGAGCCACGCCGGTGACGGTGTATTCGACCCTCGCCCCCGACCAGATCGCATTCGTTGCACGTCACTCGCGGGCGACCATGGCGGTCGTCGAGGATGAGGCCACCCTGCGCCGGTGGTCGGCAGTCAGGTCGGCAGCACCAGACCTGGCGACGATCGTCGTCATCGATTCCGCCCCAGCCGACGAGATCGGAGTGCTGAGCTGGTCGGTGCTGCTCGACAGCGGCGCGGAGGCGCGACGGCGAAACCAGCAGGCGCTCGCCGACCGCGTGGGATCGGTGTCGCAGGCCGACCTCGCCACGCTGATCTACACGTCGGGTACGACGGGTGAGCCGAAGGGTGTCGCAATCACGCACCACAACGTGCTCTGGACGGTCGAGACCATGCGACAGGCGGTGGCGCTGCCCGAGCATCCGCGCCTCATCTCGTATCTGCCGTTGGCCCACATCGCCGAGCGAATGGCGACTCACTATCTGGGCCTGTGGGTGGTGGGACAGGTGGCGTACTGCGCCAACCTTGCCGCCGTCATGGGAATGGTGCGTGACGTCGAGCCGCACATGTTCGTGGCGGTGCCGAGGATCTGGGAGCAGATCCACCGGCGGTTGACGGCTCGGCTCGGGGGCGAGGCGGATCCCCGCAAACGCGCCCTCACCGAACGGGCGATCGGGCGCGGACGGGAGGCGGTCGACGGTGAGCTGACGGCGCGCGCCAGGGCGGAGTTGTTGTTGCTCGATCGACTCGTGCTTCGTCGGATACGACGCGAGCTGGGTTTGGGAGAGGCGGTCGTGGCGGTCACCACCGCCGGCCCGATCGACGTCGAGCTGATCAAGGAGATGCGGGCCCTCGGTCTACCTCTGCACGAGTTGTACGGGATGACCGAGTGCTCCGGCCCCGCCACGACCAATCTCCCCGGCCACGACCGGATCGGGTCGGTCGGTCGGGCGTTTGCAGGTGTGGGGATCACGCTCGCCTCTGATGGGGAGTTGCTCATCAGCGGAGGGAACGTCGCAGCCGGCTACTTCCGAGCGCCTGAGGCGACTGCAAAGGTGTTCGGGATCGACGGCTGGTTGCGCAGCGGCGATCTCGCCACCATCGACGAGGACGGATACGTGTACATCGTCGGCCGCAAGAAAGACATCATCGTCGACGCTGCCGGCAAGAACATCTCTCCGGTGAGCATCGAACAACTGCTGAAGCGGCACTCGATCGTGGCCGAAGCATGTGTGGCCGGCGACCGGCGCCCTCATCTCGTGGCCGTCATCTCCGTCGATGGAGTTGACGCCGCCCACTTGGGGCCGGACGCGGTCGCCGACGCCGTGGCTGCGGCCGTCGCCGATACCAACCAGCGAGTCTCGAACGTCGAGCGGATCCGCCGCTACGAGGTGGTTGCTGACCAGTGGAGCCCGGAGAACGGACTCATGACGCCATCACTGAAGCTGCGTCGAGCCGCCGTCCTCGAGCACTATTCCGATCTGATCGATGCCATGTATGGGGATCGCCGGGCGAATGACCTGTGAGCTGCGGTAAGGTTCGGGCGTCCTGAGCGAGAAAGACCGGGAGAGAGGCGACATGCAGGAGTACACCAGCCCTGGGGCGGTCGAGATCGATCCGACGGAGACGGTCACGACCGGCCTGTGGAAAGCGGAGCGGGAGCATCCGAACCGGTCGGCGTTGTCGTACCGGAAAGGCGATGACTTTGTCGACGTCTCGACCTCCGATTTCGCCGCCACCGTCCGTCGCCTCGCCGCTGGATTCATTGCGGAAGGCATCGAGCCGGGTTCCCGCATCTGCCTGTTCGCTCCGACCAGGGTGGAGTTCACCTACTTCGATTACGCCATCTGGGCGGCGGGTTGCGTCACCGTCACGATCTACGAAACGTCGTCGCCCGAACAGGTCGAGTGGATCGTCAAAGACTCCGGCGCCACGGCGATCGTGTGTGCCGACGACGACCTCGCCAAGGTCTTCCATGAGCGTGCAGGTGAGCTCGGCACCTGCGAGAAGGTCTACATCATCGACAGTGGTGCGATCGAGCAGCTGACTGCAGCCGGCAAGGACGTCACAGACGACCAGGTGATGGACCGGGTGGCGATGGTGGATCAGGGCGATTTGGCGACCCTGGTGTACACGTCCGGAACCACCGGGCTGCCAAAAGGCTGCCACCTCACTCATCGAAACTTCGTGTCGGTGATCCACAACACCGTGTCTGAGACCCAAAATGTGTTCAAGGCGGGTGGGTCCACGCTCATGTTCCTCCCTCTCGCCCACATCTTTGCCCGACTGGTCCAGTGCGGCTCGGTCAATGAAGGCGTCAAGCTGGCTTACTCGACGGGGATTCCAGCTCTGCTCGAAGAGCTGGCGATGGTCAAGCCAACGTTCTTATTCTCCGTGCCGCGCGTCTTCGAGAAGGTGTACAACGGCGCTGTCAAGAAGGCCGAAGATGACGGGAAGGGTGCCATCTTCGCCAAGGCGGCCGACACTGCGATCGAGTATGCCCGCCAGACGCAAGAGGGCAGTGTGAGCTTCAAGACAAGGGTATTGCACACGGTCTTCGACAAGCTCGTGTATTCGAAGCTGCGTGAGCGGCTGGGAGGGCGAGCGGAATACGCCATCTCGGGCGGGGCTGCGCTCGGCGAGCGTCTCGGATATTTCTTCTCCGGCGTCGGAATCACTGTGCTCGAGGGCTACGGCTTGACCGAAACGTCGGCTGCGTCGACGGTCAATCGACCGGGCAAGATAAAGGTCGGAACCGTTGGGAAGCCCATCCCGGGCGTTTCCATCGGCATCGCCGACGACGGAGAGGTGCTGATCAAAGGACCACACATCTTCTCTGGATACTGGAACCGCCCCGATGCGACCGCCGAAGTCATCGACCCGGAGGGCTGGTTCCATTCGGGCGACATCGGCAATCTCGACGATGAGGGCTACCTGAGGATCACCGGGCGCAAGAAGGAGCTGATCGTCACGGCGGGGGGCAAGAACGTGGCGCCGGCGGTGTTGGAAGACCGGCTTCGCGCCCATGCGCTCATCAGTCAGTGCATGGTGGTCGGTGACGGAAAACCCTTCATCGCTGCGTTGATCACCATCGACCCCGATGAGTTTCCCCGGTGGGCGTCGCACCACGCCAAGACGGCGCCGCTGGCAGACCTCGTCGACGATGAGGATTTGCGTGCGTCGGTCCGAGAAGCCATCGAGCAGGCCAATCTGGCCGTCTCGAAGGCGGAGGCGATCAAGGAGTTCCGGATCCTGCCGAATGACTTCACGATCGAGGGCGGCGAGATGACTCCCACGATGAAGGTCAAACGGGCTGTCGTCGCCGACAAGTACGCCGCGGTGCTCAGCAGCATCTACGGCTGAGGTCACGCGCGCCGACGACACGCGCACTGACGCCCCGCCCGTGAACGACGGTTAACCGCCCGAGCTCTGGCGGCTAAGGTTCGCCGGCGCGCCGCCAACGGGCGCGAACGACGTATCGATGACAAGGCGGAGCAAAGCACGTATGAGTGATCTCGTCTTCGACGAACGGGTGGCCATCATCACCGGTGCCGGCGGTGGCCTGGGCCGAACGTATGCCCTCGAGCTTGCGAGGCGAGGCGCCAGGGTGATCGTGAACGACCTCGGCGGCGCCATGGACGGCTCGGGTGCCGGATCTGCCAGACCGGCCGACGCCGTCGTGGCAGAGATCGAGGCCGGTGGGGGAGAGGCCGTGCCCAGCTATGCCTCGGTGGCGACCGTCGAGGGGGGCCGCGAGATCGTCAACACCGCCATCGAGACCTACGGGCGCGTCGACATCGTCATCAACAACGCCGGCATCCTCCGCGATGCCTCATTCGCCAAGATGGAGCCCGACCACATCGACGCGGTGATCGACGTCCATCTCAAGGGAGCGTTCTACGTCACGCAGCCGGCATTCGCGCAGATGAAGGATCAAGGGTACGGTCGCATCGTCAACACGTCGTCGCCATCCGGCCTGTTCGGGAACTTCGGCCAGACCAACTACGCAGCGGCCAAGGCGGGACTGGTGGGCATGGTCAATGTGATGGCAATCGAAGGGGCGAAATACGACATCAAGGCCAACGCGATCGCTCCGGTGGCCAAGACTCGAATGACCGAAGACATTCTCGGCCCCCTGGCCGATATGGTCCTGGCGGAGCAGGTGACGCCCCTCGTGGTGTACCTCGCCTCTGAAGCATGCGCCGTCACTCACGAGGTCTTCTCGGTGGGGGGTGGCAGATTCGCACGCATCTTCACGGGAGTCACGCAGGGATGGTTCGCCGGACAGGGCGCCGTGCCTTCGGCGGAAGACATCGCCGAACACCTCGAGGAAATCCGGGCGCTCGAAGACTATTCCATCCCCATGAACAACAACGAAGAGATGGCAATCCTCTTCAACGCGCTGCAGGGCTGACATGGCGATCGATCGTGACCTCGCGCTGGGCACAGAGCTGCCGCGGTACGAGAGTTCGTGGACCGAAGACGACGTGATCCTCTACCACCTCGGCATCGGCGCCGGAGTCCCGGCCGTTTCGCCTCGTGAGCTTGCGTACACCTACGAGACCCAGCTCAAGGTGCTTCCCTCCTTCGCGACCACGCTGCCCTTCCCCGTGCTGATGGGGCTAGGCGACGTGCCGGGCCTCGACTTCAACTTCGCGCTGCTGCTGCACGGCGAGCAGTCGGTGGAGCTCGCCGGGCCGATCCCGACTTCTGCGAAGGCCGTACACCAGGGCCGGGTCGCCGAGATCTGGGACAAGGGTAAGGGCGCGCTGGTGGTGCTCGAGGTGGAGACGCGGGATGTCGAAGGCAGCGCACTGTTCACCAATCGCTACAACGTGTTCCTGCGGGGCGAGGGAGGCTTCGGGGGCCCGCCGGGACCCGGCCCTTCGCACCGGCGCCCCGACCGTCCCGCCGATCACGTGGTGGAGTCGCCGACCCTCGAACAACAGGCGCTGCTGTATCGCCTCAGCGGTGACAAGAACCCTTTGCACATCGACCCGACCATCGCGGCGCTCGCGGGCTTCGAGCGTCCCATCCTTCACGGGCTGTGCTCGTTCGGGATCGTGGGCAAGGCGGCGATCGACACGGCGCTCGATGGAAGGGTGACCGGCGTGTCCCGTTACGAAGGTCGGTTCACCGGCGCTGTGATGCCGGGCGAGACCATCGTCACCTCGATGTGGTCAGAGCCAGGCCGTGTGGTCGTCGAGGCCGTCACCAAGGAGCGGCAGTCGCCGGTGATGGGCAATGCTGCCCTGCACGTGAGTGAGGAGCAGTGAGCGAGTCGACCTCCGAACAGGACATCGTCGCTGCGGCCATCGATCGGCTGCTGGCCGGCACCGAGGCGCGTGAAGGCGCCGACTTCTGGGGACGCATGTTCGACGAGGGTCTCGCGTGGGTGCACTTTCCTGTCGGCAAAGGAGGCCTGGGGATCAGCCCCCAACACCAACCAGAGGTGATGCGCCGGCTGCGACAAGAGGGGGCTTCGTTCACGAACTACTCCAACAACCTCCTGGGGATAGGGATGGGGGCGCCTGTGCTGATCTCGCATGGCGATGGCGAACAGCAAGACCGCTGGCTTCGACCCATGTTCACGATGGAAGAGATCTGGTGCCAGATGTTCTCGGAGCCAGGCGCAGGTTCGGACGTCGCGGGTCTCGCCACCCGTGCCGAGCGCGACGGTGACGAGTGGGTCGTCAACGGTCAGAAGGTGTGGACGACGTTGGCGCACGCCGCCAAGTGGGGCATCCTCATCGCTCGGACCGACCCAGACGTGCCCAAACATCGCGGCATCACCTATTTCGTGGTCGACATGGAATCTCCCGGCGTCGAGGTCCGGCCGCTGTACCAGATCACAGGCGATGCCGAGTTCAACGAGGTGTACTTCACCGATGT
>JBFHAT010000018.1:0-52357 GCA_041586155.1 Acidimicrobiia bacterium
GGTCAGTATCTCCTCGGCGTTTGGAGCAATCGCAGACCAATCGGCGTCGGGCGCCTTTGTGAGGGTCACGAAATCCGCGGTCATGAAGACGCTGGTGACGCCGTCGATCGAGAGAAGTCGGGCAAGGGGGTGATCGTCGGCGGCAGACGTCAACGTCGTCGGGCCTCCAACATCGCGACCGACTGAGAATTTGAGGGCGTTGGGATTTGGTGTGGGTTCGGCGTTGATCGGCACGGTCTCAGCCAGGGTAGCCCTCTCGGTGCTCGAGAGGATGCCTACAACGCCTCCGGCCCCGGGAACGAGGGGTGATCGATCGAGAGACCCTCAGGGCGTGCCCGAATCGACGGCTCGATTCGCGGAGGCGGCGCGACCCGAGCCGCCGTGTGAGCAACTGCATCGGCAGCCTTCTCGAACTCGGCGAGCGCTTCCAGGTTCTTTCGGGTGGGCAGGATGATCGAGATCTGACCGGCTTCGGCCGCTCGCAGCGCCACCGCAGGGCGGACCCACCGACTGGCCGTGGTCTCGACCGCATCATGCGATGCGTAGGCGTCCTGGCCGACCTCCACGATGTAGAACCGCGTGTCGAAGCGCCGGTGCAACCCCGGCGGTGTCACCCACCAGCTCCACCAAGCGAGCTGCTCCGTGGCGAGCTGCAATGTGTGCTGTCCCAGCCACGGGCGCCAATCCCAACGCTGGCGGCGATCGTTCAAGCGCCGTCGCGCCGCAGCCAGTTCCGATTTGTCAGGAAGAGGAGGATGCGCCAAGAGGTGTCCCGCCTCTTCGAAGGTCTCCCGGACGGCTGCGATGCGATACGGCAGGTCATCGGTGGGGGGACCAGCCAGTGTCGCCTCGACTTCGTGGTCGGCGTCGTCGACCTTGCCGCCGGGAAAGACGAACGCTCCGCCCACGAAATCGGATTCCAGATGGCGCTCCAGCATGAATACCTCCAGGCCGTCTTCGCCGTCACGGACGAGCAGCACTGACGCGGCGGGGGTGGGGGCGGGATCGGGCATCGAGGGCGATCGTACAGCTTCTAACATCCCATCGGTGATCGAGCGTTACTCCCTCCCTGAGATGTCCGCCGTGTGGTCAGAGCAGCACAAGCTCGACTTGTGGAAGGAGATCGAGACGCTCGCCGTCGAGGGCTGGGTTGCTGAAGGCGTGGCGCCGGCGTCCGCTGCGGCGGCGTTGCGTGCCGCCCCGCCGGTCGCCGAGGCCCTCGTCATCGCGCGCGAGGCTGTCACCAATCACGACGTGGCGGCGTTCGTCGATGTGCTGGCGGCATCGGTGGAGACCGGTGGGGAGTGGGTTCACTACGGACTCACCTCGTCCGACGTGCTCGACACCGCGACCGGCGTCCGCCTGGTGGAGTCGGCCGAGCTCCTGCTCGCCCGGGTCGGCCACCTGTTCGAGGTGGTGCGTGCCAAAGCGTTCGCTCACCGAGAGACGGTGATGGTGGGACGCACCCATGGCATCTGGGCCGAGCCGACGACATTTGGCCTCAAGCTCGCAACGTGGGCGTTCGAGTTGGCGCGTGACCACGAACGACTGTTCCGTGCCCGAGAGGCAGTCGCGGTCGGCAAATTGTCGGGAGCGGTCGGGACATACGCTCACACGCCACCTGCGGTCGAGCGTCACGTGTGCACCGCTTTGGGCCTGCGGCCCGAGCCTGCGGCATCGCAGGTGACCCATCGCGATCGGCACGCCGAGTTCCTCAGCACGCTGGCGCTGATCGGAGCGTCCATCGAGCGTTTCGCCACCGAGGTGCGTCATCTACAGCGCAGCGAAGTGGCTGAAGTGAGGGAGGCATTCTCGAAGGGCCAAAAGGGTTCGTCGGCGATGCCCCACAAGCGCAACCCGATCATGTCTGAGCGAATGACCGGTATGGCCCGGCTGCTACGCGGCTACGCCGGCGTCGCACTGGAGAACGTTGCGTTGTGGCACGAGCGCGATATCAGTCATTCATCGGCCGAACGGGTGATCTTCCCCGATGCGTGCCTGGTGCTCGACTACATGGCGGCCAAGTTCGCCGACCTGGTGGAACATCTTGAAGTCGACGCCGACCGGATGGCCGCCAACCTGACCGCCACCCGAGGAGTCGTGTTCAGCCAGGGGGTGTTGCTGGCGCTGGCGGCAAGAGGAGTCGCTCGCGACGACGCCTACCGAATCGTTCAACAACACTCGCTGAAAGCGTGGGACGAGGGCTCGGCGCTGCGTGACTTGCTGGAAGTGGACGAACAGGTACCGCTGCCGGCTTCCCAGCTCGACGAGTTGTTCGACGCGACCTATCATCTCCGGCACAGCGCAACGGTCTACGAGCGGCTGTCGACCGTCGTGCTGTCGGCTGAACCGGACGGGCCGTCCGCGCCGTAGAACAGTCGTGGATACGTTTCGCGAACTCTTTCGCCACGTCAGAGCCGACCTCACGGACCACTCTCGACGGATCGGCTCTTGGTTCGACGCAATCGTCGCCCCAGCCATCTTCGTCGGGTCCAATGCCGTGGCCGGCCCTCGAACGGCGGCAACTGTGGCGTTGTCGGCGGCTGGGGCATTGGTTGTGTGGAGGCTGGCTCGCCGTCGTCCGATCCGCTATGCCGCTGCGGGGGTAGGGGGAACGGTCCTCGCTGCTGCGTACGCGGCGTACACCAACCAGGGCGAGGCCTATTTCATCCCCGCGGTCGTCACCGGCGCTGTCTATTCGGTGGTGTTCCTCATCAGCGTCGCCGCCGGGCGGCCGGCGGTGGCGCTGATCTCCCAGCTGACCCGCGGGTGGCCGGCGCTCTGGTACCGACAAAAGGAGGTCCGGCCCGCCTACTCGGAGACCACCGTTGTGTGGGCGGTGTTCTTCGGTTCGCGCGCATTCCTCCAGTGGCGAGCCGTCGCGGACGACCAGATCTGGTTGGCAGCGGCGATACGTATCGGAGGAGGCTGGCCGGCCATCATCGCGCTGATCATCGCCACCCAGCTGTACGGCTCCTGGCGGTTACGGCGCCTCGGTGGTCCGTCGGTTTCCGAATGGGTCGAGCGGGTGCCTCCACCATGGGAGGGGCAGAGGGTCGGCTTTTGAGTCGGGCCCCATCGGTCCCGAGGGCTTCCCGCCCCTGCGCTGGAGCTCGCTCAGGTGCCGCCGATCGTCGACTGTTTGGCGGCGGCCGCTCGTGACGCCTCTTGTGCCTCGTCGTAGAGGCTGGCGAACGAGGTGGTTGGCACCAGCACCGCGGCGCCACCGGTCGTGCGATAGTCCTCGGCCTCGACGACGACCGTGAGCACATCGTCTGCGTTCAGGTTGCGGTGGTCCCAGACCACATCGATCGCCTCGGTGACGGTCCATCGGTCGTCTAGCTGCATTCGGTCGGCCAGCGTCGTGGCCACGTCGGCGAATGCGGTGATCGACGAGAAGGAGCTCAGCTTGTCCAAGAGCTTGAAAAGGACCTCCCGTTGCTGGGCTTGACGGCTGAAGTCGTCGGCGCCGACGGGGAGCCATTCGTCATTGCGGAGCTGCTGGGTCTGTCGAGACCGTGCATAGGCGAGCGTCGTCTCCCCATCGGCAACGAAGCAACCGGCCGGCACATCCAAGTGGGCCTTGCGATCTCGCGTCGGGTAATCGAAACACAGCTCCACCCCTCCGAGGGCGTCGACGATCCGCCGCAATCCCTCGAAGTCGAGGACGACGAAATGGTCGACCTGAAATCCGGTGAAACGGCTGACAGCAATGGACACCAGCGTGGGCCCGTTGACGGCGTCGCCACACCCATTGAGGTTGGCATTGATACGAGAGTTCAGGTTGGTGCACGGTGAGCGAACATAGAGATCGCGTGGGATCGATGCGATGGTGGGTGTCGACCCGTCGACCGGCTCGATGTAATAGATGAGCACGTCGGCCAGCACGCCTGTCTCATCCGAACCGATGAGCAGGTATGTCTCGAAATCGTCATCCGGCCTGGCCGGGCTGACCCCGTACTGCAACTCGTCCGCCCGGTCGATGAGTCGCCCGGCCGCCGCGGCCTCGGCGATGAGCTGTAGTAGCCGTTCGTCCGTGATCGGCCCATACGGCTGAAGCGCTTCGAATTCACCTTCGAGAGCGCCCGCTTCGGAGTCGTCGAGGGCGTCGATGGCCTCCTGGGCGGCGTCGGTCTCTTGCAGCGGAACGCGCTCGACGGAACCGAACAACGCTCCTGCTCCCGCGAGGCCCATGCCGGAGACCACGAGCACGAGCCCGCCGAAGAAGCTCCACCGTCCACTCGTCGTGGCAGGCATCCAATTTTGGAATCGGGACCACATCGGCCGCAAATGGTACGCCATCCGGCTGTTCGGCGAGAACTCCCACCCTCACGCGATACGCTCGGGTCGTGAAGCTCGAGGCTGCACTGTTGCGTTGGGGGAGGTGGGTGGCCTGGGGAGCGGCGTCTTCGCTTCTCCTGCTGCCATTCGGGCCAATGGCCAGCGTCCCGTTCGTGCTCGCTCATCTCAGCGTGCTCGTGGGCTTCGGCTTGGCGGTTGCGGTGGATCTCGCCCCGCTGGCGGAGGCGGGTCCATTCGCCAACGCGCGGCGGACTCCGTTGTGGCGGGCGGTTGCCGGTGCCACCTTCGTGGTCCTGCTCGCCACCGGCGCCGTTGCACTGGTGACGCTGGCGAGCTCGGCGGCCGCGCGGTACCAGCCGTCGCTTCAGTTTCTCCAGCTCTTGTCGTCGATGGACATCGTGTGGGCGGGAGCGACTCTCTACCTCGGTGTGCGCTGGTGGCGAAACGAGCGGTTTGGGCTCGTTGCGGCCGGCCTGCTCGGGGTCTTCTGCGTGTGGTCGCTCTGGAACTACCTGGGTGCCGTCGGCCTGGCGGCCGATGGGGGTTGGCTCGTCATCGGCGAAGAGATCATGCGGAGGATCCTCCCGTATGACATGGCAGCGGCGGTCGTCGCCGTGGTGAGCCTGGCCTTCGGGGCCAGGGAACATGCAGCCGCCGTCGCCGGTTGACGAATGACGTGAGCGGTCCAAATCCCTTCGGTGTGCTGATCTCGATCGTTCGTTCCCTCGTGAAGGTCGACGAGCCTCGGTTCGGGACGAGGAGAGGGCCCTCGCATACCTCCTACGGCACGTTGCTCGAGCGCCTCGCCCGCAACGGCATGGCCGGACTGGCGGAAATGCGCAGCGATCTCGAGAAATACCTTGCCGAGATGGAAGCCGAGCACCCGTCGACCCTGTCGGCGTCCGCCGCTCTCGCCTTCTGGCTCAACGTCTACAACGCCGGTGCCTTGCGCTTGGCAGCGACGGCCGCCGACCAGGACGTCACCTCCGTCCTGCGTGTTCCCGGCGGGTTCTCGACGCCGATCGTCACCATCGAGGGCGAATCGCTGTCGCTCGATGCAATGGAGCATGGGAAGATCCGGCGGTTCGGGGACCCTCGTGTTCACGGAGCGCTGGTGTGCGGGTCGGTGTCGTGTCCAGTGCTGCGGTCTCGACCGTACGTCGAGGACGACCTCGCTGGCCAGCTCGACGATCAGATGGGCTCGTTCTTGGCGACGGGCGGCGCGAGTTACGACCCGGCCTCGAACACGCTGCACCTGTCCCGCGTCTTTCTCTGGTATGGATCGGATTTCGTGCGGCCGGGGCGGATGCCGACCTTCGTGCCGGCTCGCCGTCGGCAGGTGGCGATTGCGCTTCGCCGATGGATGGCCGATGAACCTCCCGTGAGTGCCAGGGTGGCGTTCGGCAGCTACGACTGGGGTTTGCGGTGCGCCATTGGCTAGCCGCATCGGCGCCCAGGACGTGACAAACCATGGAACCCGCCGAGTCCGTTCGTAGTCTGACGACCGGACTCACAGAAAGGCGCCAAGGGATGATCGTCGTCAACACGGAGCATGTTCCCGGACATGACATCGTCGAGCTCAAGGGCCTGGTGCAGGGGAACACGATCCGTGCAAAGCACTTGGGACGTGACATCGGAGCGTCATTGAAGAACCTGGTGGGTGGCGAGCTCACCGGGTACACCGAGCTCCTCACCGAGTCCCGGCGGCAGGCGATGGAGCGAATGATGCAACAAGCGAGCCAGCTCGGCGCCAACGCCATCTTGAACGTGCGGTTCACGACCTCGTCGGTCGCGGCCGGTGCTGCCGAGCTCTACGCGTACGGAACGGCCGTCGTCGTGGCGCCCAAGCTGAACCGCTGATGGAAGGTTTGTTCGACGTCTTGTTCAGTTTTTCGGGGATTCTGTTCCTCGTTGCGTTGATCGGAATCGGATACCTCGTCGGCTCGGGTCGAGAACGCCGCCACTTCTCCGACCTGGAAGAGCGGGATCGCCGCCACGCCGACTTCCCCGTTTACGACATCGACTTCATCCCGCCGGGGATGATCCCCACCAATGGCGAGCTGGTCATGGGCCAGGTTGTCATCGCCGCCGACTACTTCAAGACGTTTCTCTCCAGCTGGCGCACGCTCGTCGGTGGAGAGATGAAGTCGTTCGTGAGGATGACGGAGCGTGGCAAGGCGGAGGCGCGGCTCAGGATGATCGAAGAAGCGCGGGGCAAGGGTGCACGTGCCGTGATCAATGTCCGGTTCGAGACGTCGGAGATCGGCGGCAATGTGCAGGTCAACCAGGGCCGGGCGATGAGCGAGGTCCTGTGTTACGGGACGGCAATCTTCGACTGATGGATCGATCCGACGAGTCCGTGTTCGACGAGCCGGCTCACCGTCCGGCCCCGGAGACACCGGTCGGATCCGACGACCTCGCTGACGAGCCCGGTCTCGGCGGTGACATCGGGCCTGGCGATCCTCGCGACGCACCAGGGCTCGAGCCGGCGCTGATGGCAGCCGGCCTTCCCAGCTACGGCGACGTGTACCAAGAGCTCAGAGCCGATTCGACTGATTGGGACTTTCGCAACGCCTCCATCGTGGCCGGAGGATTGGCGTTCATCTCAGGTGTCTTCCTGCTGCCGGTGGTGGCGGCCGCCAGCTTCTTGTGGGGCCCGCTGGCCGCGGTCGTTCTCCTCACCGCTCCGGCGCTGGCTCTGGTCGAGCGCCGTCCGTGGCAAGTCGCCTCTCGCGCCGTTCCCATCGTCGTCGTGCTGATCACGACGCTGCCGGTATGGATCGTCGCCATCCTCCTCGGCCGTATCGACGGGATGGGCGGCGTTGCCGGCGTCGTCTTCGCCACCGGTCTCACACTGGCCGCAACGGTGATCGGCGTCGGCGTGGCCGATCTGTGGACGCAGGCGCACCGAGATCACGATCCGCCGCGAGTTCGCGGCATCGTCCCACACGCCGTCGCCGGCGGTGTCACCGTCCTCATCGCGATGGTCTTGGCGTTCGCGCTTCTTGTGTGATCCTCAGGATTGGTCCCGTCCAGAGCGGCTCCGCCTGAGCTTGGTACGCGACACCTCGACGACGCCGTCCGGCGACGCCAGATAGTGTGCCATCGATTCGAGGGTGGCCGTCCACAGGCGGTCGAGTTTCCGATATCGCCTGATTGCCAGGGCAGCGTCGCGCAGGTGTGCCGTGCGCACATCGACCTGGACCATGCTGCCGTCGTCCGCCGGGTCGGCACCGAACGAGACGTGGTCACCCCATTCGCTGACCTCGGGTGGAGTCGTGTATTCGAACCGGCTCTGGTCGCAGCACATCACCGTGACGCCGTTCGACAACACCACAGGAGCCTCGGTGGTTTCGATGCCGTCCAGCTCGTTGCGCTCCACACCTGCCAACGGGTGCCGGAACCGGGCTTCGTGGTGGGGCCAGAAACGGTCGTGATCACCCAACCAGGCAGCCATGACCTCGCCGGGCGGCCGATGGGGGACGCGAAGCGAATATGTCGTCTTCCAGCCCTGCTCGACGATCCCGTCCGGCTCGCTCAATGATTTGTCGTGTCGTGACCGCATCTAGCCGACCTCCTGGATCCGTGCGTCGCCGGACGGGGGAGTGGCGAGACAGGCGCAGCGGTCGACACGTGCTGCGAACTACGTCGGAGCCGGAGAGTTCTCGGCCGCGACGTAGCCACCCGAGGGTCCGGGGTCGAACGTGCCCACTGCATTCGACTCTCATCCATGAGCGCGCCTTTCTCGACACGACCCAACTGGGAGACCTTCCCGGCAACGATCATCGTTGTCGCTGAACAATATCCAATCGCGGGCCGGCCGTGGGCGAAAGCGGGACGAAATCCCGCGATGACGCCGAGCTAGCGTCGATCGGGTGCGTTCACTCACCATCGGCCGGGCGCGCCGCATTGCCCTCGGCGCTCAAGGCTTCGCCGATCCAATGCCTCGCGGCTCGGTGGATCGTCGCCACGCTCGAAGAGTGCTGGGGCGGATCGGTCTCCTGCAGCTCGACTCCGTCAACGTCTGCGTGCGGTCGCATTACATGCCGCTGTTCTCGCGCCTCGGTCCTTACCGGCGGAACCTGATCGACGAGATGGCGTATACGGACCGCGCGTTGTTCGAGTATTGGGGCCATGAGGCGTCGCTCCTTCCCATCGACACATTCCCGTGGTACCGCCATCGGATGAACGATGTGCCGCTCCGACACGGTCTGACTACCGGCTATGTCGAACAGATCTATCGCCAGGTCGAAGCGGACGGTCCGCTGGCGGTCGGTGACATCCACAACGGCGGGAGCCGGACGGGTCCATGGTGGGGCTATGGCATGGGCAAGCGGGCCCTCGAGTGGCTGTTCGCCGCCGGCCGGGTCACGTGCGCCCACCGCAGCAACTTCATGCGGTTCTACGACGTGAGCGAGCGGGTAATCCCCGCGGCGGTGTTGAGTCGACCTCCGCTGGAGCGGCGTCGAGCTCAGCGGATGATGTTGTTGGCCGCGGCCGGCTCCCACGGTGTCGGTACCGCCTCGGACCTCGCCGATTATTACCGGATCCGCATGCCCGAAGCACGTCCGATCGTGCGGGAGCTCGTCGAGGAGGGCCGATTGGAGAAGGTGACGGTCGAGGGGTGGGGAGAGCCTGGATACATGGATCCGGAAGCGCGTACTCCTCGCCGGATCGAGCGAGCAGCCTTCCTCTCGCCCTTCGATCCGGTCGTGTGGCACAGGCAACGGGCGGAGCGTCTGTTCGGATTCGAATACCGCATCGAGATTTACGTCCCTGCGCCAAAGAGGGTGTACGGCTACTACGTCTACCCATTCCTGCTCGGTGACCGGTTGGTGGGCCGCGCCGACCTGAAGGCCAACCGGTCTGGGGGGCGGCTCGAAGTCAAAGGCGTGTTCAGCGAGCCCGGGACCGATGCTCGCGCCGTCGCGGCGGCAATGGCAGGGCAGCTGGAGTCCATGGCACAGTGGCTCGGCCTGGGTGCCATCGAGTTGCACACTCGTGGCAACCTCGCTCCTGCCCTCCGCAGGCTGCTCTGAGGTGTCGGGTCAGCCGGCGAGCGTCTCGCTCGCGAGCTCGTTCCGGTATGTGTCGAGCCGGTCGGCCAGATCCGGGTCACCCGTCGCCAGAATGGCAATCGCCAGCAGCGCAGCGTTTGCGGCACCGTCGATCGCCACCGTGGCCACAGGGATCCCGGTCGGCATCTGTACGGTCGCCAACAGAGCGTCCATGCCATCCAGGGAAGCGCTCAGCGGTACGCCGATCACCGGCAGTGTGGTCTTGGCGGCCATCACGCCCGCGAGATGCGCGGCCTTGCCTGCTCCGGCGATGATGGCCCCGTAGCCGTCGGCGCGAGCCGATGAGGCGAACGCGAAGGCGACGTCCGGCGTCTTGTGAGCCGACATGACCTGCATGGTGTGCTCGATGCCGAAATGTTCGAGAACTTGGGATGCTTTGGTCATGACCGGGCGATCCTTGCCCGAGCCCATGACGATGGCGACCTTGCTCATTTCTCTCCTGCGATGTCGGTGCGGTACTGCACTCCGGGCCACGAGATGGTAGCGACCCGTTCGTAGGCCGCCGTACGGGCGGCCCGAAGATCGGCCCCCAGACCCACGACGCTGACCACTCTTCCGCCCGCAGTCAGGAGGCGAGAACCCTGCAGCTCGGTGCCGGCGTGGAAGACGAGGGAATCTGCCCGCTGGTCGAGGGAGCCTGCGATCTGATCCCCCTGGCGTGGCTCGGTCGGGTAACCCGCAGCAGCCATCACGACATTGACTGCGCTGCGCGAGTCCCAATCGAGCGGATGGTTCGTCAGCGCTCCGGTCGCTGCCCCGAGCAGGAGGTCCGCCAGCGATCCTCGCAGACGGGGCAGCACCGCTTGGGTTTCGGGGTCACCCAACCGGCAGTTGAATTCGAGCACCCGTGGACCGTCGTCCGTGAGGACGAAACCCACGTACAAGAATCCCGAGAACGGCGTGGCGCGGCTGCGCATCTCGGCGAGCACCGGAGCGACGACGGCGTCGAGGGTGTGGCCGACGATCCCGGCCGGCAGGGATGGGACCGGACTGTAAGAGCCCATTCCTCCTGTGTTGGGCCCAGCGTCGCCGTCGCCCAAGCGCTTGTAGTCGCGCGCCGGCTCGAGGGCGACGGCGCGGCTCCCGTCGGTCACGGCGAACACGCTCAGTTCAGGGCCATCCAGGAATTCCTCGATGACCACCTTCGTCCCGGCGTCGCCGAACCCTCCGTCGAAGCAGTGCCATGCCCAGCGCTCGGCTTCGTCCCGATCGGTGCTCACGAGCACGCCCTTGCCGGCCGCGAGCCCGTCTGCTTTGACGACGTAGGGGCCGTCGCTGGACCGGAGATGCGCGATCGCGGCGCTGGGGTTCGTGAACGATCGCCAACCGGCGGTCGCCACACCCGCCGCGTCCATGATCTCCTTGGCGAAGGCTTTGGACGACTCGAGCCGAGCAGCCGCCATGGTGGGTCCGAAGGCAGGTACGCCCACCCGTTGCAATGCGTCGACCAGACCGGCGGCTAGCGGCGCCTCGGGCCCGACGACGACCAGGTCGACTTGCTGCACCCTGGTCATCTCGGCGATCGCCCCGACGTCCGTGGGACCTATTCCTTCGATCATCGGCCCGACACTGGCCAAGCCGGGATTGCCGGGAAGCGACGTCACGGTGACTCCCTCGTCCTGGACGAGTCGCCACCCGAGCGCGTGTTCTCGCCCCCCAGATCCGACCAGCAGGATCTTCACGTTCGCTCGAGCAGCTGGCTGCGCTCCGGTCCGACCGAGACCCATCGCACCGGGGTCGCCAGGCGATCCTCGATGAACTCGACGTAGTGCTGGGCTTCCTTGGGGAGGTCGGTGTAGTCGCGTATGTGTGAGATGTCCGTCTTCCACCCGGGCAAGGTCTCGTACACCGGCTGGCAGTTGTAGAGGACACGCTGCTGCCGCGGAAACTCCTCGAACCGCTCGCCCAGCGACGTGTACGCCACCGCCACCTTGAGCTCAGAGAACGCCGACAGGATGTCGAGCTTGGTGAGAAAGACGTCGGTCAGCCCGTTCACGCGGCTCGCATATCGAAGCGCCATCAGATCGAGCCAGCCGCAGCGTCGCCTCCGCCCCGTGACCACTCCGTATTCGCCACCCAGGTCGACCATGCGGTCACCGGTCTCGTCGTGCAGCTCCGTGGGAAAGGGCCCTGTACCCACCCGAGAGAGGTACGCCTTGGCGACGCCAACCACCCGATCGATCTCTTTGGGACCAATTCCCGCCCCGGTGAGGGCTCCGCCCGCGGTTGGGTTGGAAGAGGTCACGAATGGGTACGTTCCGTGATCTACGTCGAGGAGCGTTCCCTGCGCGCCTTCGAATAGGACCGTCTTGCCGTCGCGTAGAGCCGTCCATATCAGGAGCGAGGTGTCCGTGACGTGAGGCATCAGATGCTCTGCGTACGCCAGGTACTCATCAGCGATGGCTTCGGCGTCCATCGGCAGCTGGTTGTAGACCCGAGTCAGCAGCCGATTCTTCTCCACGAGCGCGACCTCGAGCTTGTCACGGAAGATCTTGGGGTCGTACAGGTCCTGAACGCGGACGCCCGAGCGGGCGTACTTGTCGGTGTAGGCGGGCCCTATTCCCTTCTTGGTCGTCCCGATCTGCTGCCTGCCCAGATACCGTTCGATCATCGCGTCGATCTTGCGGTGGTAGGGCATGATGAGGTGAGCGTTCGACGAGATGCGAAGGCCGCCGGGATCGATCCCACGATCACGCAGCATCTGCATCTCGTCCAAGAGCACCTTGGGGTCGATGACACACCCGGAGGCGATCACCGGGACAGTGTTCGGATACATCACCCCACTCGGCGTCAGCGAGAGGGCGAACCGTTCGTCACCGATGACGATGGTGTGGCCTGCGTTGTTTCCCCCCTGGTATCGCACGACGAAGTCGGCCGACTCGGAGAAGTAGTCAGTGACTCGACCTTTGCCCTCGTCGCCCCATTGGGATCCGAGCACGATCGTTGCCGGCATGGGCGTCTCCTGGTTGGGGGGGCGATGGTAGTTCGGTCGAATCGGGGCTCGGGACGCTGGCGAACGCCGTCACTACACTCGACCCATGCCCAAGATCCGGGCCGACAACATCGCAGAGCACAAGGCGTTGATCCGATCGCAAGCCTTGGAGGCGAGCAAGCAGCTCATCCAGGAGCTCGGCTTCGAGGCAACGTCGCTGGGGGACATCGCTCGTGAGGTGGGGATCGGGCGAACGACCCTCTATGAGTACTTCACCGACAAGGAGGACCTCGTCGCGACGCTCGTCGAGGACGAGCTCCCGACCGTGATCGAAGAGATGGTCGGCTCGATGCCGGCCGGGCTCTCAGGCAAGGAACGGCTGGCCGAGCTGGCCGTGCGAATGATCGAGTTCATCACCAACGACCCGCTGCTTGGTTTGATCCTCCACCGCGAGCTGCCCCGTCTGTCGGAAGAGACACAGCAACGCGTCGCGGTGGCTCACCGTGGATTGTCTCGGGAGTTCGGCGCCGCGTACGCCGCCGGGGTCGAGTCCGGCGAGTTGCGGGAGCTTCCCGTCGACCTGGCCGGACGCTTCATGCAGGACCTCATCATGTCCGGGGCGCGAGCGCTGATCGAGTCGGAGGATCCCAAGGGCAGGAGCGCAGAAGTCACCGAGGCGATGGTGACCGTGCTGTTGCACGGAGTGAGCCTCTGACCAGGCGAATCGAAGCGAGGCGACCAGTTTTCATGAGACGCATGTGCTGCGATACTCGCCCGCGTGTCTGACCGATACCTCAACCGCGAGCTGTCCTGGCTCGAGTTCAACCGGCGTGTGCTGGCCATCGCCGAGGAGGAGGAGACGCCGCTGCTCGAGCGAGTCAAGTTCCTGGCGATCTTCTCGACCAACCTGGACGAGTTTTTCCAGGTGCGGGTAGCGGGGCTCCTCGAGCAGGTGGCCGCCGGGGTCAGCACGACACCGCCCGACGGCATGACTCCCACCGAGCAGATGGGCGCCATCCGCCAGGTGGCAGGAGAGCTGATGCGTCGCCAGGCCGAGATCACCGAGGAGATCGTCATCCCGATGCTCGCGAAGCAGGGGATCCGTTTCGTCAACTACGACGAACTCGACGGAGACGACCGCACCCACCTCGATGATCAGTTCAGAGACACGGTGTACCCGGTCCTCACGCCGTTGGCCGTCGACCCGGCCCATCCCTTTCCATACATCTCGAACCTGTCGCTCAACCTGGCCGTGACGATTCGCGACCCGGACACGGCTGCCGTCCGATTCGCCCGAGTGAAGATTCCGCCGATCCTGAGCCGATTCGTCGTCATGCCCGACGGAGAAAGGATCGTCCCGCTCGAACAGGTCATCGCCCACCACTTGGGCGACCTCTTTCCCGGGATGGAAATCCTGTCCCATTACACATTCCGGGTCACTCGCAACGCCGACTTGTCGATCGAGGAAGCCGAAGCAGACGATTTGCTCGAGGCCGTGGCGATGGAGCTCAGCCGTCGTCGGTTCGGCCGGGCGGTCCGGCTGGAAGTCGGTGAGGACATGCCGGTCGATACCGTGGACCTTCTGCGCCGTGAGCTTCGGCTCGACGACTCGGATGTCTACCGAATCGACGGACTGCTCGACCTGACCGGGATGTGGACGATCGCCGGCCTGGATCGGCCCGACCTGAAGTGGCCGGTATGGCCCCACCACACGCCGCTGCCGCTGGTGCCGGTCGACGGCTCCGCTCCCAACATCTTCGATGTGTTGCGCACCACCGAGCTGTTGGTTCAGCACCCGTACGATTCCTTCGCAGGCTCGGTGGAGGAGCTGCTTCGGCAGGCAGCCGCCGACCCCGACGTCCTCGCCATCAAGCAGACGGTGTATCGGGCCGGCCAGGACAGCGGGATCGTCGGCACGCTGATCAGCGCGGCAAATGCCGGTAAACAGGTGGTGGTTCTCGTCGAGCTGAAAGCAAGATTCGAGGAAGAACAGAACATCGAGTGGGCGAGGCGGCTGGAGGAAGCGGGCGCTCACGTCGTATATGGCTTCGTCGGGCTCAAGACCCACGCCAAGGTGATGCTGATCGTGCGCCGCGAAGGCGAATCGGTCCGGCGGTACGCCCACGTCGGCACCGGCAACTACAACGGCGCCACTGCCAAGTTGTACGAGGACGTCGGGCTGCTCACGGCCGACGAAGATCTCGCCGCCGACCTCAGCGACCTGTTCAACTACCTGACGGGCTACTCGCGCCAGGAGAAATACAGGAAGCTGCTGGTCTCTCCGTTCTCTCTGAGGTCGCAGGTGATCGAGCTGATTCGGCGGGAGGCGGCCGCCCATGACGGCCACATCGTGATCAAGGTCAACAGCCTGGTCGACGCGCAGGTGATCGACGAGCTGTACGCGGCGTCGGCGGCCGGCACCAAGGTCGAGCTGCTCGTTCGCGGCATCTGTTGCTTACGTGCGGGAGTCGAGGGGCTTTCCGAGAACATTCGGGTCAGATCGGTGGTGGGGCGTTATCTCGAACATTCGCGAGTCTTTCGATTCGGTTCCCATGCCCGGGGCCATGACTACTTCATCGGCTCCGCCGACCTCATGCCCCGCAACCTCGACCGCCGAGTCGAGGCGATGGCGCCAGTCGAGGCGCCGGCGTTGCGATCACGGCTCGAGGAGGCTCTCGATGTGATGCGCTCCTCCAAGGCGGTCGGGTGGGATCTGCAACCAGACGACACTTGGCAGCCCACGGCCGGCACCGTTGACGTGCAGCAGGAGCTGCAGATACGAGCCGCCGCCCGCTCGTCGGAAGGCTCGGATCTGCCGAGGTCGCTGAGTGCGAGTGATTAGGGTCTCACCAGCACACGTTGGAGGGAATCAATGACGGAGCCAGCCCGTTACGCCGAGGACAGCCAAGCCACGATGATCTTGGTGCTCGGCATCGTCTCGCTCGTGATCTGCGGTCTGCTCGGCCCGGTGGCCTGGGTGATGGGTAACAAGGAGATCGAGGCCATCGATGCAGGGCGCCGGCCGCCCGAAAACCGGCAGACCGCCAACATCGGACGCATCCTCGGGATGATCGCAAGTGCCTTGATCGTGCTGGGCATCCTGTTCTTCATCGTGGCGCTGGCCATCGGTGGATTCGCCTCTGCGGTGAACTGATGTCTCACGCCCGCCGTCTTTGGTCCTCGCCATGGGCCAGCCCCGCGCTGATGGGGCTGGCTTTGGCGGCCATCGCTGCGGTGGGGCCGGTCGGCGACGGTGTGGGTCTCTGTCCGTACCGCAACATCTTCGGCGTGGCATGTCCGGGGTGCGGCATGTCCCGGGCGACGGCCCACTTGCTCAACGGCGACGTGCAAGCTGCGCTCACATATCATCCGCTGGTGCCGCTGGTGGTGGCACAAGCTGTCGTCGGAGCGGTCGCATGGTTCGGCCACAAGAAGGGGTGGTGGAGGGTCAGCCAGCGCACCGTGGTGGTCCTCGGCGTCGTCAACGTCGTGATGCTGGTCGGCGTCTGGGCCGCCCGGGCCGTGAGCGGAACACTCCCCCCGGCCTGAGTACCTCCGGGCGCTTCTGTGGGCGCGGTCGAACAACGCGCCATCACGCAGATGCGTATGTTTGGCGCGGTGACACTCGTGGGGGTGACGTCCAGCATCGACCGTGCCGACGGCATGGCGTCCGAGCTGGTCGCGGTCGGCATGCGGCCGGTGATGCTGCCGTGCACGACTGCTCGGGTCGGCAGCGCCGATCACATCGCTCGGATACGAGCTGCTTGCGATGAAGTCGACCTGATCGTCCTCGACAGCGTTCGACCCATCGACATCCTCTGGTCGGCCACCGCCGTGCCAGCCGCGCCGTTTGCTGTGTCGAACAGGGCTGTGGCGGCGGCGGTCGAGGCCAAGGGCGGCACAGTCGAGATGGTGGGTGACGGGAGATGCGCCGAATTCGCGACTTCATTGGTGCCTGCGATCGAGGCGCGATCCGTTGCGTTCCCTCATGCGTCGGACACCGACCCGCGGGCCATCGTGGCGCTGGCGGACTCCGCACGCATGATCGTGGCAGCTCCCGTCTACACCACCTACCCGTGCTCACCTGCCTTGGATGCAGTCGATGCCGCTGTGTTCGTGTCCCCGCTGGCCGTGCATGGATGGGCTTCGGCGCGGTCCTTCACCGGGCTCACGGTGGCGACGCTCGGCCGGTCGACCCGATTGGCGCTGAGCGGCTACGACCGCGATCCAGATGTGGAGACGTCGGCACCGGAGTACTCGGCGCTGTCCAGTGCCTTGGCCCGTTTCTTGAGCTGACACACGCAGTTTCATGGTTGTTTGAGCATGTGCCTAACATGTCGCCCGAACTAGGAACGGAAATCTGTGGAAGACCGGATGATTCGTCAAGCAACGCGTAAGCCGGACGGCACCCTCGCCGTGCTGTCCTCGTCGCCGGGAGTGCGTACCGAGGTACTCCACTTCCGCACCACGACAGGTGAAGAGTTCCTCGATTTGACCGATCACGTGCGCGGCGTGGTCAAGCGGTCCGACGTGCGCCATGGCCAGGTCACGATCCACACCCCTCACACCACGACATCGGTCGCGATCAACGAGTCAGAGACCGGCTTCATCAACGACTTCCGGCGCCGGGTCGAGGCGCTCGTCCCGAAGGACGCTTACTACGAGCACGACGACTGGGACGTACGCACGGAGAATGTGCAGGAGGACGAGCTCGTGAACGGCCAATCGCACGTACGGCAGCTCTTCGTAGGATCCTCGAGCGTGACCGTCCCGATCGTCGACGGGGAAGTTCTGTTGGGCCGCTGGCAGCGGGTGCTCTACATCGAGCTCGACCAGGCGCGCGAACGCCGTGCCGTCATCCACGCCCAAGGCGTGTAAGAGCGACCAGATCGGCGCTTTCGCCCCACCGACGCATTTGAATCTTTGCGAGCATTGGCGCGCGCTGGAGGCACTCGCGAGCGGTTTCGGTTGAAGCGATCCGGCCGGTTTGTGTACATTGCAGCCGGCAGGAGGGATCTCCTCCTGCCTTCACCTGTGGGTAAGGAGACTTATGAGCAAGAAACTCAAGGTACTGATGCTGCCTCTCGTGGTACTGGCCATGATCGCAGCTGCATGTACCACCGACACCAGCGACACCACGGTCGCGGCAACGTCGGGTGATACGCAAACGGACGGCACCGACGCCGCTGCGCAGCCTGAGGGCGGCAGCACGCTCGACGCGGTCAAGGCCCGTGGCACGCTGCGATGCGGCGTGTCTGGTTCGGCAGCCGGCTTCTCGGAGACGCAGCCTGACGGCAGCGTGACCGGGTTCGATGCGGACTACTGCCGGGCAGTCGCCGCCGCCGTGCTGGGCGACGCCACGGCCGTCGAGTTCGTCGAGACCACCGCAGCCGAGCGCTTCACGGTGCTGAGCTCCGGTGAGATCGACGTGCTGATGCGGAACACGACGTTCACGCAGAGCCGCGATACCACGCTGGGACTCGACTTCGGACCGACCACCTACTTCGACGGCCAAGGCCTGATGGGTACGGCCGACGACGGGTTCACGCCCGAGTCGACGCTTGCCGACATCGGCGGGGCTGTGCTGTGCACGAACGCTGGTACCACCACGGAGAAGAACATCACCGAAGGCGCGGCGGTATTCGGCGTGACCATCGAGCTGCGCACCGTCGAGCAGTTCCCGGAGGCGATCGAGGGCCTCAAGGCGGGCGACTGCGACTTGGTGACCACCGATGCTTCGGGTCTCTACGGCAACCGCGCCCAGGCTGAAGCCGCGGGCGACATCGCCGAGGGCGACTGGGTGATCTTCCCGCCGGCTCCCATCTCAAAGGAGCCGTTGGGTCCGGTGTACCGTCAGAACGACAGCCAGTGGGCCGATATCGTCGACTGGACCGTTTTCGCCACCTTCATCGCAGATGAGAAGGGCGTGACATCTGCCAACATCGACGAGGTCATTGCCGATGCGGAGATCGACCCAGAACTGGCGCGCGTGTTCGGCGTGAGTGAGGAGGAATTGCAGACCGGAATGGGCCTGGAGGCTGACGCCTTCTACCAGGTGGTCAAGCAGGTCGGTAACTACGACGAGATCTTCACGAACAACCTCGAGGAGCTGAAGATCAGCCGCGAGGGCTCGTTCAACATGCAATGGAACGCCGGGGGTCTCATCTACGCCCCGCCCGCTCGCTAGTCACAAGAAAAGATCAGCGATTTAGTAGGGGACGCTTCGGCGTCCCCTACTAGTGTGTCCAGCAGGAACTCTCCGGGAAGGGTTGGTCTTTGGCGTCGGCGATCGAGCGGCAAGCGCGTCCGCCGCTCTGGCGCGACGTTCGCATCCTCAAGTGGATAGTCCAGTTCGTGATTCTCGGAGGCGTGATCGCCCTGATTCTCGGCCTTGTCTTCACCGCTCAAGACAACCTCGCCCGACAGAGCCAGACCATCTCGTTCGGTTTCCTGTCCCGACCAATCGGTATCACGCTTTCCGAGGGATTCAACACGCTTCCCGATACCGCCATTCAGGCGCTCGGTGTCGGGATGATGAACATGTTGCGCCTCACCTGGACCGGCATCCTCGCCGCCACCTTGCTCGGAACGATCATCGGTGTGGCCCGCCTCTCGAGCAACTGGATCGTCAACAAGGCGGCCACCGGGTACGTCGAGCTCGTTCGCAACATCCCGCTGCTGGTGCAGATCATCTTCTGGCAGGTCGCGGTCCGCCTGCTCGGGGAGGCGACGGCGGACAGGGCCATCAAAGTGCCGTTCGGCGACGAGGCACTGCTCTACTTCAGCGCCAAGGGCTTCGCGTTTCCCTGGTTCAACGCCACGCCGACTCGATGGCAATGGGTGGCGTTCATGGCGGTCGGCCTGTTCCTCACCTACCTGATCTATCGCTGGCGGATTCGCGTCCAGGAGGCGGGGAAAGGCGAGGCGCATGTCGGCCGATGGACGATCGGTGCCACGATCGTCTTCGCCGTGCTCGGCTGGTTCATCCACCCGATCATGGGTTTCGTGGGTGTGGCGTTCGGGCTGTTGGAATCGCTAGCCGCCAACATCCCCGTCATCATCGTGCAGATCGTGCTGGCGGCGGTCGCCTTGGCCGTTGGGGTGTGGATCATCCGCCAGCGTCTCGACCAGCTACGGACGCCGAGCGGATACGGCAAGTTCTCCGACGATGACTGGTATCGCATCTTGATGGCTGGTGCGGTGGGCCTCCTGATGGCGTTGTTCTTCCTCGTCGTCCCTCAGGTCTCCGAAGTAATCGTCGGTCAGGCCGAGCTTTTCGGCAAGAGGGTCGGCCTGGAGCGGGTCTTCGGAGAGGTCGCCGAACGGTTCTCGTTCACCGCCACGGAGGCGCCCTTCGATCCGAACCTGCCCCGGCTGGCGGAAGGCCGGTTCGTGAATTACGACCCCAGTTTCGGCAAGGTGGTCACGATCGGGTTCGCCTCTATGTGGCTGGGGCTCGTCATCTACACGGCTGCCTTCATCGGCGAGGCCGTCCGGGCAGGCGTCATGGCCGTGCACAAGGGCCAGACCGAAGCCGGTTTGGCCGTCGGCCTCAAGCGCGGACAGCTGCTCCGTATGGTGATTCTCCCCCAAGCGTTCCGGATCGTGCTTCCTCCCATCGGCAACCAATACCTCAACCTGGCCAAGAACACCTCGCTGGCGATTGCCGTCGGGTACTCCGATATCGTTCAGGTCGGCCAGACTGTCTTCAACCAGACCGGACAGACTCTGGCGGTCTTCCTCATCTGGATGGTTTTCTACTCGCTCATCTCGCTGTTGCTGTCGAGCGGCGTCAATTTCTGGAACAACAAGCTCAAGCTCGTGGAGCGCTAGATGGATTCGCGTCAATACCCAGTTTCCATCGATCTCGGAGTACCCGAGAGTGCACCGGCACCCGAGCCGCCGCCTTCGGGACCATGGGTGTGGATGCGCGAGAACTTGTTCTCCACGCCGTTCAACTCCGTGCTGTCGATCGTGACCTTGGTGGGGATCTTGGCCGTCACCCACGGCATCATCGGGTGGGCGCTCGGCGACCGGATCTGGAGGGCGGTTGCCGCCAACGCCCGCCTGCTGATGGTGCAGGCCTACCCCACCGAGCACTTCTGGAGAGTGTGGGTCTCCGTCGGAGTCATCGTCGTCTTGGCCGCGCTTTCCCTCGCCTACTGGCGCGTCGGCTCCAAGCTGGCGTGGCGCGAGCTCAGTCGCGTGTTGGTCGGCATCGGCGTTGGGCTGGCGCTGGTGTCGGCTTCGGCGATCTGGCACATTCTCGGGCATGGTGAGACGCCGCGGCTCACGATCGTATCGTTGGTGGTGGGCGTCGTGCTGGCAGTCGGCGCTCATCGCTACGCCGCCAGTCTCGGGGAAGAGGCCAAGGAGCCCCGCGTCTCGACCATGACATTGTTGGGCCTCGCTCTTGTCATCCTCATTGCCTTCATCTGGGTGATGCAGGCGCCGGTGCCGGGGGTGAACGAAGAGGGTTTCAACGCCGACGTGTGGGAGCCGATCGCCCTCTCGACAAAGGTGCCGTGGACGATCCTGGCAGTGCTCGGGGTCGTCACCTACTGGGTCGGGCTGGGGCTGCGAGAGGCGATGCCCGGAATGCGTCGGGTGCTGATCGCACTGTGGGTGCTGTCGACGCCGTTCATCTACATGGTCTTGTTCCGCGGCCCCGACATCGACTGGTTGGAGGTGTTGACCCTCGATACGCCGGTGTTCCTCGGGTTCACGATCTTGGGAGGGCTGTTCCTGCGCTGGGCGGCCGATCCCAAATCGGGCGAGCTGGGTCGGTTCCTGGCTGGAGCGATCTTCGTGCTCGGACTGCTCTCACTCCCCTTCATCGACACACTGATGCTCTTCAAGGTGTCGGTACTCGGCCTGGGCACCTTCGCTCTGCTCGCCCCGACGTTCGCCGGCTCGCCGGCAGCACGGCGGCAGTTCCTCGTGGCATGGGCCGGGGCGATGCTCCTCATCGTGATCATCTTCCGGATGGGCGACTCGGCTTCGGCGCTCGGGTTCCGTGGTTCAACGTTCCTCGGCGGACTCGCGCTGACGTTCGCCCTCGCCATATTCGGAATCGCCCTGTCCTTCCCACTAGGCGTCATCCTGGCACTCGGTCGAACCTCGACGATGCCGATCTTGCGTACGGTGTGCACCTTCTACATCGAGCTGGTCCGGTCGGTGCCGCTCATCACATGGCTGTTTGCGTCGGCCAACCTGTTCCAGCTCTTCATTCCCGGCGGGTTGGAAGTCGACAACGTGGTCCGAGCGATCGGGGCGATCACGCTCTTCTCGGCTGCATACCTGGCGGAGAACGTGCGCGGCGGGTTGCAGTCGATCTCCAGGGGCCAGTACGAGGCGGCCGATGCGCTGGGGATGACGATCGTGCAGAAGACGTCGTTCATCATTCTGCCGCAGGCCCTGAAAGCGGTCATCCCGGCGTTGGTCGGGCAGGTCATTGCGCTCTTCAAGGACACCTCGCTCGTTGCGATCATCGGCCTGTTCGACCTCCTCCTGATCGCCAAGAACGTGATCCCCAATCAGAGCCAGTTCCTCGGTTCGTTCATGGAGGCGATCGTGGCGGTGGCGGTCATCTACTGGATCTTCACGTTCGCCTTCTCTCGGGCATCGATCCGACTCGAGAAGCGGCTCGGCCTCGGTACCCGGTAAGCAGCGGAAAGGAACACCAACGTGCCCGGAGACAAGGACATCATCGTCTGCGAAGGCGTCAAGAAGTGGTTTGGTGATTTCCAAGCGTTGCACGGCGTTGACCTGTCCGTGAAGGAACAAGAGGTGGTGGTCATCATCGGTCCATCCGGGTCGGGCAAGTCGACCTTCATCCGATGCATCAACCGGCTGGAGGTTCACCAGGAGGGGACGATCGTCGTCGACGGGATCGAGCTGACCAACGACCTGCGTAACATCGAGGCGATCCGTTCTGAAGTGGGAATGGTGTTTCAGTCCTTCAATCTGTTCCCCCATCTGACCGTGCTGGACAACATCACACTCGGCCCGATCTGGGTGCGAAAGAAGTCGCGCAGCGAAGCCGAGGCCATCGGCCGCCGACTGTTGGATCGGGTAGGAATTCCCGAACAGGCCGAGAAGTACCCCGGCCAGCTCTCGGGCGGCCAGCAGCAGCGGGTGGCCATTGCTCGCGCCTTGGCGATGGAGCCGAAGGTGATGTTGTTCGACGAGCCCACCTCCGCGCTCGACCCTGAGATGGTCAAAGAGGTGCTCGACACGATGAAGGAGCTCGCCAGCTCGGGCATGACCATGCTCGTGGTCACTCACGAGATGGGTTTCGCCAGGGAGGTCGCCGACCGGGTTCTGTTCTTCGACTACGGGCAGCTGGTGGAAGCGGGGACACCCGAGCACTTCTTCACCAATCCGCAGCACGACCGCACCAAGCTGTTCCTGTCACAGATTCTCTGACGCCCCGTCGTCAGGATTCAGGCGGGCAGTCGACCGACAGATCGTCACTACCCTTTGCGGGTCATGCGAGCCTGCCACGCCCTCATGGTCATGACATTGATCATGCTGCCCGCCTGCACAGGTGGCGGGTCGCCGACCACGACCGCACCCCCGGCGCCCACGTCCACATCGTCGGTCACCACCAGCACCACCGTGGCACCCACGACGACGACCACGCTGCCGGCCACCGTCTCGGTCCCGGGCGCCGCCGAAGGGTTCGGCTACCGCATCCAGTACGAGGCGACGGTGCGGGAGGCCGGTTCCACCGACATCAATCTCGTCTCGGTCACCGAAGGTGTCTTGGTCGACGAAACCGACCGTTTCAACACAACGACGTGGTTCGGTGACCAGCTCGTCGAGCAGGTCGAGATCGTCGTCGTGGGCTCCGAGGGCTGGTCAAAAGCGGATCGCAAGCCCTGGCTGGAGCTGACGGCGATCGACGTGGTGTCCGTCGACGAGGCGACGGTCCGCCCGGAAGACTTCGCGCCACTGTATGAAATCCTGAACGACACGGAGTGGACGACTTCGTCTCACGATGGGGGGACGGTGCGGATCTACCAGCTCCCCACCGAGCGAGCGGGCGAGCTGGCGGGCTGGCTTCCCGACCCCATCTCGCGCGACCTCGCAGGGGTCGAGTCATATCGCGGCGAGGTGTGGCTCGACGTACAGTCGGATTACGTCGTGCGTTTCGAGCTGGAAGCCACGGGGCCGGAGAGCATGCTGGCGAGCGGTGGCTTCACGGAACAGGGCGCGGGCGACCTCACGCTGTCGCTGGTGTACGAGTTCGACGATGTGAACGCCCCGTCGCTCGTGCGAGCTGCCCCGCCCGAGGTCGAGGAGCATGACGCGCCGGACGGCTACTACTCGTTCGAGTCGGACCAGTTCGGCTTCAGGCTCAACGCCCCCCTCGACTGGACTCTGTTCCCGGCCGAGAGTTTCGACGGCTTCGAGGTGCCCTTCTCCGCCGCCCCGCCACTCGAGGTCCCCAACGACTCACTGTTCACCGTCAGCATCGAAGATCTCGCCAGCTCGCAAGGACTGAGGGTCGAGGACTACGCCGAGCTCAACCTGCGCTTCATCACGCCATTCGAAGGCGAGGTGACCGAGGTGCGACGATCTGAACCGACCGAATTGGCCGGCTTGCCCGGATGGCTGACGGAAGCCGACGTGGAGGGTCCCGACGAGTCGTTCACCGTCCGCACGATCACGCTCATCGACGGCGCCCGCGGCTACTCGCTCGAGTTCTACGGGTGGGATGGATGGTTCGAGACCGATCTGGTCGCGGCCGAAGTGATGTTCGGGTCCTTCGAACTGTTCGACCCCACTGATTCGTCCGCCTGATCGTCAGTCCGTCAGACGGCCGAAGCCATCTTCTACGGCCAGGTCGATGATGGTCCATGCCATGGCGAGCGCGCCGTCCCTGAGCATCCGGTGCCCTGCCGGGCCGAGCGTGTGCTTGGCGAACTCGGGTTGGTGATTGACCGCGGGCAGGGAATCGATGCTCATGAAGGGGTGGATGCTCGGGATCAGCTGGCTGACGTTCCCCATGTCGGTCGACCCGGTCGCCCCCACCGGCAGATCATCGCCGCGCAACAGCTTGCGGCCAAGCCGGGCTGCATTGGCGGCGAACGTCGCGGCGAGGTGGGAGTTGGTCTGCAACTCCTGGTACGTATGACCCGATTGCGTGATGGACAGGGCGCAGCCGGTCGCCCTGGCAGCAGCTTCGAAGCAGGCGTCGACTTTGGCCGACAGTTCGGCCAGGCGGACTGCCTCTGGTGCACGCACGTACCAAGACGACGTCGTCCGGGAGGGGATGATGTTGGGAGCGTCGCCGCCGTGGGTGACGATCCCATGCACCTTGTCGGTCGGGTACAGGGACTGGCGCAGCGTGGAGATGTTGACGTAGGCCTGCACGAACGCGTCGAGGGCGTTGATGCCTACCTGCGGAGCGAAAGCTGCGTGGGCGTCCTTGCCTCGGTATTCGACGGAGATGTGACGCACGGCGAGGATGTTCGGATCCAGCGCGTCGACCGCTGCGGGATGGACCATCATCGCCGCGGCAGCATCGTCGAAGGCTCCCGCTGCGATCAGGTCGACCTTGCCACCGTACGCTTCCTCGGCCGGAGTGCCCAGTAAGGTCACGCGCACGCCGAGCTCATCGGCCTGCTCGGCAAGTGAGGCAAACGCCCCGAGGGCGGCAGTGGCGATCAGATTGTGGCCGCACGCATGACCCACCTCGGGGAGAGCGTCGAATTCGGCGCACAGCACGACGCGCGGTCCCTGGGTCCCGACCGTCACTTCGAACGCCGTGGCCAGGCCGTATGCCGGATAGGTCACGGCTCCGTAGGCCTCGAGCCAACCGGCCAGCCGCCGAGAGGTCTCGAACTCCTGTAACGCCCGTTCCGGATGGTGGAACATCCACTCCGAGAGGTCTTGCAGCTGCGGTTCGAGGTCCGCGAATGTCTTCTCAGCCCTGGCCTTGGACGCCATCGCGATCAGGCTACCCGGCCAGTACCCTGGCGCCATGCGTCATCCATGTCGTGGTCCCGCTTGGCGAGGCCGACCGGCCTGTACCGTCGGCCTTACGCCGTGACCGTCCAGCTGTCGGCGGCTGACGAGGCGATGCTGGATGGCGCCCGCGGACCTGCGGCGGCGCTCGCAATGAGGATCATCACAGGGGTGGCCGAAGCGATCGATGCTCCCGGACTGCGCGACGTGGCGGGCGCCCATATCGACGGATGTCTCTACAACGGTCAAGCCAGTCTGGATTTTGCCGAACGGCTGGTGAGATTGGAAGCGCATGTGGCTGTGCCGACCACACTCAACGTTTCGTCGTTGGATCTCCTTCACCCCGATCTGTATCGAGGTGAACACAGGGAGCCGGCGACACGGCTCGTGGAGGCCTACCGGTCCATGGGTTGCGAGCCGACATGGACGTGCGCGCCCTATCAGCTTGCGGTTCGTCCCGCCTTGGGCGAGCACGTTGCGTGGGCCGAGTCCAATGCCATCGTCTTCGCCAATTCGGTGCTGGGGGCGAGGACCGAACGCTACGGCGACTTCATCGATATCTGCGCAGCCGTGACGGGCCGGGTGCCGGATGTCGGGCTGCACCGAGATGACAACCGCCTGGCGGGGATCGTGTTCGGTGTGGAGGGGGTGTCGGACTCGCTACGCACCGCCGACGTGTTCTTCCCGGTATTGGGCTACTTGATCGGCCGACGAGCAGGCCGGCTGGTTCCGGCCATCGTCGGCCTCGAGATGGCAAGCGAGGACCAGCTCAAGGCGCTGGGTGCGGCTGCGGCCGCGTCGGGGTCTGTGGGACTGTTTCATGCCGTGGGCATCACGCCTGAGGCGCCCGATGGTGGAGCCGTCGGCATCAGCGAATCCATGCCCCGGGTCGAGGTCACGATGAGCGATCTCAGATCTGCCCGCGACGCCCTCAGCACCCGGCGAGATCTGCCGCTCGGGGCGGTCAGCCTGGGAACTCCGCACTACAGCCTTTCGGAGCTTCGGCATTTGGCTGATCTGGTCGGTGACTGTCGTGTCGCTTCCGGGCTGGCGGCTTACGTGTCGACGTCGCGAGCGATCCTGGCCGAAGCCGCATCGACGGGTGTGGACACGCGGTTGCAGGAGGCGGGGTTCACGTTGCTGGTCGACACCTGCACATACGTGACGCCGATCATGGAGCGAGTCGAGGGAGTTGTGATGACCGATTCGGCCAAATGGGCGTACTACGCGCCGGGGAACTTGGGCGTTGAGGTGGCATTCGGAAGCACCGAAGACGTCGTCGCGTCGGCGCTGGCCGGTCGGCCGATCTGGGACGAGGGAGTGTGGCGTGATTGAAGGGCGATCGTTGGTCGGCGGTCGGGCCGAGGGCGTCGCTCTGGTGCTCGACGAGCCTCTGAGCTTCTGGGGCGGAGTACACGCCGAGACCGGAAAGATCATCGATCGGCACCATCCGCAGCTGGGTGCCTCCGTGGCGGATGTCGTCCTCGTCGTAGGGGACGGCCGTGGGTCGAGCAGCGGCTCGTCGGTGATCGCCGAGCTGATCCGTATCGGTCGCGCGCCGGCGGCCATCGTGGTGGGTTACCCCGATCAGATCCTGGTCCTGGGTGCGATCGTTGCCGGTGAGCTCTATCCCGAACGGCCCTGCCCAATCGTCCAGCTGAGCGAACAGCAGCTGTCGAGCATCCGGACCGGGGATCGCGTGATCGTCGAGGGCAACGGTGTCTGGGTTCGAGGTGGGGGCGAGCGGCAGCTTTAGACTCGCGCCGATGATCCACGCTCTGGAGCACCGCCCGTTCTCGTCGCGTAGTCGCGATGCGTGGGTGATGATGGCGATCGCGCTGGCCGGCGGGGCGCTGCTGGCACTGTTCAGCGACCGTATCCCGGTCAACGACGGCGCTGGATTCGACGGGGAGGTCTATGTGGCCATCGCCGGCGACTTCTGGGAATCGGTCACGAACAGGTCGTACACGGCATACCGGATGATGCGCGTGCTGCCAGCCGGGATCGTGGCGGGTGCGGCAGCGCTCACGGGCGCCACGTCGATTGCGGCGCGAATCGACTTGTTCGGATGGTTGGGCGTGGCCGCCGTGGCGGTTGCGGTGTGGGCGTGGACGAGGTCTGCGGCCGGGCTGCGCTTGTCTCGCCGGACGGCTTGGCTGGGCTTCGCGGGCACCGTCGGCAGCTTTGCGGTTCTCCGCCTGGGCCCGTTCTACCCCACGCTCACCGACACCACCGCCCTGGCTCTGGGGTCCGTGTTGACGATGGCTGTAGTGGAGCGCCGTCGCATCATGATGTGGCTCGTCGCTGTGGCCGCTACGTTCACCTGGCCGGTGCTGGCGCTGGCCGGGCTGGGTTTGGCAGCCTCCCCGCACGGCTCGGTCGCCGACGCTCGCGTCCGGCGCGTGGCCGGCCGAGTCGCCGCCGCGGGACTCGCGGCTGCGGTGCTCGGGTACGGATTGTGGGCCAACGCGTCCCGCAACGGAATCATCGCCGAAGACGTCCCTCCCATTCCCCAGCGGGCGGTGTGGTTGTCCGGTCTCGTCGGGGCCATCTTCGTGGCGAGTGCCTTGAGCCCGCTGTTGGGTCGCTTGCTCGGCATGTCGTGGGCCGACGTGCGTTCATTTTTTGGAGTCAGGATCCTGTTCGCTGCGGGATGGCTGGTGGTGGCGCTGTTTCTCGTCGGGCAGATGGGAAACACGGTGGTGGAACAGCCCACTCTGTCCGTCGTCCTGGAACGAATCGTGATGCAGCCGCTAGCCAATCCGCTCGTGGCTCCGGTCAGCCACCTGATGTACTACGGACCCGTGGTGGGCTTGGCGTTCCTCGCATGGCCCCGAGTCGTGGAACGCTCCGCCGAGTTCGGGTACGGGCTGCTGTTCGTTCTGGTTGGTGTCGTCTTGCTGGCAGTCGGATCGGAGTCGCGGCTCCTGGTGGGGGTGCTGCCGCTTGTGATCGCGTTCACAGCTTCGGTGGTCGATCCGGTGAGCCGGAAGGGGTTGGCCGTGTTCAGCCTGCTGGCGCTGGCGATCTCGCGCTTCTATCTCCCGCTCGGCCCTATCGATGTGAGCGCCCCGGTGCATTCGTTTCCCAATCAGTGGTACTTCATGAACTTCGGCCCATGGATCGCCGACGGCTCCTTCGTCGCCTTTGCGGCTGTCACTGTCCTCGTGCTGGTGGCGTTGCGGAGCATCGGTCTCGGTGATCGGCCGCAGGATCAGTGGAGGGCGAGCGAGTCGCCCTCCACTTCCACTTCGACGATGTCTCCTTCGTCGTAGGTGCCGTCCAGCAGCTTCACCGCCAGAGGGTTGATGATGTCTGTCTGGATGAGCCGCTTCAGCGGGCGGGCGCCGTAAGCCGGGTCGTACCCGTGTTGGGCGAGCCAGTCGAGTGCCTCGTCAGTGACCCTGACCGTGATGCGGCGATCGTCGAGCCTGTGTTGCACGAGCTCCAATTGGATGTCGACGATCTTGCGGAGGTCGTCTTTCGACAAACGATGAAAGACGATCAGGTCGTCGACTCGGTTGAGGAACTCGGGACGGAAGTGGCTCCGCACCACACCCATCACTTTGTTCTCTGCCACCTCGTGTGGAAGGTCGGGATCGATCAGCTCCGAGCCGAGGTTGGACGTCATGATCAGCACCGAGTTCGTGAAGTCGACCGTGCGTCCTTGCCCGTCGGTGAGGCGTCCGTCGTCCAGCAACTGCAGCAGCGTGTTGAACACGTCGGGGTGCGCCTTCTCGACCTCGTCGAGGAGGATGACCGAGTAAGGCCGGCGCCGCACCGCCTCGGTCAGCTGGCCGCCCTCGTCGTAGCCGACATATCCGGGCGGGGCGCCGATGAGGCGCGAGACGGAATGCTTCTCCATGTACTCCGACATGTCGATGCGTACCATCGCTTGTTCGTCGTCGAACAGGAACTCAGCAAGCGCGCGGGCCAGCTCGGTCTTGCCGACACCGGTTGGGCCGAGGAACACGAACGAACCGATCGGGCGGTGGGGGTCGGAAAGTCCTGCGCGGCTGCGCCGGATCGCGTCGGCGACGGCGCGCACGGCCTCCTCCTGGCCAACGACCCGCTGATGCAGGTGCTCCTCGAGCCGGACGAGCTTGTTGATCTCACCCTCCATCAGGCGTGAGACGGGCACGCCGGTCCAGCGGGAGACGACTTCGGCGATGTGCTCGTCGTCTACTTCTTCGGTGAGCATCCGGGTATCGGCCTGGAGCTGGTCGAGGGCATCCTGGCGGTCTTGGAGCTGAGCTTGCAGTTCGGGCAGCGTGCCGTAGCGCAGCTCGGCCGCTCGTTCCAAGTCGCCGGACCGCTCGGCCCGTTCGGCGTTGGCGCGAGCCTGTTCGATCTCCTCTTTCAGCTCGCGAATTGCGCTGATGGCGTCCTTTTCGAGGCTCCAGTGCGCCTTGAGCGCATCGGCCTGCTCGTTCAGGTTGGCGCGCTCCTCCTCGAGTGCCGCGAGACGAGTGGCCGAAGCCGCATCGGTCTCTTTCTGCAACGCAGCCCGCTCGATCTCGAGCTGGCGGATGCGGCGCTCCAGCTCATCGATCTCTTCGGGCATGGAATCGATCTCGATCCGGAGGCGCGAGCTGGCTTCGTCGACCAAATCGATCGCCTTGTCCGGCAGGTGGCGTCCGGTGATGTACCGATCGGACAGAACGGCGGCTGCGACCAGCGCCGCGTCTTGGATGCGGACACCGTGGTGCACCTCGTATCTCTCTTTGAGGCCGCGAAGAATCCCGACCGTGTCCTCCACGGAGGGGGGCTCGACCAAGACGGGCTGGAATCGGCGCTCGAGGGCGGCATCCTTTTCGACGTATTTGCGGTATTCGTCGAGCGTGGTGGCGCCGATCATCCTCAGTTCACCCCGAGCAAGCATGGGCTTCAACATGTTTGATGCGTCCATCGCCCCTTCGGCTGCCCCTGCTCCGACGAGCGTGTGCATTTCGTCGATGAAGGTGATCACCCTTCCCTCCGATGCGGCAATCTCCTCGAGCACGGCCTTGAGCCGCTCCTCGAACTCGCCGCGGTATTTGGCACCTGCGACGAGGGCGCTCAGGTCAACCGCAACGATCCGGCGGTTCTTGAGGCTCTCGGGAACGTCCCCGTCTGCGATGCGCTGGGCGAGGCCTTCGACGATCGCCGTTTTGCCGACTCCGGGCTCCCCGATGAGAACGGGATTGTTCTTCGTGCGCCGGGACAGGACCTGGATGACGCGCCGGATCTCGTCGTCCCGGCCGATGACCGGGTCGAGTTTCTGTTGCCGGGCGGCCTCGGTGAGGTCGCGCCCGTACTGCTCGAGGGCGTTGTACGTCGATTCGGGGTCTTGGGTGGTCACCCGCTGGCTGCCGCGCACCTCTCCGAGCGCCGCCGTGAATCTGTCGAGATCGACACCGAATTCGGCCATTGTCTTGGCGGCGGCGCTGTCGCTGTCGATCAGGGCGATCAGGAGATGTTCGACCGACAAGTAGTCGTCGCCCATGTCGGTTCGGATCTCGTCGGCGCCGGAAATGACGGCCAGTGCTTCGCGGTCGAACTCGGCCTGGGTGTTGCCGTAGACGTTGGGTAACTGGTCGAGCTGCTCGGTGATCCGATTGCGGAGTTGTGCCGGAACGACATCGAGCCGCGCCAGCAGCGGATACACCATGCCGTCGGTCTGCCCGAGCAGCGCCGCCAAGAGGTGCAGAGGAGTCACGTATTGGTGGTTGCGAGTCGTGGCCATCTGACGGGCGGCGATGAGGGCGTTCTGAGAAGCGTGGGTCAGTTTGTTCATGTCCATGGCGAGTACCTTCTAGGCTGCTCGGTCGATGCCGCCGATACCGTCAACACTTCAGGTCGACACTGACCAACGGCGGGCGATCGACGAGGAGCACCCGTCGATCTCATCTTTGCAGTCGTTCATTCGGTTGGGAGTATTTAGTCTAATCGAACAAGAAAATCTGAGCATGATTATATCAGATAATGGAGGAGATGTGAAGGGCAGATCACCCTCGGAGAGTGCGACGACCATGACCCTCCTCATGGGGGTCGAGCAAGCCAACGTGTCCGGCTTCGTGCATGGCGGCTCCATCATGAAGCTGGTCGACACCGCAGCCGGGGTGGCGGCCATGCGACACGCCAAGGGCCGGGTGGTCACCGCCCAAGTCGACTCGCTGTCGTTCCTGGCTCCGGTCCACATCGGCGATCTTCTCGAGATCGATGCCATCCTCACCCAAGCGTGGCGATCGTCGATGGAGGTCGAGGTGACGGTCAAACGCGAAGTGCCCTGGACAGGCGAATCCGAGCTGACGACCGTTGCTCACCTCACCATGGTGGCGGTCGACGAGGCGGGCAATCCGGTGGCGGTGCCTCAACTGGAGGCGCAGGTCCCCGACGAGATCCGGCGTCAGACACAAGCTGAGGTCCGACGGGCAGAGCGGGTGCGGCTGCGCCGAGAGCTGGAAGAGATCTGAGGGGCTAGGTGATCGTTTGGGCCACGTGACGATTGAGGGCATCGAGCACCGCCCGAGCGGTCGCCAGACCGGGGTCGTCCTCGTGAATGGCCGCCGAGCCGACCAGGGGCGCCGGGGCCGCATTCGAGACGACCTGGGCGATGGCGACGCGATACGCCCCGACGTCGGTGGTTGCAACGGCAGCCAGGTCCAGCACGAGCTGGCCGCCACTGAGTAGCTCCACTGCCCGCAGCGTCGCCTCGCCGACGAGGCGAGGGCGGGCGTGGAGGTCGGCCGAGCCCGTCGTGTTGCCGACGTGCTCTTGATCGTCAAACCGTAGCCGGACGGTGACGGTGGCTTCACGGTCGTTGGTGTGCTCCTCGACGGAGACGAGGGCAGGACGGGTGGCTCGCATGGCGACACCCTAGTAGCGGGCTCTCCGGCTATGCAGGTGTCGCTCGGGTGGAAGCCCACGCGCGCAGCGCGGTCAGATCCTCTGCCCTGCTCACTGACAGCGGAACCGTGTCTCGCATCGCCTGAGCCAGCGCCGGGCCGTCGAGGGCGCGGTCGGCGGCGAAGGCGTTGTACAACCCGCCGACGATGGCCGCCTCCAGCTCTGCTCCGGAGAATCCGACGGTGATCGCCGCCAATGTGTCGAGCGGGAAGTCGGCAGGGTTCAGTTCCCGCTTGCGCAGGTGGAGGTCGAGGATCGCCTTGCGGGCGGGATGATCGGGGAGATCAACGAAGAAGATCTCGTCGAACCGGCCCTTCCTGAGGAACTCTGGGGGGAGGGCGGCAACGTCGTTGGCGGTGGCCACGACGAACACGCCGTCCGGTCGCTCTTGCATCCAGCGCAGAAACGAGCCGAGGAGTCGCGTCGACACGCCGCCGTCTCCCTCCCCTCCGGCGGCGAATCCCTTCTCGATCTCGTCGATCCACAGGATGGCGGGCGCCATCGCATCCACTGCTTCGAGCGCTCGGGCGAGCCTTTGTTCTGATTCGCCGAGGTACTTCGAGTAGAGGCGGCCTGGATCGAGGAGCACCAGCGGCTGGAGCCAGGTGTGGGCGAGCGCCTTGGCGGCCAACGACTTGCCGCATCCGGGCACACCCGTCAACAGGATCCCGCGGGGTGAAGGAAGCTTCGCCTGCCCGCGTCCGACGTGGCGCACGTGCAACCATCGACGCAATCCGTCGAGACCGCCGACGTCGTCGAGCGTCCCGACGGTCGACTCCACGAGCTCGAGAATGCCGTCCGCGGCGAACAACTCGGCTTTGGCCGATCGGATCGCCGGAAGGTCGCGCTCCGACAACGCTCCGTCGGCAAGGGCTGCATCGTGCACGATCCTCTCCGCTTGGCTGATCGACAAGCCTGTCAGCGATTGGGCGATCTCAGGAATGTCTTCGGTGGCGATGGCCACGGCGAACCCTCGCTCGTTGAGCGCCGACGTGGTCGTCGCGATCAGATCGACCAACTCTCGGTGAGATGGAGGTCGCAGCTTCCACAGACGCGCGTCGCTGGTGAGCTCCGCCGGGACGTCGTGCTTGGGAGCGGTGAAGACGAGTGTTTGGTCGGGTCGGAGGCCCTGCGAGGTCTCTTTGACGCGTCGGACGACGTAGGGGTCGGCAAGGATCGGCGTGGCGTCCATGAAGACGAACACCGCCGGAGCCGAGATGTCACTTATCCACGAGAGGGCCTTGTGCGGGTCCTCCGTCTGGTACATGGCGTTGCCCGATTGGTTGGTCAACCCCGACGTGATCGACCAGGTCCACACCTGCAACGACCGGCTGCGAGCGATGTCGTGCAGCAGGTCGAGGAATCTCTCCTCCTCGGTCGTCTCCGCCATGAGGACTGCTCCCGGCGAGGTCAGGAGCACGGCCAGGTCGTCGCTGTTGTCCACGGGGATTCCTCGGTCGCTCCGAGGAGCCACTTTAGGTCAGCGCTGGCGGTGCAAGGGGTTGCTGGTTCGGACCATCAGCTCGCGTCGGAGACCTCTGCGGAGGGTGGCGATCTCTTGCTCGAACGCATCGCGTTGCGCAGTCAGGTCCCGCTTGAGGCGCTTGTTCTCCGCTTCGAGCCGACCGATCCGACTTCGGAGCTCCAGCACCCGGCGTACGCCTTCGAGATTGAGACCCTCGTCCGAGAGTGATTGGATGAGCGACAGGCGCTCGATGTCCTCCTGTGAGTAGCGTCGAGTGCCTCCCGGGGTCCGATACGGCTCAACGAGCCCTCTTCGTTCCCAGATGCGCAGTGTCTGGGGATGCATTCCTGCGAGCTCGGCTGCGACAGAGATCACGAACACTGCCTGCGTCTGTTTCGAATCTGCCATCCTCACCACCTCAGCTCTTCACGTGGGTTCTCGTTTTCATAGGTGTCGCGGTACTCCTCCAGCAGCTTCTTGGCGGCACGGGAGACCTTGGCCGGTACCTGGACGTCCAAGGTCACGAGGAGATCACCGGATTTCCCCTTGGCGGCAGGAACGCCCTTTTCCTTGATCCTGAAGGTCTTGCCCGACTTGGTGCCCGCCGGCACTTTGAGCCGCACGGGACCGTTCAGGGTCGGCACTTCGATATCGGCGCCGAGCGCAGCTTCGGTGAACGTCACGGGCACTCGGGCTGTCAGATCGTTGCCTCGCCTGCCGAAGAACGGATGCTTGTCCACACTCACCTTTACGAGGAGGTCACCTGACGGTCCGCCGTTGTCACCCGGTGCGCCTTTGCCCTTCAGTCGAATGGTGGCTCCGTCCTTGACCCCGGCTGGGATCTTGACGTTGATGCGCCTCGTTCGGAACTCGGTACCCGAGCCGGCGCAGCTGTCGCACGGTTGAGCGGGGATGCGGCCTTTGCCCTTGCACTGGCGGCACGGTTGGGCAAACGAGAAGAAGCCCTGGTTCTGTGGGATCGTGCCACTGCCCCCGCAAGAAGGGCAGATGTCGATGGCGGTCCCTGGCTGGGCGCCGGTGCCGTGGCAGCGTGAGCACGATGTCTCGCCCTTGACGGCCAGGGTGGTGGTGAGGCCGCGGATCGCGTCCTCGAACGACAACTGGATCGAGGTCGTCTGGTCGGTGCCCCGGCGGGCTGCCGATGTGCGATTGCGCCCGCCACCGAACAAGTCGCCGAGGCCGCCGAGCCCGCCGAAGAGGTCCCCGAGATCCTCGACGCGGATACGCTGTCCACTCCCGAAGCCTCCTCCATCGGCGAAGCCGCCCGGGCCGAACCCGCCGCTGAAGCCACCGGCGGAGACCATCTGTCGCACTTCGTCGTACTGGCGTCGCTCCTCCGGATCGGACAGTGTCGCGTATGCCTCAGACACTTCTTTGAAGCGCTCTTCCGCCGCAGAGTCCTCCGGGTTGGCGTCGGGGTGATTGGCTTGGGCGAGCTTGCGGTAGGCGCGTTTGATCTCGTCCTGTGATGCCGTGGCCGACACACCCAGGACGCCGTAGTAGTCCTTCTCGATCCAGTCGCGATTCACTCCGCTTCCTCGAGGTCGTCGGTGGGTGGAGCCATGTCGAGGGCCACCAGCGCCGGGCGCAACACCCGATCCTTGAGGCGGTAGCCGCGTCGGATCTCCGCCACGACCACGAGCGGGCCCGACGCGTTCGGCGGTGCAGAGACCGCCTCGTGCACCGCGGGGTCGAAGCTCTCGCCCACCGCCGGGATGACACTCAGCCCTTCTCGGCCCAACGCCTCCATCAACTTCAGATAGGTGCCTTCCATCCCTTTGAGTAGCTGCTGCTCGGCCTCGGTGTCGGCGGGCAACGCCAACGCCGCGTCGAAGGAATCCAGCGTCGGCAGGAGTGACCCCAGCACGCGCTCAGAACCCATCTCGCGTAGCTGTGCCTGTTCGCGCAGGCTGCGCTTGCGGAAGTTCTCGAACTCGGCCGTGACTCGCTGCAAGCGATCCAGGTAGGCGGCTTCTGTGTCGCGGGCCTCCGCGAGGTGCTGCGTGATCACCGCCAGTGCCTCGTCCGGATCTTCCGGAAGGTCGACTCCCAACTCTTGGGGAGAGCGGGGTGTCTCTTCCGTGGAAGGAGACACCCCCTCGTCCGCCTGCGCGATTGCCTGATCGTCGTCGTATGAGTGGGACATGGCGATCAGCTGTCGTCGCCTTCGTCGACGATCTCCGCCTCGACGATCTCTTCGTCATCCTCGACGCCGACGGTGTCGTCCGATCCGGCCGTTGCCTGGGCTTCTTCCTGCGCCTTGGCGTATAGACGCTGTGCGAGAGCCTGCGAGGCCGTCAGTGTGGCCTCGATCTTCGGGCGGATGTCATCGCCGGTGACGTCCTCCTTGCCCAACGTCTCTCGAAGATCGGCCAGTGCGGTCTCGATCGCCGTGCGTTCGTCGTCGTTGAGCTCGTCGGCCTGCTCTTCGAGCAGCTTTTCGGTCGAGTGGACGATCTGATCGCCCTGGTTGCGTGCCTCCGCCGTGTCGCGCCGCTTGCGGTCCTCCTCGGCGTACTTCTCGGCATCATTGACCATGCGGTCGATCTCGTCGGACGAGAGCGCCGTCCCGCCCGTGATCGTCATCGCCTGCTCGCGGCCGGTGCCCAGGTCCTTGGCGGACACGGACACGATGCCGTTCGCATCGATGTCGAACGTCACCTCGATCTGGGGCATGCCCATCGGTGCCGGTGGGATCCCGGTCAGATTGAACTTGCCGAGGCTCTTGTTGTCGCCGGCCATGGCGCGTTCTCCCTGCAACACGTGGATCTCGACCTCAGGCTGGTTGTCGGCCGCAGTCGTGAAGGTCTCCTTCTTGCGCGTGGGGATCGTGGTGTTGCGCTCGATCATCTTCGTCATCACCCCGCCCTTGGTCTCGATTCCGAGCGTGAGCGGCGTCACGTCGAGCAGCAAGATGTCCTTGACGTCGCCCTTCAGCACTCCAGCCTGCAGGGCGGCGCCCGCCGCGACGACCTCGTCGGGGTTGACCCCCTTCTGCGGCTCCTTGCCGGTCAGCGATTTGACCAGCTCGGCCACCGCCGGCATGCGCGTGGAACCACCCACCAGCACGACATGGTCGATGTCCTCGATCTTGATCCCTGCATCCTTGATCGCCTGATGGAACGGCGCCTTCGTCCGCTCGAGCAGGTCGGCCGTCAGCTTCTGGAACTCCGACCGGGTCAACTTCTTCTGCAGATGCAGCGGGCCCTCGTTGGTGGCGGTGATGAACGGGAGGTTGATCTCCGTCTCGGGCACGGTGCTCAGCTCGATCTTCGCCTTCTCCGCGTCTTCCTTCAGTCGCTGCATCGCCATGGGGTCCTTGGACAGGTCCACGCCGTGCTCGTTCTTGAACGTCGTCACCAGCCAATCCATGATCGCCTGGTCCCAATCGTCCCCGCCCAGCTGGGTGTCACCGCTGGTGGCCTTGACCTCGAAGACGCCGTCGCCGATCTCGAGAACGGACACATCGAACGTGCCCCCGCCCAAGTCGTACACGAGGATCTGTTGGTCGTGCTCCTTGTCGAGCCCGTAGGCCAGTGATGCCGCCGTGGGCTCGTTGACGATGCGAAGCACCTCGAGGCCGGCGATCTGGCCGGCTTCCTTGGTGGCCTGGCGCTGGGCATCACCGAAATAGGCAGGAACGGTGATGACCGCTTGGGTGACCTCTTCGCCCAGGTACGCCTCGGCGTCTCGCTTGAGCTTCATCAGGATGCGAGCTGAGATCTCTTGGGCGGTGTAGGTCTTGCCGTCGGCCTCGATGTTCCAGTCGGTGCCCATGTGGCGCTTCACGGACCGGACGGTCTTGGCCGGGTTGGTGATCGCCTGCCGTTTGGCGACCTCGCCCACCAGTACCTCACCGTCTTTGAACGCGACGATGGACGGCGTGGTCCGGCCGCCCTCTGCGTTGGGGATGATGCTGGGGTCACCGCCGTCCAGCGTGGCGATCACGCTGTTCGTGGTGCCCAAGTCGATGCCGACTGCACGTGCCATGGTAGGGAAACTCCTCGATTGCTTAGTCTGATGTGAGCTTATAACTTGAGTCGATCATTATCAACTTTTTCTGAGGGGGCGATATTCCCAATCGTTGAGGTTGAGTCTTGATAGCTCAAGTTTTGGAATAGAGTGTCTCATACATCGGTTGATCCCGTCGACCGCTGCCGATTCCGGAGTCCCCATGCAAGAAACCACCCGTCTCGAGCTACCCGTCCTCCCCCTGCGCAACGGCGTGGTCTTTCCCCACATGGTGGTGACCCTGGCCGTCGAATCCGAGGAGGGCCTCACTGCTCTGGCCGCTGCCGAAGGAGCCGACCGCCGGTTGCTGCTGGTGCCTCGCATCGATGGTGCCTACGCCAAGGTGGGCACCATTGCCGAGATCCAGCACGTCGACGACGGCGTCGTCGTCCGCGGTATCGCTCGCGCTCGCGTCGGTGCCGGCCGCACGCGTGACGACAGGGCTCTCTGGGTCGACGTCGATCCCCTGCCCGACCTCGACTTCACCGACGACACGCTCGAGACGCTCGTTGCGGATTACCGGGCGATCGTGGCCGAAGTGCTCGACCTCAAGGGCATGGGACCCGTGGCGGAGCGCCTCCTCGGTATCGACCATCCAGGCCAGCTGGCCGACCTTGCCGTGTACTCACCCGACTTGTCGCTCGAGCGCAAGGTCGAGCTCCTCGAGACTACTGACGTGCATGAGCGCCTCGGGAAGCTCATCGTCTGGATGCGCGAAGTGCTCGCCGAGCTCACGCTGCGACGCAAGGTACGTGAGGATGCAGCCGAGCGTATGGAGAAGTCCCAGCGCGACTACGTGCTCCGCCAGCAGCTGGAGGCCATCAAGGCGGAACTGGGCGAAGATGGCACCGACGCCATCAGCGAGTACCGAGAGAAGCTGGCTGAGGCGGACCTGCCCGAGAAGGTCGAGGAAGCGGTGACCCGTGAGATCGACCGGCTCGAGCGTATGAGCGAACAGAGTCCCGAGCATGGCTGGGTGCGAACGTGGCTCGACACGGTCTTCGAGATCCCCTGGGGCCGGCAGAGCGAGGACCGTCTGGAGCTGACCGCCGCGCGGAGCGTGCTCGACGACGATCACACCGGCCTCGACGACGTCAAGGAGCGCATCATCGAGCACCTGGCCGTGCGCAAGCTGAGGTCCGAGCGGCAGGTGGAGCAGGGCGAGCAGTCGGCCGGGGCCATCTTGCTCCTGGTTGGCCCACCCGGGGTCGGCAAGACCTCCCTCGGCGAATCGGTGGCCCGTGCGCTGGGTCGCACGTTCGTGCGTGTGGCGCTGGGCGGCGTCCGCGACGAAGCGGAGATTCGCGGTCATCGGCGCACCTATGTCGGGGCGCGACCGGGAAGGATCGCCCGTGCGCTGACGGAGGCAGGCACGATGAATCCCGTGTTCCTCCTCGACGAGATGGACAAGGTGGGCAACGACTGGAGGGGCGATCCGTCTTCGGCGCTCCTCGAGGTGCTCGATCCCGCACAGAACCACACCTTCCGAGACCACTACCTCGAGTTCGATCTCGATCTGAGCGACGTCTTGTTCATCGCCACTGCCAACGTCGCCGACACGATCCCGGCCCCATTGCTCGACCGCACCGAGGTGATCCGCATCGACGGTTACACCGATCGCGAGAAAGTGGCCATCGCCGTCGATCATCTCGTTGGACGCCAGATCGAATCGGCGGGGCTGAACCCGGACGAGATCTCATTCGAAGAGGATGCGCTTGCTGCGATCGTGGATGGATACACCCGCGAGGCGGGCGTGCGGAACCTCGAACGCCAGCTCGGCAAGGTCGTCCGCAAGGTGGCGACCCGCATTGCCGCGGGTGATTCGGAGTCGGTGGTCGTGGATGAGGACCTGGTGAGAGAATTGCTCGGGAAACCGACGGTCCATCACGACGAGGTGTCCGACCGCACGGCCGAACCTGGAGTCGCCACCGGGCTGGCGGTCACCGGATCGGGTGGCGACATCCTGTTCATCGAGGCCACCGACATGGACGGGGAGGCGGGCCTCACCATCACTGGTCAGCTCGGTGAGGTGATGAAGGAATCCGCCCAGATCGCATTGTCGTATGTCCGGGCCAACGCCGAGCGCTTCGGGATCGACCCGGCACGATTCGATCGCAAGCTTCACGTCCACTTCCCGGCCGGGGCGGTACCGAAGGACGGGCCGTCAGCCGGTGTGACCATCACGACGGCGCTCGTGTCGCTCATGACGGACCGACGGGTCAAGTCGACGCTGGGCATGACCGGCGAGGTGACGTTGCGCGGCTCGGTGTTGCCCGTCGGAGGGATCAAGCAGAAGGTTCTGGCCGCACATCGCGGCGGGCTGACGGAGGTCGTCATTCCGGGTCGCAACGAGCTCGATCTGGACGACGTTCCCGAGGAGGTTCGGGAGGCGATGACCTTCCACGCGCTCGATGACGTTGAGGACGTTCTGGCGATCGCCTTCGACTGATCCGGCGTTCGCTCCGGCATGAAGGCGCGCCGGCCGCCACGGTTACACTCGCCGGGTGTCGGGCCCACACGATCCGTTCGAACCCGGGCTCTCGGAGCTGATCCTTCGTACTGGGGCCAAGTGGAGCCGCCATCCCCCCGATGTCATCCCGATGTTCGTGGCCGACATGGATTTCGAGGTGGCGAGCCCGATCGTTGGGGCCATGGACGAGTTCGTCGACGGTGGTGATTTCGGGTACACCCGCCCGGCCGAGGAAGCTGCGATCACCGAGGCAGCAGTCGAGTGGATGAGTGCCCGCCACGGCTGGCGACCGAACCCCTCGTGGGCGGTGGTGACCCGGGACGTGATGCAAGGCGTCGCGCTGGCCATCGACCGCTTCACCAGTCCCGGCGACCGGATCGTGCTGACCACGCCTGTCTATCCGCCGTTCTTTGCCGCGGTGGAGTCCGCCGGACGGCGGGTGTCGCGAATCGACCATCGTGCGGACGGTTCCCTCGACTGGGAGGAGCTGGACCGCATCGCCGACGGTGCGACGGCGTTGTTGCTCTGTAATCCGCACAATCCGACGGGTCGAGTGTTCACGCCCCAAGAGCTGGCCTGGCTTGGCGAGGTGGCGGTGAGGCGCGACCTCACCGTGATCTCCGATGAGGTTCATGCCGATCTGGTGTACGACGGTCATCGCCATCATCCCATCGCAGCGCTGGATGAATCGGTTTCGCGACGGACGGTGACCGTGACCTCGCCGTCCAAGGCGTTCAATGTCGCCGGGATCGCAGCGGCGGTCATGCTGCTGGGTTCGGAGGAGGCTGCTGGGCAGGCGCGGTCGGCGGCCGAGGGCATGGTGGGACATGCCCGGGCGGTGAACGCCCGCGTCACCACCACCGCCTGGACGCGATGCGACGATTGGCTCGACCAAGCGCTGGCGGTGCTGCACCAACGGAGAGCACAAGTGTGTGAATGGGCCCGAGGTCACGGAGTCGGCCTGACTCGACCTCAAGGGACCTACCTCGCCTGGCTCGACTTTCGTCGGTGGAGCGACCGCCCTGTTCCCGAACTGCTGGAGCGAGCACGCGTGGCGCTGCGCGAGGGCGAGGCGTTCGGCGGCGAGCCCGGATTCGCTCGTCTCAACTTCGCGACGAGTCATGCGGTGCTGGCCGAGGCGCTCAGCCGGATTGGGGAGGCGATGGAACGGTCGTGACCCGACTCGGTGTCGAGTATGAAGGTGCGGCCTAAGCCGCACCTTCATACTTCGACGGTGCCCCCCCAGTTATTCCACCATCCCCACTTGCCACGGCCATCCCAGGTGGCCGCTGCAACTCAGACTTCCGACCGTGGCTCCGGTCTTCCCGTCTGAGGGCACGTTCTCGATAAACTTATCACCGATAGTGGCAAGCCAACTACAAAACCAGGGGCCAAATACAAATCCGCCGATGTGACTAGACCTCGCGACGAGGTTCGGCAGGTGAGAGTGGGGTGCGGGATTCTGTCTCTCGGGGGCGGTATCGTCTCCGAGATGGACAGGCCCGAGTCCGACACAGAGCCCGACACACGGCAGCCCGACACACGGCAGCCCGACACACGGCAGCCCGACACACCGCAGCCCGACACACGGCAGCCGGAAACGCCGCATCATTCACCGCAGCCTGCAACACGGGAGCCCGAGCTGCCCGAGCCCGGGGCTCGGGGGCTCGGAGCCCGGGGCTCCGGAGGGCGTGACGGAGAGCGGTCGGACACGAGCGCGAGCACCAGTGACGTCGACGCCCGTGACACGCGAGGAACGTCGACGTCGGCTTTCGGGGTGGGGCGGCGCGAGAACCACGATGCGTCGTCGTTCTACGCTCGGTTTCCCGCTCCCGAACTGTCCGACGACGATCGCGTGGCCGGCCCCGACACGCTCGTGCTCCCGGATCCTCCGTGCATTCTGGGCGATGCCAGATCGATGCGGGAGTTGCCCGACCGATCGGTTGCCCTCGTGGTGACCTCACCGCCCTATTTCGTGGGCAAGGAGTATGAGCAGGCGATCACCGGCGCCCGCGAAGTCACCCGGCCCGCGGTTCCCGCCTCGTACGTCGATTACCTGGGGATGCTTCGAGATGTGTTCGCCGAGTGTAAGCGGGTGCTCGAGCCGGGAGGCCGCATCGCCGTCAACATCGCCAACCTCGGCCGCAAGCCGTACCGCAGCTTGTCGGCCGACGTCATCCGCATCCTGCAAGACGACCTGAGCCTCCTGCTACGGGGAGAGATCATCTGGCAGAAGGCCGACGGCGCCTCCGGCTCTGTAGCGTGGGGCTCGTTCAACAAGGCGACCAACCCGGTGTTGCGCGACATCACCGAGCGAGTCATCGTCGCCTCGAAGGGCCGGTTCGACCGAGCGCGCACGCGTCAGCAGCGCCAACGTGAGGCCCTCCCATTCGAGAACACGATGCCGGTCGACGAGTTCATGGAGGCGACGCTCGACCTGTGGCGGATCGACGCCGAGAGTGCACGCCGCGTCAAGCATCCGGCTCCGTTCCCGGTGGAACTGCCCCGTCGGCTGATCGAGCTCTACACCTTCGAGGAGGATCTGGTGCTCGATCCGTTCCTCGGCTCGGGAACCACGCTGGTCGCCGCGGTGCGATCGGGGCGGCGCGGAGTCGGCTACGACCTCGATCCCATGTACCTCGAAACGGCTCGGACCCGATACCGCTCCGAGAGGAAGCGTCATCAAAAGCAGCGGCACACCGAGGAAGCGCATCAGGAGCGGCTGGCGTTCGAGCTGCCTCCCGAGTCCACGCCGGAGGAGCGGGCCGATCATTTCCAACGGAGGGCAAGCCGGGAGGGCAAGAAGGCGCAGGACATCGCCAAGAAGGTCCTCGAAGAGGCGGGGTTCCAGGTCGTCGAAGAGGCCTACAAGGTCCCCCGCTCGGGCGTGCAGTTCAACTTCCGGGTCGTCGACGCCAATGGCGACCGGCAGTACCTCGTCGACGTGTCGGGGGCGTTCACGACGGCTCGCCCGGGCTTGCTCCGTACGGACACGCTGTGGAAGACCTTGGGGCGAGCCCATGTCCTTCGCTCGGTCGACGAAGGGTCTCGTTTGCTCATCGTGACATCGAACCTGCCGCGCCCGGGAAGCGACGGCGACCGAGCATTGCACGCAGTGGGACCTCAGTCAGTCTGGGACGCCATCGAAATGTTCGACGCTGACGGCGTGAACCGTCTCGAGGCGTATGCGCACGGGCACGCCGAGCAATTGGTCGGCTTTTGGACGCAAGACGAGCTCGACGCCCGGCGCGACGAGCAGTTGGCCGGCTCGTGGCAGGAGCCGCCGACCTGAAAGGCGTCGCATACGCCGTCGTTCGATTCGATCCGCCCGAGGTATATCTGGCGGAAGATGTAGAGGTGTTACAGCGCCTCCTCGCGCTCGACCTCGTCGCCGATACCGACCCGACCCTGCTCGGGCCCGAGGGGGCGGAGACCCTCCGGGCTGCGCTACTCGAGGAGCGGTGGAGCGATGCCGTGCTGGCATGGATGCGACTGTCCGAGGTGGCCGTCGATGTCTACACCTTCCTCCATGTTTTCAGCGACGCCGAGCTGCCCAGCGGGCTGATCGGTGCGCAAATGCAGTTCCGGCGGCTGTTCCGAGACGCCTGATGCCGGCACTGAGAACCGAGATCACCGAGATCGTGACCGGACTCGGGATGTTCGGTTTCCCCGATCTGCGGCACGCGCTGGCAGTGCGGCCCCGAGCGCTGCGGAATGTCGACGAGGGGGTGTACGAGCTGCTGGAGCGGGCCCTCCGCAATGGCGGCCACGACGCCCTGTTTCGCCGGGCGTGGAACAACGGCGTTCGGTTCGCCGGTTCTCCCGAAGGGTTGCGTGGGCGCCCCCCATGGCTCATCGAATGGAAGGGTGGGCATCGGCCGCCGGGCTACGAGCAGATCCCTGCCGATCTCCGAGTCGATCACGTGTACCTCGTCTCGTGCAAATACGGATCGAAGATCCTCATGAACGCTGCGCCCGCAGCACTGTTCGAAGACAGCAGTCAGCCCGGCGACGACTGGTTCGGGAGAGTCGCACCAGAGGAGTATCAGCAGTTCTACTCAGAGTGCCGCCGGTTGGTCGGGGGACGGCTGCCGCCGTCGGTCAAAGGGCTCGACCGAGCCGACCGCCGGCGACTCAAACAAGAGCTTCCCCGCCGGTTGGAGGGCTCCGCCAAGGCTGCCTATCTGGCGTTGACCGATGCCGTCTCATCCGGATCGTCGTTGGCGTGGGCCGGGTTCCTGGCGACGCCCCGCAGGCAGGAAGAGGTGTTGTGGCGGCTGCTGCGCATGCAATCGGCGCCGTACTTCGTGCTCGGCGAGTCACGCGAGGGTCATCCGCTCGCGTATCGGGTGAGCACCCCGTGGGATCTGCGGGCCTCGCACCGATTTCTCTCATTCCGTCATAGGCCTGAGCCCGACCGTGGTCAAGCAGTCGTGTCCTGGGAGGCGCGGCTTGCCGAGGCAAGGTCCGGGGCCGTGCACCGGGTGAAGGGCCATGTCGAGATTCGGTGGAGCCACGGAAAGTTCGCTCAGGTGCCCGAGGCGAAGGTCTATTTGGACACTCCTCATCATCTGGTTCCCGGTTATGTGCCGCTCGACATCCCCGATCCCATGGCGCTGTTCGCCGAGTAGAGCCGTCAAGGCGTCGTCGGACGGTGCCGATGTATCCGAGGTGAACAAGCTGGGGTCGGTTCTCGTCGTCACAGCGGATGACGTGTTGAGCCGCGCGGTCGAAAAGGCCGACGTGGCGTATCGCGTTGCCATCGCCGACGAGATGAGCCTGTGTTTCACGATGCTCCACGAGCGGCGTCACGAGGTGGTCGTGCTCGACCATGACTTGCCCGGCGCCGAATCGGGGCTCGAAGAGGCCGTCGCTCTTGGCCATGGCGCTCCCTTCGTTGTCGTCGCCGACGACCACGAGACGGGCGAGAAAGCGGTGCGCCGCGGCCTGGCCGACGACAGCCTCGCCCGCAAGGACGCTTCGACGGCGGCAATGGCTCGGGCGATTCGGCTCGCCGCGTACCGTCATCAGGCGATGAGGGAGCTGGCGGCAGCCAGCGAGCGCAGCCGCCGGTTGGGTGAAGTCTTGGACGCGGCCGACGAGCTTGTGCTCCTCGTCGACTCAGCCGAGGAGGTGTTCGTCATGAACCCTTCGGCCCGAAGATTCTTCGGAATCGACGAACGCACTCGACCGTTACCGCTCAAGGTGTCGGAGCTGTTCACCGACGACGTCGTGGATTTCTGGCAGGACGTGCTCCCTGAGGTGATGTTGGCAGGCTCGTGGCAGGGGGAGATCACGCTGCGCGGCGGGGGCGACTCAGGCTGCCGGTTTCGTTTGAACGTGCTGCATCACGACTCCCCGATTCCGCACGTCCCTTCGTACTTCTCGCTCATCGCCGCCGATCTCACCCCGTTCGAGGAGGCTGCAAAGCGCGCCCACGCCGAACGCCTGGTGAAGGCCAAAGACCGCTTCATTGCTTCAGTGTCCCACGAGCTGCGGACACCGCTCACGGCGGTGTTGGGGTTCTCGGAACTGCTGTTGGCGAGCGACCTCGATGACAGTGTCTCGCTCGCCGAGATCGCAGCGCTGATCGTCGAACAGGCCCGGGAGCTGTCGCTCATCGCCGATGATCTGGCGTTCGGTGCAGGTCTCGAGCAGACGCTCTCGGTGGAATCCGTCGAGATGGACCTGGGAGAGCAGCTGCTGCTGGCGGCCGATCCGTTGCGGTCGTCGATGGAGGGCAGACTCCACGTCTCAGCCGAGCCGCTGATGGTGTGGGGAGATCCGGATCGGGTCAGGCAGGTGATCCGAAATCTCCTCACGAACACGGTGAGATATGGAGGCGACACCGTGGTCGCTTTGGTCAGGCGCGAGGGTGACACTGCGGTGATCGAAGTGCGCGACAACGGCCTCGGCGTGCCCGACGAGCGGGCCAGTCTGATCTTCGAACCTTACGAAACGGATGGATCGCACCCGGCGGCGATGGGGTTGGGTCTCACGATCGCCCGTAGCCTCGCCAGCCGCATGGGGGGCAGCCTCGTCTACGAGAGAACCGACGGTTGGACGGCCTTCACTCTCCGGCTTGCTGTTGCTGCATGAGCAACGCGCGGTACCAGTGGTATGAGTCCTTGGGGACACGTCGACCGGTGGAGTGGTCGACCCAGACCAACCCGAACCGCTGGTCGAATCCGGCCACCCACTCGAGATTGTCGAGCAGGCTCCAAACGAAGTAGCCGGTGACGTTGACGCCACTGTCGATGGCCTTTCGGGTCGCCTCGACATGCTCGGCCAGATAGTCGATGCGGCGGAGATCGTGGACCCGCCCGTCGGCTGAGGGGCCTTCGGAGAAGCTCGCCCCGTTTTCCGTGATCATCACGGCGGGCGGGGAATAGTCGCGTTGAATGCGAACGAGGAAATCCGTGAGCGCGTCGGGTTTGATCGGCCACCCCATCTCGGTGTAACCAGCCGGCGGTTCGGGACCGGGAGCCACTTCGGTGTCTTCGGATTCTTCCGCTCCCACCCGAATGGGAATCGAGGTGTAGAAGTTCAAGCCCAAAAAGTCGATGGGGGCGGCGATTGCGTCGAGATCGCCATCGCGGATCATGTCGTCGCCCAGCCGCCCACGCCCGCGGTAGGCGTCCACCATGTCGGTCGGATACCCCTTCCCAAACACCGGGTCGAAGAACCAACGATTGCGAAAACCGTCGAAATGGCGGTTGGCAGCCACGTCGGCTGGATCGTCGCTGGCGGAGTAGGAATGCCGGCAGTCCAATGCGATCCCCACCGTGGAGCCAGGCGCATTGGCTCGGATCGCGGGGACAGCGCGACCGTGCGACAGCAATAGGTGATGGCCGGCCGCCAGGGCATCCGACCAGTCGGTCCGCCCCGGCGCGAACCGACCCTCGAGGTAGCCCAGGTGAGCGGCCACCCAGGGCTCATTGTGCGTGATCCAGTGCCTGACCCGATCACCCAGCGCCCGTGTCGTCACGTCGACGTAATGGAGATACGCCTCGACCGTATCCCGGTCAGGCCATCCCCCTGCTTCCTCGAGAGGCTGGGGAAGGTCCCAGTGGTAGAGCGTCACGAAGGGCGTGATCCCGTGCTCGAGAAGCAGGTCGACCAGCCGGCGGTAGAAGTCGAGTCCGGGCTGGTTGACGGCGCCCGAGCCGTCGGGCAGGACCCGCGTCCATGCGATCGAGAACCGATACGCATCGACGCCCAGTTCAGCCATCAGCGCGACATCCTCGTCATAGCGGCGGTAGTGGTCACATGCGATGTCGCCAGGGTCGGCGAGCCGCCCGGCGTCCGAGAAGCGATCCCAGATCGATTCTCCCTTTCCGTCGGCGTGGCGGGCGCCCTCGATCTGATAGGCCGAGGTGGCGACGCCCCAGACGAAGCCGTCTCGCATGCTCACCCGGTCACGCTAGCCACGCAGCGCCCGACCATCTGTCGTGGCACCGTGATACGTTGGTCGAGCGTGGCGGAGTTGCCCGGGTTCGGCGAGTGCGCTCCAGAACGAGAGGAAACGATGAGCACATTCGAGGGATTTCCGACCAAGACCACCACCTTCTTGCGGGACTTGGCCAAGAACAATGAGAAACCTTGGTTCGATGCCCACCGAGCCGAGTACGAGGCACACTGGCTCGAGCCCGCCAAGGCGTTCGTCGAAGCGGCCGGCGCCGCACTCTCCAAGATCGCACCGGCCATCGAGGCCGAGCCGCGGGTCAACGGTTCCATCTTCCGAATCAACCGTGACGTCCGCTTCTCGGCGGACAAGCGACCGTACAAAGACCACCTGGATTTCTGGTTCTGGGAGGGCGAGCGAAAGAGCGCCGTGTCCGGGTTCTTCCTCCGGATCACACCCCGACAGGTGGGTGTCGGTGTGGGTGCGCACGGATTCGACAAAGATCGTCTCGCCGCGTTTCGAAAGGCCGTCGCCGATCCCGCCCAGCGACGCAAGTTGGAGACGGCCGTCAAGAAGGTGGAGAAGGCGGGATATGAGGTTGAGGGTGAGCACTACAAGAAGGTGCCGGCCGGCTTCGCGGTCGAAGGAGCGATGGGGGAGAGGCTCATCCGGCACAACGCGCTGTGGGTCGGTGAAGACGTGCGCCAGCCGCCTGAGCTTCGCACGCCTGGGTTTGTCGGCTGGGCGATGAGCCACTGGAAGAAGCAGGCCCCGCTCCACCGCTGGCTGGTCGATGCACTATGAGATCTCGTCCGGTGAGCGCGAACGCGACGCGGGTTCGCTGACGATCGGCCTTGTGGAGAGCGCTGTCTTCGCCGCGCTGCGGGGCGGTACGGACGACGACGCCCGGCTTCAACGTCCCCGACGCCACCGTGGATCCGGCGCACCGATTCGCCACCCTCGGAGCTGCCGATGGCTGCTGAGCCCCATCAGGGAACTTCGACCGTCAGCTCGGTTCGGTACAAGACCGCCCCTTCCCACGTCCACTCGCCGACGAGGGTGTGCACGCTTCCGGCGGGCAACGCTGGCAACGTACCGGTGAATCGTTTGATCGCCCGGCCATCGATCGTGTCCACGGGACGGGCTCGCAAATTCAGCTCGACCCCGTCGAGCCACGCCCTGAATCGGGTGTTGCTTGCTGCCAGCGCCTCCTCGTCGCCCGGCAGATAGGGAAGCTGATAGAACCATCCCTCGTCGATCGGCCACTCGGTGGCGGCGGGAAAGGCGATGGTGTTCACGCAGGTCGTTTGGTTGGTGTTGCAGTCGCCGCTGAACGCCAGGACGAAATCGAGGTGCGGATCCGGCGGGGCGGCGACCAGCTCGAAGGCTCGTACCAGGAAGGTCGCCATCTGCGCTCGGGTGACCCCCGAATCGGGGCAGTAGCGGTCGTTGGCCGGCGGGTTGCAGCCTTGGGTGACGCCGGCTTCGGCGATGGCGTTGATGTCGCCTTCGAACACGGAGGTGTCGTCGTCGGCGAAGTGGTCGGAGGTGGCGGCCGGAAGGCCCAGGGCTCGGCGAAGGAACGCTGCCATCTGCCCCCGAGACACCGTTGCCGCCGGGCAGTACTCCGTGTTGGCCGGCGGGTTGCAGCCTTGGGTGATGCCGGCTTCGGCAATGGCGTTGATGTCGCCCTCGAACACGGAGGTTTCGTCGTCGACGAAGTGGTCGGAGCCGGCGGCCGGAAGGTCCAGGGCTCGGCGCAGGAACGCTGCCATCTGCCCCCGTGTCACCGTGTCGTTGGGACAGAATGCATCGTTGAGGGGCGGGTTGCAGCCGCGAGTGATGTCCAGGGTGGCGATGATGTCGATGTTGGCTTCGTGGACGCTTCCGTCGTCGTCGACGAAAGCGTCGGGTGGCCACACCTGGCTGCCCGCTGGGACGACGAGCCCCAACACCAGCGCGCCGACGACCAGCGCCAGGCGCCCAGTCACGAGATCGTCACGCCGGCCAGCACGTCGTTCACCTCGGCGACGAGTGCGCGGCGGTCGAGATGGCTGCCCAAGACGACATACAGACAGAACGGCCGGTCGGCGACGGTGAAGAACTGCTGTAGCCCCGATTGTCCCGGAAGCGGCCTCTGCATCTGGTGGGGGTCGAACTCATCAGCGACGAGCGGCCAAGGTGTCCCCACCCGGGCGAACAGGGCCGTGCCGAGATTCTCCGGGCTGTACTCGAACAGCACGATCAGGACATCGGATCGCTCCATCAACTCGACTGCGCCGCCTCCGAAATCGCCGCGTTCGGCGGGAAGAGGCCAGTTCGCCACGTGCACGACGGCGTAGGTCTCCTCGGGGGGAGCGTCCCGCAGCGCCACCGCCGACGGATCGCGCCGGTAGAAGTCAGCCTCCCATCCAGCGGGAACCTCCACGGCGATGCCATGACCGGCGAGCTGGGCCATCAGGCACCACCACCCAGGAGGAGCGCGGTGACCACCGCGGCCCCGACGGCCTGTACACCCACCGTCGCTCGTTGTACGCCGGCTCCCCATTCGCTCAGCCGCCGGTGGAGCGCCCGCAGCCGGGTGGGATCGACAGCACGGTGAGCTGCCAACAGCGGGAGCGCCCGGGCGAGGCCGAATGCGCCTCCGATCATGACGCCGCCCATCGGTGAGCCGGTCATCGCTGCCAGCAGCCAGGTGGCGTAGATCCCGGCGGTCGGGACGATCGTGACGATGCCGAGTCCGAGCTGCCAGCCGAAGCCGCCGCCATACACCCAGGGTCGATAGTGGTCAAGCCAGTCCTCGTTGACCTGTCGGCGTATCGAGGGGATCGTCCCGAGCATGCCCAGGTCGAACATCAAAGCAATCAAGAGTGTTGCCAAGACTGCACCGGCCACAACCGTGTCGTCGGGCCGAACGACTTGCGTCAAGCCTCCGCCGATCCCTCCCAGCAGGCCGCCCAGCGAGGCGCCACCCAACAGCGACCCGACAAGGTACCAGCTCGCTGTTACTCCCCACCGGTTGTGTCGCGCCCGCTCGCCGAGGGGCGTGATGCTCGACAGCATCGATTCGCCTCAGGGCGACCAGCTGGCCCTGACCGCCGACATCAGGCCGACGGCGAGACCCACCAGTAGCGGCAGCTCGGCCTTCACGGCGCCTCCGGAGGCGCCGTTGGATAGAGGCTCGCATCGCCCGGCTCGATGCCGGCGGCGCGCAGTTCGGCGTCGGCGGATTCCTCGCGAGCCGTCGCATCTCGAGGACTGTTTCGGCCGGGTGTTTCGTAGAGCTTGGCGTCGCCCAGCGCTTGGGTCAGCAGTGACTGGACCTGTCGCCACGAGGTGCCCGAACCTTCTCCCACGACGGAACCCGACGGCCCGTCGACCATGATGAAGTAAGGCGACACTGGCACCTCGTAACGGTCCCACGCAGAGGTCGACATGACGAGGGGCCACTGAGCCGGGGCAAGGTCGGTGAGACGCGAGATCGACTCGGCCTCGGGGCCCTTCGTGACGATGACCAGCCGCGTGTCGTGACCTGGTAGTTCGAGATTTCTGCGCCGGCCCAGCTCCGCCCAGAACGTCCCGCAGGTCGAACAACCGGTGGACATGAAGGCGAGCAGCGTGGTGTGTTCCACTCCGACGACCGCGATCTGACGTGGAGACCCATCGGGCTTGACTCCCGTGACATCGGTGCCGGGCGTCGAGGAAGGACGAGGCTGAGGCACACCGGGACGTGTAGGCGGGAGGTGGTCGCGGTCGGCGGAGAACGTCCCGTCCTCCCGCAGCCCGAGCTCGTGCAGAGCTCGGAGTATCTCGGCGTGGCTGCGAAGAAGCCCGGCGACGAGCACGCCGAGCAGAGCGACCATGACGACGAGGGCGACGGCGAGCGCGGTCATATCACCATGCCCTGGTGGTGGTCATCTCGATCGGAGGGGAGGGCGGATGCCGCTCCGGGGCTCCAAGCAAGGGGCTCGCCTGCGATGGGAATCGTGACGGTCACATCCTGGGGACCGGGCGAGTTCGAATGACGGATGAACCAGTGCTCGCCCTGCACGAACGCGGGGGTGTCCGTGCCGTCACCATTCCAGTCGGCCATGACGTAGCGACCCGTTCCGCTCCCGTAGTTGAAGACGATGTCGGGAGGGCCGCCGCTGTTCGAGTTGCGGAGATGGATCGTGTTACCGCGAACGAAGCCGGGGGTGTCGGTGCCATCGCCGTTCCAGTCACCGGTGACGAAGATGTCGCCCGGCTGGCCGAACGTGAACTCGATGTCCGGATTGCCGCCGGAGTTGGCGTTGCGAAGCTTCCAGACGTTGCCGGTGATGACGCCCACAGTGTCCTGTCCGTTCCCATTCCAGTCGCCGGTGATGGGGATGTCGCCGGGTCGACCATACGAGAAGATGCTGCTGGGCTCTCCGCCCCCTGTGTTGTTTCGGAGGCGCCACCAGAGCACTCCGTCGCCGTAACGGCCAAAACGTGAGTTCCGAACGGTCCCGTGGGTGCGTACGCCGTCGCCATTCCAGTCGCCGGTGACGGGCAGCTCGCCCATGGTTCCGTAATCGAACGAGATGAATGACGGAGTGCCGGCAAGCCCGTCTGCCAGGTGCCAGCGCCCGGACATGAACACCGCCGGGAAATGCGGATGCGATTGTGGTTCGTGGAGGCAAGGCCTGTCGTGGAATCTCGTGTTGTTGTCGGTAGCGCTGGTCGTGGAGCACGTCGGATCGAACACCCACGGAGGCGTACACGTCACCACCCGGCACACGATGGCGCCCAGGCACGCCACATCATTGCCGCATTGCCCATAGCGGAA
>JBFHAT010000019.1:0-52176 GCA_041586155.1 Acidimicrobiia bacterium
CCGGCCTCATGGCCGGGGCCCGCTGGCTGGTCGCCGCTTTTGATCAGCTCTTGGAGCGGATGAACGCGTCCTGCAACTCGAGCCCGAGGTCACCCGTCTGCGGGATGAACTCGAGGTTGTCGAGCGCCGCTCCCGTCGGGTAGATCGACGGGTCTTCGAGGATCTCGGGCAGGATGAACTGCTCCGAGGCCTGGTTGGGGCTCGCGTAGTAGTTCCAGTTCGTCAGGGTGGCTCCGTTCTCGGCGTCGAGAATGAAGTTGATCATCGCAAGGGCCGAGCACGGGTGCTCAGCCGTGACCGGAATCGCCATGTTGTCGACCCAGCGAACGCCCCCTTCGTCGGGGATCACGTACACGTAGTCGTCGGGATTGTCGGCCTCCGCGAATGCGGCGAAGAAACCGCCGCTCCAGCCGTGGGCGATGTCGACCTCACCATTGACGAGGTCGTCTCCGAAGTTGACCGAGTCGTACTTGGCGACCCGCGCGTTGGTCTCGGCGAGTACCTGCTCTGCCGCCGCGATCGCATCGAGATCGTTGTCGGCGATGACCTCTTCGAGCGTCTTGCCGTTGTAGTGGAGCGCGGCCACCATCGCCTCGAGCGGGTCGTCGAGCAGTGAGATGCGACCGGCGTACTGGTCGGCAACCTCGGGATTGAAGATCAGATCCCATGAAGGCGAAAAGTCTTCGCCGATCGCCGCGGTGTTGACGGCGATACCGGTGGTGCCCCACTGGTAGGGAACCGAGTACTCGCCGGCCTCATCGAAGGGCAGCCCGGTGAAGGCGGGATCGAGATTGCTGAGATTGGGAACTGCGTTCTTGTTGATCGGAACGAGCAGATCCTCGGCGATCATGGTGTCCACCATGTAGTCCGATGGCACGACCAGATCGTAGACAGCCGCACCCGCCTCGACCTGGGCCAGCATTTCCTCGTTGGACTCATACTCGGTGTACTCGACATCGATGCCGTACTCGGCTTCGAACGCCGGGATCAGCTCCGGGTCGATGTACTCCGCCCAGTTGTAGAAGATCAGATCGCCGTCGGTCTGGCCGGCTTCACAATCGTCAGTGCTCACAGAAGCGGAGCTGCCTCCGCACGCCGCCAGCACGATTGCCAGTGCCCCGGCTACGGACATCCATCGTTTCATCGGGTTGTACCTCCTATGTTTCGCTCACTGTTTCCGCCTCGACAGCCCGCTGTTGGCGGGGGTTGCGTTGGAAGACCAAGGAGAGCCCGACCAAGGTAATCGAGGCGACGAGCATCATGGTCGAGATCGCATTGATCTCGGGCGAGACGCCGCGTCTCACGAGGCCGAACACGTAAACCGGCAGTGTCGTCGAGCCGGGCCCGGAGACAAAGGCCGTCACCACGACGTCGTCCAGCGAGAGGGTCAGCGCCAGCAAGGCGCCTCCCAGCACGCCGGGCATGATGAGCGGCAGCGTCACACGCCGGAACGTCTGCCAAGACGTCGCATAGAGGTCGCGGGCCGCCTCTTCGAGGCTGCTGTCGAGCTGGCCGAGCCGGGCTCTCACGACCACTGCGACAAAGGAGATGTTGAAAGCGATGTGGCTCAGCGCGATCGAACCGAGACCGAGCTGGATCCGAGGGCCCACCAGGTCGACGAGCGCGAAGGCGCGGGCGAAGAACAGCAGCATCATGACCGCCATCGTCACGTCCGGGATGATGATGGGCAGATACAAGAGCCCGTCCAGGCCGCGCCGGCCACGGAAGCGGTAACGGTCGATGGCCAGTGCGGCCGCCGTGCCCAGGGCGGTCGACACCACGGTGGAGATCGAGGCGATGATCAAGGAGTTCTTGAGGGCGCTCAGCACCTCCGGATTTTGCAGAACGCTGCCGTACCACCGCGCCGAGAAGCCGCCCCAGATGCCGACTCGACGCCCGCCGTTGAACGAGAAGACGACCAGGACCAGGATTGGCAGATAGAAGAACCCGTAGACGAACCACGAGTTGGCGGCAAGCAGCCGATCGATGCGCGACATGGGCCGGTCGGTCATACTTCCTCGGCTCCGGCCCGTCGCCGAACCATCAGCGCCGCCAGCATCAACGCCATGATGACGATGGACAGCGCAGATCCGAATGGCCAGTTCCGCGCCTGCTGGAACTGGGTGACGATATAGGAGCCGAGTAGTAGGTCTTTGGCTCCGCCGAGGATCGCCGGCGTCACATAGGCGCCAAAACTCGGCACGAAAACGAGCAGTGACCCCGCGACGATGCCCGACTTCGTCAATGGCAGCGTCACCTTCCGGAACGCCGTCCATCCGTCCGCGTACAGGTCGCGTGCCGCCTCGACCAGGCGCCAATCGAGCCGCTCGATGGCCGCGTACAAGGGCAGCACCATGAAGGGGAGGAAGCCGTAGGCGAGTCCGATCATGATGGCGGCGGGAGTGAACAACAGCCTCACCGGTTCCATCCCCAATGACTCGGTGAGCGTGCCGACCGGCCCATCCGATCCGAGGATGAAGCGCCACGCATAGGTTCGTACGAGGAAGTTGGACCAGAACGGGATCATGACGAGGACCAGCAGCACATTCCGCACGACGGGGCGCCGGGTTGCGATGTAATACGCGAACGGATAGGCGAACACCAAGCAGATGAGGGTTGTCACGGTGGCGATCCAGAGTGACCTCCACACGATCTCGGCGACGAGTGGGTCGACCAGCTTCTCGTAGGCACGCAGATTCCAGTCGGACAAACGGGTTGCGCCCGTGGCCGAGCGGGTAGCGAACGAGTAGACGAGGACGATCAGGAAGGGGATGGCAAAGAACAGGACGAGATACACGTAGGCGGGAAGCGCGATCAAGAACCCTCTGCGAGATTCGGCTGCTTCGGCCCGCGCTTCGAGTGCCGGCGCCGCCGGAGTCGAGGTCGAGGCCGTCGGCGCCGCAGTCATTCTGCAACCAGGGTCGAAGCGGCGGGGCTCCACCACACCGTGATGCGGGCCCCCGGATCGTGCAGGTCCAAGCCGGGGCGATTCTCCTGGCGGACGTCGATCGTGCCGACCTCCGTTTCGACGTCGTAGTAGTAGGAGTCCCCGTAGTAGACGCGCCGAATGACGGTCCCGGGGATCCGATTGACGTTGTCGGCAACGGTTGTATCTGGTCCGCTGAGATGAAGCTGTTCAGGTCGCAATGCCAGCCAGCGAGCACCTTCGGGCGCTTCCCCCGTCCCCGCCGCAACCTTGACGGAGCCCCCCAACTCGACGTCGTTGGGGCCGAGGATCTTGGCAGTGATCAGGTTGATATCGCCGATGAAGTCCGCAACGAAGCGCGACCGTGGCCGTTCGTAGATCTCGCCCGGGATCCCGACTTGCAGCAGCAGGCCTTCGTTCATCACGCCGATGCGGTCCGACATCGTCAGCGCCTCTTCTTGGTCGTGCGTGACGTAGATGAACGTGATCCCAACCCGCTCCTGCAGCTCCTTCAGTTCGAGTTGCATCTGCTGGCGCAGCTTCAGGTCGAGCGCTCCGAGCGGCTCGTCGAGAAGCAACACCTCGGGTTCGTTCACCAGCGCTCTCGCCAAGGCGACCCGTTGCTGTTGACCGCCGGAAAGCTGGTCGGGTCGCGCATCCGACCGGTGGCTCAGCTGCACCATGTCCAACGCCCGTTTGACCCGCTGCCCGGCCGAGGCTCGCTCGATCTTCTTCATCGACAAGCCAAACCCGACGTTGTCCTCGACGGTCATGTGGGGGAACAGTGCGTAGGACTGGAACACCGTGTTGACGGGCCGGTGGTTGGGAGGCTGCAGCGCCATCTCTTGTCCGTGGATTCGGACCGAACCGGCCGTCGGGAACTCGAACCCAGCGATCATGCGAAGGGTCGTGGTCTTCCCACATCCTGATGGGCCGAGCAATGAGAAGAACTCGCCGTCGGTGATCGCCAAATCGAGCCGTTCGACGGCGACCACGTCCCCGAAATGCTTCGAGACGCCGGTCAGCTCGACGGCGTGTTCATCGCTCATGCTGCGTCCTCACTGTCGTACACGACCTCCCCGCCGATCACCGTTCGCATCACTTCAACCGACCCGATCGATGGGACCGCCAGCGGGTCGGCGTCCAAGATAACGAGGTCGGCCCGCTTGCCGGGCACGAGCGAACCGGTCGACGCGTCGAGGTGGTTGACGTATGCAGAGCCGGCCGTCACTGCTGCGAGCCCGTCGACGAAGCCGATTCGCTGATCGGGGAGGAACGGCTCGTCGACGCCGATGCTCGGGTCGTTGCGGCCGACGGCCACGCCGATCTGATCGAGCACGTCGGGGGTCGACACCGGCCAGTCCGAACCCATTGCCATGGTGGCCCCGCTCGCCAGTAGCGATCCGAACGGATACTGGAGGCCTACCCGATCTGAGGGGAGGTGAGGAATCGTGAGATCCAGCATCGCCTCATCCGCAACTGCCCAGAGCGGTTGGATGTTGGCGGTGACGCTCAGCTCACGGAAACGGGGTATGTCGGCGGGATCGACGACCTGGAGATGGGCGACATGCGGTCGATGGTCCGACCAGCCGTTCGCGCGGCGGGCGTATTCGACGGCGTCGAGCGCGTGTCGGACGGCTCGGTCCCCCAGTGCGTGGAAGTGGACCTGAAGCTCTGCTTGATCGATCGCAGCAACGATCTCGGCCAGTCGAGCGGGGTCGATGAAGTCCATGCCTCGGTTTTCGGTCGGTTGCCCTGATCGGTCGAGATAAGGATGAAGCATCGCCGCTGTGTGGTTCTCACACACCCCGTCCAGCATCAGCTTGACGGTGCGCGGAACGTATCGCCCAACCCCCTCGGCCGCCGTCGCAACGATCTCTTCCAGCTGATCGAGATCGCGATGGCGATCCCACCACAGGGCCCCGCGCACATGGGCTCTCAGACCATCGCGCCGCGCCAAGGTGCGGTAGGCATCGTGGATGTCGGCCGTCACCCAGGCGTCCTGCCAAGCAGTGATGCCGTAAGACAGCAGGGTGCGCTGGCCCGCTTCGAGGGCTTCGAGGACGGTCTCCGGGCCTGGGCCAGGGGTGACGGCATCCATGAGTCTCATCGCTCCTTCATGAAGCGTGCCCTGTGGTGAGCCGTCGTCCAGGCGCTCGATGCGGCCGTCGATCGGGTCGGGCGTGTCGGCGTCGATGCCTGCCAGGCGGAGCGCTGCCGAGTTGGCCCAACCCGAGTGTCCGTCGCCGACCACGAAGTAGGCAGGCCGGTCGGTCACCCGGTCGAGCAAGGTAGCCGGCGGGTTGCCACCCTCGAACCACGAGTAGTGCCATCCGGCTCCCACGATCCAATGCGCTGATCGGTTGGATTCTGTGTAATCCGCCACGATCGCGAGCGCTGCCTCGGCGTCGTCCGCCTGATCGAGGTCGCAAGTGAGCTCGCGCATCCCGCCGTCGACAGGGTGGACATGGGCGTCGTGGAAACCGGGTACCAGCATGCGTCCGTTCAGGTCGACGTAGTCGGCGTCAGCTCCCACGGCGGTGCGAACGTGCTGCTCGGACCCGACCGCGTGGACACGGCCATCGACCACTCCGATCCAACGAGCCCAGCTACGAGCGGCGTCGCCCACGAAGATCGGCCCGTTGCCGTAGACCTGCTTCACGCCCGATGCTCCTCGTTGGTCCATACGATCAGTGCAGACCAGCCGTCGGTGGATTCGTCCTCGATGTAGTTTTCGAGCACGCCCCGGACCTCGAACCCGTTCTCCAGTTGGAACGTCAATGTCGAGTCATAGAGCTCACCGGCAGCGACCTTGTCCACGTATTCCGCGGCGGTCATCGCATGTTTGTGGTCGGAGAAGCCGTGGATGTGGCCTCCGGCGATGATCCCCCGACGATTCATCTGCCGGACGAGGTCCTTGCGCAACTCGTACAGCCGCCGCCCGATACCCCGGCGCCGATAGTCCGGATGAACGACGATGTCGGTGCCGTAATACCAATCGCCCCCTGCGTCATGATTGCCGCACTGGTGTTCGCCGGTGATTTCGCTGATGGTGTGCTGCGGCTGGTCGAAGTCGAAGTCGAGCAGGATGCCGCCGGCCTGGCCGACCACCCGGCCGTCGTCCAGACACACGAAGAATCCTTCGGGGAAGGTGCGAGCATATGCTCGGAGATCGTCTGCCGAGAGGAGGTCGGCCGGATCGGCGTGCGGGAACGCCGCTGATTCGAGTCCCGCACATTGTTCTGCCAGGTCGGCAGTGAGGTTTGTGTACTGCAGCTCCGCCACACTCAGCCCCGTCTACGAGACAATCGATCCGTCAGCCGTTGTGTTGTTTTTAGCAGAAAGTGGACGCCTGGACCTACGGTGGCAATCGATTAGATTGCTGTTTGAGGCAATTTCGAGCGTACCGCTTGCAACACCTGCAGCGCCGCGGACGAGGAGACCATGACCCTGGACAGAGACTCGCAGCGCCTGGACGAACTGATCGCGTTCGAGCAGGACCGTTTTGTCGATCGGATGGGCCGCTCCGCCGAGCTCGCTCGAGCAGCGCACCGGTCGCTGGCGGGAGGTGCGACGTCGAGTTGGCAGCTCACGGACCCTCATCCCATCTGGATCGACCATGGAAAAGGCTCACGGCTGTTCGACGTCGATGGCCACGAGCTCGTGGACCTCCACGGCGGATACGGCGTGATGCTCGCCGGCCATGCCCACCCCGCCATCGCCGAGGCGGTTCGTGGCCAGATCGCGCACGGCAGCCATTTCGCCCAGCCAGTCGAGGAAGCGGTCGTCGTTGCCGACCACCTGCGCGCCGACTACCGGCAGCCCCTTTGGAGGTTTGGCAACTCAGGGACCGAATCGACGATGGACGCCGTCCATCTGATGCGAGCGGCGACTGGTCGAGATCTCGTCATCAAGTTCGAGGGCGCCTACCACGGGCATCACGACATGCTGCAGGTTTCGACATGGCTCACCGACACCGCCGTGCTCGGTGCGCCGGATCGCCCAAGGAGCGTCGTGGCGTCGCCCGGGATACCCGACGCCGTCGCCAGCTTGACGTTGGTCGCACCCTTCAACGATCTCGATGCCGTCGAGGCCCTCCTCGTCGCGCATGCGGGCAAGGTGGCGGGAGTGATCACTGAGCCGGTGTTGATGAACTGCGGGGTGGTGCCGCCAGAACCAGGGTTCCTCGAAGGGCTGCGCCGGTTGACCAACGAACACGGCGTGCTGCTCACCTTCGATGAGGTCAAGACGGGGTTGACCGCAGGCCGGGGCGGGTGCACGGCGCGCTACGGCGTGACGCCCGATTTGGTGTGTCTCGCCAAATCGTTGGGCGGCGGCCTGCCGATCTCGGCCATCGGCGGCAGCGAAGACGTAATGTCGCTGATCGTGAACGGCGCCTACGAACAGGTCGGCACCTTCAACGGCAACCCTCTGTCGATCGCCGCGGCTCGCGCCATGCTCGAGGAGGTCATGACCGATGAGGCGTATCGTCATCTCGGGGATATGCAAATGGCCATGGCCGAAGGTGCCCAGGCAATCATCCACGAGTATGCACTGCCCGCCTATGTTGCCGACGTAGGTGCAAAGGGCTCGATCACCTATCGCGAGAGTCCGGTTCGCAACTATCGCGACTTCCTGGCGGTCGACGGCCGGTGGGCGTACGCCGCCTGGCTCACGCAGATCAACCGGGGTGTGCTGCTGCCACCGTGGGGCAAAGGCGAGCAATGGCTGCTCTCGGTCCAGCACACAGCGGAGGACGTCGACCTCTACCTCGAAACGCTCGCCGTCTTCGCGCTGGCGGTCCGTGGCTGATCTCTCAGTCGGTGCGGTCTGAGATGATTTGCTGTGCGGCGAGGCGGCCGGGGGCGCCCATGACGCAGCCGCCCGGATGGGTGCCCGAGCCACATTGGTAGTACCCGGCGATTGGCGTCCGGTATTGGTTCCAGCCGGGCGCGGGCCTGAAGAAGAACATCTGTGGGGCGAGAAACTCTCCGGCGAAGATGTTCCCCTCGGTCAGGCCGACCACTCGCTCGATGTCCAGCGGTGTCACGATCTCGCGATGCAGCACGAGCTCGCCAAACCCGGGGAAGAAGGATTCGAGAGTCCGCTGAACCGTGTCGGCGAATCCGTCCCGCTCGGAGTCCCAGTCGCCATCTCGTAGTTCGTAGGGAGCGTATTGGATGAAGCAGGACATCACGTGTTTGCCGGGCGGCGCCATATCCGGGTCGATCGTCGACTGGATGGCTCCGTCGATGTAAGGGCGGGATGAATACCAGCCATACTTGGCGTCGTCGTAGGCGCGTTCCAGGTAGTCGATGGAAGGACCGATGTTGGTGAAGCCGCGCCACTGGTCGGTGCGTTCGCCCAGCGCGGGGTATGTCGGCAGCCCGTCGAGAGCGAAGTTGACCTTGGCAGAGGTGCCCTGGAATCGGAAACGCCCGATTGCTTCGACGAGCTCGGCCGGCAGTTCCCGAGGATCGACCAGCTCCATGAAGGTGCGCCGCGGATCGACTGCGCTGACCACGATCGCGGATTCGATCTCAACTCCGTCGTCCAATACCACCCCGATCGCGCGGCCGTTGGACGTCATCACGTGGTCGACGGCGGTGTCGAGCAGGATCTCAGCCCCGTGCGCCTTGGCAGCCCGGGCGAGCACCTGCGTGAAGCCACCGTTTCCACCTTTGTGAAAGGCCCATGACCCGAACGAGCCGTCGTGTTCGCCGATGTTGTGATAGAGGAGCACGAGCCCTGAGCCTTGGGAACGCGGGCCCACCTTGGTGCCGATGATGCCCGACGAGGCGAGCAGCGCCTTGAGGATCTCCGACTCGAAGTAGTCGTCGAGAAAATCGGCTGCACTGCCCGTGAGAAGGCGTACGGCATTGTGCATGACCCGGGGGGGAAGGTCGCGAAGATGAGCCGCCAGTCGTGCCAGCCTGGCGGCGTCCTCCGGATCCTTGCTGAAAGGGTTGGGCGGCACGGTGTCGAGGAGAGGCTTGAGCGCCTGGCACACCTGGGCGATGTCATGTTCGTACTGTTCGTAGGCATCTGCATCGCGCGGTGAATGGCGGCTGACTTCCGTGAGGTTCTCGTCGTGGTCCTGGCCAAAGAGGAGGTAGTCACCGTTCTCCATGGGTGCGAACGTGGTCGGCATCAGCAGCGGCATGAAGCCGTGTTTGGGCAAATCGAGCTCGTGGATGATCTCGGGCCGCAAGAGGCTGAGGGCGTACGAGAACGTCGTGAAATGAAAGCCGGGATGCAGCTCCTCGGTGATCGCTGCGCCTCCGACGACCGTTCGGCGCTCGATCACGAGGGTCCGCATCCCGGCCTTGGCGAGGTATGCGCCGTTGACGAGGCCGTTGTGTCCGCCTCCGATGACGACGGCGTCGTAGCTTCGATGCTCCGGCATGTCAGCTCCTCTTTCTCGGCGGGTCGAACAGTGGAAGGGGAGCGGTGCGGGCGACGACCATCTGGTACCGATGGTCGATCGTGAATTCCAGCTGGAGGTCGGTGCCCTTCTCGGCCAGCCCCGGCTCTACGCGGGCGAGGGCGATGTGATTCTGCAGGATTGGTGAGTACATGAAGCTGGTGGCGTAGCCGACCCGCCTCCCGTCGGGGTCATACACCATCATGTCGCCGGTCACCGGCATGTGGTCCTTAGGGGCGATGAGGCCGGCCGCCCGGTGGCGCTGGTCGTAGTCGCGCCAGTCGACGACCAACCCGGTGAAGCGCCATCTCGAAGCTCCCGACACCATCTCCCGTCGAATGGCTTCCCGACCGACAAACCGTCGGTCGCCGAGCGAGCCGAGCATCCACTGCAGGCCGACTTCGGCCGGTGTGGATCGGTGCGCGTCGTTGAATGCAAACCGACTCGGCTCGTAGTCGACGTCGACGAGGAGAAGCCCCGCTTCGATGCGCGCCATGAGAACGGCCGTGTCGCCGATGGGAATGAGGCCGCGACCGGCTCCCGCCTCGATCAGCGTGTCCCACACCTGGAGTGCATCGTCGGGGTCGAGCCAGATCTCGTAACCGAGATCGCCGGTGAAGCCGGTGCGGGATACCAGTACCGCGGCTCCTCCCAGCTTGGCCGGAGCGTGATGGAAATACTCCAGCCCGGTCATGCTCGGGTCGAGGGCCGTGATGATCTGGCGAGCGTGCGGGCCTTGCAGGGACAGCGCGCCGTAGGCCCTGCTGACGTCCTCGATGTTCACCGACTCGTGCGTGACCAGACTGCTCAAGTACGAGAGATTGGGCCGGGCGGCGGTGAGCAGGAACTCTTCGGGCCCAATTCGGAACACCACCCCGTCCTCGACCAGGTATCCCTCCCCGTCGCACCATGCGGTGTATTGGGCGCGGCCGGGTGGGCAGCTCCGAACATCCCGGATCAGCACCCCTGCCAGAAAGCGTTCGGAATCAGGTCCGGCGATTCGGTATTTGTACAGCGGGGACGTGTCGTACAAGGAAGCGGCGTTGCGGACCGCAAAATACTCGAACTTCTCCGACATCTGGTACTTCTCCGCGACCAGATGGCCGGCCCAGTGGGTCCACAGCCCGGTCCCGTTGGCGGCGTTGGTTCGCTCGAAAAACGGTGTCCTGAGAATCATCGGTTACTCCCGGGCGCTCGAGTCCACACGGTAGCCATCCCGTCGGTCGAGTGAGCCTGGATGCGCTGAATCGCGGGCGACTCCGATTAGCGTTGGAGTCATGTTCGACGGTCGCGATCCGTGGACGCTCATGCCGATCGGGGTCGCACTGGGACTCGGAGCCCTGCTGACCTTGGTGGGTGCCGCCGTCCTGGTCATCGCTTCGAGATCGGCGCAGGGTTCGCTCCCACGCAACTGGATCGTCGGGATCCGAACGAAGGAGACCCTCGGTTCCGATGAGCGCTGGAGGCAGGCGCACGTGGCCGCGTCGCGCTCACTCCGGATCGCCGGATTCGGCCCGCTTCTTGCAGGTGTGTTGGTGCTGAGCCGGCCTTCGAACGTCGTCGGTGCGGTTTCCATCCTTGCCGGGTTGGCTTGGCTCGTCGGCTGGGCGCTGCTCGCCGGCCGGCGCGCCGACCGGCGCATCACCATGGAGCAAGTCGAGGAGTAGCCTGCCCGCGACGAAAGGCAGGAAATGACCAAGACGCTCGACTTGTTCATTGCGGGGGAATGGACGCAAGGCACCGGCAATGACCATCACGAGCTGATCTCGCCGGTCACGGGTGAGCACCTCGCCGACGTCCCCATCGCCTCGGTTGACGACATCGATCGGGCCGTGTCGGCCGCCCGCGACGCCCATGATGCGATGCGTCATTGGTCTGCGTTCGAGCGGGCCGACCTGTGTCTTCGCATCGCCTCCGCGATCGAGCCGATGGTGGCGGAGATCGCTCGCATCCAAACGCTCGAGCAAGGCAAGCCCTATCACGCCGAGTCTCTCGACGACATCGCCGAGGCCAATCAGTACTTCTACAACGCCGCCGAAGACGCCAAGCGGCTTCGCGGCGAGGTGATCCCCACCACCGACCGCAACAAACGGATGTTCACATTCCATCGACCAGTCGGTGTGTGGGCCGCCATCACCCCCTGGAACTTCCCAGTCACGATCCCGCTCGAATACGTCGGGCCGGGCCTTGCCACCGGCAATGCAATCATCGTCAAACCCCCGATCCACACGTCGTGGGCGTTGTTGGAGCTGGCCAAGGCGATCTCTGAGGCGGGAGCCCCTCCGGGAGCGGTTTCGATCATCCCTGGCGCCGGTGCCATCGGCGAGCAGCTCGTCACCCATCCGGGTGTCGACGCGATCGGATTCACCGGCTCGTCCACGACCGGACGACGCATCATCTCCCAGATGGGTATCAAACGGTCGATCATGGAGATGTCGGGCAATGGTCCAACGGTGGTGACCGACGACGCCGACGTGGCGGCCGCCGCATCGGCGGCGGTCTACGGGGCCTACTACAACGCAGGACAAGTGTGCTGTGCCACCGAGCGGGTCATCGTTGTCGATGCCGTCCACGACGAGTTCGTGGCGGAGGCGATCAAGGCAGCCGACGTGGTGCGGCTCGGGGACCCGTTCGATGAAGCGACGACAATGGGCCCGCTCAACAACTCGGAAACGGCCGAGAAGATGGACCGGCACGTGGAAGACGCCCGCGGGCGGGGGGCCGAGGTGGTGATGGGCGGCGGCCGCGCCGATGGGCATCCGACCGATCTGTACTACGAGTTCACGCTCATCGATCGCGTTCCCGAAGACAGCGCGGTCTCGCGAGAGGAGTCGTTCGGGCCGGTGTTGCCAGTCTTGACCGCCACCGATGACGAAGAGGCCGCGGCGCTCGCCAACCGCACCAACCTTGGATTACAGGCGGCGGTGTTCACCAAGAGCCTCTCGAAGGCGTTCTGGTACGCAGACCGCATTCGGTCCGGCACCGTCGTGGTCAACGATTCGACGGACTTTTGGGAGACCTTCCAACCATTCGGAGGAGCGGCAGGAACCGACACCGGCTGGGGGAGGGGGAGGATCGAGGAGTTCACCGATCTCCAGACGGTGGTGCTCGACCTGTAGCGCTCAGCGACTCTTCCCGCGTAGCCAGTTGCCCAGTGCCGCCAGCTTCGAGGCTCGGCCAGTCCGCTCTTCGTTGCTGTCTGCTTGCTTGGCCATCCAAAGTCCGGCGTTGATCCCCAGCCACCGCAAGGGCTCCGGTTCCCACGATGGCCAGGAATGGTTGACCCACGGCAGGGTCGTGCGCTCGGTCGGATGATCCAGGATGAGTTCGGCCAGGGTGCGCCCGGCCAGTGCTGCAGTGGCGACGCCGTCTCCAACGTACCCGCCCGCCCAAGCGACGCCTTGGGGTCGGTCGATCGACACCGACGGCCGCCAATCTCTCGACACACCAAGTGCTCCGCCCCAGCGGTGGGTGACTTCGGCCCCCTCGACCTGGGGGAGGAGCTCGACCAGGGCGCGAGTCAACTCCTGGTGCACACCATCGTGGATGTCTTGCACGTCGGTGACGCGTGAACCGAAGTAGTAGGGCGCCCCGCGACCGCCGAAGGCCAGCCGCCCGTCGAGAGTTCGCTGCCCATAGATGATCAGGTTGCGGTAATCGCCGAACGTGGCGCGGCTCTCCAAACCGATCTCCTGCCACGTGTGTTCGGGGAGGGGTTCGGTGGCAATCATCAACGAATACAGGGGGGCGATCGTGCGCTCGTGTCCCGGAAGGTCGCTGGTGTAGCCGGCGGTGGCTCGCACGATCATGTCGGCACGAAGCGTGCCGAGCTTGGTGCGAATCCGCCCTGGTTCGATGGACGTGGCGGCAGTGCCCTCATAGATCACGATCCCACGCCGCTCACATGCGTCCGCCAGCCCGTGGACGAGCAACGCGGGCTGGATCGCGGCGCCATGGGCGAACCACACGCCACCGACGACGTCGGTGGCGTTCAGCATGGTCGCGGCCTCGGACTGGCTCAGCCTGCGAAGGTCGTCCTCACTCAACCCAATAGAGCGGGCCTCGCTGACCTCCTCCTCCACATGGCGGAGGTGCAGGGCGCTGCGCGCCAGGGTCAGCACACCGCCCTTGGCATAGTGACAATCGATCCCCTCTTCGTTGCACACCCGCCCGACCTCGTCGACCGCGCCGGCGAGTGCGCGGATCTGTCGCAACGCCTGGGCCTTGCCGTGGTCCTTCGCCAGAACGCCGATCCCGAGCGGGTAGGCGGCGTGGCACCACCCACCGTTGCGGCCGGAAGCCCCAAAGCCGACGTGCCGCCGCTCGATGACGACGATTCGAAGTGAAGGATCGGCCTTCGCGAGGTAGTAGGCGGTCCACAATCCCGTATAGCCCGCCCCGAGGATCGCCACGTCGGCATCCGTGTCGCCGGGAAGTGCCCGGCGGGTGGGGGCGGCTACGACTGCGTCCCACCACAGAGGATGGCGAGCTGCGGCGTCCAAGTTCATCGAGCCGTCACCCGACGCTCAGCCATGCCGTTGAGGATCTCGAGAACCACCCGATTGCCCAAGAAAGCTGTGATCTGGCCGGGTCCGTCGTAGGGAGGGGACACCTCGACCACGTCCGCCCCTACGACCGGGAATTCGCGCGCCAGGCGGCGCACGGTGTCGAGTAGTTCGCGTGACGTCAATCCGCCCGGCTCGGGTGTGCCCGTGCCCGGAGCCATCCCAGGATCGACGACATCGATGTCCACCGAGATGAAAATACCGTCCGTGTCGGTGTGACGGACTGCGGCGACGGCGTCGTCCATCACTGCGGGTAGCCCGCGATCGACGATCTCGGTCATCAGGAACGTCTTCATACCCTGCTCGGCCATCCATGCCACCACCGGTGGCTCGGGCCAGTATCCCCGCAGCCCAATCTGGACGAACCGGTTGCCCGGCACGGCGCCGGATTCGATCAGACGGCGCATCGGCGTGCCATGTCCGTGGAGTTGGCCCGAATTGAGCTCGGCGGTGTCGGCGTGTGCGTCGAAATGGACCAGCCCGAAAGCGCCGTCTCCGAGTACCCGGGCCAGCCCGGTCCCATTCGAAAATGTGACCGAATGATCGCCCCCCAACACGATCGGAACGGCGCCGGACATGGCCACCTTTGCGACCACTTCGGCCAGGCGCTCCAAGCCGACCTCCAAGTAGCCGGGCGGCATGGACACGTCGCCGATGTCGGCGACCCGGAGTTCGGAGAGTGGATCGATTCCTGTGGGGAGATGGGGCCGCGAACCATCAGGATCGAGATAGTCGGCTTCACGGATCGCTTTGGGCCCGAACCGGGCTCCGCCCCGATATGTTGCGCCCCAGTCGACGGGTGCGCCGACGATGACGACGTCGTAGCCACCCGATTGCAGTTCCTCGACGTCCGCGGCCGGAACACCGGCGAACGTGTGGAACTGGCCGAAGTTCACGATCGGTAAGCGGCCTTCTCGGCGACAAAGCGGTCGCGATCGAAGTCGGGGTTGGGCCAGACGATCAGGCTGGCCCAGCTGTCGACCGAATCATCCCGAAGGTATCCGGCGATGACGCCCCGGGCCTCGAAGCCGTTTGCCAGCTGAAAGGTGAGGGTCGGGTCGGTCAGAATGCCGTTCGTCACGGCCTCGACGTATTCCGCAGCGCTCATCCTGTCGCGGTGTTCGGCGTAGCCCGGGATCGACCCTCCTGCCACGATGCCGGCGCGGTTGTTGCGCTGCACGACTCCCTTGCGCAGATCGTAGAGCGTGCGGCCGATGCCTCTTCCTCGGTACTCGGGCAACACGGCGATCGAGGTGCCGTAGTACCACTCGCCCAATGGATCGTGGTTTTCGCACCCGTACTCACCGACCACTTCGTCGATGTGGTGCTGCGGCTGGTCGAAGTCGAAGTCGACGAAGCATCCCAGCCCCATTCCGACTACGCGGTCGCCGTCGAGGACCACGAACGCACCCTCGGGAAACCGCTGACATTGCATGAGTACGCCCTCGACGGACAGGAGATCCCGACGGTCGGCGTGAGGGAAGCTCCTGTGCTCCAGCTCGACCATCCCTTCGGCAAACTCCGGCCGTATCTGCACGTAGTCCAGGCTCATGAGCGGGCCGCAGCGAGCGAGAAGCGCTCGTACTGGTTCTCGGTGGGCAGTCCCCACACCGCCCAGAAATCGAGGCGGGCCGGGTCCATTACCGCACCACCGCATGATTCGATGTTGTAGGGGTGCACCGGTGTCTGGCAGATTGCCTCTTCGTCACGGGTGATGGCCATCAGTTCCTCTGGCGTGAGAACGTCGTGATGAGCCAAGAGGTCGCGTGCCCTCGCCAGTCTCTTCTCGGAGCTGGATTGAAGGATCGGAGGCCGCTCGACTTGCACCGCGGTGGTTTCTGCGAAGAGCGTGTGGTTGGTGTGAACGATGACATCGTCGCCGAGAACGAATTCCGATCTGGCCGACGGCATGGCCTCCACGCTGTATCCCCTTCCTCCGGCATCCAACACGAGATAGTTGTGGCCCCCCGCCAAGTCGGCCCTCATGATGATGTCACGAGCGCCGGCCGCAGTCTCCTCCTCCAGCGCCCGCCGCACCACCATCGGCCATGTGACACCTGCTTGCCCGTCGGCTGCTGTCAGATTGTTGATCCCAACGACCACGCCGGTCTCGTTCATCCCGATCTGGCCAAGGCAGCCGGTGGTGGTGAACACGAGCGCACGGGGAGCGGAATCGGGGCGCAGGTCCGTGAGGATCACGAACTCGGTGGCGGTGTCGTGCATGTCCCACGTCTGTCCGAACAGGGCGCCTCCCGCAGCTCGTTCCGCAGGGACGAGCACCGCAGTGCAATCGTCTTCGATGACGGTCGCCGGCAGTGCACCGCCGGTGGCGGCACGCACGGTGTCGACGAAGTCGGTGAACCCACCAACCACGATGGTCTCCGCCGCGGTGAGACCTGCCGCTTCTCCCAGCGCCACCATCTCTTCGGTGAGGTGAGATGCGAACGCGTCGTGGTGCGACAGACACGATTCGGCCAGATCGAGAACGTCGCTTCTGCTCAATCTCCTGCCCGACCAGAGCCCCGACATCACGAGCTCGATGCGGTGATCGGCGTAGCGCCGAATGTCGGCGGCGTACCGCGCGCCGTGGGCCGAGCCGATCGCACCCGGAGTCCCCTGCAATTGCACCGTGCGAATCATCGATGTTTCACCCTAGACGTGCTTCTGCGACCTCAGCGACGGCCTCGTCGAGCACGTCCATCGCTTCTGCGATCTGAGCATCCGTGACCACCAGGGGCGGGAGGAACCGAACGCAGTTGGAATAGAGCCCGGCCCGGATGGTGATCAGGCCGCGGCGCAGCGTGGCGGCGCAGACATCGGCCGTCGCCGCCATGTCCGGTTGCTTGGATGTGGCGTCGGTGACCAGCTCGGCGACAAGCATCGACCCAACTCCACGGACGTCGCCGATCAGGTCGGGATAGTGCTCGCGAGCCTGTTCGAGGCGGGCGCGGATCATCGATCCAATCTGGGTCGCCCGCTCGAGGAAACCCGGCTGTTGGATCATGGTGATCGCCTCGATCGCCGCGACGCAGGCGAGCGGATTGCCGGAGTACGTCCCACCCAGTCCGCCCGGGTGGGGAGCATCCATCAGGTCGGAGCGTCCGGTGATCGCCGAAATCGGCATTCCCGCGCCGAGCGACTTGGCCATCGTCACGATGTCGGGGGCGACGTCGAGGTGTTCGATGGCGAACATCCTGCCGGTGCGTCCGAATCCGGACTGGATCTCGTCGGCGATCAGCACCATGCCGTGCTCGTCGCACAGTTCCCGCAAACGGCGCATGAATGCGGCCGGCACCGGGTGAAACCCGCCCTCGCCCTGGACGGGTTCGATGACGACTGCGGCGACGCTCATGGGGTCGACCCGAGCAACGAAGGAGTCTTCCAGCCGGCCGATTGACCACTCGACGTATTCGACTTCGGACATCTGGTCTGGTCGCCGATACATGTTGGGGAAGTCAAATCGGTAGATCTCAGGAGCGAAGGGGGCGAACGACTTCTTGAACAGGGCGAATTTCGACGTCATCGCCAGGGTCAGGTTGGTCCGGCCGTGGTACGCGCCGTCGAAGACGACGATGCCCTGGCGGCCGGTGGCGGAGCGTGCGATGTTGACAGCCGTTTCGACGGCTTCGGCTCCGCTGTTCATCAGCACAGTCTTCTTGGGCATGTCGCCTGGGGTCACCTCGTTGAGGAGCTCCGCCAAATCGACGAGCGGCTCGTACGAAGCGACGATCGCGCACATGTGGAGGAGCTTTTCGCTCTGCCGCCGGATCGCATCGACGACTGCTGCCGGACGGTGGCCCACCGCCAGCACGCCGATACCGCCGGCGAAGTCGAGGAGACGGTTGCCGTCCACATCGGTGACAACAGCTCCTTCGGCCGAGGCGATGGCCAGGTCGGTGAGCTTCGACGCGCCGGGCGGCATCGCCGCCTCGCGGCGCCGTGCGATCTCGAGGCTCTTCGGCCCCGGCACGGCGGTCTGCAGCGCGATGGAAGTAGTGCGGGTCGTCAACCTGTTGTCCTCCTCGGGTGCGCCGTCTGCCAAGCGATATGCTCGCTGGCTCGCAACAGACTAACGATACGCTAGCGACTCGAGCAATTGACGACAGATTCGCTCGTTCGAGCTTGCTAGGGTGTGTCGAACCATGCAGCTCGACGACACCGACAAGGCCATCATCGACTACCTCCAGGACGACGGTCGGATGCCGTTCTCGAAGCTGGGGCCGTTGGTGGGGCTGTCGCCGGCGGCGGTCCGGCAGCGGGTGCTGTCGCTCATCGACAACGGCGTCATGCAGATCGTGGCCGTCACTGATCCGACGACCCTCGGTTTCAGCGTCCAAGCCTGGGTAGGCATTTCGGTGAGGGGGGATCTCGACAAGGCGGCTGAACACATCGCCGATTTCGAGGAGGCGGATTACGTCGTGATCACTGCCGGGCGCTACGACATCACCGTCGAGCTGGTCTGTGAGGACTCCGACCGGCTGCTCGAGGTGATGAACCGGATCCGCGACCTCGAGTTCGTCGTCGACACTGAGCTGTTCACCTATCTCCGTCTCGTCAAACAGACCTACGACTGGGGAACTCGCTGACAAAGACCTTCTCGCTTCTACTGGGCAGCGAGGCCGCCAATCCCTTAGGATGGTGTGGCTGGGATGGAGGGAGTGGTAATGCGCAGAGCGTTCTTTTTGCTCGTCGTCCTCGCCATGCTGGGCGTCAGCCCGATGGCGAATGCATCTCCGGAGGCCTCACCGCCCGATCCGACCCGTGCCGCTGCGGACCGGGATCGCGACGGTATCTCCGACGAATTGGGCCCCCGGCTGGCTGCAGCCCGGTCTACCGACCTGGTGGAAGTGGTCGTGACCCTCGACCGGCCCGGCCAAGCCCGGGATTTTCACCAGGCAGTCGGGCGCTTCGAGGTGGTGCAGCGGTTCGAGATCATCGACGGATTCGTGGCCCGGGTGACACCCGCCCAGGCGAGGGCCCTCGCCAAGTCGAACGGGGTGTTCCGGGTCGAGTCCAACCTCGAGGTGACCGTCCTCAACAATGAGGCCATCACCGAGTGGGGCATCGATCAGGCTCGCGGCGACTTTGCCGTCGACGGCAACGGTGTCGTGGCCTGCGTGGCCGACACCGGGATCGACGCATCGCACGAGCAGTTTGGTCCGGGCAAGATCCTCGCCCATTTCGACCCCTATGACAACTCCCCCACCCCGATCGACCCCCACGGACACGGCACGCACGTCGCCGGCACCTTGGCAGGCGACGGCAACGGCACCTCGTCCAACGCGGCACTGTACGGAGGGGTGGCCCCGGGGGTCAGCCTGCTGAGTTCGCGAGTGCTGAACGCCCAGGGGAGTGGCTCGGAGTCGATCATCATCAGCGGCATCGAATGGTGTGTCGACAACGGAGCCCACATCATCTCGATGAGCCTGGGCACCGCGACCGCCTCTGACGGCAACACGGCGATGGATCAGGCCGTCAATGCGGCAGTTGCGAACGGGGTGACTGCGTTGGTGGCTGCCGGCAACAGCGGTGACGGGCCGGGCATCATGGGGTCGCCAGCGATGGCGGCCGATGCGATCACCATTGGCGCAGTCACCAAGCTCAGCGATGGGCTCCGGCTGGCTCCCTTCTCGAGTCGGGGCACGGCGACCAGCGGTAAGCCGGACGTCACCGCCCCCGGCGTGTTCATCACCTCCGCAGACGCCAACACCGGCACCGGCTACGTCAGCGCCAGCGGCACCTCCATGTCGACTCCGTTCGCCGCCGGGGTGGCAGCGCTGATGCTCGCCAGTGATTCATCGCTGATGCCGGCCGATATCAAGTCGATGATGCAGTCGACCGCCATCGACATGGCCGGCCCGGGCTTCGACGGCGACTGGGGTCATGGCGTCTTGGACGGCTACGGCGCCATCGCCGAGGCCAATGGTTCCAGCGGCGGAATGGCGATGCCGCGTCACCAAGCGGTGACCGGGGCGGCTACGGGCGGCGTGAACTGGACGGGGACGTTCGAGGTGACCGCCGACGAGGTGGGGACGCCGGCGGGGCTGACGATGCTCATCAACGAGACGGCGTGCACCTTCTTCTTCTGGGGCGTCTGCTGGACGACGTGGGAGCCCGACCTCGACCTTGTGTTGAGGAATCCGCTGGGTGAGCAGATCTACCTGTCGGAGTGTCCGCTGCGCGGCGACTGTGGCTCGGCCGGTCACTCCGAGACAGTGCTGTTCACACCCCCGATGGCGGGCACCTACGAGCTGGAGGTGTATCAGTTCTCGAACGTTGGCGGCACGTTCGTGATCGATATCTTCACGGGAACGGCGGGGGCGCCGCCTCCGCCTCCGCCTCCGCCGCCGGGGGACGACCCGCCGGTGGCGGTAGACGACGGCTACAGCACCGATGAGGATGTGCAGCTGTCGGTCGGGGCACCCGGTGTCCTGGACAATGACTCCGACCCCGAAGGCATGGCCTTGACGGTGACATCGTGGACCAACGGGGCGAACGGAGCGGTATCCGGCCAGCCTGACGGCTCGTTCATCTACACCCCCGACTCCAACTGGAACGGGACCGACTCGTTTCAGTACACGGTGGAGGATCCGGCAGGCAACGCCGACACCGGGACGGTGACGGTCACGGTGGCCTCGGTTGCTGATGCCCCCGTGGCGGTGGACGACAGTGACGCCACCGAAGAAGGAGTGGCCGTAACGATCGCGGTCTTGAACAACGACACCGATGTCGACGGAGACATCGACCCGACTTCCGTGAGCATCGATGTGGCAGCGTCCAATGGGGTGGCATCCGCAAACGCGGACGGCACGGTCACCTACACACCCAACGGCGGGTTCAGTGGGTCCGATCAGTTCGTGTACCAGGTTTGCGACCTGACGGCGCTGTGCGCCACTGCGACAGTCGACGTCGACGTGCAAGCGGCGCCGCCTCCTCCGCCGCCCCCACCGGCCGACACGGTCCACGTGTCCGATCTGGACGGGTCGACCGACACGTTCAACCGGGGCCGGTGGAGGGCAACGGTGACCGTCACGGTCATGGACGATGCCGGCGCGGTGGTTTCCGGCGCGGCGGTCACCGTCGACCAGGATGGTCGGACGGTGTCGTGTACGACCAGCCAGGCAGGGACGTGCACCGTCAGGTCGCGCCGGTTGGCGTCGACGGTCACGTCGGCGACGTTCACGGTCACGAGCGTGAGCGCGTCGGGCTACACGTATGACCCGCTGAGCAATCACGACCCCGATGGAGACAGCAACGGTACGACCATCGTCGTGCTGGCTCCATGAGCTGACCGAGCCGAGAAGCGTGAGGGGCGGCTACGGTCGCCCCTCACTCGCGTCCGGTGTCCCCCGTCTCGACGTCGCTCAGGAAGTCCACGATCTGGGAGATCATCTCCTCACCGGAAGTGAGCGCGGGGTCGTTGTGCTCGGCGCCCGGAATGATCAGAAGCCGTTTGGGCTCGGGAGCCAGATCGAACAGCGCCTGGCTCTGTTCGACGGGCACGATCGAATCCGAGTCACCCGCAATGACGAAGCTCGGCGCAGCGATGCCGCCGATTCGATCCGCAGACGGATAGCGATCCTTGAGCAGGGCGCCGACCGGCAACCACGGATAATGCACTTGGCCCACCGCTTCGAGGGAAAGGAACGGCGACCGGAGCACGAGGGCGGCGGGGGGCGCTTCTTCGGCCAACCGGATCGCGACGGCCGCCCCAAGCGATTCGCCGAAATAGACGAGCGGTGCCTCCCGCGCAGTGATTCGTACGAAATGGACCGCGGCCCGCGCGTCGGCGGCCAAGCCCTCCTCGTGCGGCCGGCCCGGGTTGCCGCCGTACCCCCGGTAGTCGGTAAGCAACACACCCAAGCCTGCCGAGGCGAGCCCGTTGCCGAGCGGCACCCGTCCTGCGCGGCTTCCGGCATTGCCGTTGAGGACGATGACGATCGGCCGGCCCGGCTGGGGTGGCCGGTACCACGCACCGAGAGTGAGCCCATCGGCGGTATCGAATGTGGCGTCCCGCCAGCCGGCGCCTGCGGTAGCGATCGTCGGTGCCCGTGGATCGGGGATGTAGATGAGCCGGCGCTGACCGGCCCACAGGCCGAACAGCGCAGCGGAGATGGCGGCGATCACCAACAGGATGCCCAGCGCACGCCCTTTCGTCCGAGTCGTCATGGCGTTCGCACACTATGGCACGCAGCACCGGCGCCGTGGTAAGCCTGGTGTCATGAGAACGCTGAAGCTGTTCGTGTGCGGGGACGTCATGACAGGCCGCGGCGTTGACCAGATCCTCGCCCATCCGAGCGAGCCGACACTGTACGAGCGCCACGTCCAGTCGGCCGGCGATTACGTCGTACTCGCGGAGGCGATCAATGGGCCCATCCGACGGCCGGTGGGACCTTCCTATGTGTGGGGCGACGCCAAAGCCGATTTGGCTCGTCGTGCTCCCGACGCGCGGATCATCAACCTCGAGACGGCAGTCACCGCCAGCGACGACTGGGAGCCGAAGGGGATCAACTATCGGATGCACCCAGCCAATGTCGACATACTCGAAACGGGCCAGATCGACTGCTGCGTGCTGTCGAACAACCACGTCCTCGATTGGGGGCGGGGTGGTCTGCTCGAAACGCTGGACGCCCTTCGAAGCCGTGGGCTGACCTGTGCGGGAGCGGGTACGGATCAGATTGAAGCGGCGCGTCCCGGGGTCGTCAGCGTTCGAGACGGCCGGCGTGTGCTCGTATTCGCCTTCGGCCATTCGTCGAGCGGAATTCCGCCGGCGTGGCGTGCAACCACCAACCGGTCCGGAGTGAATCTCATCTCCGATCTCTCGACACGCTCAGCGGAGCGTGTTCTGGATCTTGTGGCTGTCCAACGCCGACCCGGTGATCTCGTGGTCGTCTCTTTGCATTGGGGAGGCAATTGGGGCCATCAGATTCCCCACTCCCACGTCGAGTTCGCGCACCGACTCATGGATGCGGATTTCATCTCGCTCGTCCACGGCCACTCGTCGCATCATCCGAAGTCGGTAGAGATCTATCGCAACCGGTTGATCCTCTATGGGTGTGGGGATTTCCTCAACGACTACGAAGGCATCCGAGGCCACCGGCGCTACCGGCCGGACCTGGCAGTGGCCTATCTGCCGGCTTTCGTAGAGGGCCATCTGACGGAGCTGGAGCTCCTCGTGTACCGAATCGAGCGCTTTCGATTGCGACGAGCTTCCCGCGACGACGCCCGATGGATTGTGGCCACGCTCGATGAGATCAGCGACCCGTTTGGCACTCGGATCCACATTGACGACCAGGGCAAGATCACGGCTGCGCCGAGCTGACGTCAGCGGACCTGGCTCGCCCTGTTTGCTCCGATTGCTACCAGTACCAGTTCGATCACGAGGAAGCTGATCGCTGCGCCGATCGTGTTGGCGAGGAGATCCCACGCTGCATCGGCCGTGAGACGGGTTCCGCGCCACTCGTCCAATCCCAACTCGAACAGCTCGTTGAGGACCCCCAAGACCGATGTCACGGCGAAGACGGCCAGCGCCCGCCGGCCGAATGTCCCGAGTCCGACGTGGCTGAGAAAGTAGTAGGTCATCAACGCCGAGGCCGATCCCCCGCCCACTGCGTGCTGCGAGAACGTCGCGGTGTGCTCGGCGAACCAAGGGGACGGCAAGAACCATGACACGGCAACGGCAGCGATGCTCGCAACGATCCACGACCGTCTTCGAGACACCGGCTCGTGACCCAGCAGCCGCACGACGAGCGGCGACCCGAACCAGAGGACAATGCCCATGAGCGACGTCCCAACGATGGCGGTCACGGAGCGATCGTAGCCACGAGCGATGGTCCACCGACCCTCATCGGCGAGGGACTGTGGTGCTCAGTTCATCGTGATCGGGGCAACCATTCCGGCTTCGTAGTGGCCCGGCAGGAGGCAGGCGGCGATGTCGAATTCGCCACCATCGGCGAACGTGACCACGATCTCGCCCGTCTCTCCCGCTGCCACGGTCAGGAGCATCTCCTCGTGATGGCCTTCCGCTTCGTCTCCGTGATCGGCGTGTCCGGCTTCGATGTGCTCTTGGGCTGCATGCTCGTTGGTGAATCGCAACTCGTGCTCGATGGCGCCCTCGTTGTGGGCGATGAAGCGAACCGTCTCGCCGGGGCTGACCTCGATCGTGGCCGGTTCGAACGCGAACTCGGTCATGACGATCTCGACGTCACGATCGGCCTCCATGCCGGCAGTGTCGGTCATCTCTTCGTCGTGCATCTCGTCCATCTCGTCGTGCATCGCCTCTTCGTCGTGCATCGACGTGGTGGCAGCGGAAACGCTGGTCGCAGGCGCCACTGTGGTCACGGGCGGCACGGTGATCGAAGCGGTGGCGGATGAATCGGTGCTCTGGGCTCCTTCGTCGGCCGGAGGTGACGCCTCGGTGCCGCAGGCTGCGAAGGCGACGGAAAGAGCCAGAACGAGGGCGAATCTCCAATGTTGCATCATGCAATCACCGTAGGAGGGGCTGGTCACCGGAACCTAGACCCATTGGTCCCTCGGAGCAGGGGCATTGGGCCCTGCGTAGTGTGTGGGTCTCCGGGCAAGGCACCGACGATCAGCACGTAGTAGGTCGCAGCGGGCACGACCTTTCCGGTGGATTCCGCCGGTGACGGCGTGTGGCTCGGCCCGACACGGCGACTGTGGACAAGGCAGCGGAGGTGCGACATGCGAGTTGGCTGGATCGGGCTCGGGGACATGGGTCAGGTCATCGTTCCCCGGCTGCTCGCCGTCGGTCACGACGTCACCGGATGGAACCGCACCGCGTCCAAGGCCGAGCCCCTGATCGCGGAGGGGATGGCGTGGGCCGACTCTCCACGGACGGTAGCGGCAGCCAGCGACTTGGTCTTTTCGGTCGTCACTGATTCAGCGGCCGTCCAGGCGGTTGCTCTGGGCAGCGACGGCGTCATCGAAGGGTTGACGAGCAGCGCGGTCTACCTCGACATGAGCACGATCGACCCGCTGATCAGTCGACAGATCGCCGAGGCTTTCGAGCAACGTGGCCTGGTCATGCTGGACGCACCGCTGTCGGGAAGCCCGGTCACGGTGCGACAAGGAACGGCGTCAACCATGGTCGGCGGAGACCGGGACGCATACGAGCGAGCCGAGCCTGTTCTCCGAGACATCGGCGCGAAGGTGAGCTACATCGGGCCTTCCGGAACGGCGGCGCAGATGAAAGTGGCCATCAACCTGACGCTGATCGTCGAGATGGTCGCCTTTTGCGAGTCGGTCGCCTTGGCGGAACGCGGCGGAGTCGATCGGGCAATTGCGGTGGATGCGATGCTCAAGTCGGTAGTCGCCTCGCCTGTCATGGGCTACCGGGGTCCATTCATCCTCGACATGCCGGAGAAGCCGCTGGCCGACGTCACGCTGCAGCAGAAAGACATGGTGCTGGCACTCGAAGTGGCCCGGCGGCAGGGGTCCCCGGCGCCGCTGGCAGCCGTGGCCAATGAGCTGCTCAACGCCTGCCGCGGCCTCGGCATCGATCATCGAGACTTTGTGACCGTCTTCGACGTCTACCGCTTGTTGAGTGGAGGTGGATGATGGAGCCTCTGCACACCAACCTCGACTCGGTGCCGGTGGTGGGAGGTCTACACGCCGACGAGGGCTGGATCGACATGCGCGTGCAGTTTCTGATCGACCGGACGAAGGGCAGCGACGACTTCCTGCTCGGGTGGACTGTCATCCCGCCCGGTGGCCGCCACGACCGGCACCTCCACCGCAACGCCGACGAATTCTTCGTCCTCCTGGCCGGGAGCGGCGAGATCTACACCAACGACGCGCCCCGCTCTGCGCGCACTGGTGACGTCGTGTGGACACCGCGTGGCCATTGGCACGGGTTCGACAACACCGGTGACGCCGACGCGGTCCTGGTGTGGGGATGGAGCGGGTGCGGGTCGTTGGAAGCGTCCGGATACGAGACCGACGGATGACGTCCCCATGGGAGGACCCCAGGGTTGCGTCCGGATTGCCCCGTCAGCTGGCCGCCCGCGAACGCCTGCTCGCATCCGGCGCATCACACCTCGGGTGGAAGGTCGGCTTTGGTGCGCCCGCGTCACTCGAGCTGATGGAGATCTCGGCGCCTCTCATGGGTTATCTCACCGACGCCACCCGTAACGAGCCTGGTGATACGGTCGACGTGTCCGGCTGGGAGCAGGGCATCGTCGAATTCGAGGTAGCCGCCTATCTCGGTCGCGACCTCGGCCCCGGAGCAACTCGAGAAGCAGCGAAAGAGGCCGTCGCCGCGCTGGGACCGTCGATCGAGCTCGCCAACATCGATCGGCCCGTGGGCCCGGGCGAGGTGACGGAGATCGTTGCGGGCAACATCTTCCATCGTGGCGTGGTGCTCGGACCGCCCGACCACGGTCGGGGAGGGCTCGACCTGTCAGGGCTGCGGGCCCATGTCAGGATCGACGGCCGAACGCGACACGTCACCGACGACCTCCAAGCGATCACGGGGGACTACGCCGGCATCGTGGCCACCGTCGCCTCGACGTTGGCGTCCTGTGGACAGCGCCTCCGTGCCGGCGACGTCATCATCACCGGGTCGGTCGTGCCGCCGATCTCAGTGAGAGAGGGCAGCGAGTTCGCGTTCGAGCTCGAGCCTATGGCGCCTTTGTCGGTGTTCGTCCGCTGACAGACGCGCCGATCGGCTCCAATGCCCGATCGCGGTATCACTGCATACCCGCCGAGAGGGACGACGCTGCGTCCGCCCTCTCATACGGTGGACTGCAACAGCGAGCGGAACCCATGTGACGTCCTTCACACGAATGGTCCACCTGCTTCAGTCTCTGTTCGCCAAGCGCCGGGCGATGTCGGAGGCGGCTTCGAGATGGAATGTGCGCTGAGCGAAGAACCTCATTGCCGGGGTCAACGGGACGAACGAGCCGTCCTCGAGTCGCATGCCCGGCTGGCTTCGCAGCGCAACCCAGCTCCATTCCTCTTCCAGGCCGACGATGTCATCCAGCGGCACGGTCCGCGTCGACATGAGGTAACGGCCAACCTCCACCTCGTCGTCGCTGACACGAATGTGCATTCGGCGGCGGGCGAGCCAAGCCCAGCCGGCCAGGACCGGGAGGAGGGCCACCGTCCACGCCGGCTCGTCGTTGAAAACAACGCCGGCGACGACGACGCCACCGGCGAGCGTCGCCATTGCGGTCACGCCGACCACCCCTGCCTTGTCTGAGTAGGTCCGGACATCTGGCACTTGCCCATTCTGACGGGCCGACATTCGCCCCTGCGGCGCTAGCTGTCGACGGCCGACTGAAAGGCCGAGGTCGATTCGGGGCCGAACGTCACCAGCAAGACCTCGTCGATGTCCAGCGCAGCGACGGTCTGTCGGATCTCGGCGACGGCTTCCTGGGCGGCGAGCGAGGCCGGATAGCCGTACACGCCCGTGCTGATCGCCGGGAACGCGATCGTGCGGAGCCCGTGCTCGGCCGCCAATTCGAGGCTCCGGCGATAACACGACCGGAGCAACGCAGGCTCACCCGCCTCGCCGCCCTGCCACACCGGTCCGACCGTGTGGATCACGTGTTTGGCCCGAAGGTCGTAACCGGCGGTGATCTTGGCGTCTCCGGTGGCGCAGCCGCCCAGGGCTTGGCACTCCTCGAGGAGCTGAGGGCCGGCTGCCCTGTGAATCGCACCGTCGACACCGCCTCCGCCCCGTAGTGAGCTGTTGGCGGCGTTGACGATGGCATCTACGGCCAATGTGGTGATGTCGGCCTCGACGACCCGTAGACGAGTCATGGGGCGAGGCTAACGAAGAAAACAGTCCGCTCACTGCGACCCTGGCCGTTCTCTGAGAGTCGCACTGCGAAGCGAGACTTGTACGTAGCGCGCGAAGTTCCCGCCACAAACATCGTTCCTTTGGCTAGGGTCGGCAGGACGGGTCGATGCCTGCCGGAGGGAGCGGGAAGGAGCGGACGGACCCGCAGGAACGGCCTTGTGATTTCCATATGGCAGCCGGTCGCGGTCGACCGGCGCACTACGGGAGGAGTTTCGTGAGACGTATCGTCACACTCGTATTTGCCGCAGCCTTGGGCCTGACAATGCTGATTCCGGCGGCAGGGGCGCACCCTGACTGGCTCGAAGAAGGCCACGAAGACCACACCGGTCCGGGATCGACGGCCCCCGACCAACACAGCAGCAACATGCACCTGCTGTCGAACACCGGTCCGTCGGCGCCCAATGTCACCCAGTCCGACATGACCTATGACGGCAAGTTGCTGTACGCAGGTAATTACGCCGGGTTTCGGATATTCGATGTCAAGGCTCCCGGCAATCCCAAGTTGATCTCCGAGTTCGCGTGTAACGGCGCTCAAGGTGATCTGTCGGTGTATCGAGGACTGCTGTTCCGGTCGGTGGACACGCCGCAGTCGTCGGCGTCGTGTGACAGCACGAACTCGAATGCCAGCACGCCAGGCACGTTCGAGGGCATTCAGATGTTCGACGTGTCGGATCCGAAAAACCCGTCGGTGGTGGACTTCATCCCAACCGACTGCGGGTCGCACACCAACACGCTGGTGCCGGCAGGTGACATCGCCTACCTGTACATCTCGTCGTATCCGCTGTCACCGTCGGGCATCGGGCCGGAGTCGAACTGCTTGGACCTCGAGTCGGGCGGCGGGCACGGGTTCATCTCGATCGTGAAGGTCCCGGTCAACGATCCGACGAACTGGTCGGTGAGCAAGTACTTCCTCGACCCGGCGACCGAACTGTCGGTGTATGACCTGGACGCGGCGATCGGCACGCCCCCTGGCACGCTGGGCGTTCACTCGTTCACCGCTTGCCACGACATCTCGGTCAACACAGCCCTCGGGCTGGCGGCCGGTGCATGTTTGAGCGAGGCCCAGCTTTGGGATATCTCCGACCCGGAGAACCCGGAGTTCCTGTGGCGGTTCGATGATCCGACCCTCGTCGACAACCGGCTCGACCTGTGGCACAGCTCGTCGTTCAGCTGGGACGGTGAGGTCGTTGCGTTCGGAGATGAGAGCGGTGGTGGGGCGTTCGCCCGATGCACCGATCCCTCTGACCAGCAAGGCAGAGTCTGGTTCTTGGACGTCGAAGACGGCAGCTTCCTGGCCAACTACAAGATCCCAAGATCCGAGGCGGGCGTCTGCACGGCTCACAACTTCAACTTCATCCCCCAGAAGGACGGGATGAAGACGCTGGTGATGGGCAACTACACCGGCGGCACGACCGTGGTCGACGTCAACGCCCTGATCGACGGCGCCAGCGAAGCCGAGGCCGAGGTCGGTTACTACCGCCAAGGCAGCGGCAACAACTGGTCTTCGTACTGGCACGACGGGGCGATCTACGCCAGCGGAAGCGGCCGGGGCATCGACGTGTTCAAGCTGAGCGACAGCGCACGCTCGAAGGCGGTGAAGCTCGGGCTCAACAACCCGCAAACCCAGACGATTCTCATCGACTGACCTGGGGAGGGAGACCGGGTGGGCTCGGTCAGAGAGCCAATCCGGACGGAGCGAGGGCAGCCCACTGGGCTGCCCGCGCCGCGTCTCGCCTAGATTCCGGGTGGTGAGGCATGGAGACTGGTCAAACCAGCGGGTGCTCGTCGCCGGCGCCGGCTGTATTCCGGCCGGCCGTGTCGCCACCATCGACGATGTCGCCGGGGCGATGGTCTATCTGGCGTCACCGGCCGCGGGAAAGGTCACGGGTGCGGTCCTCCCGGGCGATGGAGGCTGGACCGCCCAGTGAGCGAGCTCTTGCGCATCGAAGGACCGACCTTGTTGGTACTGGTCGGTCCGGCCGGAGCCGGCAAGACGACCTGGGCGCGTGAGCAGTTCGGCGAAGGGCAAGTGGTTTCGTCCGACCATTTCCGTGCACAAGTCGGCCTGGGTGAATGGGACCAGGATGCATCGGGCGACGCCTTCGAGCTGGTCGAAACCATCCTCGACATGCGTCTGCAGCGAGGGCTCACCACCGTGGTCGACACGCTCGGATTCGATCGCAAGAGCCGGCAGCGGTGGGCCGACAAAGCGCGGGTGGCGGGGATGGAATCGGTGGCGGTGGTGTTCGATACGCCGGCCGACCTGTGTAGGGAGCGAAATCGCCGGCGGCGCGATCCGGTGCCTGCCCGGGTGCTGGACGGCCAGATCAGGCGCCACCGGGAGGTCGTCGGAGAACTCGCCGGCGATGGCTTCGATCGCGTCGTCTCGGCCCCCGCAGCGGTGGCAGAGGGACCGTTGGTCAGCGAGGCCACCTCCACTGCTGCTGCCGTCCAGCATGAATCGCCGGCGGCGGTCCGATTCGGCCTCGTCATGTCGCGGTTTCCTTGGTCCGACGATGAGATCTCCGCTCGCTTGCGCACGGCTGCCCAGTGCGCTGAGGAGACCGGCTTCACCAGTGTGTGGGTGATGGACCATCTCCGCCAGATCCCGCAGCTCGGCCGCGCCTGGGAACCGCTGCCCGAGGCCTACACCACGCTTGCCTACCTGGCCGGCGCCACCGAGCGCATCCGACTCGGTGCCTTGGTCACCAACGTGACCTTCCGCAACCTGGCACTGCTGGGCAAGATGATCGCCACCCTGGACGTCTTGTCCGGCGGCCGGGCACAGTGCGGTGTGGGGGCAGGCTGGTTCGATCAGGAGGCGACCGCTTGGGGCTACGAGTGGCCATCGGCCGGGGAACGTCTCGACCAGCTCGAGGATGCGCTGCAGCTGCTGCCCCTGCTGTGGGGGCCGGGCGGCAAGTTGTTTCGGGGCAAGACCATCGAGGTGCCCGAAGCGATGAACTACCCCCGCCCACTCCAGGAACGAATCCCCATCCTCGTCGGTGGAGGCGGAGAGCGCAGAACGCTGCGCCTCGTCGCCGAGTACGCCGACGCCTGCAATCTGCGCGGATCACCCGAGGAGGTGGAGCGCAAGCTGGAGGTGCTGCGTGAGCACTGTCGCGACGTCGGACGATCCTTCGAAGAGATCACGGTGACGGTGCTGATGACCGCGCTCGCCGCGGCCGGTCGCACCGAGCTGAAGGATCTGCTCGAAGCGACCCGTCCGCCAAACGTCGGGCAAGAGGAGTTCGGTCGGGCCGTCAACGCCGGGACCACCGACGATCTGGTCGGGCACATCCGTCGGTACGCCGACGTGGGAGTGCACGAGGTGATGGTGGGTCCGCCTTCGCTGGATCCTCAGGTGATCAGGGGCTTCTCCGGGTTGATCGAAGCCTTCTCGGTCTAGATGAGCTCGGCCAGCTCATCGAGCCTCGGGATCACGAGGTCGGCTGGTTCCGGCCGGAGCCGGAAGATCACTCGCGCCGCCCCGATCTCTTCCATCTCGGCCAAGAACTCCGGCTTCGGGCGGGCGTAGAAGATACTGACCTCGAGCTCGTCGGGGTCGCGTCCCGCTTCGTCGAGCGCTTTGCGCATCTTGGCGATCTCTTCGGCGTAGGTAGCTGAGAGCCGGAGCGGCATCCAGCCGTCGGCGTGAGCGATGATCGCCTGCGTGCTCAGCGGACCGCTGCCGGTACCGAACACGATCGGTGGATGAGGTTTCTGAACCGGCTTGGGCCACGACCAGATCGGGTCGAAATCGACGAACTCTCCGTGATATTCGGGCTCGTCCTCCGTCCAGATCAGTTTCATCGCTTCGATCATCTCGTTGACTCGCCGATGTCGCGTCTTGAACACCACGCCGTGGTTGGCGGCTTCTTCGACGTTCCATCCGAACCCCACGCCGAAGATGAAACGCCCTCCCGACAGCACGTCGAGCGATGCCACCTGCTTGGCGAGCCACAGCGGGTCACGTTGGGCGACCAGCGTGATGCCGGTGCCCAGCCTGATCGTCGTCGTTGCCGCGGACGCCGCCGCCAACGCCAGGTACTGGTCGTGGGTTCGCCAATACTCTTCGGGCAGAGGATCGGCGTCCGGCACGCCGCCCCAAGGGGTTTGGCGTGAAACCGGGATGTGTGAGTGTTCCGGGAACCAGAGCGACTCGAACCCTCGTTCTTCGGCCGCAACCGCAAGGTCGACCGGCTGGATCGCCTTGTCGGTGGGGAACATCACGACGCCGTATTTCATTGGACCGCCCTCAACCCCGCAGTGCCGCTGCCACGATCGGCGCGAGCTTCCACGGCTTCGGGTCCGCTTCGAATTCGGTCAGATACCGCATGACGGTGTGGGCCTGGCGATGGTCGGCGAACCACAGCGGCTTGAGCACCGACCGAAACGGCGCCCGAATCACCGACTTCTCGTGCTCGTCGAACAGATAGGTGTTGTGAGTGACTCCCACCCCTGACTGAATGTCGTCGGGCTGATGACCGGGATAGGGCCCCCACGTAGTGGACGTCAACAGGTAGCCGATCCCCGACCAGGCGTTGACCGCCACCGTTCCGTAGCGAAGATCGGCGATCGCCTTCTCGATCGCGGCGGAGGCCGCAGCATCGCGAAGCGTCTCCGGATGGACGATCAGGCTGGCCCCGAGGCTGCCCCACAATGTGTGGTTGCAGAACGCCACCGCCTGTTCCAGGAAGTCCGGGACGGATCTCGGTGCGTCGAGCGCCGCCTCGGCGGCCAAGCCGGCGAAGGCCTCCACCCGGTAGCAGACGTCTCTGGCCCGGTCGGGGTCGAGGCCGGTGATCAGCTGCCACTGCGGGCCCGATCCCTCTCCGTATGCCTGGGCCTCCGGATGGGCGTCGAGGAACATGTCGACTCGATCGGCCGCGCCCGGGTAATACGCGTCGCGCGTCGGGGTCCGCGCCAAACCCTCGGCCAGAGCCGCCAGCAATCCCTCTCGGTGTTGCCAGTGGAGGTGGGTGACGAGCACCCGGGGGGTGATGCAGTTGAACCCGGCGTTGTGGGCGATCATGCCCGCCAGGTTCTTTCCTTGAAACTCCAGATCGGTGGACTTCCACGGTCCCGGCACCACGATCACCGGGGTGACGTTGCCGAGCTCCGCCGTGATCGGTTTCGAAACGGGACCTCGTCCGGCGGGATCGACATCCGAGCCGGAGCGGAGCGCCTGGTAGGTCTTGTCGGAGCCGGTCACGTGGATGGAGTCGACGCCAGGATGCTGAGCGGCGTAGGAACCTTCGGTAACGCCTCCGTAGATGAGCCGCACGAACCCGGCCTCGATGAGCGACGCAAAACTCTCGGCCAGATAGGGACCGAGGTACTCGTTGACCGGGCTCAGCTTCAGGAGCACCACCTCGCGCTTCGCGAACAGTGCCCACAGAGTGTCCATGGTCGGGATCGACGCGATGTTGCCTGCTCCCAGCACCAAGCGCACTCCGCCGGGATGGTCCACTCGGTCGTACGCGGTCGCTTGGGTGGCGGCCAGATTGCCGGGGGTGACACCGGGGCGCATCCACACCTCGGCCGTGAGGCCCTGCCACAGCGCCCGGTCGTACCCGTCCGTTGGGAACACCTGTGCCACGGTCTGCCCGTCGGGCCGGGTCGTGACGTGGGGTGGCGAGGGCTTGTGTCCATTGGCCAGGGCGCGCAGTGAGTCTCGAAGGAGCCGAGCGTTGCGGATCGTCAGCATTGGCCCTGACGACCACTCTTCGCCGGCGACGGGTGTATCGAAGTCGAGGGCCTTGGCGTCGCATGCGGCCCGGACCCACTCTTCGGCGACGTCGAGCGTGTTCGCCATCACGCGCTCGAGGTGGAAGATCCGGTCCTCGAGAGCCAGCGACGCCCACTGCTGTTTCGTCCCCACCAGGTCGTCGACCGCAGAGTCGATCTCCGCGGACGTGGACGGGGCGATCCGTTGTTCGCCCTCGGGGTGGATGATGCTGCCTGCGAGTACCACTGCGACTCCGTGCTGGGCCGGTCACGATAGCCGTTCACCGGGCCGACCACCCCTGGTGGGGAACCCGCTACCGCTCGATGTCGTGGAGTAAGTTGGGAGCGTTCCGAACACAGGGGGTCACGATGGCCGACCGGCGGCTACCTTCAGGAGTTCGGGTGACCACGCCCGACACCATCACGGTGACAACGCCCAGCGACACGCGGGGCCCGATCGACCTTCCGTCGGGCCCGGTGGCGATCGATCAGCCGGAACGAAACGAAGTCGTCGATGCGCTTCGCCAAGCACAGTTCGACCTCGTCGATCGGCTCGATCTGACGCCGACCACCGAAGAGACGCCCGTAACAGGGGTGCGGCGACGGAACGCTCCCGCGCTGACAGGGCAGCAGACGGTGTCGATCGACGTCGACACTCCGCCGGACCAGGACGCCGTGGTGCTCGTGGAACAAGCCGGCGTCTACACGTGGATACTTCCCTCCGAAGCGGGCCGGCCGTCCGAGGCCCGGTCGCTGGCCGGCGCAAGACGGTTCACATTCGCCCTCAGCCCCAGCCCCGCTTCCGACGCATACACTCGTGGTTTTCTGGACGAGCTGATCTACAACAAGGCCACTGCTCTGGTCCTGCGCTACGTTGCGGCGCCGGTTGGCAAGGCTGCGATCAGCCACTTCGAGGACGTCGAAGAGGGCGTCGTGCTCATGACGCCCGATGGCCCCGCCGCCTGGGCGCCGGCCGATCCCGCTTCTCTGACCATTCCCCCGGGCGGGCGCATGTTGCTGTTCGTTCACGGAACGTTCTCCAGCACCGCCAACAGTTTTGGTCCCCTTTGGCACACTTCCGAAGGTCGCGATCTGCTGGTCGAAGCCAATCGAGCGTACGACCTCGTCGTCGGCGTCGATCACCTGACGCTCAGCCTCGATCCGATGGAGAACGCTCGGCGTATCGTCGAACAGCTACGGGCCATCCCTGGCGCCGACGGCGTCGTCATCGACGCGCTCGGCTACAGCCGAGGCGGACTGGTGCTCCGCTCGGTCATCGAGCGAGTCATACCGGACTCCGGCTGGGATGCGACTGTCAACCGTGCGGTGTTCGTCGGAACCACCCAACGAGGAACACTGTTGGCCAGTCCCGACCACTGGCATCGCTTGGTCGACCTGTACACCAACCTCGTGGTAGCAGGCGCCACGGCCGTCGGAACCGTTGTTCCGGGAGCGGCGGCTCCTTCGGCCCTCATCGCAGGTGGCCTCAAGCTGATCGGGGCAGCGGTGAAGACGCTCGCCACAGAGCTCATCGACGAGGACACCATTCCCGGTCTGGCGGCCATGCTGCCCGAGGGTCCGTTCGTCACGGAGCTCAACACACGGCACGCCGGGCAACCCGCACCCGAAGCTGTCGATTACTTCGCAGTCACTTCCAACTTCGCCGCAGACGACGCCACCGACGCGTTGCCGTCGAGGATGAAATACATCCTGAAGGACGGGTTGATGGACCGCCTCATGGGCGAGGCCAACGATCTCGTCGTCAACACATCTTCGATGACCGGGATGCAGCCTGGCTACCTCAAGAACGCCCACGAGTTCGGCACCAACGGCACGGTGTTCCACACGAATTACTTCCAGCAGGCCGCCCTGGCTCGGGCACTGATGGATTGGTGGCAGCTGTGGCCGCAAACGACCGCAGCGTCGCCCCCTCCTCCCGTAGAGCCGGCCGCGCCGCCGCCCGCACCGACAGCCCCGATGCCCCGACGTCGGCGAGGCGGGGTGGTGGAGCCCGCCCAGCCATCGGTCGAACCCGCCGCCGAACCGGGGCCACGTGAGATGCGCTTTTCGGCGGGTATGGATGACCCGGTGGTCGTGGGTGAGGTCAGCTCGGTGGAGGTGCGACTCGGCGGCGACGACGTGGTGGCGGCGGCGGCGGCTGCCGGCACCGGAGAGGTGACCACCGGCGATCGTCTGGTGATCCAGGTGATGTGCCGGAAGGGGTTCGCTCCCGTCGGGCCCATGCGGGTGGAGACCGACGTTCCGGCCGAAGGGACATCCGAGCTCTACTTCGATGTGCGGGCGACCGATCCGGGCTCCGGCCACATCGACGTCGTGATCCGGCAAGGCGCCGTGCCCATCCTGACCCTCACGCTCCGACCCGAGATCGTCGCTGAACGTCCCGCGTCGGCAGGCGTCGCGACGGGAAGTGGGGTGGCAGTAGCGGCCGAGCCCTTGACCGCGCCTCTGCATCAGCTCCGCATCAATGAACGGCTGAGTGACGGACAGGTCGTGTACGACTTCGATTTCGAATCGGAGGAGCTGGGGGTGCTCATCGCGGCGACCTCTGCCCCCCTCAAAGTCGACCGGGCTGCCTACGTCGCCGGATTGTTCTCGGAGATCGAGCAGCGATGGATTGGCAGCGGCCAAGACGCCGACAACTTCCGTCAGGACCTCCGCGCCTACGGCGCCTCGCTATTCGAGGAGCTGATCCCTCCCGCCATTCAGGAGGCGTTGTGGGAGCACCGCCATCGGGTTGAGGCTATCCAAGTCCTCTCAACCGAGCCGTTCGTACCGTGGGAGGTGGTGCATCTCAAGGAACCGGGTGGTCCGCTCGGCACCGAAGAGCATTTCCTCGGCGGGAAGGGCCTCGTCCGATGGCTGCACGGATCCTGGCCGCCTGACAAGATCCGGGTCCGTCCCCAGCGGGTGATGGCCGTGGTGCCGTCATACCCCGAAGGCACCAATTTCCGTCTCCCGGAGGCGGAGGCCGAGCTCGGCTACCTGCAGGAGCTGTTCAGCGCCACCGCGGTCCAGCCCACCGTCAAGGACGTACGAGAGCTCCTCTCTGCACCCGGCTCGTTCGATCTCCTCCACTTCGCGGGCCACGGCACCGCCGACCAGGCGGACGTCGGCAACGCCAAGTTGATGATGGAAGGCAGAGTCGAGGGCGGGTCCTACATCCCCGAATACCTCAACGCGACCACGGTCGCCGAATTCGGGAACTTGATCAACGAGGACGGCAATCGTCCCATGGTCATGATCAATGCCTGCCAAGCAGGTAGGGCCGGTTACCAGCTCACGGGCATCGGCGGCTTCGCTGCGGCGTTCACCCGAGCCGGAGCCGGCGCCTTCGTGTCGTCGTTGTGGTCGGTCGGCGATCGGCCGGCCCGAACGTTCACGGAACGCTTCTACCAGTCCCTGCTGGCAGGAAGCACCGTGACCGATGCGGTGGTCGAATCGCGTCGGGCAGCAGCCGATGCCGGCGACGCCACCTGGCTCGCCTACACCGTGTATGCCCATCCTCACGCACGGCTCGTGCCGGGCTAGTTCAAGACCAGCGTGCCCCAGGTTCTGGTGTCGAAGAGGCTCGATCCCGACACGTTGGACAGCATCAGCTCCTGCCGAGCCTCGAAGACGTCGTTGTCGTTTGCCGACACTCGAAAGCCAAACACGTCGCCGACGTCGGGGGTGACGTTCATGGCCGCCCACGGGATGGCGATATCGACCACGTACGCGATCTCGTCGGGGCTGGACTCATCGAACACCCGCACCGCCGTCACGCCCTGGGCGGGGGCATCCACGAAGATGCTTCCATTGCCTTGGAACAGCCATGCTTCCGGGCCCGAGGAGGCCGTGCCGGCCGAGATGAGCAGCTGAAAGTCGTCACCGTTGGGAGCTGCTGCGTCGACATCGCCGATCAAGTCGAGGTCGAAGTCCAGGTTGAGGCTGTCACCGCGGAAGGTGGTCGGGCCGACCTGATCCTGGAAATAGAGGTCATCTTCGACGAACACCTGTGCGTAGAAGAAGGTGGGGTCCCAGCCGAAGCTCCATTCCGTGAACAGGTCTTCGGTGCCGTCCCATCCGTCTTCGAACACCACGAAGGGCGTTCCTTCGAGCGTGGTCGGGTCGAAGTCCCAGAGGGGGAACCCGTCGGCATCGAAGTCGAAGATCTCGTCGGCCACGAGCCGGGGGCCAGGCCGGACCGCCGTATCGACCGGCGCGGCCGTGGGCGGTGGCTGCGCTTCGGCAGCCCCGCCGTCGTCAGGTGGGACGATTTCGGGCGCGGCCGTCTGCGGCGGGAGTGGATCCGGCTCGGGCAAGAAGGCCCCGATCAATCCGACTACGACCACGATGGCCACGGCTGCGGCGAGGCCGATCCACACCCACGTCGGGACGCCCTTCTTCGCCTTCTTCGGCGCCACCCGAGCGCCCGGAGCGACCGTGGTGGGGGCCGGTGTGGCTTCGTCCGCTCCTGCGGGCCTGTCGAGGGGAGGTCCGGGCAGCCCGAGCCCCGAGTCGGGATCGTCGGTCCCTTTCGGGCCGGAGGAAGAAGGGGGAGCGGAACGAGGCCGCGGTTCGGCGGATGCCGCCGCGTCGACCTCTGTATCCGGGCCGACGGTGCGCGGGCGGGGGACGGCGGTCGTCGGTGAGCCGCCGTCCGCCACGTCGGCGGGGGCCGCTTCTTCGGCGCTGTCTGCCGCTCGTGTCGAGGGTTCGGTGGTCGTCGACGCCGCCGGCTCCGGGGTGACGTCGGGCTCGCGTTCCTCGGTGGCCGGTCTCGCCGGGGGTGGAGGTATGTCTGGCGGTTCGACAACGGGAATCGGGTCGCCGGTCACCTCGAACACCATGCCGTCCGGAGATCGCATGTTGAGCACCGGGGTCCCCCACTCGACGTCAGGGTTGGACGTGAACATCGCTTTCCGTGCCTCGGCGCTGGCGGCATCTACCGGGTATCCGTCAGCGATCGCGGCGTAGAACTCGTGGGCGAACACGATGGCGGCGTCGTCGGAGATCTCGAACTGCATCGCGACCACGGCCGGGATCCCTTGCTGGATGAGGCTCTGGGCGGTGCCGGCAAACGGATCGCTGGTCGAGGTTCGGGCACCCTCGCAGGAGTTCAGGATTGCGAGACGCAAGGATCGGTGGTCGTGGAGGATCGTCCCCAGCTCATGGCCGGACACAGATCGTCCTCGACCCATCTCGTCTTCCAGCATCAGCACGCCGTCGTCGCGAGCCTCGTCGTAGCCGCCGTGTCCCACGTAATGAAAGATGTGGTATTCGTTCTGGCGGAGCCGCTTCTGCAGTGTCGACAGGTTGGCGTCATCCAGGCGGTCCAACACCACCCGACCCGAGCTGACGAGATCGGACAGGGCGTCCACCAGCCGGCCATATTCGGCCTCGACGTCGAGATCGATGTAGTCGGTCGGACTCGACACCATGACGAGGATCTTCAGCGGCGGAGAGATCTGAAGTGGCTTGATCCGACTGGGAAGGTCGATGTAGCGAACGAGCGGGGTGCGGGTCGACAAGACAAGGAATCGTCCCAAAGCCTGGGCGTACAAGTACTCCCAAGGAAGGTCGGCCATGTCGAGGGCATTCTCGAACCGGACACGGACACGCAGGCCCTGATCCTGGCGATCCGCCTCGTCGAGTGCACGGCGGAAACAGGTTCTGACCTCTCCGTCGAAGACGGTGTCGTACAGCTTGCCTCCGAACTCCCGGGCCGCCTCCATCTGCGGCGAGTCGATACGGCGCACGGTGCGGCGCGACTGCCCTACGCGCAGCAAGAAGTTCTCGAGCTCCAATCGTGAGAACGGGAACGAGAAGGCGTGAGTTGCCTCTCCTGCGGGCGAATCGATGACCCGGGCCAGGAACTGGTCCCCCTCCCGGTCGATCACCAGGTCGAAGTTGGCGTAACGATCCATGCCGAGCCCCCATTCGCTCACCCACAAGTATGGCAAATCGTCATGAACGGCGGCTTAACAACCACTCTGAGTGGCAAAGGGGGGAGCGCCAGGCTCACTAGAGTGACGCGCCCGTGCGGAGCGGCCGTCTCCCGTTCGGAACCATCTTCGCTCGAGTGGAGCCACTCCATGCCTTTACAAGCAGGCATCGTCGGACTGCCCAACGTGGGGAAGAGCACGCTGTTCAATGCCCTCACCGCCGCCGGGGCCGAGGCCGCCAATTACCCGTTTGCCACCATCGAGCCCAACGTGGGGGTGGTGCCGGTGCCGGACCCTCGGTTGGAGATCATCAGCCAGCACATCAGCAGCGAACGCATCGTTCCGGCGGTCGTCGAGATCGTCGACATCGCCGGGCTCGTGCGGGGTGCTTCGGAAGGCGAAGGGCTGGGCAATCAGTTCCTCGGGCACATCCGTTCGGTGGATGCGGTGCTGCAGGTGGTGCGCTGCTTCGAGGATCCGGACGTGACCCACGTCGACGGCGCCGTCGATCCGTTGCGCGATATCGAGACCGTCACGCTCGAGCTGATCCTGGCCGATCTCCAGCTGGCCGAACGGCGCCTCGATCGCTTCAGCCGTATGACCAAGACAGGAGACAAGGCGGCAGCCTTCCACCGCGACACCGCGCAGAAGATGGTGGAGGTGCTCGCCGAAGGAAGTCCCGCTCGCTCAGCCCGCTGGTCGCCCGAGGAGCTTGCCTCATTGGCCGATGCGCAGCTCATCACTCTCAAACCCATGCTCTACGTGTGCAACGTCGACGAGAGACACGTCGGCGGGAACGATCTGGTGGAGATGGTGCGCCATCATTCATCCAAGGAAGACGCCGGTGTGGTTGTCATCAGCGCGAAGGTCGAAGCTGACATCGCCGAGCTGCCCGAATCCGAACGCGACGAGTTCCTGGCCGACCTGGGCTTGGACGAGCCCGGTCTCGCCCGCCTGGCTCACGAGACCTACCGGTTGCTGGGACTTGAGACCTTCTTCACGGCCGGGCCCAAGCAGATACGAGCATGGACGATCCGCAAGGGGACCACTGCGCTGAAAGCCGCCGGTGTCATCCACGGCGATTTCGAGCGCGGCTTCATCCGTGCCGAGGTGTACACGATCGATGACCTCGTCGAGCTGGGCAGCGAAGCGGCCATCAAACGCCACGGGCGGATGAGGGTGGAAGGCAAGCAGTACGTCGTCCAGGACGGTGACGTGGTTCATTTCCTGTTCAACGTTTGAGCGCCTCAGGTCTGCCTCGGGTGCACGTCGAGATGAAGGCCGTCGCCGTCGTATGGGTGGGCGCGGGCCAGCTCCACATCGAGGGTGACGCCCAGGCCGGGCTCGTCGGGAGGAGTCACGAATCCGTCTTCCCACACCAAGCCGCCTCCCACCAGGTCACCCCAGAAGCCATCCCACCCTCCGATCCCCTCCTGAATGAGAAAGTTCGGCGAGCAGGCATCGAGCTGGACGGATGCCGCCGCGCCGATGGGGCCGTTGTACATGTGAGGAGCCACCTGTACATAGTGCGCCTCTGCCATCGCCGCGACCTTCTTGGCCTCCAGCAGCCCTCCGACCCTTCCCAGGTTGGGCTGAATGATGGCGGCGGCGCCGGCAACCAGCACCTCGCGGAACTCGTACTTCGAGGCAAGGCGCTCACCCGTGGCCACCGGGATCGTCGTGCCGTGAGCGACCTCGGCCATCGCCGCCACGTTTTCGGGCGGCACCGGCTCCTCAAACCAGAGCGGATCGTACGGCTCGATCCGGCGGGCCAGCCGAAGGGCGCCGGCCGCGGTGAATTGCCCGTGCGTACCGAACAACAGATCACACCGGCCGCCGACCGCCTCCCGGATACTGCGCACGTAGCGCTCACAACGGGCCAGCGTCTCCTGCGACGGCTGATCGGGGTCGTAGGCGGTGTACAGGCTGGCGGGGTCGAACTTCAAGGCGGTGAACCCGCGGCCCGCGTACTCGGCCGATCGCTCGGCCGCCAAGTCCGGATCGAGGTATACGTCGGTCTTGTCGCCCGGTTCGGGGTACAGATAGGTGTAGGTGCGCAGCCGGCGGTTGACCATGCCGCCGAGCAGCTCGAAGACGGGTCTGCCCAGCTCTTTGCCGATGATGTCCCAGCAAGCGACCTCCAGACCGCTGAGAATGCCCATCACAGCATTGTCGGCCCGAGACGAGTAGCCCATCGAATAGACAGCCCGCCACAAGCGCTCCACCTCGAAGGGGTCGTGACCTTCGAGGTGGCGGGCGAAGACGTCTTCGATCATCGGCACCACGGCCACCGGGTGAAACGGCAGCGAGTACACCTCACCCACGCCGGTGATGCCCGAGTCGGTTTCGACGTGGACGAATGTGAAGTACTTCCCGCCGTACGAGGGTGGTGGGTTGGCGACGACGAACACCTCAAGCCCGGTGATCTTCACGGGAACACGACCACATTGCGCAGAGTCGAACCATCACGGAGGTCGGCGATTGCTTCATTGATCTTCTCGAGCGGATATCGGCCAGTGATCAGTTCGTCGAGCATCAACTCGCCGCGCTCGTAGCGGTCGGCGAGAGAGGGCACGTCTCGGGACAGGTCGGAGCTTCCCATCCGCGAACCGAGGATACGCCGCTCACCCGAGGCGAAACCGGCCAGGTCCAGCCGTGCGTACGAGTCGTTCGGTCCGATCCCCACCACCACCACCGTGCCGGCCGGCCGGACCAATTCCAACGCCCGCTCCACAGCGGGCGGGCTGCCCACGGTGATGAAGGCATGGTCGGCTCCCCGCCCATCCGTGAGCTCCGCCACCCGTCCTGGCACGTCGGAAGCGTCAGCGGCCAGCGCATGGGTGGCGCCGAACCTGCGGGCAGCATCGAGCTTCTCGGGAGCAGTGTCGAGCGCGAGGACGACTCGAGCACCCGCCGCGGCCGCCGCCTGGATCGAGTTGAGGCCGACGCCTCCGGCGCCGATCACGAGCACCGTCGATTCACGTTCGATCTGGGCGGTGTTGGTGACGGCTCCCCAGCCGGTCACGACGCCGCATGCCAGGAGCGCCCCGCTGTCGAACGGGATGCTCGTCGGGATAGGCACACACTGCTCTGCGTGGACCACGACCGCCTCCGCGAACGCACCGACGTGGATGCCTTGGTATACCGGCTCACCATCAGCCGTATGGAGGCGCTGCTGACTGGCGAGCGGCCAGGAGAACTCGCATAGATGGGTGCTACCCCGAGAGCAGTAGAAGCAGCGCCGGCACGCACGGAGGAGCGATACCACCGCATGGTCGCCCGGTTCGACCGACGTCACACCCTCGCCCACCTCTGCGACGACCCCCGCCGCCTCGTGGCCGAATACGGCCGGGAGTTTGTCCTCCCACGCTCCGGCTGCGGCGTGCACGTCGCTGCCGCACACGGCCACTGTTTTGATGTCGACCCGCACCTCACCACGCTGCGGTGAGTCGACCACGAGATGCTCGATCACGAGCGGTTGACCAAAGGCTCGACAGACGGCAGCGCGAATCGTCATTGGAAGTCCGACGGATGGAGTTCGCGGCGGCGCCGAGTCATGAAGTCCTGCAGCTCGGCGTCGATGGCATCGTCGAGCGGCGGCGCTTCATAGGCCTCGAGCAGTTCCCTCCACACTCGACCGGCCCGGCGGTCCGACCACTGGCCACCCAATGCGCTCCATTGCTCGAACGAGTTGTAGTCGAGGTGCTCGGTTCGGTGGAAGGCGGTACGGAAACGCTCCAGTGTGTGCGCAGTGCCGAGGTGGTGCCCTCCAGGTGCCACCGACATGAGTGAGTCCATGGCCCATTCGTCGTCGGCCCAGGAGATGCCCTCTGCGAAGCGAAGGTAGACCCCGGCCAGGTCGAGATCGAGCACGAACTTCTCGTAGCTCACGACCAGACCGGACTCGGTCCATCCGGCTGTGTGCAAGACGAAGTTGGGCTGGCACAGCATCGACGGAAACATCGACATCACAGACTCGTATCCGGCTTGCATGTCGGGCACTTTTGAGCTGATGTATTGGCCGGCCGCCCGGAACGGCAGGCCATAGCGACGAGCCATCTGTGCCACGAGGAACTGGGCGAGGGTGCTCTCCGCTGCGCCGAACACGGGTGCACCGGACTGAAGGTCAACGGCCGCCAAGAACGGCCCGTAGATCACCGGAGTGCCGGGCTGCACCAGCTGGATGTACGCGATCGTGGCCAGCGCTTCGGCGTTGGCTTGGGCAACCGTCCCGAGAATCGCAGCCGGTCCCATGGCACCCGCCAGGATGAAGGGCGTGATGACCAACGGCTGGTTGGCGGTGGCGTATTCGTGCAGCAACCCCAGCATGCGGTCGTCGAGCCGTCGGGGGCTCGAGATGTTGACGACGCCGAGCAGGACGTGCTCGCGGGCGACCCGATCTTCGCCGAAGACGATCCGGGCCATCGCCACCGAATCTCGTGCCGACAGACCGATCGGGTAATGGCCCATGACCGGTTTGTCGGAGAACTTGTAGTGGACGTAGTTGATGTCGAGCGCCCTCTCATGAAACGGCACGTCCCCGGGGGTCACGATCTCGGTGCCCGAGATGTGGAGGTACGGGCTCAGATAGGTGAGCTTCACGAAGTTGGCCAGATCCTCGATGGTGCCATCGCGGCGGCCACCCTCGACGTCGTGCACGAACGGTGGTCCGGCCACCGGCGCCAGCGCAATGTGATCGCCGCCGATGGTCACCGAACGTCCCGGGTTACGAGCCGTGTGGACGAACGAGGTCGGGGCTTTGGCAACGAGCTCCTCGATCGCGGCCGGATCGAACCGGGCGACCGAATCGTCATCGACGTCGATGCCGGCGGCGCGCAGGGTGGCGACCGCCCGATCGTCGTAGAAGGCGACCCCCGCCTCCTGGAGGACCTTCAGCGACATGCGGTGGATCAGATCTTCCTGCTCCTCGCTGGCCATCTCGTACACCGGAACTCGGCTGCGGGGCTGGTGGGTGGGAGGCGCCGGACCGGTGGGTCGCTCCCGGCGACCTCGGCGGCGGGGCCGACCGGTCATGCTCGCATCCTGTCCATCGCCGGGTCGAACAACGGTTCGCGGGCCACCTGCCCGTCATACCGACGGCCGAAATATTGCACCTCGACCGCCGTGCCCGGCTCGGTCAACTCGATCGGCAAATACGCGAGCGCCACCTGCGCTCCGACCGAGTAGCCGTAGTTGGCGCTCGTGACGTATCCGACCGGTCGTTCTTCGTGGAACACCGGCTCGTACCCCGACATGGCCATGTCGGGCTCCGACAATGTCAGACATGTCAGCCGTTTCGTCGGGCCGGCGGCGCGCGCCGCGGTCGAAGCCGCCTTCCCGATGAACGACGGCTTGTCGAGCTTCACGGTCCATCCCAGTCCCGCTTGGTAGGCGTCGTATTCCGTATGGACGTCAACACCCCACAGCCGATAGCCCTTCTCCAAGCGGAGCGAGTCCATCGCCCCCAGCCCGGCCCTGGCGAGACCATCCTCGGCCCCCGCGTCGACCAGCGAATCCCACACCTCCACACTGCGCTCCATCGGAACGTGCAGTTCCCATCCGAGCTCGCCGACGTACGAGATGCGCATCGCATACACCTCGACCCCTCCGACGCGGACCCAGCGGCCGGTGTAGTAGGGGAACTCGTCGTTGTGGAGGCCTGCGGCAGTCAGCTTGCTGAGCACAGATCTCGCGTTTGGTCCGAACACTCCGATCGCCGAGTAGTCGTCGGACACGTCGTGGATTCTCACTCCGGCCGGGGCGTGGAGCCGCACCCAATGGAGGTCGAGAGGGAGTGTGCCCTCGCCGACGAACATCCAGAAGACGTCTGGCTCGAGCCGTGCCACTGTCAAGTCGCGTTTTATCCCTCCGTCATCCGTCAACCAACAGGTGTAGGTCACGTTTCCGGGCGGTCGATCCATGTCGTTGGAGCAGAGATGGTCGACATAGGCGGGCGCCTTCGAACCCGTCACCTCGATGATGGAGAGCCCGGTGAGATCGAACAGCCCGGCGGTGGTCCGCGTCGCCAGGTGCTCCGCTCCTTGGATCTGCGACCAATGCAGGCCCGCCCACCCGGACCGGTGCGGGATCTGCTCAGCGAACTGCTCGACGAGCGGTGCGTTCGATTCGTACCAATTCGGCAGCTCCAGCCCGGCAAACGTCGTGAACATGGCGCCGGCTTCGACGTGACGATCGTGAAACGGGCTGAGCCGCACCCCACGCGGCTCCGAAAGCGGCTGCCGGGGGTGGACGATGTCGTAGACCTCGCGGTAGTTCTTGCGGGTCACCACGTCGACGTACTTGGGGTCGAGCACATGATCCTGGAAGCGATATAGGTGAGCTTGGCGCATGTCCCATTCCGTCGAGCCCGTTGCCATCCACTCGGCCACCGACTTGCCGACTCCTCCTGCATGGCTGATCCACGACGCATTCGCGGACCACAGCCCGGACACGGAGCGAGATTCGCCGATGATCGGAAACCCGTCGACCGAGAAAGCGAACATGCCGTTGTACGCGGTTTCGTAGTCGAGGCGCCTACCCCTCAGCGCCGGGATCAGCTCCTGGGCGAACGCCCAGGCTGCCACGAAGTCGTCGGGCGTGAACGGGCGCAGGGCGTTGGGGCCGACCTCTTCCGACCGGACCAGATGAGGCTCGTGGAAGTAGCTTCCGATGCCCAGCTTGCTCCAATGGCGTCGGTAATACATCGCCACATCGATGTCGCGGACGAGGGGATAGTGGTTCTCCTGGGCCGGGTCATCGGTCTCGTAGCGAGCCCAGTCGTCGAGCACCGGCCCGATCACGTATTGATGCTGGAACGCCATCAGGGGGATTTCCATCCCGAACTGACGGGCGAGAGCCGGCGACCAGATGTTGGCGGCGATCACGACGTGTTCGGCGCTGATCGTTTCCGCCTCAGGATTGGAAGTCCGCACTGCTGAAACATGCCCGTCGTCGACGATGACGTCAACCAACGCCGTGTGAGGAAGCACAGTGGCGCCGGATCGTCGCAAGAAGTCGCCGACGATGTGGTAGCCCTTGACGAGGGCGGCAGGTTCCACGAATAGCGAGCCAACCACAACGCTCGCATCGATGAAATCGAGGTGGGCGACCGTTTCGGACGGGCTGAGCAGGTGGGTTTCGATTCCGAATGAGATGCTGGCGCCGTGGAGGCGGACGAGGTCTTCCCACCGCTCGCTTGTGCGAGCCAGCTCCAAACCACCCCGGCGGGCGTAGTGGAGGTGCCGGTCGTCGATGGCGCTCAGCGATCCGTACAGATCCGATGAGTAGCGCGCCATGTCGGTCATGAGCTTGTTGTGGCTGGCGACCACCACTCCGCCCGGAGCGTGAGACGTCGACCCGGGGTTGTAGGGAAGATCGCCCTGGTCGATGACGACCAGGTCGTCCCAGCCGTGCACGGCTCCGAGGTGGTAGGCAACCGCGGCGCCCACGATGCCGCCGCCGACGATCACCGCCTGGGCCATGTGCCTCACCTCCGCCGATCGGGTTCGCCAGCCTACCGACTGGCCCCTGCGCCTGGGTGTCGGGCAGGCGCCCTTCAGCGGCGCAAGCGCTCGTTCGTCGATGCGGCGTGGGACACTGACGCCGCATGAGACGACTGTTGCTTGCGGGAACATTGCTCCTCGCCGCCTGCACGTCCCAGACCGGGACCAGCACCACGCTACAGAGCATGGCGGAGACCACGGCGGCCCCCACATCGACTGCGCCAGCGGCGACCGTATCCACGACTGCGCCGCCGACCACCGAACCGGCCCCCAATCCGCTGGCGGCCGGGATCCGTTCGGTGGACCGCGCCGACGTGGTGTTCGATGCCATCGGCATCGACGGGTTCCGCTCCACCAGCTCGGTCCTTGCGTCCGCCGACCCCGAGCAAACAGAGATCATCCTGCAGTCGGAAATCCAGTCCGCCTACCAGCGGACCCCGGCCGCGGTCGAGATGCTGCTGGAGACGGCCGGGGCAGGGGTTGCATCGACGTCCTTGGAGCTGCGGGCGATCGAAGAGGCGTTCTGGGTTCGTCAGGACGGAGGCGACTGGGCGTCCGAGCCGAGCCTTGCCCCTCTCCTCAGCCTCGCCAACGTTTCGTTGCTCAGCCCCGAAGCGCTCGAGACGGTTCTACCGGTGCTCGAAGAGGTGGGGCAGGAGGAAGTTGGCGGTCGGCAAGCGCTGCACGTCCGCGGCGGGATGGAGCCCCTGCGGGTGTTCCTGTCGGCGGCAGGCGTGTCGGATCTGAATCGGTTCTCTGAGCTCCAGTTCGGCGAGATCGACCTGTGGCTCGACCTGGCCGGTTTCGTGTCCAAGGCCGAGTACCGCTTCGGTGGTGTGCGGGCGGTTGATCTGCAGACGGAGTATTACCGGGCAGGTTTCGAGCTGTCGGGTTTCGACGAGCCGGTCTCGGTCGAACCGCCCGGTTAGCCGGATCGGTTCACAGCTTCGTCAGCCACCACACCTGTTCGCTCGGGAAGGCGTGTGCCCATTCGGCGGTGGCAAAGAAGCGCACCTCGTCGTCGTCTTCGGGTGCCTGCACCTCTGCGAAGTCGTCGACTGTGAACCCGGTGGCGCCGAACAGCTGGAACCATTCGCCGGTCGGCAGATGGAACTCGACGCCTCCCGGGTCGTCGACATGTCGCCAGTCGAACACATGGGCTCCGAAGTAGGGCCGTTGGAGAGTCTCGGTCGCAGGACCCGATCCGTCCAGCGGCGTACAGATGGCTGACAGGGTCGTGGACGACAGGAAGACGAGTCTTCCGCCGGGACGGAGCAGCCGGTGCGCTTCGGGGATCCACGCGTATGGGTCCGACCACAGGGCAGCCCCATACTCGCTGATCGCGAAGTCGAACGACCCATCCGAAAAAGGCACTTGCTCGGCGATGCCGTGGATGAACTCGATGCGGAGGCCATGTTCGGCTCGCAGGCGTTCGGCGGTCTCCAACTGCCCTTGCGAGTTGTCGATGCCGACCACTGCCGCTCCGAGCCTGGTCATCCAAGCCGAGACGTATCCGGTTCCGCAGCCGAGCTCGATCGCTCGCAGCCCGCTCATGTCGTCGGGGAGCAGGCGCAGCTCGGTTTCCGGAATGCCCCAGATTCCCCAGCGCGGTGGGCTCGCCCAGTTCCGCTCGCCGGGTTCGACCCATTCGTTCGCAGTGGCATCCCACAGCGCCCGGTTCGCCGCGGCGTACTCGGGCAGCTCCGCCATCACCGGCCTTTGAACTCGGGTGGGCGCTTCTCGATGAACGCAGTGATGCCCTCGGCCAGGTCTTCGGTTCTGGTGAGGTCGGCGATGAGGCGGGCTTCCAGCTCCATCTGCGACTCGAGCGTGTCCGAGAAGGTGGCGTGGAGCATGCGCTTGACGTTGCCGAACGCCCTGGTGGGCCCATCGGCGAGCTGCCGGGCCAGGGTTTCGGCTTCGGAGAGGAGTGCGTCATCGGCGACTGCCCGATTGATCAGACCCCACTCGGCCGCTTCGTGCGCAGTCAGAACCCGGTTGGTGATCATCAGCTCCATGGTGCGCCGCAACCCCAGCGATCGCGGGACGAAGTAGCTCGAGCTGCCGTCCGGGGACAGGCCACCCGCCGTGTAACGGAACGAGAACTTGGCGGATTCCGCTGCCAGAGTGAAATCGCCGGCGGCCGCCAGCGACAGTCCCGCCCCGGCCGCAGTTCCATTGACCGCAATGACCACCGGCGCATCCATCCGCGCCATTCGGGAGATGGCGGCGTGTAGATAGGTGGTCATCGTCTTCAGGAGGCGGCCGGTGTCATCGGCGGTGATGAAGGCCTTCATGTCGCCTCCTGCCGAGAACATCGGCCCGGTGGCGGTGACGAGGAGGCAGCGGACCGCCGAGTCCTCGTCGCAGGCGATGGCAACGTCCAACAGCTCCTTCGTCATTTCGAGATTCATGGCGTTGGCGTTGTCCGGGCGGTTGAGCGTGAGCGTGGCCACGCCGTCGGAGACGTCGAACAAGACGGTTTCCATCGTCTCAGGACCCTACCGAAACCCGCTCCTGGACCAAGCGGCCCGCCGTGGCGTGGAACGCGAACGACGGATCGAGCACCCACCGATATGCCAATCCGTTGAGGCCGGCGATGAGCAGTTCCATCTCTTGCTCGGCCTCGGTGAGGCCCAACTCGGGCCGCGCCCGCAGCAGCGCGTCGGTGAAGCGTCGCACCCGGTGCTGGTGGTGGCGCAGCAGGCGGCTGCGGAGACGCTCGTCCGTGATACCGACCGTGACAGCAAGTTGAAGGTAGATCCGGCCGAGCTGGCGCTCGTTGGTGATGAACTCGACATAGGTGTCGGCGAGTTCCTCGACCGAGTCCGAACCCGCCCCCTCAGGGTCGGGATCGACCGCTTGGATGGCCTCACGGATGACCGTCAGGATGACTTCGTCCTTGGACGAAAAGAGGTTGTAGAACGAGCCTGCCTTGATGTCGGCTCGATCGCAGATGGCTTTGACCGTCGTGGCCTCGAACCCCACCTCGCCGAGCAGCGTGCGGGTCGCCTCGAGGATGCGGCTTCGCGTGGCCAGCCCTGACTTGTAACGCGCCACGTCGCCTCCGGTCGGTCGCCGGGCATGGTAGGCCGGGCCTGCTCCAGATTCGTCCAGAAAACGTCGAAAAAGTGACCAAAGGCACTACAAAACTTTGAGTGGACGTATAAAATTGAACTGTCGATAAAAAAGGGTTGGAAAGGGAGGGGCGCATGAGCCACTACAAGTCGAATCTGCGAGACCTCCAGTTCAACCTCTTCGAGGCCAACGACATCCGTCCTCTCCTGGGCCGAGGCCCCTATGCGGGCATGGACGCCGACACGGCGCGGATGATCCTCGACGAAGTCGACAGGCTCGCCAGAGAGGAGTTCGCCGGTAGCTTCGAAGAGGCTGATCGAGTCCCCCTGACCCTCACCGACGGAAGCGTCGAGCTTCCCGAGGGTCTCAAGGGATCGCTCGAGGCCTACCGGCAAGGCGGCTGGGCCTACTTGGCCATGCCCCGCGAACTCGGCGGGATGGGCGCTACGCCCTCGTTGGCGTGGGCAACCGTCGAGCTTCTCACGGGCGCCAACCCGACCGCCTACCTGTACCTGTCCGGCGAGTTGATGGCCCGCGTTCTCTACGAAGAGGGCAATGCCCGCCAAAAGGAGATCGCCGAGGCGATGCTCGCCCACAACTGGGGCGGAACGATGGTTCTGACCGAGCCCGACGCCGGTTCTGACGTGGGGGCTGGGATCACCAAAGCGCGACACGTCGAAGGCGATCTCTACGAGATCGAAGGAGTGAAGCGCTTCATCACCTCAGGCGACCACGACGCCACGGACAACATCATCCATCTCGTGCTCGCCCGACCCGAGGGGGCCCAGCCCGGCACCAAAGGTCTGTCGTTGTTCATGGTGCCCAAGTTCCTCATCAACGACGACCTGACGCTCGGCGAGCGCAACGGAGTGGTCGTCACCGGCATGGAGAAGAAGATGGGCATCAAAGGCTCCGCCACCTGCGAGCTGACTTTCGGAGTCGACCTTCCTGCGCTCGGTTGGCTCGTCGGCTCGAGGCACGATGGGATCCGGCAGATGTTCCGCGTTATCGAGCACGCACGCATGCTGATCGGCTCCAAGTCGGCCGCCACCCTGTCGACCGGCTACTTGAACGCCCTCGAATACGCCAAAGAGCGGATCCAGGGTCCCGATGTGACCCAGGCCACCGACAAGACGGCTCCACGAGTGCCGATCATTCGTCACCCCGACGTTCGCCGGATGTTGATGCTGCAGAAGGCGTACGCGGAAGGGTTGCGAGCGCTGATCATGTACACCGCATGGGTGCAGGACCAGGCGCTGCTCCACCCCGACGACGAAAGCTGGGAGCGGCTCAACGACATGCTGCTTCCCCTCGTCAAGGGGTATTCGTCCGAAAAGGCGTACGAGCTTCTCGCCCAGTCGCTCCAGGTGTTTGGCGGTTCCGGCTTCACCCAGGACTATCCGATCGAGCAATACATTCGCGACGCCAAGATCGACACGCTCTACGAAGGCACCACCGGCATCCAGGCGATGGACCTGTTCTTCCGCAAGATCGCTCGCGATCAAGGCGTCACGTTGACAAAGCTGGCGGCCCACATCGCCGAGTTCGTGAAGAACACCAAAGACGACGACCCGCTGTCGATCGAACGTGAACTGCTCGGCAAAGCGCTCGACGATGCCCAAGGCCAAATCGGGGTTCTCGTCGAGCACCTGATGGGCTCGATGGCCGAACCCACCAAGCTGTACAAGATCGGGCTGCATCTCAACGCCAACCTCGAATCGCTCGCCGAGGTCGTTATCGGCTGGCAGCTGCTCCGACACGCCGAGATCGCCGAGGCCGCCCTCCCCGGCGCCGACGATGACGACGCGGCTTTCTACCAGGGCAAGATCGCCAGCGCCCGGTTCTTCGCTCGCCACGCCCTCCCCAAAGTGGCCATCCGCCGCGCCGCCGCCGAAGCCGAAACCGGCTGGCTCATGGACCTCCCCGACGAGGCTCTATAACCAGCGGCGGACTTTGGTCCTCGCCTCTCGTCGTATCGGAGTGGGTGTCGGATGTTGTCCCGGCTGCCGCACCGGACCCAAACAGACGCCGGTCGGCCTTGTTTTCTGGCAGGCCGACTCTGCGTGCTTGCTGCGCAAGCACGTTCGAGAACGCTGCGCGTTCTCGTGGTCGGTGCAGGGTGTGGTCCCGGCTGGCGCACCGGACCCAAACAGACGCCGGTCGGCCTTGTTTTCTGGCAGGCCG
>JBFHAT010000020.1:0-51624 GCA_041586155.1 Acidimicrobiia bacterium
AGTTGGGCTTTGCCGAACTCGGCGCCCGTGTGGTGGAACCTCGTCGACCGGTGCGGCGCGACGGCGATGTGGTGGCGTTGGAGTTGGGCCGCCCCGGCACCGCCTCCTGGGGGTCGCGATGAGCTGGAGCGCCGAAACGCTCGATCGGGCGACCGCGCTCATCAGCAAATATCCCGACAAGCGGTCGGCCATCATGCCGCTGCTCTACCTGGCGATGAAAGAGGACGGTTACCTCACCGACGAGGGCATGGTTCGGGTCGCCGAATTGACGGGCGTGACACCTGCACAAGTCCAGGCGGTAGCCACCTTCTACGTCATGTACAAACGCGAGCCGCAGGGCAGATACCTCATCTCGGTGTGCACATCCATCTCCTGCTTCTTGATGGGTGCCGACGAGGTGCTGGAGGCCATCGAACAGGCAGCCGGCGTTCCCGCCGGTGAGTCCGACGGCGAGCTGGCGGTGGAACATGCCGAATGCATCGGTGCATGCGGCGGAGCGCCGGCGTGCCTGGTCAACTACGAGCTCATCGAGGGCATCACTCCCGAGCAGGGCGTTGAGCTCGTGGCGTGGCTACGTAACGGCAACCCGGACATGATCAACACCGACGAGCTGCAGACGCTGTTTGGTGGTCGGACCAGCTTCGACTGGGCGATTCGCGAAGACAACGGTGCGATCGGCCCGTACCCGGCGTTCCCCCCGCTCGGCACTGCGGCCGACAACGGATCGGCCCTGGAGCCGGGGAGGGCGTCATGACCCGGGTCGTCACCGGCTTCATGGAGCAGCATCCTGCGGACTCCCACTTGTACGAGACCTACGTCGCCGCCGGCGGATATGACGCGGCGCGTATGGCCCTCTCGAAGACCCGCGATGAGCTCGTCGAGATCGTCAAGGAATCGGGGCTCATCGGACGGGGCGGAGCACTCTTCTCGACGGGGATGAAGTGGTCGTTCCTCGCTCCGGCGCGACCCGCCTACCTCGTCGTCAACGGCGACGAGTCCGAGCCGGGCACATTCAAAGACCGTCAGCTGCTCGAACGCGATCCTCACCAGTTGATCGAGGGAGTCATCATCGCTGCGGTCGCCAATGAAGTGCACGAGGCGTTCATCTACATCCGCGGTGAGTATCCGAAGCCTGCCCGTCGAGTGCAGCAGGCCGTCGAGGATGCCTACCGGCACGGCCTACTCGGGAAGGGGATCATGGGGTCCGGCTACGACCTCGACGTCACGGTTCACCTCGGGGCGGGCGCATACATCTGCGGCGAAGAAACGGCACTCCTCAACTCGTTGGAGGGCAAGCGAGGTGAGCCGAGGCTCAAACCCCCATACTTTCCGGCGGCCAAGGGCCTGTACATGTTGCCGACGATCGTCAACAACGTCGAGACGATCGCCAACCTCCCGCACATCATCGACAAGGGCGCCGACTGGTACCGAAGCATCAGCCAGTCAGCCGACACCGGCACCTTCCTGGCATCGGTATCCGGCCATGTCAAGAAGCCAGGCAACTACGAGATCGTCCACGGCATCACGTGGCGCGAGCTCATCTTCGATATTGCCGGAGGCATCCGCGACGACAACCAGTTGAAGGCGTGGATCCCAGGAGGCGCGTCGGCGCCGTGGTTCGTCCCCGAGCTGCACCTCGACGACCCGATCACCAAAGACGATTGTGCCGCAGCCGGCTCCATGCTCGGGTCGGGGGCGGTGATCGTCATGGACCACACGACCAACGTCGTCGCCGCCGCCGAACGGCTCGTCCGGTTCTTCGCCGAGGAGTCCTGCGGGCAATGCACGCCCTGCAGGGAAGGGACCACGTGGTTGGACATGATCCTCCAACGCATGCTGAGTGGCGCCGGTCGATCGGTCGACCTCGAACTGCTGCACGACGTCTCGGACGGCATCTCGGTCGGGCTCGCCTGGCCTCCCAAGCAGACGACCATCTGCCCGCTCGGTCCCTCGGCGGTCTCGGCCGTGAAGTCGCTCCTCGAGCATTTCCGCGAGGAGGCCGAAGCCCACGTGGCGGCGGCGCGGCAGGTGCCAGTCTCCATCGGAGAGGGCGCAGCATGAGCGAACGCGTCAAGATCACGGTGGACGGGACCACCCACGAGGTCGACGGCGGCGAACTCCTCATCAAAGCCGCCGAGGACAACGGAACCTACATCCCTCGCTTCTGCTGGCACCCTCGCATGAACCCGGTCGGCATGTGCCGAATGTGCTTGGTCGAGGTGGAAGGCCCGCGCGGAACGATGCTCGTACCCGCCTGCACGACGCCGGTCAACGACGGCATGGTGGTGCACACCGAGTCTCCCGTCGCCAAGAAGGCGCAAGAGGACGTCCTCGAGTTCTTGCTGATCAACCACCCGTTGGATTGCCCAGTCTGCGACAAGGGCGGGGAGTGTCCGCTGCAAGACCAGACGATGTCGCACGGTCCCGGCGAGAGCCGGTTCGTCGAAGAGAAACGGCATTTCGAGAAGCCGATTCCCATCTCGGACCTCGTGTTGCTCGACCGCGAGCGGTGCATCCTGTGTGCTCGATGCACCCGCTTCTCCGATGAGATCTCAGGCGACCCGCTCATCGAGTTTCAGGAACGGGGCAACAACACCCAGGTGCTCACTTTCCCCGACGAGCCCTTCGCCTCGTATTTCTCGGGCAACACCGTGCAGATCTGCCCGGTGGGAGCTCTCACGGCCACGGCGTATCGCTTCCGAGCCCGCCCGTGGGATCTCAGGGCAGTGGGTTCCACCTGCATGCACTGCACCGTTGGAGAGTCCATCACCGTGCAGTCGAGTCAGAACGAGATCCTCCGCTTCCTCGGTGTCGACAACGACGCCACCAACCACGGATGGCTCTCTGACAAGTGCCGGTTCGGGTTCGAGTACATCAACAGCGCCGAACGCCTCGAAACTCCCCAGATCCGAGGAGAGTCGGGAGCGTTGGTGCCGGCCACCTGGGCCGAGGCGCTCCAAGCGGTCGCCGCCGGCATCGGCGGCGTCATCGAGCGTGACGGCGGCGGCGCCGTCGCTGCGCTCGGAGGAGCCCGCGGAACGAACGAGGAGGCATATGCCCTCGCCAAGTTCATGCGGGTCGCGATCGGCTCCAACCACCTCGATGCCCAGATGGACGATGGGCTCGACCCGCAATTCCTGGCTGCGCTGGCCGGACGAGGCACGATCGACGACCTCGAGCGGGCCAAGACCATCTTGGTGTGGGGGCCCGACCTCAAAGAGGAGTTGGGCACGCTGTACTTACGGGTGAGGAGGGCGGCGCAAGAGCTCGGCGCCACCCTCATCGTCGTGCATCCGCGAGCGACGGGGCTCGACGATCGCGCCAGCCACAAGTTCACCTACAAGCCTGGCACGGGCCCCGACGTCCTCCGTCGGCTCGTCGCCGGCGTGGAACAGTACGCACCGGCCCGCGCGGCGCTCAATGAAGGCCCGGTCGTCGCCATCGTCGGTCGGACGGGGTACAGCGAGGACCCCCGGCTGGCCGAAGCGGTCGCGGCGTTCGTTCGTGACCTGCCCGATGCCTCGGTGCTCCCGGTTGTGAGGCGCGGCAACACCTACGGCGCACTCGACATGGGCGTCGCCCCTTCTCTGCTCCCCGGCCGGGTGCGCGTAGGCTCGGATGCGTTCGACGAGTGGTCGGCACCCGACGAGATGGGCAAGGACGCGGCCGGGATCCTGAACGGGCTACTAGAAGGCACCGTCAAGGCGGTGTTCCTCGTGGGCGCAGACCCGGTCGCCGACGTGCCGGGCGGGAATGCCGCCGACGCACTGGATGCAGCCGAATTCGTCGTCTCGATCGATACCTTCATCAACGAATCGAACCGGCACGCCGATGTGGTCTTCCCCGCGCTGGCAGCCACCGAGAAGGAAGGCACGGTCACCAACCTCGAAGGTCGGGTCCAGAAGGTGAACAGGGTCGTACCAGGGCCGGGCCAGGCGCGCGAGGACTGGTCGATTCTCGATGACGTGGCGACCGTCCTCGAACGGCCGATTCACCTGGCCTCGGCCGAAGCGATCATGAAGGAGATCGCCGCAGTGGCGCCCGCCTACCGGGGCATCACCTGGGATCTCGTCACGTGGGACAACCCCGACGGAGTCGTCGTACCCATCGAGGGGTCCACGCCGCTCGAGTATGTGCCGGTGGACGCCGGTCTGGAATCACGAGAGGTGCCGCTGGCACTGCACACGGCCCGCACGATGTACGACGACGGCGTGCTGATGCGGCACGGTCTGTCGCTCCACACCCTGGCGCCCGGCGCCGCGGCATACATGACACGGGCGGATGCGACCGGTCTGGGAGTCGCAGAAGGCTCGACGGTGTCGGTCAACGATCACGAGCTGCCCGTCGTGTTCGACGACACGCTCGCTCCTGGGACCCTCTACGTACCGTTCAACCAACCCGGTAGCCCCAATGTCGGCGATCACCTCGGAGTCCGTTTGAAGGTGATGGGCTGATGGACGCATTCGAGATCTGGGTCACCGTCGCCAAGGTGGTGGGCGTGTTCGGGCTGCTCCTCAACGTGACCATCTTGCTGGTGTGGATGGAACGCAAGGTAGTCGCCGACATGCAAGACCGGCTCGGGCCGATGCGGGCGGGCCCGTACGGCATCCTCCAAACGGTTGCCGACGGGCTCAAGTTGTTCTTCAAAGAACAGATCACGCCCCGCAAGGCCGAGCTGGCCGCCTACCTGTTGGCACCTGCGCTGGCGGTCGTGACCGCGTTCTCGTTGTTCTTGGTGGTACCGATCGGTCGGCCGTTCACCGTTTCGACGGCAGACGGTCTGCGCGAGATCACCCTCAACGCCATGGACTTGAATGTCGGCCTCTTGTTCATCCTGGCGGTCTCCTCGACGGCGGTGTACGCGATCGTGCTCGCCGGTTGGTCTTCTGGGTCCAAGTACCCATTGCTCGGTGGGGTGCGGGCCACCGCCCAAGCGATCTCCTACGAAGCGGCCATGGGCCTGGCGCTCGTCTCCGTCGCCATGTACACGGCCCTCACGTACGACTCGGGAGGCGAGACCTCGTTGTCGATCACTTCGATCGTCGCTCAGCAGCAAGGCACGTGGCTGGGTTTCATCCCGCAGTGGAACATCTTCCCGCTGTTCATTCCGTTCGTGGTGTTCGCCATCGCAGCCGTCGCTGAGACCAACCGGGCGCCATTCGATCTCGTGGAAGCCGAGCAAGAAATCGTCGGTGGATTCCACACCGAGTACTCGGGGATGCGCTTCGCGCTGTTCTTTCTCGCCGAGTACGTCAACATGTTCACGATGTCCGCCATCGGCGTCACGCTCTTCTTGGGTGGCTGGGGCGGTCCTTTCCTCGACGATATCGGCGGGATTCCCGCCACTCTGCTGTCGATCGGCTACTTCTTCGCCAAGGTGCTCGTGTTGATCTTCGTGTACATCTGGCTGCGCGCGTCGTTGCCGCGAATGCGCTACGACCAGCTGATGGATTTGGGATGGAAGCGACTCATCCCGATTGCCCTCGGTTGGCTGATTCTGTCGACGGTTGTGCTGGCGGCCCGGACGTTCGGAATGCCATGGTCCTAGAGGCGAGGCGCTGATGCTGGGAGATCTGGCCAAGGGAATGGCGGTGACCTTCCGCCGCATGATCGACACTGTGTTCGGACGAGGTCCGATCACCATCGAGTATCCCCACACATTCCGAGAGAAGCCCCAGCGATTCCACGGTCGCCACGTGTTGAACCGGTACGAAGACGGGATGGAGAAATGCATCGGCTGCGAGTTGTGCGCCGGCGCCTGCCCGGCCCGATGCATCTACGTCCGCGGCGCCGACAACCCCGAGGAGCCCATCAGCCCGGGTGAGCGCTACGGATTCGTCTACGAGATCAACATGCTCCGCTGCATCTTCTGCGCACTGTGTGTCGAAGCCTGTCCCACCGAAGCGATCACGATGACCCAGCTGTTCGAGATGTCGACCACCAACCGGGCGGATGCGATCTACACCAGGGACGAACTCTTGATCGACAGCGACGGGACTCCCCACCACATGTTCCCCGAGGATCCGCTGGCCAACCTGCAAGAGCTCGTCAACGCAGACGGATGGATGCGGGCGACCGCCCCCCAAGGGCGGGCAGCGTACACGGGGGTGGTGGCGTGGACGCCATCGGCTGGGGTTGGCGTCCGAGATCCGGAGCCGCCGCAGTCGGCGGACGAGGAGTCCTGATGGAGGCAGTGCTCTTCATGATCTTCGGCGTGGTGGCCGTGGTCGGCGCCCTTTCGGTGATCCTCGCCAAGAACCCGGTGTACGCCGCATTGGGGTTGATGGCGACGATGTTCGCATTGGCCGTCTTCTACGTCATCAACCTCGCCCACTTGGTGGCGGCAGTGCAGGTGATCGTCTATGCCGGCGCGGTGATGACCCTCTTTCTGTTCGTGATCATGCTGATCGGCGTCGACCGGGCCGAGGACACCACCGAGACGATCCGCTATCAGCGTCCGCTGGCTGTCGGCGTCGGCCTGGCAATCGTCGGCCTGGGCATCGCCGCCGTGGTGTCGGACGAATGGTCGTGGACGCCCCTGGCCCCGGCCGGCGCGGTGGCTCCGAACGGAACGATGCAAGCGGTGGCCGAGCAGCTGTTCAGCTCATGGGCAGTCCCGTTCGAAGCAGTCTCGCTGCTCTTGGTGGTGGCATCGATCGGAGCGATCACACTGGCGTACTACCTGCCGAGCCGGCGCCGTAAGGAGGACAGCGATGCCTGACGTCGATCCGTCCTGGTACCTGGGCCTGGCAGCTGTGCTCTTCCTGATAGGAGCCACCGGCATGCTGACCCGGCGCAACGCCCTCATCATGTTCATGTCGGTGGAGCTGATGCTCAACGCAGTGAATCTGACGTTCGTCGCAGCAGGGCGAGCCTACGGCAATCTGGATGGGCAACTCGCCGTGTTCTTCGTACTGGTGGTCGCCGCCGCCGAGGTGGTGGTGGGATTGGCCATCATCGTGGCGGTGTTCCAAAAGCGCGTGTCGGCCAACGTCGACCTCCTCTCCGAGTTGAAGGGCTGAGCATGTCCGGATTGCGTCGGCCCTCGGCGCTTCGTCACGCCCCCGCTGCCGACAGGCGCCGTGTTCGGAGGAGGGCTCGGCAGTGACCGACGTCTTCGAGTTCGTCATCGAGCATCTGCTGTGGCTCATCATCGCCATTCCTCTTGCCGGAGCCTTGATGCTCCACTTCGTGGGTCGCAGGCTGGGAGAACCCGGCGCCGGGTACGTGGCGACGCTCGCGAGCGCCGCCTCGTTCGGAGTGGCCGCTCTGGCCTCAGTGCCGATCTTCCAAGGAGGGGACCTCGCCCACCACCCCACCGTGGTGCGGCTGTGGGATTGGATGCCTTCGATTGGGGCGGCGCTGGAGATGCGGTGGGACCCACTGGCCGCGCTGATGGCTCTGATCGTGACCGGTGTCGGCACACTCATCCACCTGTATTCGATCGGTTACATGCACGGCGATCCCCGCTTCGCTCGGTTCTTCACGTACCTCAACCTGTTCGCAGCGTCGATGCTGACGCTGGTTCTGGCCGACAACTTTGCGATGCTCTTCGTCGGATGGGAGCTGGTCGGCCTGTGTTCGTATCTCCTCATCAGCTTCTGGTTCACGAAGCCGTCGGCGGCAGCCGCCGGAAAGAAGGCGTTCATCGTGAATCGCATCGGCGACCTGGCGTTCATCATCGGGCTGATGATCGTGTTCACGTCGTTCGGGACACTGTCGATGTCCGAAGTGCTCGAAGCGCCCGGTGAAGTCATCACCGCCGGCACGGCCACCGCCATCTGCCTGTTGTTCCTCATCGGCGCGGCCGGCAAGTCGGCCCAGATTCCCCTGTACGTGTGGCTGCCAGACGCCATGGAGGGTCCGACCCCGGTTTCTGCGCTGATCCATGCGGCCACGATGGTGACCGCCGGCGTCTATCTCGTGGCACGCACCGCCTCGCTGTATCAGCTCTCCGGCACCGCCTCGGTGGTCGTCGCCACCGTAGGTGCCCTCACCGCACTCGTCGCCGCAACCATCGCCATCGGCCAGAACGACATCAAGAAGGTGCTGGCGTACTCCACCGTCTCGCAACTCGGGTACATGTTCCTGGCAGTCGGCTCCACCGCCTACGTCGCCGGCATGTTCCACCTTATGACCCACGCCTTCTTCAAAGCGCTGCTGTTCCTGGGAGCCGGCTCCGTGATTCACGGCATGCATGACGAGCAGGACATGCGCAAGATGGGAGGGCTGCTCAAACGGATGCCCGTCACCGGATGGACAATGGCGATCGCGACCCTCGCCATTGCGGGAGTGTTCCCATTTGCCGGGTTCTGGTCGAAGGACGAGATCCTCGCATCCGCGTTCGCGGCCGGGGGTTGGTTCTCCGTGTTGTGGGTCATCGGGCTGGTCACCGCCCTGATCACGGCCTTCTACATGACCCGGCAGTTCGTGATGGTGTTCCTCGGTCAGCCCAACTGGGACGAGGGAGTCGAGCCGCACGAGTCGCCCGCCACCATGACGTTCCCGCTCGGGGTGCTGGCGGTGCTGTCGGTCGTCGCCGGTTTCGTCAACATCCCCAAGCTGAATCCGGCGCTGGAGCACTTTCTCGAGCCGTCACTCGAGGGAATCGAGATGGCCCACGTGGAGTCGACCGGCCTCATTGTGCTGCTGGCCGTTCTCTCGGTGAGCGCGGCAGTGATCGGGATCGGGCTCGGCCTGTTCGTGTACTACCGAGGTGGGACATTCCGGCAGTGGTTCCAGGATCGGTCTCGCCGGCCCTTCCTGGCTTGGGAGAACGCCTATTGGGTCGACAAGATGTACGGCAAGCTCTTGGTTCTTCCCGGTAAGCGTCTCGCCCAACTGGCGGCGCGGTTCGACGACTTCTTCATCGACGGCATCGTCAACGGTGTCGCCACGGTGACCGCTCGAGTCGGCGGAGCGCTCCGGCCGCTCCAATCCGGATTCGTCCGTTCCTATGGAGCGACGCTCGCCGCGGCGGTCGTCGGGCTCGCCATCTGGCTGTTGGCACGGGGAGCGCTGTGATGGACTTCCCCCTGCTGTCCGCGTTGATCATGACCCCGGTCGTCGGGTCAATTGTCGTGGCGCTCGTCCCGGGCCGCCGTCGCGAGTTGCACCTTCCGGTTGGGCTGGTCATGAGTCTGCTCCCCATCGGGCTGGCCGGCGTTCTGTTCGCCGACTTCCGGAGCACGGCCACCTTCCAGATGGTCGAGTTCGCCGAGTGGTATGCCGACTGGGGCATCAGCTGGCACCTGGGCGTGGACGGTATCTCGATGCCGCTGATCCTGCTGACCGTGTTGCTGGTGCCGGTGTCGCTCGCAGCCTCGACCGCCATCACCGACCGCACGAAGCTGTTCGTGATCATGGTGCTGCTGCTCGAAGCCGGGCTGATCGGCGTGTTCGTCGCGCTCGACCTGATGGTCTTCTTCGTCTTCTTCGAAGCCATCCTGATCCCGATGTACTTCATCATTGGAATCTGGGGCTCGGAGGAACGGATCTATGCGGCCATCAAGTTCTTTCTCTACACCGCATTCGGCTCTGCGCTGATGCTGGCGGGCATCATCGCGCTGGGTGCCTTGCACGCCGGCCAAACCGGCGTTTGGTCGTTCGGGTACCTCGACTTCCTCGATCTCGAATTGGCGCGCAACACACAAGGATGGCTCTTCGCGGGATTTGCGCTCGCATTCGCCATCAAGGTGCCGATGGTGCCGGTGCACACGTGGCTGCCAGACGCCCACGTGCAGGCACCCACGGCCGGATCGGTGCTCTTGGCCGGTGTTCTGCTGAAACTCGGCACTTACGGCCTCCTCCGCTTCAACCTGCCGCTGTTTCCCGAGGCAACGGTTGACGCCGTGCCGATCATGGCGACGCTGGCCGTCATCGGCATCGTGTACGGCGCCGTGGTGGCGATCGTCCAATCCGATCTCAAGAAGCTCGTGGCCTACTCTTCGGTCTCGCACCTGGGGTTCATCGTGCTTGGGATCTTCGCGCTGACCCATGCCGGACTGGAAGGAGGCGTCATCCAGATGGTGAACCACGGGTTGACCACGGGGGCGCTGTTCCTTCTCGTCGGCATGATCTACGAGCGAAGGCACACCAAGAAGATCTCCGAGTTCGGCGGCTTGGCCAAGTCCATGCCGATCTTCGCCGGGATGTTCCTGTTCTCGGCGTTCGCGTCGATCGGTCTGCCCGGTCTCAATGGGTTCGTCGGCGAGTTCCTCGTGCTGATCGGCTCGTACGCCACGCTGCCGGCGTTCGCGGTGGTGGCCGCCACCGGTGTGGTCTTGGCGGCGATCTACTTGCTGTGGGCGTATGAGAGGGTGTTCACTGGTGAGCCAGACCGCGACGAGAATCGTTCGCTGCCCGACCTCAACGTTCGCGAGGTGTCGCTCATGGTACCGCTGGTGGTGATGATGCTCGTGCTCGGTCTGTATCCGAAGATCCTGCTCGACCGCATCGAGCCGTCCACCAGCGCGGTACTCGACCGGGTCGCTGCCGTCACGTCGTTCGAGGTCCCTGAGGTCTCCATGGGAGGTGAGTGAGCGTGTTCGACGCACTCGGCGCCTCTACGTCATGGCTCGCGATCGCGCCTGAGCTGTTCCTGCTGGCGGCCGCGATCGCCGTACTGGCCTACGACATCCTCGCCGAGCCCGATGACGTGGAGTATCACGCTGCCTTCACCATCCTCGGTGTGGGCGGCGCCATAGCCTTCACGGTGGCACAGTGGAGATCGGAGATCTTCGAACAGGAGTACTTCCTCAACATGCTCCGGGTCGACGGTCTGGCCGTGACGGTCCGCCTCGCCCTGTTGGTCGTCCTGTCGATGTCGCTCTTGGCGGCGTGGCCGCTCGTGCGGTCCCTGGGCCGGCGCGGTGCCGAGTTGCTCGCGCTGATGCTGCTCGCCACGATCGGCTTCTCGCTGCTGGCGTCCTCGGGCAACCTCATCATGATGTTCATCGGGCTCGAGGTGGGTTCGATCAGCCTTTACGTGCTCGCCGGTATCACGAGAGAGCGGCAGCTCGCCGACGAGGCGGCGATGAAGTACTTCCTACTGGGTTCGTTTGCGTCGGCGATCTTCGTATACGGGGCGGCGCTGTACTACGCCGGCACCGGAACCCTGTTCCTGGAGGGCCTGGGCTCGCTGACGCAGTCGCTCGTCTTCACCCGGCCGGGAGTCTTGCTGGTGGCGATGGCCATGCTGGCCGCCGGGCTGCTGTTCAAGGTGACGGCGGCTCCCTTCCACGCCTGGGCTCCGGATGTGTACCAGGGCGCTCCGGCAGGCGCAGTCGGGTTCATGGCGGCTATCGCCAAGGTGGGGGGTTTTGCCGGTTTGGGAAGGATCATGTGGGAGGCATTCGGCGGCTTCGTCGATGACTGGCGTCCGCCGTTGGCAGCCGTGGCCGCGATGTCGATCGTCGTCGGGACACTGCTGGCGATCGCCCAGGACGACGTTCGGCGCATGCTGGCATATTCGGGCATCGCCCACGCCGGATTCATCCTCATTGGGATCGTCTCGGGGCCGGTGGCCGCTCCGGAGGTGGCGTTCTATCTCATCGTGTACACCGTTCAGCTGGTCGCGGCCTTCGGGGTCAGCGCCGTCGTGTCCGGCCCCGGCTCGTCCGGTTCGGCCCGGACCGAGTACGTCGGATTGGCCCGACGGTCGCCGGTCTTGGCTGGCACACTGGCGCTGATGATGGTCGGGATGTCAGGCATGCCGGTGACGTCCGGCTTCGTGGCCAAGTTCGGCGTGTTTCGCGAGGGATGGGACGCCGGCGTCGAATGGTTGGTCATCGTCGGATTGGTCGCATCTGTTGCCGCGTTCTTCTTCTATCTGCGAGTGGTCGTCGACATGTATTTCCGGGAGCCGGTTGGCGAGGCGCCGGGCACGCTGGTGGCGTCACCTCGCCCCACGGCGCCGATGACGGCCATGCTCATCGCCGCCGCCATCTTCACCGTGGCCGTGGGGCTCTATGCGCGTCCGCTCTTGGACTTCGTTGCCTCGGTTCTCTGACCGGTCGCTGGCGGCGTTGCTGTTGGTGGCCGCGCTCGCTCCTCCCATCGGAACGCGCCTCGATACGGCTGCATCCGACTTCGTTCTCGTTCGGGAGGGCGACGTCGTCACCGAAGACCTCTACGCAGCGGCGCAACGCCGGGTGATCGTGCGTGGCGTCGTGGAAGGAGATCTCGTGGCGACGGCCTTCGAAGACGTCGTCGTCGAGGGAACCGTCGAGGGGGATGTGCTGGCGGTGGCCCCGACGGTCCGAATCGACGGCGAGGTGGGCGGATCGGTGAGGGTGATCGGCGGGCGGCTCGAACTGAGCGGCAGTGTTGCCGACGACGTCGCCGCTGCTGCCGCCTTCGTCGACATCGGGGGAACGGTAGGGCGGGATGCCCTCTTGTTCGGTTGGTCATCCGACCTGTCGGGCGACGTCGGTAGGCACGCCCGCATGACCCTGGGAGGCGCCCTCCGAATGTCCGGTGTTGTGGCAGGGGACGTGGAGGTCAACGCCGACTCCTCGATCATCGCCGGCAGAGTCGACGGCGACGTCCGGCATCGTGGATCGATCGCAATCGACGAAAGCGGATCCGTCGGGGGCCTGCAAGCGCCGCTGGGAAGCCTGCCCGTGCCGATCCGTGTCAGGGCGTTGCTGTTGGCTTCATCGGTGCTCGCCGCCATCGGATTGCTCCTGTACGGACTGGCCGCGATTCGGATCGCACCCGACGCGATCCGGGCATCGGCCGAAGCAGCCATCCGGCCCTGGAGCTCTTTGGCGGTTGGGATCGGTGCTTGGCTGCTCCCTGTCGGGGCGGTCGTTGCGTGGGTGGCCGCGCTCGGGGGGGTTTCGGCCGATCTGGTTGTGCCCGCCCTCGTTTCGATCGCACCTCTTGCGATTGCCTATCTGGCGGCGATCGGATTTGCCTCCGTGCTCGGAGTGGTTCCGATGAGCACCCTCGTGGGAAGGGTCGTGGGTCCCGATCGATCGGTCGCGGCCCATTTTGTCGCGGGGATCGCCATCTGGCTGATCGTGGCGCTGGTCGTTCCGTATTCTTTGGTGATCGTCGCCGTCGGACTCATGGCGGGAACCGGGGCCATCGTCCGCGCCGCGCTCGCCGGCGTCAGGCCATCAGCTGGCGGATCGTTGCCCGAAGGTAAGGGGGGCGACCTTCGGGCAACGATGTCCGCCGAAAAAGAGTGAGCGCTCGCGGCGTCGCAGTTGCGAGTGCAGGGGAAGAAAGCCACGCAACGTTGATCATTCGCCTCTCACGCCCACTCCTCAGCAACGATTGCTCGTTGCAGTGTCAAACATTATAGGGGAGCGAGCATCAGATTGCGGTATGCAACTACGAGTTTCCGCTGATGGCCTGGCAGAATGGACGGGTGACCTCCGACCGCTTCGCTCGCCCACTCCGCGACCTCCGCATCTCGGTTACCGACCGGTGCAACTTCCGCTGCACGTATTGCATGCCGAAGGAGATCTTCAACCGGGAGTACGAGTTCCTGGCGCGGGACCTGCTGCTGTCGTTCGAGGAAATCGCTCGCCTCGCTCGGATCGCCGCGGGCCTAGGCGTCACCAAAGTTCGGCTGACGGGGGGAGAGCCGCTCCTTCGGCGTGACATCGAACAACTGGTCGCCTTGCTGGCCGCAATCGACGGGATCGACGACCTGACACTGACCACGAACGGATCGCTACTGGCCCGCAAAGCGGAAGGGCTCGCCGCCGCCGGTCTCGATCGTGTCACCGTCTCACTGGACTCCATGGACGACGTGGTGTTCATGAAGATGAATGACGTGGGGTTTCCCGTGGCCAGAGTGCTCGAGGGGATCGAAGCTGCTGCGGCGGCGGGTCTCACTCCGGTCAAAGTCAACATGGTCGTGCAGCGAGGCGTCAACGACACCTCGGTGGTCGACATGGCAAAGCACTTTCGGGGGACCGGCCACATCGTTCGGTTCATCGAGTTCATGGACGTCGGCACGACCAACGGCTGGCGGCTCGACGATGTCGTGCCCGGAGCCGAGATCGTCGAGGTGATCGGTCGGGCGTTCCCGATCGAACCTGTCGATGCGAACTACCCGGGTGAGGTCGCCCAGCGATGGCGGTACCTGGACGGTGGCGGTGAGATCGGTGTCATCACCTCCGTGACCCAGCCCTTTTGCGCGACCTGCACACGGGCTCGGGTATCGGCCGAAGGGGTGCTCTATACATGCCTGTTCGCCACCGGCGGCACGGATCTGCGCGAGCATCTCCGCTCTGGCGCAACCGATGGCGAGATCGCCGAGTTGCTGCGGACGGTCTGGGGCGAGCGAGAGGACCGCTACTCGGCGATCCGCACCAACCAGACTGTGGCGCTGCCGAAAGTCGAAATGAGCTACATCGGCGGGTAGACGGCGGGCGCGGCCCCGTCGCCGGTTTCTGTCCCATCCGAGCGCGACACTCCAACGGTGAGCGACATTCCGACGATTCTCCACGCAGATCTCGATGCCTTCTATGCCTCGGTGGAGCAACTGCTCGACCCGTCGCTGAGAGGGAAACCGGTGCTGGTCGGTGGCGGGATCGTCGTGGCCGCGAGCTACGAAGCCAAGCGAATGGGCGTCGCACCCCCGATGAACGTGCGGAGGGCGCTGGCGCTGTGCCCGTCGGCTGTGGTCGTCAACGGATCGTTCGACCAGTATCTGGGACTGTCCGAGAGCGTGATGGACATCTGCCGGGACTTCACGCCGCGTCTCCAGCAGATCTCGATCGACGAAGCGTTCCTGGACGTGACCGGAAGCGTTCACCTGTTCGGCCCCGCCGATGAGATCGCACAAGCGATTCGCCGCCGAGTGAAAGAAGAGGTGGGTCTCCCGATTTCGATCGGTGTCGCTCGCACCAAACATCTGGCGAAGATCGCCTCGGGCCAGGCCAAGCCTGACGGGCTGCTCGTCATCGGGGCGGAGCAGGAAACCGAATGGCTGCACGGTCTACCTGTTCGGGTGATCTGGGGGGTGGGTCCCGTCACCGAGGCGCAGCTCGCCGAGCGGGGGGTTTTCACCGTTGGGCAGCTCGCCGAGACCCCACGGACGACGCTGACGCACTGGCTCGGCCCGGGTCTGGGCAGCCATTTCCACTCGTTGGCCTGGAACCGCGACCCTCGCCGGGTCGTCACCGAGCATCGGGCAGGATCGGTGGGGTCGCAGAGCGCGCTCGGCCGGGGCCTCGGGGACATGGACCAGCTGGGGAAGGTGCTGCTTCGCCTCGCCGATCGCGTCTCGAGTCGGCTTCGCAAGAACAATCGGGCGGGGCGAACCCTGACGGTACGGGTCCGATATGACGACATGACGCGAGCGAGCCGGGCTATCACGCTTCCGGCGGCGGTCGCCAGCACCGCAGCCCTGCACCACGCCGGATTGCCTCTCCTCGCCGACGCCCAGGGGACCGCAGGTCGTACGCTGACCCTGGTGGGCATCGCAGTGTCCAAGCTGGAAGTGGGTGGTCCCCTCCAGCTCGAACTCCCATTCGACGAGGGCGACTCCACCAGAGCCGGCAGCAAGATCGGCGCCGCCCACCTCCTGGTGGACCGGAAGGTCGACCTGGCGAGGGAGCGATTCGGTCGCGATTCCGTCGGACGCGCTTCGGTGCTCCTCGGCAGGCGCTCGGGCATGCCCGACGAGTTTCGCGAGCTCGCGGAGCGCAGCTGAGCGCCACCGGGCGGATGTGCCGACCATGGCGGCCACCCCTAACATCTCCGTGGTGACCGGCACTTCAGAGGAAACGCTCGGCGACGTCGAGCCCGAGCTCGCACGGAGCTCCGCAGACCGGATGGTGTGCGACCTGCTGCGAATACCTGACGGTCCCCGGGTGTCGCTCTTCGCCGCCGAATCGGCCATGCGAACGTCGATCATCCTGTCGGGGATTCGCTGCACGCTCACCTACATCGTGATCCCATTCATCGTGCCGTTCATCGGCTTGGCCGCCTCGGTCGACGCGCCGTTGGGTATCGCGGTGGGGGTTGCCGCCATGCTCTCACTCGTCACGACCGTCCGGCGGTTCTTCATGGCCCACCATCCCAAGCGATGGTGGTACACGTGGTTCGCGATCGTGATGTTCGGTTTTCTCATCGTCCTGATGGTCAGAGACAGCCTCCGCCTGTTCGCCTGATCAGGGCGGTCCCCATCGATCGAGCCCATCGGCCAGCGCCTCCGGCGTGTCGGCGCTGTACCAGCTCCTTCCGTCTTCGCCCCACGTTGCCCAGTCGCCTACCGCGTCGTACGCAGTCACGTCGAGCAGGGTCTGGAGCGACCCACCGGCGGCGAGCTCGGCCCCGGCCAGGGAGCCCAAACCGGCTGGATACACCGCACACAGCGGCTGGCGAAACCCCCCAGCGACCGGCACCACCGGGAGCGCATCGAATCGATCGATGAGCCGGCGGACGGTTTCGGCACGGAGCCAAGGCTGATCGACCCCGACCAGCATGAGAGGCTCGTCGGGATACCGGGCGGCGACCGCCTCGAGGGCAGCCAGTGGACCCCGGCGGTGAGGCGCCGTGTCACCGATCAACTCCCACGGCCCGGCCGGTTCCTGGCGGCCGGCGACCACCACCCGATCGCACGCCTCGTCCAGGGCGGAGCTGGCGTGGTCGAGGAACGAGCGACCTTCGATGAGCATCAGCGCCTTGTCGGTCCCCATTCGGCGGGATGCCCCGCCTGCCGCCACCACCCCGATCATGGCAGCGGCCGGTCTTCCTCCCACACGCGCATCAGCGTGCGAGTGCTGTGCCCGGGCACGTTCACGAGATCCACTGCAATGCCGGCCGATTCAGCGCGTTCGGCCACGGATCTCAACGCCAGTGCGCCGGTGTAGTCGATCCGGCCCAGGTCCCCCAGATCGAGAATGATCCGTTGCGTCTCCGGATGCGCGGCCAGCTCGTCCACGAATGCCTGGTCGAGGGGCGGCGACGAGCCGAAGAACAGCACACCGGCAGGCGCCAGGGTGAGGACGCCGTCGTGGTAAGACGAGTGAACCCGTACCGCCAGCTCTCGCCAGAGGTGGACGGTCACTCCCAGACCGACCCCGACCAGGATCGCCTGCTCCACCGACTCGCTGAACACCAAGGTGGCGACGAAGGTGCCGATCGCCACCACGCCCTGCGGTCGTGAGATGCGCGCGATCGTCAGCAGAGGCCGCACCCGGATCAACTTGACGACCGCGGCGATCACCGTGGCGCTGAGGACCGCTCGCGGAAGGTCGGATAGCACGCTGGTGAAGGGGAGAAACGCGGCAACCACGAGGCCGGTGATCGCACCCGCCCAGCGGCTGCGAGCGCCGGAGATCCGAGCGATCGAGGATCGCGAGAACGAACCCCCCACTGGGAACGCACCGGTGAGGCCGGCTGCCACATTGGCCACGCCCTGGCTGATGAACTCCCGGTCGGGATCCCACGACTCCCGGTCGAGGGCTGCATAGGTCCTGGCGATGGCTGATGGCTCAGCGAATCCAACCACAGCGATCACCGCCCCGGGGATGAGGAGATCCACCAGCGACGACCACGGCAGCGCAAGCGAGACGCGCAGCGTCGCCTCGGCCGCTTCGCCGACGACGGGCCCGTCGAAACCCGCGAGCAATGAGTAGGCGAGGGCACCGGCCATTGCGACCAGTACACCGGGAAAGAGCTTGTGCACACGGGGACCGGTCAGGATGGCGACGATCGTCAGGACGGCAATGACGACCGAGGCCGGGTCCCACGCCGACGGGTGTGTGGCCGACCACACGGCCTCTGCGAAGATGCCCTCAACCGGGGCGGAAACGCCCAACGCCGTGTCGAGCTGACTGGCGGCGATGATGATGCCGGCGGCAGTCGTGAAACCCGCCAGCACCGGCTGCGACATCAGATAGGCGATGGCGCCGGCTCGCAGCAATCCCAAACCGAGCCGGACCACCCCGACCACCAGAGCCAGCAGCGCTGCCAGACGGATGTACTCGGCCGTGAAGGGCTCGGCCAGGCCGCTCAACGATCCTGCCACCAGCAAGCTGGTGATCGCGACCGGACCCGTCTGGAGATATCGCGAGGAAACAAAGAACGCGGCAGCCACCGGTGGGATGGCAGCAGCCAGAAGACCGTACGCGGGAGGTACCTGTGCGATCTCTGCGTATGCCAGCGACTGCGGGATCAAGACGAGCGCCACGCTCACCGCGGCGACGACATCGGAGGATGCGAAGCGGTGCTGAGCGGGCACGGAGCGAGGCTAGCTACCGCTCAGCGCGCACTCATTTCGCCCGACTTCCAGCGTCTCGATCTCCTCCTCGGATGCTTCCATGCGGCCCAGATTGACCAATCGGATCTTCTCGTAGACAGCCGGCGGCTCCCCGAGATGGGTGACGACGTGGTGGACGAAATCTTCCTCGCCGGGGATGGACACGACGGGGTCGTTGTCGAGCAGGTCACCCAGCGAACGGCGCAACGTCCCGTCTTCGCCCGCCTCAGAACGAGCCGTGTAATGCGCCGGGCAGACCTCCAGGGCCGGATCGAGAGGTGCGAGCCGCTCATGAATCGTGATGAACAGGTCGCGCGCCCACGGCTCCGTGGCGCCGCCAAGGTCGGGCCTGCCGACCCCTGTGACGAATACCGCGTCGCCGGTCATGAGAAAACGCCCCGCCACCTCGAGTGATGTGCTCCCGGGCGTGTGTCCGGGAGTAGCCACCGATCGAACGATCATTTCGACGTCGCCGAACTGGAACGTCTCCCCATCGACCAGCGGCGTGTAGTCGTATGTGGCCGATTCGGCGTCACCCTCGGCGATGTGGTAGCGGCCGCCGACCTGCTCTGCGAGATGGCGCCCGACCGACACGTGGTCGGCGTGGAGGTGGGTGTCGAATACATCGGTGATGGTGCACTCCAACGTGTCGGCATAGCGGGTGTAGACACTGGGATCGACCGCCGGATCGATCACCGCCATCGGACCGTTTCGCCGCCCGACGACGTAGGAGAGACAGCCTTTGGCCACCCGGTCGAACTGGACGACGAAGTGATGATCGTCCTCCCAGAGGATGCGCGGCACCATGGTCCTGGCCCATGCCTTCATCCCGCCTTCCAGGTTCATCACATTGGGCCGGCCGATCATTTCCGCCACCATGGCAGACGACCCGCCGTGCCCGCAGACAACCACCACAGGAGTGTCAGGCAGCTGCTGCACGTACGGCGCAACGTCTTCGATCACGCTCCAATATGGAACGTTGAGCGTGTCGGGTTGAGTCTTTCCCTCGATACGCCATTGCTCGAACTGCTCGGTCGAACGGACGTCGAAGATGAACGGCTTGTCCGGCCCATCGATGATTCCGGCCAGCTCATCGGTCGTCATGGCTGCGGTCATGTGGGTTGGTCACCTCTTGTGAATATGCGAAAACCTGCATGCATTGTGGCAGCCATGCGCGGAGGCGGCAACCGCCCGCCGCGGAGAGGAGTCAGCGAGCAGTGACGGCCAGCGACTCGTGCATGACCTCACGCATGAGGTCCATCGCCTGGACGATCTTGAGCGACGTCAAGGCGTAGAAGACCTTCTGTGCCTCCTTGCGGGTGGTGACTAGGCCCTTGTCCCGCAGGATGGCCAGGTGTTGAGAGACGTTGGCTTGGGGTAGTTCGAGCAGGTCGGTCAGCTCCGACACGCTCATCTCTCCGTCCCGAAGCGCATCGAGCAACATCAGTCGCTTGGGATCGCCGAGCCCCTTGCAGACGCTGGCGTGCATCTGGATGAAATCGGATCGGTGGTCGTCCATGCACTCAGTGTGCCACAGGAGGCGAGACATCCAAAGCGTGGGCGATCGCTTGACACGGTGGGGGTCCGCTAGGAAGATGCGAAAGTTCGCATATGCGAACTCGCGCGAGGAGGTGCACATGACGGTCACAGATCTGGACGAGGCCGCCCAGCTGATCGAAGAATCGAAGGAGCCGGAGAAGGAAAAGATGGTGTTGATCGCCGCGTCTGGCGATCTCGACAAGGCGTGGCCGGTGATGATCTTGGCGACCACCGGGGCAGCCTACGGCATGGACGTCACCGTCTTCTTCACGTTCTGGGGCCTCAGCATCCTCAAGAAGCCCGACGCCGGTGTCACAGGCGAAGACTGGAGACAGAAGGCGATGTCGATGCTCAGCGGTGGCGCCCCCGACAAGCTGAAGCTCTCCAAGCTGAACTTCGGGGGCTTCGGCGCCAAGTTCATGAAAGACCTCGCCGACGAGAAGAAGGTCGCTTCCGTACAAGAGCTCCTGGAGCTCGCCCAGCAGATGGGGGTCAAGTTGTGGCCCTGCCAGATGACCATGGATCTCATGGGATTCGATCGATCCGACATGATCGACGGCCTGGACGAACCGGCTGGCGCCGGTTCGGCGATCAGCCTCATGAAGCAAGCCAGCATCAGCCTGTTCATCTGAAGGAGCACCCATGGCAGACAAAGTCATCGACGCCCGCAACCTGCAATGCCCGATGCCGGTGATCAAAACGGCACAGGGCATCACCGAGATCAGCTCGGGCCAGACCATCGAGGTGATCGCCACCGATGGGGGAGCGCTGTCGGACATCCCGGCTTGGGCACGTGACATGGGTCACACCCTGAAGGAGCAGTTCACCGAAGGCGCCGACCACCACTTCCTGATCGTGAAGGCTTAGGCGAACCGAACGGTTCGCCCGATCCGTATTGGTCGGCGCCGACCAGAAAGGATCGAAATGTCAAAGGTCCTCAGCGCATGGACGATCGCCGTGCTGGTGGTGGTCACGGCCTGTGGCGGTTCCGACGCCGCTGTGACGATCGAGTCCGCCGACTCGAGTCTGGGTCAGATCCTCGCCGACGGTGACGGCAACACCGTGTATCTGTTCGTTCCCGACGCTCAAGGTGACAGCACTTGCTACGACCAGTGTGAGGCCAACTGGCCACCGGTTCCGGGCGATGTTGCTGCCGGGGGTGACGCCGACTCCGGCCTCTTGGGCGAAACCACGCGTACCGACGGCACCAGCCAGGCGACGTACAACGGATGGCCGTTGTACTACTTCGGGGGCGATGCCGAGGCCGGCCAAACCAACGGCCAAGGGTTGAACGATGTGTGGTACGTCGTCAGCCCTGCCGGCGACGCCGTGCGATGATCGATCGGTAGCTCCGGCCGCCGAATCAGCTCCGCATCAACGTGAGTCCGGCGGACCGAGCTCGGCTGATGTCGTCGTCGATCAGCACGACTTCGCGTCCGGCGCGATCGAGCATCGACGCGACGATGCCGGCACGATGACCGGTCCGGCAGTGAACCCACACCTCGCCTCCGGGGAGCTCGTTCATCCGGGCGAGCGTGTCCTGCAGGGGGATGTTGAGTGCGCCTTCGAGATGGCCTTCGTCGAACTCGTCCTCCTGGCGGGTATCGAGGATCGTCGGAGGTGCCGACGCCGCAACGTCGTCCCACGTTGCAACGGCGTAGCTCGAGAATCTGTCTCCGAGCGCTTCGATGTCGTCGGCCGCAGCAGCCTCGGCAGCGATTCCGATCCTGCCCAAGGTGACCCGCGCCGCATCCACCTGCGACTGTTCGGCGCCCAAGATGGTGAGCGGGGCTTTCCAAGGCTTCGTCCATCCGAGATAGGTCGCCATCGAGTCGAGCAATTCGTAGCTGAGGGTGCCTGGAAGGTGGGCGGCGGCGAACTCTCTGCGGTCTCGCACATCGATCACCCACTGACCCGCCTCCACTCGCTCGGTGAGCTCGGTGGGAGTGGGACGGGGAAGGTCCTCCAGCTGCAGGGCCGGTGGCCCACCTCGGTTGAGCGGTGCCATATGGGAGTAGTAGCTCGGGTACGGACCCAGGCCGCTCATGACCGTCGCCACGAACGCGTCTTCGTCGATGGCGGTGGCGGCGAGGTTGGAGGTTCGTTCGATGGCGATGGTGCTCGCGGTCGCATTGGAACTCTCGCCAGAAGCGCAGAATGAGCCGAATCCGTGGGTGGGGTACACGGGTACCTCGCCGTCCAGATCCCGCAGGAGACCGACCACCGAGCGATACTGGCTGCGGGTGAGCGGTTCGGTCAGCTCTGGCGTGATCAGATCGGTCCTGCCCACGGTTCCATAGAGCAGCGAGCCTCCGGTGAACACTGCGAGTGGCGTCTCGCCGTTGGCGAACACGTAGGCGAGATGGTTGGGGGTGTGCCCGGGAGTGTCGAGCACCCACACGGCGGCGGAACCCAGGTCGAGCCGGTCGCCCGCTCCCACGGCCCGTCTCGCGAAGCTGACATCATCTCGACCGCTCACTGCGTAAACAGCACCCATCTCGTTGGCGAGGGCGTAGCCGCCGGTCACGTAGTCGTTGTGGATGTGGGTCTCGAGCACGAGGTCGAGCGTGACCCGATGTTTGTCGAGCAAGGCGATCACCCGGTCGATGTCGCGTTGCGGATCGATCACCGCCGCTCGGTCATCGATCATCAACACATATGAGCGATCGCCCAACTCTGGGGTCGAGATGGTGGCGATCTCGAATTCGCTGGGCATCGCAGAAGAATATCAAATTATCCGGTTGACCGTACAAATTCTTGTCTATGCTGGCAGCCGTGCCCAATACGCTCGACCGCAACAACCCGCTGCCCCTCTGGGCGCAGCTGGCTGCAGATTTGCGCCGGCGGATCTCCGCGGGTGAATTCCCCCAGAGGATGCCGACCGACTTCGAACTCACCGACGAGTACGACGTGAGCCGGCACACGGTGCGAGAGGCCCTCCGACGCCTTCAGGACGACGGAGTCGTGGAGCGGAGGCAGGGTTCGGGGACGTATCTGCGTGACCTCGAGTTCGAGCAGCCTCTGAACGAGCTCTACAGCTTGTTCCGCTCGGTCGAGTCAAAGGGCATCGAGCAGCGATCGATGGTGCTCGTTCAGGATCAGCGAGCCGCTCCTGATGTCGCCGCCCGGCTCGGACTTCCCGAACGACGCCAGTTCTTCTACCTCGAGCGCATTCGGATGGCGGGCGGCTTGCCGATCGCCATCGACCGGGCCTATCTGCCCCTGCCCGAGGCCGCCCCCCTGCTCCACGTCGACTTTCGCCATACTGCCCTCTACGACGAGTTGGGGCGCCTATGCGGAATCCAGCCCGACAGGGGGATCGAACGGCTGCAGCCGGTGATGCCAACCGACCACGACCGGGCTGCGCTCAACCTCTCCGCCGACCATCCGGCGCTGCACATCGAGCGCATCACATCCATGGCGGACAGACCGATCGAGTATCGCTCCACCATCGTGCGGGGCGATCGCTATAGCTTCAGAGTCGAATGGGATGCTCGGCAACGACGGCACGGGACCCCGGCGGTGGTCACCGAGTGGCGAGAGCAGAACATCGTCGAGCGCAGCGAGAGGTGAGGGAGCGATGCGTTACGGATTCGTGATCGATCAGCACCAGTGCATCGGATGCCATGCCTGCACGGTGGCGTGCAAGACCGAGCACGACGTCCCCCTCGGCGTCAATCGCACATGGGTGAAGTACATCGAGAAGGGTGCCTGGCCCGACACGAAGAGGTTCTTCTCGGTGATGCGCTGCAATCACTGCACGAACGCCCCGTGCGTCGGCATCTGTCCCACGTCCGCCCTGTTCATCAGAGCCGACGGGATCGTGGACTTCGACACGAGCCGTTGTATCGGGTGCAAGTCGTGCATGCAGGCTTGTCCCTACGACGCGCTGTACATCGACCCTCAAGAGCACACCGCGCAGAAATGCAATTACTGCGTGCACAGGGTAGAAGTCGGACTGGAGCCGGCGTGCGTGGTTGTCTGTCCCGAACAGGCGATCGTGGCGGGGGACCTCGACGATCCTGCCACGCGTATCGCTCAGCTCGTCAAAACCGAGAAGACTTCGCAGCGGTCCATAGAACAGGGCACCGGACCCAACCTGTACTACCTCGGTGCCGACGAGGCTTCGCTCGATCCCACCGCTACACGAGCGTTCCAGGGCGGCGGTATCTGGCGCGACGACGCCGGGTCCTTCCTGGCCGTCGACCTTTCGGACGACACCGGCGACCGCGGGCCCCAGATCGAGTCGGGCCGAGGAGAGCCGCCCCGGGTGGTGTACAACACCGATCATCCGATGCCTTGGGGCTGGCGGGTGTCGAGCTACTTCCTCACGAAAGGAATCGCCGCAGGCTTGATGCTGGCCGCGCTGATGGCGCTGTTGTTTGGAGCGGCGATCGACAATGCCTGGATGAGGTGGGGCGTCCCGTTCTTCGGAGCCGGCTTCCTTGCCCTCACCGGAGCGTTGCTCGTGTGGGACCTCAAGCGGCCCGAGCGCTTCTACTTCTTGTTCACGAAAGGCAATTGGAATTCGTGGCTCGTCAAGGGCGCCTACGTGATCGCTGCCAACGGCGCAGTGCTTGCGGCCTGGTTCGTGGCCGGCCTGCTCGGCGCCGATGGACTGATACGCGTCTTGGCATGGGTAGGCCTACCGCTGGCTCTGGCACTGGCCGGCTACACGGCGTTCTTGTTCGGCCAGGCCGAAGCCCGTGACCTCTGGCAGAGCCCGACCTTGCTCTGGCACATGGTGGCCGGGGCACTCGCCGCCGGCGGCGGGTTCTCACTGCTCATGGCGGCGACTTTCTTCACCGTTCCAGCAGAGGCGACGCTCGGCTTCATCTGGTCGCTTGTGATCGGCTCCGCCCTGCTCGGGGCACTGGCCATGGCCGAGCTGGTGTCGCACCATCCCACCCGCAACATCGCCGCCGCAGTGCACCACATGACCAAGGGCGCCTTCCGGGGTGAGTGGTGGGGCGGCGGAATACTCCTCGGCGTTGCGGTCCCGGTCGTCCTGGGGGTGGTCGCTTTGGTCACGGACCAGAACGTGATGATCGCCGCGGTGGGCGGCGCGGCCGCCTGCGCCGGAATCTGGTTCGCCGACAACGCAATGGTGAAGGCTGGCCAGTCGGTGCCACTGTCGTGAGAGGTACGAGATGAGCAACGAAATTCCGAGGCTGCTGCCGGGCACGGAGCTGACCAACTTCCCGCCTCCCGAGCGCTGGGACGACTGGACGGAGTACGACGCCAAGGCCTGGCCGGAAAGAAAGAAGCACGAGGTGCGCTTCGTGCCAACGACGTGCTTCAACTGCGAGTCGGCGTGCGGGCTGCTGGCGGTGGTGGACAAGGAGTCCGGCCAAGTCCGGCGTTTCGAGGGGAATCCGGCTCATCCCGGGAGCCGAGGCCGCAACTGTGCCAAGGGGCCGGCGACGATCAATCAGATGTATGACCCGGAGCGGATCCTGCATCCACTGCGCCGATCGGGCCCACGCGGTTCGGGCCAGTGGGAACGAGTGTCCTGGGACGAGGCGCTCGAAGACATCGCCGGACGGATGGCCACAGCCCTGCGTGAAGGCCGCCACGACGAGATCATGTACCACGTCGGGCGGCCAGGTGAAGACGGGTTCATGGATCGAACCCTGAAGGCGTGGGGGGTAGACGGGCACAACAGTCACACCAACATCTGCTCGTCCGGCGCTCGCACGGGATACGCCATGTGGATGGGCCACGACCGTCCGTCCGCCGACTTCGCCAATGCTCGTTACATCCTGCTCCTCAGCTCTCACCTCGAGACCGGCCACTATTTCAACCCGCACGCCCAGCGGATCATGGAAGGCAAACAGGCCGGCGCCAAGCTGGCAGTGGTCGACCCTCGGTTGTCCAACACAGCGTCGATGGCGGACACATGGCTGTCACCATGGCCGGGCACCGAGGCTGCGCTGTTGCTCGCCATCGCCAAGTTGCTGCTCGACCGCGACCAGATCAATCGTTCGTTCATGGAGCGATGGGTCAACTGGGAACAGACGCTGGAATACCGGTACCCCGATCAGCCGCGCACGTTCGAGGCGTTCTTGGAGATGCTGAAACAGGAGTACGCCGAGTACACGCCGGAATGGGCAGCCGATGAGTGCGGGATCTCGGCGGACAAGATCTACGAGGTTGCGGATGGCATCGCCGCGGCCGGCACGCGGTTCAGCTCGCACACGTGGCGGTCCGCCAACTCGGGAAACCTCGGTGGCTGGCAGACCGCTCGCTGCCTCTGGTTCCTACAGGTGCTCACCGGGTCGGTCGGCACGGTGGGCGGCACGTCGCCGTCGGCGTGGGACAAGTTCAAGCCGGAACATTGGAACACGCCGCCACCGCACGGCCGATGGAACGAGCTGCTGTGGCCGCCGGAATATCCGTTTGCCCACCACGAGCTGAGCTTCTTGTTGCCGTATTTCCTCAAAGAGGGCAGGGGCCGTGTCGAGGTGTACTTCTCGCGGGTCTACAACCCGGTGTGGACCAACCCCGACGGGTTCTCGTGGATCGAGGCACTCACCGACGAGGCCAAGGTCGGTCTGCATGTTGCACTCACCCCAACCTGGTCGGAGTCGGCGTGGTACGCCGACTATGTCTTGCCGATGGGCGTCGGTTCTGAGCGCCACGACACCCATTCGTATGAGACCCATGCCGGGCAATGGCTTGGCTTTCGCCAGCCGGTGCTGCGTGTCGCCGGAGAGCGCGAAGGCAAGACCTACCGGCGAACCCACGAAGCCAATCCCGGTGAGGTCTGGGAGGAGACCGAGTTCTGGATCGACCTGTCGTGGCGGGTCGACCCCGACGGTGATCTGGGCATCAAGCAGTGGTTCGCCTCACCGAACGACCCTTCGCGACCGGTGTCCGTCGACGAGTACTACGGGTGGATGTTCGAGCATTCTGTGCCGGGCCTTCCCGACAAGGCTGCGGCCGAGGGCCTGACACCTCTGCAATACATGCGCAAGTACGGCGCTGTCGAGGTGCAGAAGGACGTGTATGAGGTGCACGAGCGTCCGGTCGAGTCCGACGAAGTCGGGTTGGACGGCCTCGCTCGCCGTGGAGGCTCGGTCGTCGGGGTCAAGGTCGGTGACGACGCGGCCCGGGTCGGCTTCGCCTCGCCGTCTCGCAAGCTCGAATGGTGGTCGAAGACAATGGAGGATTGGGGGTGGGGCGATGCGGCCATCCCCACCTACCTCCGCACCCACGTGTATTGGCGTGAGCGTGACTTGGCAGCTGGGCAGCGAATCCTCGTCCCGATCTTCCGCCTGCCGACCCTGATCCACACGCGCTCTGGCAACTCGAAATACCTATACGAGATCTCGCACGGGCACCCATTGTGGATGAACCCGCGAGATGCAGCTCAGCTCGGGTTCGAGACTGGTGACCTGGTACGGATCGCGACCGACATCGGCTACTTCGTGATGCGGGTCTGGCGAACCGAGGGCATCCGCCCTGGCGTCGTGGCTGCGAGCCATCATCTGGGCCGCTGGCGTCTGGACGACGCCATGGGCAATGAACGGTGGTCGTCGGCGCTCGTCGACATCGAACAGCTCGGTGACGGGCAGTGGCGGTTGCGACAGCGCAAGGGAATCGAGCCGTTCGCCTCTGATGATCCCGACTCGGAACGCATCTGGTGGCGCGACGCCGGCGTACACCAGAACCTGGCATTCCCGCCTCACCCCGATCCGATATCCGGCATGCACGCATGGCACCAGAACGTCACGATCAGCGCCGCCGAGCCCGATGACCGCTACGGCGACGTCGTGGTGGACACGAACAAGAGCTTCGGTGTGTATCGGGAGTGGCTGGCCCTCACGAAGCCTGGCCCGGGACCTGATGGGAGCCGCCGGCCTCATTGGCTCGCCCGTCCTCTGAAACCGACCCCGGATGCCTACCAAGCCCCGGGCCCCTGACCAGGCGGCGACCAGCGCCGAGCACGAGGCGTTGCAATGGGCCGATGTCGCGGCCCGCTGGCATCCGTCCGATCATCATGAATGGTGGTCGCGACTGCCCGGCACCGAACGAGACATCGTTCTGTTTCACGATCCGCGGGGTGACATCGATCGTCGGGCTCGGCGGTGGGGATATGAGCCGAGCCGATGTGACTTGGCCGACCTCGCCCGCTTCGCTGCCGGGCTGGCTCAGGCCGAGGCAGACGCGTGGCGAGATGATCGCCCCCACGTGGCGACACAGGCGTATGCCGACCGCCGATTCCTGGCAGGCGACCGCATCATGCACTGGTCCGTGCCCTGGCTCGACGCTGTCGGTCGGGCGTTTCCGAAGCTGGGCTCGACCGCAAACGAGACGAGCTCGATCCTGCTCGAAATCGGCGATCGGCTCCGGCCCGCTCCGGGTCTCGGCGGCTCGGAGGGCTTGGTCCTGCCTGGCTCTGACTCGTTCGGCCCACTCGAAGTCGAATCTGGCCTGGAGGAGTTGATCGGGTCTCTGTGGAGCGGGGCCGTGATCACGATGTCGGACTCTTTCCACGCCAGAGGCGTGACGCCGGAGGGCCGGCCGGTCGATGCTGCGTGGTTGTCCGATCCAACCAGTCGTTCCGTCATGCGGGACCGGTACCAAGCGGCCGCCCACCGGTGGGACGAACTCGCCAGCCGGCACCCGGGAACCGCCGCCCTGTGGCAAGACCTTGCCCGGCGCGCCGAACGCACGGCCCGCCGTCTGTCCGCATGACTAATACAGGCGCCCGCCGTCGGGCACGGGGCGATCGGGACCGATCATGATCACCTCGCCGTCACCACTGGGAAACCCCAAGACGAGGACCTCCGACATGAAGCTGCCGATCTGTTTGGGAGGGAAGTTGACGACCGCTGCGACTTGTCGCCCCACCAATTCGTCGAGGCGGTAGTGGGCGGTGACCTGCGCCGAGGTCTTCTTGGTGCCGACCTCACTGCCGAAGTCGACCCATAGCTTGAACGCGGGAGTTCTCGCCTCAGGGAAATGCTCTACCGCCACGATGGTTCCGACCCGTATGTCGATCTTCTCGAAGTCCTCGAACGTGATCATCCACCGATGCTATCGAGCGTCGTTTCGAGCTGGCACGATCCAGCGGCGACCGGGCTGCCCTGATGAGCCTCTCTTCCGTCCGCGGCCGGTTCAGCAGCCAGAGGGGCTGGCCAAAACCGTGGCGTACCCGTCGGTGAACCAGGGATCGCCGGCAGCGTTCGTCCCGAGGCTCGGCTCGGTGATGACGGTCGTACCGGTGGTGCGCATCCCGGCCTGCTCGAGATCGGAGGCCAGGTACGCCTGTTCGAGATCGATGGCCGGATCGATGTGATGGTTGGGCAGAACCGTTCGTGGTGTCCATACGACCCGGTCGTCGAGCGACGCCGTCGCCACCCAGACCGGGCAGCCGTTCGCGAGCTGCACCGGGAGCCGCCAGAACCGGGCGTGATGACGCTCGCTGACCGACGGCGGCGCGCCTTCCACCGGTTTCTCGACGGCCAGGTCGTGCACTCGTCCATCGAAGAACGTCGGAGTGACGGGTGCGGTCGGGTTGTCCCGGCCCCTGATGCCCGCCCAGTAGGTTTCGGCGACGTGGCGAAGGGTGGGCGGGTCGGCCACCGACCATCCACGGGACGTGAGGGCGGACACGAGCTGCGCTCTGCTGCCTGCAAACACGATCCCGATCGGCTCCATCGGCCGGCCTGTGAGGGTCTCTGAGAACGGATCGATGGTGCCGAGCGCGGATGCGGGGTCGCTGCCCGGCAGCGCCACTGGAGGGAGATCGACGGGGACGGGGAGCACATGCCGGCTCCCGATCGCCGTCGCCCCGGCGAAGATCACGGCCGCAAGCACCATGGCGATCGTGAGGACCAGCGGATGCCCTACGGGTTCGGCTGTTCGGGTGGGTGCAGCCAGCGCAAGCATGAGTGTCGCCGCGGTGGTCGCTACGAGCCAGCCACCGACGACGTCACTGCTCCAATGGATCGCCAGGTAGGCCCGGCTGTAGCCGATCATGAGACCGATGGGGATCACCAACGCCGCCATCGCCTCCCAATTCGCCCGTCCCGCCATCCACCAGGCGACGACGATCGCCAGCGCAAGCGCCAGCCCAGCCGAAGCGTGACCACTCGGCCAGCTGTGCGATGTCTCAACGAGGCTCCCGAAACCGGGTCGAGCACGCCCCATCGCCGCTTTCAGCAGCGTGACGCCGCCTGCCGCAACGAGGGTGATGGCCGCCACGATCAGCGCCGACATGCGATGACCGGCGGCCCAGAACCCGATCACGACGATGGTGGTGACGGCCGCCATCACGACCGTTCTGCCGGCTTCGGTCAGCCCGACCATGGCCGCCCGCTCGAGTGGCGTTCCGGTTCGCAGGGCGAGGTCGGCGAGCCGCTCGTCGATCCCGATCACCGTGGAGTCCAACGAAGAGATTCGGCGGCCGAGCTCCACGAGTCCCGCGCCACCGGCCAGCGCCACCGTCACCGCTGCCGTTCGGCCCAAACCGGCGAAGTTCGGACGCAGCCGTCCGCTCAACCAAGCGACCACCGGCCCGAGCGGCCGCAACATGTTCGAAGTCCGCTCGGCCCGCCGGTGGAGGATTGCTCCGTCGGGCTCGTTCTCGATAGACGCCCAGGCGACGGCAACGAGAGGGCCGCTGCGGCGCGCCAGGGGAACGAGGACTGCGACCGTGAGCCATCGTAGGACAACCGCCACCACGAGCACGACCCACACCGCCGCAGTGAGCGCAAACATCGGGAGAGCCAAGAGTCCCCCCGCACTGACCAACCAAGCCCCGACGATCACGAATCCGAGGAGGCCGAGCCCGGTGAGATATCGGTGAGTCGTTGGTGTCATGACAGGCGCCTGGTCGGGTCAGCTTAGGAGGGTCCGGTGCATGCGACGTCGTGGGATGCACCCCGATCGAATCGACCCCGCGGAACGGTCGCAAGATCGAACAGGGCCTTCGTCAAGCGACGCGACTAGGGGATCAGCCGGCCTCGATGCGCCTGAGGAACGGATTCCAGAACTTGCGGGTGGGGTCGTATTCGTGGGCGAGGTGCACGAAGTCGCCCAGGCGGGGAAATCGCCGGGTTACATCGTCCATGGCAAAGAGCTTGCCCCAGTGGGGGCGGGGCTCGAACGGCGCCAGCACCTCTTCGATGTCCGGCAGCAGCGCATGGACGGCGCCCGGGTGCTTGCGCCATGTGAACCCCAGACACAGGCTGGCGCGCTGGAAGGCGGGACTCATCCACAACTCATCGGCGGCGACCGTCCGGATCTCCATGCCGTGCAGGTGCGGCGAGATTCGGTCGCCCATCGAACGAAGTGCCCGTAGGGCAGCCGGCCCATCCGCACGACCGACGAAGTACTCGGACTGCAATTCATCTCCCCCGGCCGATGGAGGCGCGTCCAGCCGGAAGTGGGGCATACGTTCGGACCACGGGCCGGGTATCCCGGCGCGGGGCGTGAGGGCGTGATCGGGGGGAAGATCGGAGTCGTCCCACCACATGCCCCCGTACATGGTCGGCGGTGCGGCGATCTCGCCAACGCCGAGACGGTGCTTGAGCCAGAGTGTGTCGATGGCAGGACCGGCGATGTCCCCGAGGAGGCTGACGCTGTAGGCCGCATCCATCACCTCGTCCAACGCATCCAGGACGATGTCCCAGGAGGCCTCGCGGTAGACGTCTTGGCGAACGACGTACGACGGCTGGACGTCGAGCTCCACCCTCGTCATGACGCCGAATGCCCCCAGTCCAACAGCCAAACCAGCCAGGTCCGGGCTCGATCGGTCGACTCGGAGCAGCGACCCGTCCGCGCGGATCAGATCGATCGCACTGACCGAGGTCGATAACACGCCATTCGTGCCACCCGAACCGTGCGTGGCCGTGGCGATGGCGCCCCCGACGGAGATGTGGGGCAGCGACCCCATGTTGGCCAAGGCAACGCCCTGTGACTCCAACTCTGGCGCCAGGACGCCGTAGGGGGTCCCGGCCGTCACCGAGACGGTTTGGTTGTCGACGTCGACCGAGATCTCGGGCTCGAGATGCTGGAGGGAAATGAGGTGGCCGCCCGGTGAGTCGGCGATGTCGCTGAAGGAATGTCGTGTCCCGAGAGCCTTGACATGTGACGCGCCAGCCACCAATTCCTGGATCTCTTCGACGGAATCAGGCGAATGGACTGATTCGGCTCGGTAGGTCAGGTTGGCCGCCCAATTGTCCACGTGCTCCGCCCTCTCGATTGTCGACGATCCTCGCATGATGGACGAGCGCACGAAAGGAGCTGGGAGGATCAGGGAAGGGATTTGATCGTCGTGGTCAAGCCCGACACCACGATGGTTGTGCTGGCCGGGTCCTCTTCGCCGTTCATCGTCGGCCCGCTCGCGGTGCTCGTCGCCTGGCGGGTCGCAAAGATTGGCGGTCTCCCCTCTGTCGTGATGGTCAACTTGTGTTCGCGTTCGGAGTTGCCGCTCGGCAACGTGCGGACGTCGACGAGCGCGACCGGTCGGCAATCCTGTCCGACGGCGGGGGAAGATGGACACCAAGGCCCGGTTGCTCTCCGTCGTCGTGACAGAGGGGAAGAAGGTCCACGTCGACACGGCTCCTGTGTACCGCGCCGCAGTGACCCGCTCGCCGAGGAGCTGCATCGAGCGATCGACACGATGCGAGCGTCCGGCTGAACTCGCGCCGGCAGGCCTCGCGCCAGCAAGGCCTTTCACATCCAAGCCTTGGGCCGAAGACGCCTCGCACACCGATTCGGAATAGAGAGCACCCGGGGTCTGGGAGAATCCGGCGGTGTTCGCACCCGTCCGGCTCCGATACGCAGTTGCCCGCGGCGCTCCATCCGCGTTGGTGCTCGGTGCGGTCGCGTCGGGGGCGATGTTCGCCGCCACACCGTTTCTCATTCCTGAGATCTCCGACCGCTTCGCGGTTTCCAACGGCTCGGCCGGTTATGTGTCGGTCACGCAGGTAGGCGCGTTTGCCGTTGCCAACCTGTTGTTGTCGCGAACCAAGCTGGCACCGGTCGGCACCTTCCGCATGGCGGCAGTGACCCTGGTGGGCGTGTCTTTGGCCAGCGCGTTGGTCGGAACATTCGGGTGGCTGCTGTTTCTCAGGACCGTGGCGGGTCTCGCGGCAGGCGCCATGACCTGGGTTGCGTGGAGTGATGCCATGCGACGCCCACAGGCCATGCGGGGAGTCGCCTCCGCCGGCCCGGTCACTGCCTTGTTGTCATCGCCGGTGCTGGCGGCTTTGTCGGGGTTGGGCGACCGGGCGACGTTTGTGGGGCTGGCGCTCATCGCCGTTCCGGCGGCAGTGGCCGCGTTGCCGGCGGGGCTGGTGCCGGCCCAGCGGCACGTCGTTTCTCGTAGCCGCTCCAACCGTGTGTTGCTGGCGGCGTTGCTTCTGTTGACAACGGCCGCCGCGTCATTGTTCGTGTATGCCGCCGTGGCTGCCAAGGCGGTGATCGGCTTGAGTCCACTGGCGGCATCGCTCGGTTACAGCCTCAACGCGGCAGGCGGCATCGTCGGAGCCCGTCTCGCCGGCAGCCACCGTCGCCCTGGGCTGTGGCTGCTGACCGCCGCCCCTGCCGTGTACCTCACGATCGGGCCAGGCCATTCGCTGGCCTACTTCGCCGGGATGGCGTGGTGGGGGTTTGCTTTCTGGATGGCGGTGCCCGGCATCATGCGGATGCTCTCGGAACGATCGCTCGAGCCCGGGGAACGGGCAGGTGATGCGCAGGGTTTGCTGGCGTTCGGTAGGGCAATGGCACCGGCGCTGGGCGGCGGCTTCGTAGACGAAGGGGCATACGGCGCGCTCGCCCTGCTAGCCGCAGGTGGCCTGGCTACCTCGGCGGTGACGGTCATGGCGGTGCAAGAGGGTCGTGAGCACCTGCCGGCCACTGATCCCCGGACTCACAGTTCGAGCTGGACGGGAGGGGCCTGAGTCATGTCGCAACCAGAAGCGGGATGAGACGCTCGTCGTCGTCCCATCCTCCGTGGTATCCAACCAGGCGACGGTCCATGTTGCTGGGGATGAGCACACGGCCTTCGTCGGCCAGCACCACGCCGTCGGGCAGCCGCTCGGCCAGCGCCGGGTGATCGGGTCCCGGTCCCAGCCATTCTTTCATCTCGTCGACGGGGTGCCACCGTCCGCCCCACCGCCTCACGAAGTCGGGTCCATCGCCGCGCAGGTAGAGGGCCCGGGGGTCGCCGAACAGGTGACCGTCACCAGGTCGATCGACCATGGTCTTCTGATCGGGTCTGTAGTCGATGTGGCCGTGGTCGGCGGTCCCGACCAATGCGGCCGTGGGGGGCAGGCGGTCGGCGATGTGCGTCCAGGCGCTCTCTGCTTCCGACACCGCTCGCCGATGGGCGTCCGATCCTCGTCCCGAGATGTGGGCTGCGATGTCGATGTGGGGCAGATAGGAAAACACGAGACGCCGGGGACCCGAAACGAGCTGCACGGTTGCGTCGACCAGGTCGGCGAGCGTGGTCGCCGGCTCTATCCGGCACCCGCGGTAGAGCATGCGGGTGAGTGGCGTGTCCTCGAACGCCGCAGGCTGCACGGTGATCGGCTCGACTCCGGCGGCCCGGAGCCGCTCCCACAGGTTAGGCGCCGGGAGGATGCCGCCGGTGTCCACGCCCGTCGGCGCACCTCCCGGATAGATCCACTTGAGCACGTTGACGACCGCCTCCAGGTCCGGCCACCACATGTGGTGGCCGATGATGCCGTGCTGGCGAGGCCATGCGCCGGTTGCCACCGTCGAAAGCGCCACGGTGGTGGTCGAGGGAAACGGGGCTGCCAGGGTGGCGGCGGTGGCCATCGCGAAAACGCCTTCAGCTTCCCGCACCTGGGCGGCGCCCAAGCCATCGAAGAGGAACAAGACGTAGCTCTCGCCCTCCGGCACGAGGGCGCCCAGGTCGCGCTCCATACGTGCGGCCGTTGAGCTTCCCGTCATCCGGTGCTCGAGCTCGGCGACGAGGTTGACCAAAGAACGTCCGTCCATATCGGTGATGGGAAGGTGCGTCACGGTGCCATTGTGCTCGGCGCCGCCCATCGATGAGGAGAAGCTGCCGAAACTGCCCGTAGGCGTTGAACTTTGGGCGGCCTACGGCGCCTCCTATACTTGCCCGAACTCGGGGCGGCGAGGCAGTCCCGGTGCCGAGGTGGAGATGTCGTGAGCGCGTATTTTCAGGACTACATCACAGTCGCTGCCTTTGCCGGGTTCGGAATCCTGCTGGTTGCCATCACCTTGGCCATCACCTGGGCGATCCGCCCCAAGAACCCAACGCCCACCAAGCTCAAGACCTACGAATGCGGAGTCGACCCGGTCGGGGACGGCTGGAGCCAGTCCTACGTTCGCTACTACGTGTATGGCCTGCTGTTTGTGATCTTCGATGTCGAGGCCGTGTTCATCTTCCCCTGGGCGATCCGGCTCGAGGAGCTGGGGATGTTCGGTCTCGTGGAGATGCTGATCTTCATCTGGATCCTGGTCATGGGGCTCATCTATGCGATCCGCAAGGGGGTCGTGCGATGGGAATAGTCGAGAAATTCGGGATACCCAAGCCGATCTCGAGCCTGCTCAACTGGTCGCGTAAGTACTCGCTGTGGATGTTCCAATTCGGACTGGCGTGCTGTGCGGTCGAGATGATCGCCGCGGCCGGGCCTCGGTACGACCTCATGCGCTTCGGCATCATTCCCTTCCCCGCGTCGCCGCGCCAGGCCGACCTCATGGTCGTGGCGGGAACCGTCACCGACAAGATGGCTGCTCCCATCCGGCGCCTCTACGACCAGATGCCCGACCCGAAGTACGTCATCTCGATGGGTTCGTGCGCCAACTGCGGCGGTCCCTATTGGGACTCCTACTCCGTCACGAAGGGCGTCGACCAGATCATTCCCGTCGACGTCTACGTCCCCGGCTGCCCACCGCGCCCCGAGGCGCTGATGGAAGGCGTCGTGCTCCTTCAAGAGAAGATTCAGAACGAAGACATGCAGGAGAAATGGACGCACCGTGACCGAGAGCCCGTCTGACGAGGCTGCGGCCGAACCTTCGCCGCTGGAAGAATTCGCTGCGACCGTCGCCTCGACGGTAGGGGCGGCGCGTCACGACGTCGTATTCGACACCGTCAAGGTGTATGTGGATCCTTCGGCTTGGATCGAAACGCTGCGCACCGCCAAGCACGATCTCGGCTTGGTGCATTTCTCGTATCTGTCGGCGATCGACTGGGCGAACGACGTTGCGGTAGGGGATCCTCCTGCCGAGCCCGTTGAGGAACGATTCGAGGTGCTGGCAGCCGTCGCCGACCTCACCGACGGTCGCCTCGTGCATTTCTCGACCTCCCTGTCGAAGGACGAACCCGCGCTGCCCACGGCTACCTCGGTGTACGCCGGTGCTGCCTGGCACGAGCGGGAGGCTCACGAGATGTTCGACATCGACTTCGCGGGTCATCCTCATCTCGAGAAGCTGTATCTCCCGTCTGACTTCGAAGGTCATCCCCTCAAGAAGTCCTATCCGCTGCTCACCCGCGAGGTGAAGCCATGGCCGGGGACGGTGGACGTCGAGGGGATGCCCGACGAGGGTGACGAGGCATCCGATGAGGGCAGCGACGACGCGGCGGTGACGACCCCGGCCGGGGCGACGACGGAGAATCCGGGACGATGACGGTCGATCAGGACGCGTTCAGGTACCTGGCCGACGCTGCGGTGTCCGTCGAGCTCGAGACGGAGGACATGACGCTCAACATCGGTCCTCAGCACCCGTCGACGCATGGAGTGCTGCGCCTGGTGGCCAAGGTGGACGGGGAGCGAGTCTCCGATGTGGAGCCCGCCATCGGTTACATGCATCGCGGCTACGAGAAGATCTGCGAGGTGCGCACCTACCCGCAGATCACGGCGATCGTCAATCGGATCGACTGGACGTCCGGGTACGCCAATGAGGTCCCGCTCATCGTCGCCGCAGAGAAGCTCATGGAACTCGAGGTGCCCGAGCGAGCGCAGTACATCCGGCTGATCCTCACCGAGATGGCCCGGATCGCCTCCCACTTCATGTTCATGGCATCGTTTCCGCTGGAGCTGGGAGCGGCGACCCCTCTCATGTTTGCGCTACGGGAGCGCGAGCGCGTGCTCGACCTCATCGAGTCGGTCACCGGCGGTCGGTTCCATCCCAACTTCAACCGGATCGGTGGTGTCAAGCCCGCCTACGGCTCGGGATCGACGACTCGCAAGATCACGCAGGACCTGCCGGCTGGCTTTTTCTCGGGATCGCGACAGGCGATGGATGCGGTGCTGGCCACCTGTGACGAGATCGAAGACCTCGTCGCCGGCAACGAGATCTTCTTGGCCCGGACCAAGCGCGTCGGGGTCTTGCCGCCCGAGATCGCTGCCGACTACGGCGTCACGGGGCCCAACCTCCGCGCATCGGGCATCCGCTTCGACCTCCGCAAGGTGTCCGATTACCTGCCGTACGATCGCTTCGACTTCGTGGTGCCCATCGGGACGATGGGAGACAGTTGGGACCGCTGGTGGGTTCGGCTCGAGGAGATTCGCCAGGCGGCCCGAATCGTGCAACAAGCCATCGACGGAGTGCCATCGGGTCCGCTGCAGGCAAAGGTGCCCAAGATCATCAAAGTCCCCAAAGGGGAGGTGTACGTCAGGGCCGAGAACCCCAAGGGGGAAATGGGCTACTACATCGTTTCGGAAGGTGGGCAGGGCCCGTACCGCCTCAAGATCCGTTCAGCGTCGTTCTCCAACATCTCGATCTTGCCGTGGGTCCTCGAAGGGGTGCTCGTACCGGACATCATCGCCATCATGGGATCGCTCGATTTCGTGCTGGGGGACGTCGACCGGTGAGGCGAGCCGACTGCACCTTTGCGGCCATCAGCCACGCGGCATCCCTTCAGATGCCAATCGACGCCCGGCCTGAGCGAGCCCGATCATGAACGTCATCGTCGAATTCTTCCAAGACAACTTCTGGGCGCTCTTGATCCTGAAGCTGTTGATCATCGCCGGGCTCATACCCGTGTCGGGCCTCGCCATCGGCTTCGGCGAGCTGAAACTGTCGGCCAAGATGCAGAGCAGGGTCGGCCCCTATTTCGCCGGTGGCCGTTACGGCTGGTTGCAGCTGATCGCCGACGGGATCAAATTCATCCAGAAGGAAGACATCATCCCCGCGGAGGCCGATCGGCCGGTCTTCCGGTGGGCGCCCGCGCTGGTGATGGCATCAACCGTCGGACTGTTCATCGTGATCCCGTTCTGGCCCGAAGGAAGCGTTGCCGGGATCGAGTTCAGCCAGGGCTCGGTTCGAAACCTCGACGTCGGGATCTTCTACGCACTGGCGATCTCGTCGCTGTCGACGATCGGTGTCCTCATGGCCGGATGGTCGTCGGCGAACAAGTATTCGCTGATGGGTGGCTTGCGCGCCGCTGGGCAGCTGATCGCTTACGAGTTGCCCATGGTGCTGTCGGTCATCGGCGTCGTGATCATGGCCGGGACCATGTCACTACAGGGCATCGTGGATGCGCAAGCCGGCTTCTCGTTCTTCGGCACGGTCGATTCGGCAACGCTCGGACACCTGGTGCCGCCATACATGATCCTGCAGTTCGTTGGTCTCGTCATTTTCTTCACTGCGGCGCTGGCCGAGATGAGCCGGATCCCGTTCGACATGCCCATCGCCGAGTCAGAGTTGGTGACCGGCTACCTCACTGAGTACTCGGGGTTTCGTTTTCTGTTCTTCTTCCTTGCCGAGTTCGCCAACATGTTCACGATGTCGGCGTTGGCGGCCACCCTGTTCTTGGGCGGGTACCTGGGACCAGGAGTGGAGACCTATCCGATCCTCGGGCCCGTCTATCTGGTGTCCAAGATCGCGGTGCTGGTGTTTCTCATGATCTGGTTCCGATGGACGTTCCCGCGCTTCCGGGAGGATCAGCTGCAGAATTTGGCCTGGAAGATCCTCGTGCCGCTCGGACTGGCCAATATCGTCGTGACGGCCATTCTCAAGGTGGTGGTGTGATGGCGAGGACGATGCCCAAGCTGCCGGGCACCGGCATCCTCAAGGGGCTGAAGGTCACCCTCGAGACGATGTTGAAGACCCTGTTCCTGCCGGGCAAGTACCTGGCGACCGTCAACTACCCGGTCGTCAAGGAGTATCCGGTGCCACGAGCACGCGGCGTCATCGCCCTGGATCAGGAGGCGTGCACCGTGTGCATGCTCTGTGCGCGCCAGTGTCCCGACTGGTGCATCTACATCGAGGGGCACAAGGAAGAGCAGCCGCCGTCGAAGCCGGGCGGACGGGTCCGGCAGCGGGCAGTGCTCGACCGTTTCGACATCGACTATGCGTTGTGCATGTACTGCGGGATCTGCGTCGAAGTGTGCCCGTTCGATGCACTCTTCTGGTCGCCGGAGTACGAGTATTCGGAGTACGACATGGGCGAGATGCTGCATGATCGCGAACGGCTGCAGGATTGGCTGGCCACCGTCCCCGATGCACCGGCTTTGGAGGGCTGATGGATTTTGCGCAGCCGATCACGTGGGTGGTCGCCGTTCTCGGCCTGTTCATCGCCGCGTCGGGCCTGAGGGTGGTCACCTCCAAGAACTTGATCCACGCTGCCCTCTTCCTCGTGTTCGCCCTGGGCGGGACCGCCGCTTTGTTCATCATCTTGTCGGCAGAATTCGTGGCGTGGGTGTTGGTGTTGGTCTACATCGGCGCCGTCGTCGTTCTCTTCCTGTTCGGGATCATGATCACCAGAGCGCCGATCGGGTATGACGCCGCCGTCGACAACGAGCGGAAGGGAATCGCGCTCTTCGGCTCCCTGTCGGTGTTCGCCCTCATGGCATGGTCGACCGTCCAGGCGTTCGGGGACACCGAGCTGCAACAGATCGGGGAGCCCACGGGCACCGAGCTGATCGCGGAGAGTTTGCTCGGCCGGTTCGTGCTGCCGTTTGAGATCGTTTCATTCGTTCTGCTGGCAGCGTTGATCGGCGGGATCGCCGTCGCACGAAAAGACCAGTCCCCCGCCGAGGAAGAAAGGTCATGAGCATCAGCTTGCTGTTCATCTTGATCGTGGTGCTGGGATTGGGCGGCGCGCTGCTGGCGGCGGTGATGATCTGGGGCATGGGCGGGAGCAAAAAGCCACCGGAAGACCGCGAATGACGCTGGCGCCCATCCTCCTTCTCGCCGCCGCCTTGTTCTCGATGGGCATCTACGGGCTCTTGGCCCGGCGAAACGCGGTCATGGTGCTGCTGGCCGTCGAGCTGATGCTCAATGCAGTCAACATCAACCTCGTGGCGTTCGAGGCAGCGATCCGCGACAGCCTCGCCACCGGTCAGGTCTTCGCCATATTCGTGATCACCGTTGCCGCCGCGGAGGTGGGGATCGGGTTGGCGATCGTCCTCATGATCTTCCGGAACCGCCAGTCGGCCAATCTCGACGACTTCAGCACGATGAGCGGTTGACATGATGAGCGACCTGCTGTTCCGTTTCGCCGAGGAAGGCGCCGTGGAAATCGGCGCCGGCGGCGCTCTGCAAGAGTGGGCGTGGCTGATCCTCGTGGCCCCGTTCGTGGCCGTCGCCGGCATCGTGTTCTTCGGCAAGCGCATGCGGTATCAGGGCGCCGAGCTGGCCGTCGGGATGATGGCGTTCGTGTTCGTCTACGGACTCATCCTGTGGGTGCAGACGATGACCGATCATGTGGTCTACGAGAACTCGGTGGTCATTGCTCAGGTCTCGGAGAGCCTTGTCTTCGAATGGGGCTGGGTGGTGGACGGGCTGTCGTCGATGATGTACTTCGTCGTCGGTGTCGTGGGACTCCTCGTGTTCGTCTACGCCCTCGGCTACATGCGGGGCGAGATCCGCTACACCTGGTTCTTTGCGTCGCTGTCGCTGTTCGCAGGGGCGATGCTGGTGCTGGTGGCGGCCCCCAACCTGGCGCAGCTCATCGTCGGATGGGAGCTGGTCGGCCTCGCCTCTTACCTCTTGATCTCCCACTACTGGGAGGACAAAGAGAACTCCACCGCCGGCATGAAGGCCTTCTTCACCAACAAAGTCGCCGACGTGGGTCTCATCATCGGTGCCATCGCCTTGTCGGCAGCGGTCGGCTCGTTCCGCATCTCCGACATCCTCGACGCTGCCACGCATGGCGAAGGCGGCTTCTCCGCTCCACTGTTCGGGTCGACGGTGGCGGTGGCGGGAGCGCTGTTGCTGTTCTTCGGCGCGATGGGCAAGTCCGCCCAGTTCCCGCTTCACATCTGGCTGCCAGACGCCATGGCCGGCCCGACTCCCGTCTCGGCCCTGATGCACGCCGCCACGATGGTGACGGCCGGGATCTATCTCATGGCGCGGATGTTCCCCCTCTATCAGACGATCGCCGAGGCGGCGCGGCCTTACATGATCGCCATTGGTGCCGCCACCCTCTTCCTGACAGGGCTGCTGGCACTGGTTCAAGACGACATCAAGAAAGTGCTGGCGTATTCGACCGTCAGCCAGCTCGGTTACATGATGACGGCGGTGGCGGCAGGCGGTTATACCGCCGGGCTGTTCCATCTGTTCACCCATGCGTTCTTCAAAGCGCTGCTCTTCTTGGGTGCCGGTTCGGTCATTCACTCGGTGCACTCCAACAACATGTCCGACATGGGCGGGCTGAGGAAGTCGATGCCTGTGACGTTCTGGACTTTCGTCATCGGATCGGGAGCGCTGGCGGGCGTGTTCCCATTGGCAGGTTTCTTCTCCAAGGACGAGATCCTCGGCACGCTCGATCACGAGGGGTACCAGCTGGTCATGTGGATCGCAATCGCCGGTGCGTTCGTCACCGCGTTCTATATGACGAGGGCGGTGGCGTTGACGTTCTTCGGCGAATACAAGGGTCACGGCCATCCCCACGAATCCGAGCGTGTCATGACCGTGCCGCTGGTGGTGCTGGCGGGACTGTCGGCGGTGGCAGGGTTCGTGAACTGGCCTGGGGTCTACACCGGCTTCACCGAGTGGGTGGGCACCCGGGCGTTGACGATGGGAGACCATCATCCCGAAGCGCTCGACCTGCGCCTCGCTGCGTTCGGGACTGCGGCTGCCCTGCTGGGCATTGCTGGGGGATGGCTCCTCTACGGCAAGGACAAGGAGTCTCAGCAGGCGCGCGACGCATTCTGGATCCCGGGACTGTATGACGCGTTCAAGGCCAAATACTGGCTCGACGACCTTGCTCTCGGCATCGTCGCCCTCGTCAAGGGCCCGTCCGCCCGGTTCGTGAACTGGACCAACAACGTCATCATCGACGGCATCATCAACACCGTTGGGGTGGGCACTCGGTGGCTCGGCAAGCTGGTCTACGGCAGGTTCGATCAGCAGGGCATCGACTTGGCCATCAATGCCGCAGCAGCAGGCTCGGGAGCAGCCGGAGGTGCGCTGCGTAAGTTGCAGACCGGTCGGATCCAGCAGTACGCAGGAGCATTGGTCGTGGGTGCGGTGGCACTGGTCGTCGGCTTTGTGATCTTCACCAACTAGGAGGACGGACGAAGATGGATTGGTTCGACAGCGGATGGGGACTGAGCCTCATCGTGTTCCTGCCCCTGGTGGGCGCCCTGCTGATTGGTCTGATACCGCGCAGCAACGAGGAGTCCATCAAGCAGCTGTCGCTGGTCACCACGCTGGTGGTCGCCGCCCTGTCGGTCGTCGCCGCGTTCCGCTTCGACTACGGCTCTTCGGCGGCCTTCCAGCTGGACACGACGCTCAGCTGGATCCCCTCGATCGGTTCCAACTATCACATCGGCATCGACGGGATCAGTCTGCCCCTTCTCGTCCTGTCGGCTGTGGTGACCGTGCTGTCGGTGATCTACTCCTGGAATCACTGGGACGAGCCGCGCAACCCCAAGGCGTTCCTGATCCTGATCCTCATCCTCGAGGCCGGGATGAACGGAACGTTCGTCGCGCTCGACCTGGTGCTCTTCTTCATCTTCTTCGAGCTGGTGTTGCTCCCGATGTACTTCATGATCGGCATCTGGGGGGACAAGACGCCAATGGTCGTCAAGCTCGGGAGCTATCAGCTGACCACTGAGACCCGGCTGTATGCGTCGATCAAGTTCTTCCTGTTCACGCTGTTCGGTTCGGCGTTCATGTTGCTGGCGTTCCTGGCGCTGTCGTTCGAAGGGGGGACGTTCGACATCCCGGCGCTCATCGACATGGGAGCGAGCGGCGCCTTCACCGGCACGTTTGCCCGGCTCGTGTTCGCCGGCATGTTCCTCGGATTCGCCGTGAAGGTGCCGATGTGGCCGCTGCACACCTGGCTGCCCGACGCCCACACCGCCGCCCCCACGGTCGGCTCGGTGCTGCTGGCCGCGATCCTCCTGAAGCTCGGCTCCTACGGCTTCATCCGAATCGCCATCCCGATCCTCCCGGAGGAGGCTCGGGCGTGGGCGCCGGTGATCGCCATCCTCGCTGCGATCGGAATCATCTACGGCTCGTTGGCTTGTCTCGCTCAGACCGACATGAAACGGCTCATCGCGTTCTCGTCGGTCGGTCACATGGGATTCGTCATGCTCGGCATCGCCTCGATGACCGAAGTGGGGATCAACGCCTCGATCATCGGCATGGTGGCGCACGGAATCATCACCGGCCTGTTGTTCTTCCTGGCAGGGTCGATGCACCATCGGTATCACACCCGCGATATGGCGCAGCTGGGCGGGAACATGAAGCTGCTGCCCAAGATCGGCGGGATCCTCGGGTTCACCGCCATGGCCTCGTTGGGGCTCCCCGGTCTGGCGGGTTTCTGGGGTGAGTTCTGGTCGCTGATCGGCGCCTACAACCCGTTGTCGGGCCTCGACGTCAATCTGTTCCGGGGCACCATGGTCGCCGGCGCCATCGGCACCGTGCTGACCGCCGGCTACATGTTGTGGATGCTCCAGCGGGTCAACCTGGGCGAGCCGAGCGCCAAGTGGGAGGGTCACGAGATGCACGACGCCGATCGATTCGAGCTGGCTGCATGGGCGCCCCTACTGGTCGCCACCGTCGCCATCGGCATCTACCCCCGGATCATCACGGGTTCCACCAACGACGCAGTCGTGGCGCTGGTGGCGAGAGCCTTCGGGGGCTGATCGAGTGTCGCCCACCCTCGACTACCACGCCCTGGCGCCGGAGATCATCCTCGCCGTCACACTCATGGCGGTGATCACGGTCGACCTGGCGGTGCCGCGCAGTCGCAAGTTCCTGACTGCCATCACTGCGGTCATCGGGACGACCGCCGCGTTTGTTCCGCTCGTGACGCTCGGCCTCGGTGACGATCGGGTCCGCTCGATGCTCTCGGGCAGCTATGTCGTCGACGAGTTCGCCCTCGTTCTCAAGGGCCTGTTCCTGGCGGCGGGCTACCTGGTGATACTGATGTCATTCGACTACATCGATTCCGAGCGCTTCTACCAGGGCGAGTACTACTTCCTCCTGGTGGCGTCGATCCTGGGTGCTGTGGTGATGTCATCGGCGCGCGACCTGATCATCTTGTTCATCGGGCTGGAGCTGGTGTCTGGACCGCTGTTCCTGCTGTCGGGTTGGCGCAAGGGCAGCGTCAAGTCGAACGAAGCGTCGCTCAAGTTCTACCTACTGGGCGTATTGTCTGCCGCCATCCTCCTCTATGGGATGTCGTTCCTGTATGGCCTGACCGGATCTGTGACGTTCGACGGCATCCGGGCGGCGGCTCTGTCGCCGGAACAGTCACCGGCGTTCACCATGGCGATCTTGTTCGTGATGGTGGGTTTCGCCTTCAAGATCAGCGCGGTTCCATTCCACTTCTGGGCTCCCGACACCTATGAGGGCGCCCCGACCCCGGTCACGGCCTATCTGTCGGTGAGCTCGAAGGCGGCCGGGTTCGTCGGGCTTCTGGTGGTGACCTTCCTGGCTTTTCCGGGCGCATCCAACGTCTGGGGCCCCGCATTGTGGATCTTGGCGGCACTGACGATGACCGTCGGCAACTTGACCGCTCTCAGGCAGACGAACATCGTTCGGCTGCTGGCGTACTCGTCGGTTGCACAGGCCGGGTTCATGCTGGTGCCGTTTGCCGTGGCGGGGGTGAGCGATGCGCCGGCTCTGCTCGAGGAGGCGTTTGGGGCGACCGTCACGTACATCGCCATCTACGCGTTCATGAACCTGGGCGCCTTCGCAGTGGTCATAGCCGGGGCCCGGATCACGAAGTCGGGGCTCATCGACCGGTGGGCCGGCCTGGGGACGACCGCGCCCGGCTTGGCGCTGCTGGGTACCATCTTCTTCTTGTCGTTGGCCGGTATTCCGCCGCTGGCCGGGTGGTTCGCCAAGTTCGTCATGTTCAAGGCAGCGATCAACGTGCTCAACCCGTGGACCACCACGTTGGCGGCCATCGCCGCGGTGAACGCGGTCATCGCGTTCTATTACTACGCAAGGGTAGTCAAGGCGTTCTGGTTCGACCCGGCCGCGTCGGATGCAGGCGACGAGGAGTCGCTGGTTCCCAGGCCGCTGCAGTACGCCCTCGTCATCACGGTCGCGTTCGTCGTCGCGGCGGGCTTCTACCCGCCGCTGTCATCGTTTTTCGGAGACGCCGCCAAGCTCATCGCAGTAGGCGGTTAAAGGGCGTCGCGCTCCTCGGTGAAAGGTTCCCCTGCCAGAGCTGTCGCAATCTTTGCCGCCCGGCGGAGACGCACGTCGGCGTTGCGAGCGTTGGCCACCCACGTCAGGTGCTCCTGACGCTCGGCCGCCGACAGCCCGGCGAATGCGACTTGGGCGCCGGCCCGTTTCAATGCGAGCAAGAGCTCGTTGGGCACGGCCGTCTCGTCGGACGGTGATTCGATCCCACGCATAGATGGGTTTTCGACCGCAGGGCGCTCAGCCTTGAGCGAAGCTGTCTTGCTTCGCCGCGAGGGTGTCCCCGCCGGTCGAGAGGTTGCTGCGAGCGCGACCACAACGCCGGCTCGGCAGATGGTGGCCCTGAGGCGACGCCGTATACTCGTCGGCCGAGCGAGACACGAGGGAGCCGGCACATGGCCGAGATCTACTACGAAGACGACTGCGACCCCGACCTGATCAAACGCCGCAAGGTTGCCGTGATCGGCTTCGGCAGCCAGGGTCATGCCCACGCCCTCAACCTGCACGAGTCAGGTGTCGATGTGGTCGTCGGCTTGCGGGACGGCTCGTCGTCGACGACTGCCGCTCGCGATGCCAGTTTGACTGTGATGGCGCCGAGCGAAGCGGCCGCATGGGCCGACGTGGTCATGGTGCTCGTCCCCGACCAGCACGCGGCCGATCTCTACGCGAGCGATATCGCCGCCAACCTGTCCGACGGCGACGCCCTCCTCTTCGCCCACGGATTCAACATTCATTTCGGAGAGATCACGCCCCCCGACTCGGTGGATGTACTGATGGTGGCGCCCAAGGGCCCGGGCCATCTCGTCCGGCGCACATACACCGAGGGCTCGGGGGTGCCGTGCTTGCTGGCGATCCACAACGACGCAACAGGGCAGGCTCACGCTCTCGGCCTCAGCTATGCGTGGGGAATCGGGGGCGCTCGCGCCGGTGTGCTCGGCACCACGTTCAAGGAGGAGACCGAAACGGATCTGTTCGGCGAGCAGGTCATCCTGTGTGGTGGAGTCGCGGAGCTCATCAAAGCGTCGTTCTCGACACTGGTCGAGGCCGGCTATCAGCCCGAGTCGGCGTACTTCGAGACCTTGCATGAGCTCAAGCTGATCGTCGACCTGCTCTACGAAGGTGGTCTCTCTTGGATGCGCTACTCCGTGTCGGACACGGCTGAGTATGGCGACTACACCCGCGGGGACCGAATCGTCACCGACGAGACCCGGGCAGAGATGAAGAAGATCCTCGCCGAGATCCAGTCGGGGGACTTTGCGAGGGAGTTCATCGAGGAGACGCGCAGCGGGGCGCCCAATCTGCTCTCCCGTCGGTCGTCGGAGCGCGATCAGCCGATCGAGGCGGTAGGAGCGACGCTGCGTTCGATGATGCCGTTCATCGCGCCCAAGGCTCCGCCGGTCTGACGCTCACCGCAACGTGAGCCACGAGCCGATGAGCATCAGTGCCAATCCGGTTCCTTTGGCCGGATCCAGCTGTCGAACGGCGGCGCCCAGCCAGCCGAAGTGGTCGATCATTGCGGCCGCGGCGAACTGCGCAACCACGAGGACGGTCAGAGTGCCGACCAAACCGATGCGGGGAGCGCCGAATGCGATCGAGCTGATGATCACGAGACCGAGGAGACCGGCGGTCCACGCCCACCAGGGCAGTTGGCGGGCTGCGCCGACATCGAAGCCGCGCACCGCCAAGGTGGCTGCTGCGATGGCGATGCCTCCCGAGGCGTATGTGATGAATGTCGCTTCGAGCGTCCCGAGCCGCTGTTCCATCACACCGAGCGCTTGGCCCTGCAGCGCCACGGCGATCCCTCCTACTGCAACCACGGTGACAACGAATATCCAAGGCATCCTCTTGACCTCCATCGCCGGCACGCTACCCGCGATCCGTAAGGTGGTTCCATGACGTCATCATCCGAGGTTCGAAGGGTGGGACCCCGTACCGGTGGAGGGCGGGGCGGGGGCCAAGGCCCGACCGCCGACTCGCCGGTCATCTCCGCCGACGCCCTCGAAGCGTTCGCAGCTGGCATCGGCTCCTCGTTGGGCGGGTCGATGGGTGCAGCAAGGGCAATCGTCGCTGGGCGGGACGGGGTTCGCTTCACCGTCTGGGCGCCCAACGCAGTCACCGTCGACGTGATCGGGCCGTTCAACCGATGGTCGGGGACGCCTCTCGAGGCACGGGGCGACACCGGCCTGTGGGAGGGCTTCGTTGCTGGCGTGGAGCGTGGTGACGAGTACCGCTACCGCATCGTCGACGGGGCGGGCGAAGTACATGACAAGGCCGACCCCTTCGGCCGCTGGTGGGCGGTGCCCCCGGACACCTCGACTCGCGCGTGGTGGGACGACTACGAATGGGGCGACGAGGCTTGGATGGAAGGGCGAGTCGACAACGATCTCCACCGCCGGCCCGTCACGATCTATGAGGTGCATCTGGGATCGTGGAGACATCCCGGCGGCTCGGCTCCGACGTATCGGTCGATCGCGCAGCCGCTCGTCGATCACGTGCATTCGATCGGCTTCAGTCACGTCGAGCTGCTCCCCGTCATGGAGCATCCATACGGAGGCTCGTGGGGGTATCAGTCGCTCGGTTTCTTCGCTCCGACCTCGCGGTTCGGGACGCCGGAGGACTTCAAGTATCTGGTCGATCAGCTCCACCAGGCGGGCATCGGCGTGATCCTCGACTGGGTGCCATCGCATTTCGCGGTCGACGACCATGGGCTGGCGCGGTTCGACGGCTCTGCTCTTTTCGAGGACCCGGATCCGCGTCGCGGGTTCCACCCGGATTGGGGGACCTACATATTCGACTACTCCCGGCCCCAGGTTCGCAGTTACCTGTTGTCGTCCGCCCGATGGTGGTTGGAAGAGTTCCATGCCGATGGCCTGCGGGTGGATGCTGTGGCGTCCATGCTCTACCTGGACTACTCACGGAAGGACGGGGAGTGGGTGCCCAATGAGTATGGAGGCAACGAGAATCTCGAGGCAATCGCCTTCCTTCGCGCCCTGAATGAGATGGTCTACGGGAACGTGCCTGGTGCGCACACCTGGGCGGAGGAATCGACTGCGTGGCCAGGCGTGTCGAGCCCGACATACGTCGGTGGCCTCGGGTTCGGCTTCAAGTGGGATATGGGCTGGATGCACGACACGCTCAGCTACCTGGCGCGCGATCCGGTGCATCGCACCCACCACCACAACGAGATCACTTTCCGGGGCGTGTACGCCTTTTCGGAGAACTACACCCTGCCACTCAGCCACGATGAGGTCGTGCACGAGAAAGGCTCGCTCTTGGGAAAGATGCCGGGCGATGACTGGCAGCAGTTCGCCAACCTGCGGTTGCTGCTTGCCAATCAGTTCGCGCAACCGGGCAAGAAGCTGTTGTTCATGGGTGGCGAACTCGGCCAACGTAGGGAGTGGGATCACGACGGCGAGCTCGACTGGGGTCTGCTCGACGCACCCGCCCATCGTGGCGTCCTGACGCTCGTATCGGCGTTGGCCGAGCTCTATCGGACCCATCCTGCACTACACGAGTGGGATCACGACCCGGCGGGGTTCAGCTGGGTCAATGGAGGGGACTGGGAACATTCCACCTTGTCGTTCTTTCGGACGTCGCCGGCTGGTGATCGGGTCTTGGCCGTCTTCAATTTCACACCGGTGCCACGGCCGGAGTTCCCGCTACCCGAGGGCGAATGGCAAGTGGCGCTCAACACCGACGATCTGAGGTTTGGGGGCTCAGGGATGGAGGCTGCCGTCGTCGAAGGAGCCGTGACGCTGCCGCCGCTGGCGGCGATGCTACTGGTGAACGGGTGACGCTCCGCACACAACTGGTAGACCGCATCAACGAGGAGGGACCGCTCCCGTTCGAGGACTTCCAGCGCACCGCGCTGTACGACCGCTGGGGCGGTTTCTTCAGCGGCGACAAGCTGCGTTCGACCAAAGCCGGCGATTTCTTGACCAGCCCCGAGGTCAGCCCGCTCTTTGGCGCGACGCTCGCCGAATGGGCCGCAGCGGTGATGGAGCCGCTCGACGCGCCCCGGCTGGTTGAGGTGGGCGCCGGTTCGGGATCGCTGCTGCGGCCGCTCCTCGAGCGCCTCGACGTCGAGGCATGGGCCGTGGAGGCGTCTCCCGCCGCTCGCCGGGCGTTGGAGTCGGTTGTCCCGGGTCGGGTGGTCCGAGCCTGGCAGGAGGTGCCGAGGCCGTTCGACGGCGTGGTCGTCGCCAACGAGTTGATCGACAACCTGCCGGTTGCTCTCGCCAGGCGGACGGGAAGTGGTTGGGTAGAGCAGCGAGTCGGCGTGAACGGCGATTCGTTGGTGCTCGTCGAGGGACCAGCTCGGGAACAGGTGGCGGAATGGGCGGCGAGGTTCGGAGAAGGAACGCCGGAAGGGGGGACGGTCGAGGTTCAGCTCGAAGCGTGGTCGTGGCTCACAGAGGTCCTCGCCGGTATCAGCCGTGGGGGAGTGCTCGTCATCGACTACGGCGATACCGCCGAGGGGTTGGCCCCCCGCCGTAGCCAAGGCACGCTCCGCACGTACCGTGCCCATCATCTCGGTCCGGACCCGCTCTCTGATCCAGGGGCGACCGACATCACCGTCGACGTGAATTTCACTGCGCTGCTCGAATGTGTCCGCTCGGTGGGCGGCTACGAGGCGAGACTCCACCGCCAAGACGACTTTCTGACCGCATGGGGCGTCAGGGAGCGACTGTCGGAGCTGCGCCATCGTGAGCTGGCGCTGGCGCGCGATGGTGACCCCGTCGAGCGACTGCAGGTGAGGAGCCTGCGCACCGAGGCAGAAGCGCTCCTCCATCCGCGCGGGCTCGGCGATTTTCGGGTGCTCGAAGTGATCAGCCGGGAAGCCCCGTCTGGTTCTGACCGATGAGCGCGTTTGCTAACCGGCCCGCCTGGGTAGCATTTTGGGCATGAACAACCTGAAGACCGTCGCTCTCCTCGGCCTGATGTCCGCCCTGGTGTGGGTCATCGCCCAAGCCTTGATCGGCGGAACCCAGGGCCTGATCGTTGGGTTCTTGCTGGCCGCCGGCCTCAACTTCTTCGCCTATTTCTTCTCTGACAAGGTGGCGATCGCCGCGGCACGAGCCGTGCCGGTTCCGCCCGACCAGATGCCCGAGCTGCATGAGATGATCGGGCGGTTGGCGTCGGACGCCGGCATTCCCACGCCCCGGCTGTATTTCATCGACAGTCCGCAGCCCAACGCCTTTGCGACCGGTAGGAACCCGAAGCACGCCGTCGTGGCGGTCACCAGCGGGATACTCGCCACGTTGAACCGTGACGAACTCGAAGGTGTTCTGGCCCACGAGCTCGGCCACGTGCAAAATCGTGACATCCTCATCTCGTCCATCGCCGCAATGCTGGCGGCGGCGCTGTCGATCTTCGCGCGCATGTCGTTGTTCGGGGGACGGCGACGCAATGCAGGGCCGGTCGAGATGATCCTCGGGTTGGTGAGCATCATCGTGGCACCACTGGCAGCGATGGTGTTGAAGACCGCCATCTCGCGAGCGCGAGAGTTCGAGGCGGATGCCACAGGCGCCGACCTCACCGGGAGGCCTCTCCACCTCGCTTCGGCACTCGCCAAGATCAGTGCCGGGGCTCAACGCCATCCCATGCGTGTCAATGCGGCCGTGTCGCAGCTCTTCATCGCTGATCCGCTGCAGGCGTTCAACGCTCGCCAGTCGATCGGGCGGCTCTTCTCCACTCACCCGCCGGTTGAGGCTCGTATCGAGCGGCTGCGCCAGATGGCCAGCGGTCCGGTCCGCTGAAGTTTCACGGCCTGCCCGAGACAGGGGCTTGTTCCACGATTTACGCTGCTGAGGCACGCGCTAACCTACCTCCCGCCCGAACCGCACGTTTGGGTCCGGCCGGGATGCCCGAGCGGCCAAAGGGAGCAGACTGTAAATCTGCCGGCATTGCCTTCGGAGGTTCGAATCCTTCTCCCGGCACTGATCTGCACGGGCGGATCACCGCACAACCAAGCCCCCTTAGCTCAGCTGGCAGAGCGCTTCCATGGTAAGGAAGAGGTCTCCGGTTCGAATCCGGAAGGGGGCTCGGGGCACGATCCCGGTCGTGCCGACTGGGGACGCGAGCCCGGTGCCTGATAGCCTCAGGTGCCCGGAGCGTGTCAGGGCCGCGGTCCCAGCACAAAACCAACGACAATCAACAACGCGGAGAGGCGCGGAGCGGTTCTCCATCGTGGTTGCGTGGCTCCGGCTCGCAACCACGCAGTGACAATCAAGAACGCGGGAGAGGCGCGGAGCGGTTCTCCATCGTGGTTGCGTGGCTCCGGCTCGCAACCACGC
>JBFHAT010000021.1:0-49723 GCA_041586155.1 Acidimicrobiia bacterium
ACAGCCGCCGGTCGCCGGTCTGCACCTGCCACAGCGCGGTATAGAGGCCGCCGGCCGTCACCAACGCTTCGTGCGTCCCGGATTCGACGACGCGACCGTCGGCGAGCACGTAGATGCAGTCGGCGTTGCGGATCGTCGAGAGCCTGTGGGCGATCACCACCACCGTCCTCCCAGCGGAGACACGGTCCAGTGAGCGCTGGATGGCGGCCTCCGTCTCGTTGTCGACGGCCGAGGTGGCTTCGTCGAGCAAGAGGATCTGCGGGTCGGCCAGGACCGCTCGGGCGATGGAGAGCCGCTGCCGTTGGCCGCCCGAGAGCTTCTGGCCGCGTTCCCCGACGATCGTGTCGTAGCCGGCCGGCAGATCATCCATGATGAATTGGTGGGCCTCGGCCAGCCGGGCGGCCTCGATGATCTCATCGAAGGAGGCCTCCGGACGTGCGTACGCGATGTTGTCCCGCACCGTGCCTTCGAACAGATAGACGTCCTGGCTGACGAACCCGATCTGTGATCGCACGTCGCGGATGCGGAGCTCTGGCAACGCCTGCCCGTCGATGAGCACGCTTCCTCGCTGTGGATCGTAGAAACGCATGATCAACTTGACGATGGTCGATTTGCCCGACCCGGTGGCACCCACGATGGCGGTGGTCGAGCCGGCCGGGATGTTCAGCGACACGTCGTGTAGCACCGGCAGGTTCGGGTCGTAGCCGAACCACACGCCGTCGAGACGGAGGTGCCCGTCGAGGCGGCTCACGCCCGTGCTCCCGTCGACGAGTCGCGGCTCGGTATCGAGGACGTTGAGGATGCGATTGGTCGAGGCCATTGCTCGCTGGTACAGGTCGACGGTCTGACCGAGGCTGGTCAGCGGCCAGAGCAGGCGCTGGGTCATGAACACCATCACCGTGTACACGCCCTCTTGTAGCGACCCGTCGAGGGTGAGGAAGCCGCCATAGATGAGTGTCCCGGTGAAGCCGATCACGATGGCGATGCGTATGAGCGGTGAGAACGCAGAGGACAGGCGGATGGCGGAGCGATTGGCGTGGCGGTAGGCCTCGCTGGCCTCGGCCATACGGCGGACTTCGCGCTCCTCCGCCACGAAGGCTTTGATCGTGGCCATGCCTCCGAGGTTGTTGGCGAGGTGGGTGTTCACCGCCGCCGCTTGGTCCCGCACCTCGGCGTACCGAGGTTCGAGAGTCTTCTGGTACTTGATCGAACCCCAGATGATGATCGGTATGGGGAGAAACGCCATCCACGCGACCGAAGGAGCCGCGACGAAGAATCCGATGCCGATGGCGATGACTGTCGTGAGCACCTGCAGGAGGTCGTTGGCGCCGTGGTCGAGGAAACGCTCGAGCTGGTTGACGTCGTCATTGAGGGTGGCGATGACGTCGCCCGTCGATCGATCTTCGAACCACCGCATCTCCAGCCCCTGCAGATGGGCGTAGGTGTCGATGCGGAGCTCATGCTGGATGGTCTGGGCGAGGTTCCGCCACCAGATGCCCCACAAGTATTCGAACAGCGATTCGAGGCCCCAGATGAGCAGCGTGATGATCGCCAGCAGCACCAGTTGGTCTCGAGGTTGTTCCAGCCAGCGGGACAAGAACGAGGCATCGCGCTTGATGACGGTGTCCACCGCCACTCCGATGAGGATGGGCGGCGCGAGATCAAACAGCTTGTTGAGGATGCTGAAGGCCGAGGCCACCACCAGCGCGGGCCGGTGACCCACCGCATACGACCACAACCGGGAGAGCGCGCGCATCCACGCAGAGTACAGGCGGGATGACGGGTACGATTCGGGACGATGTTCATCGCCGAAACCGATCGTTCGTTTCCCGGCTCGTCACTCCTGGTGGCATTCACCGGCTGGGTGGACGCAGCCGGTGTGGGCACCGGGGCCGCCGAACACCTCGCCTTCGGAGGCGAGCTGGTGGGCCGGCTCGACCCCGACGAGATCTTCGACTACCGCGTCAATCGACCCATCGTCGACTTCATCGACGGCAAGCTGCAGTCCCTCACCTATCCCGAGGTCACCGTCCGGTCTGTCACCTACGGCGATGCCACGTTGCTGGTGATGACCGGAACCGAGCCGGAGTTTCGGTGGAAGGCGCTCGGCGATGAGATGGTGCGCCTCGTGGATCGGTGGGGTGTCGCCGAGCTTCTCTGTGTCGGATCGGTGCCGGCGGCCGTGGCACACACCCGGCCGACCAACGTCATCAACACCTCGACCACCTCGGACTTCGCCGCCATGGGCGAACGGGTGCCCGAGGGCCTTTTGCGAGTGCCCGGCGCGGCGGTCACCGCCATCGAGTGGCAGCTCGCCTCGCACGGAATGCCCACATACGGCTTTTGGGCGCAAGTGCCGCAGTACGTCGGAGAGCAGTTCACCCAGGGGGTCGTGACACTCATCGAGCGGATCGGGCGCCATCTCGACGTTGCGCTGCCGCTGCGAGGCCTGCTGGACGACGCCGTCGACCAGCGGCAGCGTCTGGACAGGCTGGTGGCCGGCAACCCAGAGGTCGCGGAGTTCCTCGCCCGGCTCGAGTCGCTCGGGGACCCTGACGATCTCCCAAGTGCCGACGAGATCGGCAGTGAGATCGAGGACTTTCTGCGGGGCTCCAACGACTGAGCACGTAGGCGCCGGCAGAACGCACGACTCCGGCTGGTACGCTCCCGATCTCATCTAGGAGCGCTGGTGGCGGCCTTCGATCACGATGCAATCGAGCTGAAATGGCAGAAGCGGTGGGACACCGACGGCATCTTCCACGTGACCGAGGACGCCGACCGCACCAAGTTCTACAACGTGTGCATGTACCCGTATCCGTCCGGGGACATCCACATGGGCCACGTTCGCAACTACACGTACGGCGATCTGCTGACCCGCTACAAGATGATGCAGGGCTACAACGTGCTGTCGCCGTTCGGCTGGGACTCGTTCGGGTTGCCCGCCGAGAATGCCGCAATCAAGACCGGCATCCACCCGCGAGTGTTCACCGAGACCCAGATCGAGCGCATGACCGAGCAGATCAAACGGCTCGGCGCGGGCTACGACTGGTCGCGCGAGATCGCTTCGCATCGGCCCAGCTATTACCGCTGGGACCAGTGGCTGTTCCTCAAACTGTATGAACGGGGACTTGCGTACAAACGGCGCAGTCCGGTCAACTGGTGCCCGACCGATGCCACCGTGCTCGCCAACGAACAAGTCGTCGACGGCACCTGCGAGCGGTGCGGTTCCATCGTCGAGAAGCGTGACCTCAGTCAGTGGTTCTTCAAGATCACGGACTATGCCCAACGCCTCCTCGACGACCTCGAAGGCCTGGACTGGCCGGAGAGGGTCGTGGTGATGCAGCGCAACTGGATCGGGCGGTCCGAAGGAGCCCAGTTCGCGATGGACGTGGCCGACAGCGATCTCTCGTTCGAGGTGTACACCACTCGGCCGGACACCGTGTTTGGCATGACCTTCGCCGTGCTCGCCCCCGAACATCCCATCGTCCCGGCCTTGATCGAAGGCGAGACGGTCCAAACAGAGGCCGAGGTATACATCGCCGCTGCACGAGCCGCCAGCGAAGTCGAACGCGTTGCCGAAGGCGACAAGACCGGCGTGTTCACCGGCAAGTACGCAGTCAACCCGGTCAACGGCGCCCTCGTGCCGATCTACATCGCCGACTATGTGCTGATGGGTTACGGCACCGGGGCCATCATGGCCGTGCCCGGCCAGGACCAGCGCGACTGGGACTTCGCCACCAAATACGGCATCGACATCATTCGTACCGTGCAGCCGCCGCACGAGTTCGATGGACAGGCCTACCTGGGCGACGGGCCCGCCATCAACTCGGGCTTCCTGGACGGCCTGTACATGGAGGCGGCGAAAGCGGCGATCATCGAGTGGTTGGAATCGAACGGCCTCGGCGTGGGAACCGTCAACTACCGGCTCCGGGACTGGTTGATCTCCCGGCAACGGTACTGGGGATGCCCAATCCCGATGATCGAGTGCCCCGAATGCGGCTACGTCGCCGTGCCCGAGTCGGATCTGCCGGTCATTCACCCCGACATCGAGGACTACGCCCCACGCGGTCAATCGCCTCTGGCCACCTCGCCTGAGTTCGTGAACGTCGCCTGTCCTCGTTGCGGCGGGCCCGCCCGGCGCGAGACAGACACCATGGACACCTTCGTCGACTCGTCCTGGTATTTCCTTCGTTACACCGATCCCGAGAACTCGGATCTCATCTTCGATCCCGCCAAGGCCGCGTACTGGATGGCGCTCGACCAATACATCGGAGGCGTCGAGCACGCCGTGCTCCATCTGTTATATGCCCGTTTCGTCACCAAGGTGCTGCACGACATGGATTTGGTCGAGGTCGAGGAGCCGTTCAGCCGCCTGTTCACGCAAGGCATGATCCAGATGTCAGGTGGGAAGATGTCGAAGTCGAAGGGCAATGTCGTCGGCCCCGACGAGTTCATCGCCGACTACGGAGCTGATGCGCTCCGGCTCTATCACCTCTTCATCGGTCCCCCCACCGACGGAGCGGTGTGGTCCGACAAAGGCGTCGAAGGCACCGCCCGATTCCTCGACAGGGTTTGGCGCCTGGCGACGGGAGAGGTGGGCGAGCCGGTCGAGCGGGCGGAGACCGATGCCGACCGTTCCGTGCTGTCTGCCGCCCACAAGACCCTGGACAAGGTGACAGGAGACATCGATCGATTCGTCTTCAACACGGCCGTAGCGGCGTTGATGGAGCTGACAAATGCAGCCACCGCCTACGCTCGGGAGGGGGCGCGCCGTGCAACCCTCGACGAGGTACTGCGCCTGCTGCTGCTGATGCTCTCACCGATGGCTCCGCACATGGCGCACGAGCTGTGGGAGCGGCTCCGTTTCGGTTCCATGCTGGCCACAGAAAGTTGGCCGACGCCGGATCCTGCGCTGCTCGTCGACGAGACCGTCACGATGGTGATTCAGGTCAACGGCAAGGTACGAGACCGGATCGAGGTGTTGGCGGACATCGGTGACGCCGAGGCAGAGGAGCGGGCGATGGCCTCGCCGAAAGTCCAGGGCTGGTTGGAAGGAAAGCAGCTGCGCAAGGTGATCGTGCGAGCGCCGAATCTGGTCAACCTGGTGGTAGGGGAATGAAGCTGACGGCCGGTCGGATCGATCCCGACGTGCCTGTGCGGCACTCGGAAGTCCGTGTCCGCAATGCGCCTCGATGGATGCTGAGGCGCTACTCGGCGGTGGCGCTGCCAAGGCTGGTGATCATGCGCCGGGGAGTGGCGAGCCACGACCTGTCCGGTCTACTTGCGCACGAGCTCGTCCACGTCGACCAATGGAAGCGGTTGGGCGTTCGGCGCTTCCTCGCCAGGTACCTCGGCGAGTACCTGGCCGGGCGGTGGCGCGGATTGAGTCATGCACAGGCCTACGCGGCGATCTCGTTGGAGCGAGAGGCCCGTCAGACCACCACGATCTCGTCGAGCCCGTCTTCGGCGACCGGATAGCGCATCTCCAACGATTCGAGCGTGTCGATCAGGATCTGCGACACGACGATGTTGCGATACCACTTGCGGTTCGCCGGGACGATGTACCAGGGCGCATGGGCGGTGGAGGTTCGCGACAGCATCGCTTCGTATGCGGCCATGTACTCGTCCCATCGAGCCCGCTCGGCCAGGTCCCCCTTGTCGAACTTCCAGTGCTTGGCGGGTTCGTCGAGTCGGGCCTGCAGTCGCTCCCGCTGCTCCTCGCGTGAGATGTGTAGATAGCACTTGACGATCTTGGTGCCCTCGTCGGCGAGGAGGCGCTCGAACTCGTTGATGTGGTCATACCGGCGTGCCCATCGTTCTTCCGGGACGAGCTCGTGCACGCGAACCACGAGCACATCTTCGTAGTGGCTTCGGTTGAAGACCACGATCTCACCGGCGCCAGGAGTGTGGGCGTGAACCCGCCACAGATAGTCATGAGCGAGCTCTTCAGGCGTCGGCTTCTTGAACGACGCCACCTTCACGCCTTGCGGATTCACACCCTCGAACACGTGGCGGATGGTCCCGTCCTTGCCCCCCGTGTCCATCGCCTGCAGGACGACGAGCACTTTGTGCTTGCCTTCGGCGTAAAGCAGCTCCTGGAGGCCCTCCATGCGCTCGTTGAGCTCCCGTAGATACTCCCGCCCTTCCTTCTTGGAGCCACTGAAGGCGGACAGGTCAGAAGCGTCGATCGCCGACAGATCGACGGGCTGCAGGGGCTCGACTCGATAGCGGTTCACGCCGCTGCCTTCCTGGTCGGGTGCCAGCGGACCTTAGCGACTGCACCCTTCTTCATTCGGGCACGACCGTGTGATACAACTCGGGCGGGTCGGCGCGGCGACGTTCATCGAATGGAAGGAGCCGCTTCTGCGTCCGATTCTGGTCGGCGCTGCCGTCGTGGCGGCGCTCGCCGTCGCATGGTGGTTCAGCCGACCGCCCTCGGTGCCGACCCCCGTCGTCGAGGTGACGCACGGTGAGGCACCGTCATCTCAGCTGATGACGGTGCACGTCACCGGCGCCGTCGAACGACCCGGACTCGTCTCGCTGCCACCGGGTGCTCGCGTCGCCGAGGCCGTGGCCGCTGCGGGCGGCGTGACCGGCGCTGCGCAGCTGTCCGGATTCAATCTCGCCGCTCCGGTGGGCGATGGGCAGTTGATCGTCGTTCCCGATGCGGGGGACGGGACAACAGCAGAGTCAGTTGCGACCGGCACGATCAGCCTGAACCAGGCGTCAGCGGCTCAGCTGGAGGCGCTGCCCGGCGTGGGACCGGTGCTTGCGGGGAGAATCGTCGAGCATCGTGATGTCTTCGGACCGTTTCAGAAGGTCGAGGACCTGCTCGACGTCAGCGGCGTCGGCGAGGCCAAGTTGGCTGCGATGCGCGAGCTGGTGACGGTGCCGTGAGCGCGTTTGCCGCTCTGCGATGGCCCGACCCAGCCGGCCAGCATGCGCTCATCGCGGCGGCGGTGACCTGGGTGGCGGTGCTCGGTGGGCGCTGGTTCGTCGCCCAGCCCGTGCCTGCGCTGGGGGTGGCGATGTTGCTGGGGATCGGCGTCCTCGCGGCAACGCCACGGCAGGTTTCGATCGTTGTGCTGATGATCGGGGGAGTGGTGGCCGGCCTCGCCTACCAGACCCGGGTCGAGCGCGTGCTCGAACTGGAGGTTCCGTCAGGTCCCGTCGTGTTGACCGGAGTGCTCCGCAGCGACGTGGCTGATTCGGTTGGCTTGGTGGCCGCAGAGCGAAGCTCGGCGGGAGCGTGGGATCGGGTGCCATTGCTCGTGCGGGTGGATGAGCCGTTTGCCGCCGGCACGCGAGTGACGCTGGCCGGCATGTTGTCGGACCGGGGAGGCCTCTGGCGCGGTGAGCCCTACGCAGCGACGCTGGACGCCCACCGGGTGGTGGATGTTGCCGGACCTGCATCCCGCCTCCACGGGCTGGCCGACACGATCCGCGCGCGGGTGACGCAGACATTCCCCGGCCAGGCACCCGGTCAAGGACTGGTGCGGGGATTCCTCACCGGCGACACGGCCAATGTCGACCCTCGCGTGCTGGAAGCGATGAGAGGCTCGGGCCTCAGCCACTACGTCGCCGTGTCCGGGTCCAACGTGGCGCTCTTCTTGCTGCTGCTGTGGGTCGCAGCCGGGCCCCTGTCATTCGACGTTCGCTCGCGCGCGTTGGTGGGGCTGGCCGGACTCGTCGTCTTCGTGTTGGTGACTCGGTGGGAACCGTCGGTATTGCGAGCGGCGGTCATGGCGGCCGCCCTGTTGGTGGCTCGGGCTGTCGGGTATCCGCTGTCGGTGTGGGCGTCCCTCGGCGCGGCCGTCACCGGCCTCGTGCTGGTCGCACCACAGTTGACCACCGCCGCTGGATTCCATCTGTCCGTCGCAGCCACCCTGGGGGTGATGGCGTCGGCCGATCTGTTCCCGTCGATCTCGTTCGGTCCGGCCCGTCGAGCATTGAGCGCTTCGGTTGGAGCACAGATTGCGGTCGCGCCCCTGCTTGCTGCCTGGTTCGGGTCGGTTCCAATTGCCGCCCCGCTCGCCAACTTGGTGGCTGCTCCGCTCGTGGCGGGCGCCACCTTGACGGGAACCGCTGCGGCCATGAGCGGATGGAGCCGCCTGGGTGTCATCGCATCGACTCTGGCGCAGTTGGTCGAGGCCATCGCCGAATATGCATCCCAGGCTCCGGCTGCCGGGCCGGTGGTGGTGGCGGCGGCGCTCGTGGCTTTGGCAGCGCCTGCCCGGAAGGCTCGTCACGGGCTCGTGGCGGTCGTGCTGGCGTGTGCGTTCGTTCCGTCGTTCGGGCGGGGCTTGGACGGACCCGCCGTCGTCTTCTTGGATATCGGACAGGGCGACGCCGCTCTCATCAATACCGAGAACGGGGGGTGGATCCTGATCGACGGCGGGCCGGATCCCGGACTGTTGCACGCCAAGCTGGAACGGTTTCGCGTCCGACGCCTCGATCTCGTGGTGATCTCTCATCCGCATGAGGATCATGTGGCCGGCCTACGGGCGGTCATCGGCCAGCGGCCAGTTGGAATGGTGTGGCACCCGGGGTACTCGGATCCCGGCCAAACCTTCGACGATCTCACCGAGCTGGCCGTCGAACACGGCATCCCGATGACCGTCCCCAATCCCGGAAGGTCATTCGAAGTCGACGGCATTCGCCTGGAGGTGATCGGACCGCTTCGAAGGTACGACTCGGCCAACGATCAGTCGCTCGTGCTGCGCGTGTCGACCGGGCAGGTATCGGTCCTCCTTCCCGGCGATGTCGAGAAAGTCGCTCAGCGCGAGTTGGGGCCGCTGCCGGCTGACGTGATGAAGGTTCCCCATCAAGGTGCAGCCACCAGCGAACTCGACTGGCTGCGCGAATCGAAACCCCGGCTGGCAATCGTGAGCGTGGGGCCCAACCAGTTCGGCCACCCGTCGCAATTCGTGCTCGAAGCACTGCAACAGGCCGGGGCGACGGTGGTGCGGACCGATCAGGTTGGCGATGTGCGTGTACCGCTCGATGAGCCCATGGTTCACGTCGAGTGAGCGGCAGGCGCCGGAAAGTCCGAGGCCACGATCCGGCGGGCCTCGTCCAAGAAGCCCGCAAGCTCATCCGGCTGGTCCGGGTAGGTGATCGTCGTCACGTCGACGTTCAGATTCGCTCCACCGACTGCCGTGACCAGGTTGCCCAGCTTGGTGGCGAAGGTGTTGGCGCCGGACGCGCCTGTTTCGGGCAGGACGACGACGAACAAGTCGACGGGACCCTGCGTTGCATGCATGGCGCTGTCCACAGTGCGCTTGCCCGCCTCGATCATCTGGCCCAGCTCGGCGAGAGTTCCGCTGCGGCGCTTGCCCTCCAACCCGGTGACGCGGGCGATCACCACTGACACGATCTCGTGGTAGCGGTCGGCCCGCGAACGTTCACGGTCGAGCGTCTCGACGATCGCGCGAGAATTGTGCAGTTTGGTGGCGTCGTCGATCTGGTCGTACAGCTCCAACTTGGTGATCGACGCCCGCAGCTGCTGCAAAGACCAACCGCCGATTGCCCCGAACGCAACGTAGCCAATGCTGCGCATGGCGATCAATCCGGCGAACCGGCCTGCGCCGACGGCTTGGATCGCAGGCCAGCGGAGGGCGGCGTAGGCGAGGGCGGCCACGAGCCCGGCGGCGATGCCGCCCCTCGCCCCCCAGATGAGAACGGCAGCGAAGATCGGAAGGAACAGCAGGGTGGCGACGACCTCGACCGGGTCGACACGACGCACGAACATCACGGTGGCGACGAGGAGGAGGATGACGAGTCCGGTCAGCAGGACCAGGCGCCGCGCGCGTTCGTAGTCCATGGTCGTTGGCATCGACCAGACAGGATAGCGCTGGCCTGGGCTCGCCAAGGCCCGACTATCTTGGCGCGAATGGAAGGTCGATGCCCGCCATCCTGAAGTCGCGTATCGCGCTGGTCGCCGTCTTGGCCGCACTCCTGATCCCCATAGGGCTGTCGTCGTTGCGAGGGCTCACCCACGTCCTCACCTGCGCCGAGGAAGTGGCGACGCCCTTCACGGTGATCTTCGAGGGGCAGGACGCGATCGTGCTCAGTTCGGCGACGCTCACCCCGGACGAGCCGGCCGGGCTTTGCGGGGGCCTGGACGTCGACATCGCTGCATCGACCTCCGGTACGGACGCAGCGCAGCTCACCATCACCGTCGACAACCCCACTGAATTCGACTGGCGCGGGACGATCAACGTGGCCTTGACCGACGGTGGTGCCTTGGGTCCGCTCATCATCCCGGTTCCGGTGGGACGGGTGGAGGCTGGAGGGTCGGCCGAGAAGCAACTCGATGTGCGTCTGGCCCAGGGCACGCACGAGTTCAACGGCCGCCTCCTGATCGGACCATGAGTTCGATCGTGCACATCTCCGGGCCCGCCGGCGCCGGTCCTGGCGAGCGCGAGGAGATGCTGCGCCGTATGCACCAATTCCTCGACCAATCCGGCGTGTCCGAGCGCCTGCGTGTAGACGTGCCGCAGCGGGGCAGCGATCAGGAGGTGACGGGAGTCCTGCGGAGCGAGCTCGAGCCTCTCGTGCCGGCCCTGCAATCAGGCTCGCTGTTCGGCGACAAGGTCGGCATCGAGATCGTGGACGCCCAATGGATGCAGGCCGGCGAAGCAGCAGTGGTGGCAGATCTGCTTGCGGCGGTCGATCCGAACGCCGTTGCAGTGGTCGTCGTCTCGAGTGGCTCGCCGCCGAAGTCGTTGGCCGATACGCTGAAAGAGCGGGCCGAGAAGGTGACGGTCGGCAAGTTGCGTGATCGTGACATGCGGGACGCGTTGGGCGCCGAGCTGAAGACGAGGGGGATCGAGGCCGATCGCGGTGGCGCCGAGGCGCTCCTCGCCAGGTTCGGCACGGACCTGGGCTCCCTTCGGCGGGCGCTCGATCAGCTCGAGTCTGCCGGTGAAACCATCGTGACGAGAACCATGGTGCTGGAGCGGTTCAAGAACCGTCCAGAGGAGGGCATGTGGCACTACACCGATGCGGTCACGGCCGGCAACGTCGGTGATGCGTTGCGTCACCTCGACGCAATCCTCACCCACACCCACCCGCTGGCGCTCGTCGGATTTCTCGAGGCTGATCTTCGCCAAAAGGCCTACGCGTCGGCGGCGCCCGATCTCGACACGCTCGGCCAATGGATGCCACCGCGAACCCAGGGTTGGAAGGTCGAGAAGCTCTGGAAGGCGCGTGGGCGTGTTTCCGACTCGGATCTCCATCGCGCCGTGTCGGCCCTCGCCAGGGCCGACCGTATCCTCAAATCGGCGCCGGAAGAGACCCATCGATTGACCATGGAGCGGCTCACCGTGGCGCTGTGCCGCTGGTATTCCGCCCGGCGCTGATGTTGGCCCAGACTTGGGCCTTTGCTACAGTGCTGCCGTACGCACTGGCGTGCGGCTTCTCGCGATCGGCTCCTCGATCGGCTTCTACTGTGAGCGGACGAGTGCTGGGAGCGGACCAGAATTCGAGCGACCGGCCAACCGCGCTCGGAGCCGTGCAGGGACGAAGCAAGGATCGTCGATGGCAAACATCAAGTCACAAATCAAGCGGAACCGCCAGAACGAGAAGCGGCGTTTGGCCAACCGGTCGGTGCGTTCGGAGTTGAAGACTCGCATCAGGTCGGTCGAGTCGGCAGTGGCCTCGGGCGACGCGGATTCGGCGCGCGAAGCGCTTCAGCTCGCCCAGAAGCGGATCGACCAAGCGGCGGCCAAAGGCGTGATCAAGAAGAACACAGCCGCCCGCCGCAAGTCGCGTCTCGCCAAGCAGGTGCAAGAGCTCGTCTCCTGACCGTCCTGGTCGACGTGTCCATCCGCAATTTCTGCATCATCGCGCACATCGACCACGGCAAATCAACCCTGGCCGATCGCCTCATGGAGCGAACTGGCGCCGTCTCCGCCCGGGAAATGCGGGATCAGATGCTGGATTCGATGGACATCGAACGCGAGCGTGGGATCACCATCAAGGCGCAATCGGTCCGATTGACCTACACCGACGACGAGGGCCAGGCCCACATCCTGAACCTGATCGACACGCCGGGTCACGTCGATTTCAGCTACGAAGTCTCACGTTCGCTGGCGGCGTGCGAAGGCGCCATCTTGCTGGTCGATGCGGCGCAAGGCGCCCAAGCGCAAACGCTCGCCAATGCGTACCTCGCCGTCGAAGCCGGGCTCGAGATCATCCCGGTGCTCAACAAGATCGACCTCCCGGCCGCCGACCCCGATCGGGCTGCTGCCGAGGTGGCGGGGATCGTGGGAGGCGATCCCGGTGACGTGCTCAGGGTGTCGGCCAAGACAGGTGCGGGCGTCGAGGCGCTCCTCGAGCGCATCGTTCGCGACGTGCCGCCCCCCGCCGGCGACGAAGGGGCCGACCTGCGCGCATTGGTCTTCGACAGCTACTTCGACACCTACCGAGGGGTCGTTTGCTCGGTGCGGGTCGTGGACGGAGTACTCGAACAGGGCGCACAACTGACGTTCCTCGCCACCGGCGACCGTCATGCAGCCAGCGAGATCGGGGTGCTCACTCCGGTCGCCCGCCCCACGTCGCGGCTCGGCACCGGGGAGGTCGGCTATCTCATCACGGGCGTGAAAGAGATCGATCGCATCAAGGTGGGCGACACCGTCACCAACGGCGATCCGCGGCTCGTCGCTCCGCTCCCCGGCTATGAGGAACCCAAACCGATGGTGTTCGCCGGCATCTTCCCCGCCGACGGCGACGATTTCGAACGGCTGCGTGAAGCACTGGAGAAGTTGCAGCTGAACGACGCCTCACTGGTCTACGAGCCCGAGACCTCTCGTGCGTTGGGCTTCGGTTTCCGCTGCGGTTTCCTGGGGCTGTTGCACATGGAGATTGTGCGGGAACGGCTCGAGCGCGAGTACGACCTCGACCTGGTGGCGACCGCACCTTCGGTCGCGTTTCGGGTCCACGGTGTCGACGGGACGGTTGCCGAGATCCGCTCGCCTCAAGAACTGCCCGATCCCAACAAGCGGACCGAGATCGAAGAGCCCTATGTGAGTGCGATGATCATCGCCCCATCCGAATACATCGGTCCGATCATGGAACTCACCCAGAGCCGGCGAGGCGAGCTCGTTCACATGAACTACCTCTCGCCCGAACGAGTGGAGCTCTCTTATCGACTGCCACTCGGCGAGATCGTGTTCGACTTCTTCGATCAGCTCAAGTCACGAACGCGCGGCTACGCCTCCCTGGACTACGAGCCGAGCTCATATCGAGCGTCGAATCTCGTCAAGGTGGACATCCTGCTCGCCGGCCAGCCTGTCGACGCATTCTCGGCGATCGTCCATGCCGACAAGGCCTACCACTACGGCAAACAGATGGTCGAACGACTGCGTGAGCTGATTCCCCGTCAGATGTTCGATGTCCCGATCCAGGCGGCCACCGGCAGCAAGGTCATCGCTCGCGAGACGGTCAAAGCGAAACGCAAGGACGTACTGGCGAAGTGTTACGGCGGGGACGTCAGCCGAAAGCGCAAGCTGCTCGAACGCCAGAAGGAAGGCAAGCGGCGCATGAAGATGGTGGGGTCGGTGGAAGTGCCCCAGGAGGCGTTCATCGCCGCCTTGCGGGTGGACGACGCTTCGTGAGCCCTGCGGCCGATTCGGTCGAACTGGCCGAGGCTGCGGCCGTGTGGCGGTCGGCGTACGTCCACATCCCGTTCTGTCGCCGAATCTGCCCATACTGCGATTTTGCAGTGGTGGCGGGGGCGGAGTCGGTGATCGATCGTTACGTCGCGTGTCTCATCGCCGAGGTTGAGCTCGATGCACCGCTCGGGTCGCTGGATGCGGTCTTCATCGGTGGCGGCACCCCGTCGCGCCTCGAGCCCGACCATGTCCGGTCGATCTTGCAGGCGCTCGGGTCGATCCACGGATTCGCCGAGGGAGCCGAGATCACCCTCGAAGCAAACCCGGAGGACTGGACGGTCGACATCAGCAGGCGGTTTCAGGAAGCCGGGATCACGAGGGTCAGCCTCGGCGTGCAGTCATTCGACCCGACCGTGCTGGCTGCCCTGGGGCGCCTCCACAGTCCCGCTCAGGCGGCCGACGCTGTCGAAGCAGCGTTGGAGACGGGGTTCGATTCGGTGAGCGTCGACCTCATCTTCGGGACGGCGGGCGAAACCGCCCAGTCGTGGGCGAGCACCACTTCGACGGCGATCGGACTGGGGGTGGATCACCTCTCGACCTACGCCCTCACGGTCGAACGGGGCACACCACTCTTCAAGGCAGTGGCTGCCGGCGCCCCCGCTCCGGACGACGATGACCAGGCCGACAAGTGGGAGCAGGCCGACACGCTTGCGAGCGGCGCAGGACTCGTCCGATATGAGGTATCGAACGCCGCCAGATCCGGCCGAGTGTGCCGCTACAACCTGGCGACGTGGGCGCAGGCCGACTACGCCGCGTACGGCGTAGGGGCGCATGGCCACCGAGCAGGCGTGAGAACGAGGAACCTCCGGCGTTTGGACGCCTATCTCGATGCCGTGGAGCATCGGCGGACTCCGGTACAAGGGACAGACACACTCTCGTCCTGGGCGAGAGAGCAGGAGCGTCTGATGCTCGGACTCAGACGGCGCGCAGGGGTGGCGATCGGTCGGGGAGGGGAGGCCTTGCTTTCATCCGAGGCCGGGCAGCGTCTCGTCGAGGCTGGGGTCGTCGAACATGGCTCGGGCCGGTTGAGGGTGGCCCGTCCGTTGCTGACCGACATGGCGACGAGGGCAGTGCTCGAGCTGGCGGACCCGGCAAGTGCTTAGCACTCGCCAAGGGGGACTGCTAATCTGGGGGCGATGCTTGACGAGCGTAAAGCGGTCGTGCTCGGCGCGCTCATCGAGGAGTACATCCGACGGGGTGAACCGGTCAGCTCGACCGCGGTCTTGGAAGTCAGCGGGCTCAACGTGTCGCCTGCGACGATTCGCAACGACCTCGCATACCTCGAGCGTGAAGGGTTTGCGATCCAGCCCCATACGTCGGCGGGCCGTGTTCCCAGCGCACAGGGGTACCGGTGGTACGTCGCCAACAGCGAAGGGGCCGCCCTCCGGGCGCCAACCCGCGTCAAGATCCACGAATTCTTCTCGACGGTCCAGATGGAGTTGGGCCGCCTGCTGAAAGCCACCAGCGACCTCGTCGCCGACGTGACGTCGTATCCAGCCATCATCACGGGACCGGGGTTGCGAGGCGAGACCGTTCGCGGTGTGCACCTGGTGCAGCTCGGCGCCCGATCGCTCTTGGTCGTACTGGTGACGGACGAGGGACGGGTCACCCAAGAGGTCATCCACCTCTCCGCCGAGGTCCAAGACCGTTTCGTCGACGAGGCGGCACTCGCCCTTTCGAAGCTGGTGGTGGGCATCAAGATCGACGAGGTCGACGTGACCGAGCTGGCGCCGGACGCGCCCGACTTGGTCAAAGAGATGGTGCGCGAGAGCGTCGGTGTGCTGTCTCGTTCGCAAGAGTCCACCCGCGAGCTCTACATCGGCGGGACGTCGAGGATGGCCTCCATCTGGGAAGACCTTCGTTCGGTTCACCGCGTGCTCGAGGTACTCGAACGTGAAGCGATGGTGCTGAGCATGGTCACCTCCCATGAGCCGGGCACGCTCATTCAGATCGGAGAGGAGATTCCGGTCGAAGGCGCCTCGGACCTCGCCGTCGTGTCTGCCTCCTACGATCTCGGCAACAAGCCCGGCGGTTCGGTGGGAGTGCTCGGGCCGATGCGTATGGATTACAAGCGAACCATTTCGGTGGTCGAAGAGGTGCGAGACAACTTGGCCGATCGGCTCGGCTCGTAGGTCTCCCTAAGCTGGAGCGCACATGGCCAAGGACTACTACGCGACGCTCGGGGTCTCGAAGGACGCCGGCCCCGACGAGCTGAAGAAGGCGTTCCGACGTCTCGCACGCGAGTCGCACCCCGACGCCAATCCTGACGACCCCACCGCAGAAGCACGCTTCAAGGAGATCGCCGAGGCATACGAGGTGCTCTCCGACCCCGAAAAGAGGCGGGCCTACGACCGGGGAGAGACGTTCGACCTCGGCGACCTGCTGGGTGGGTTCGGCCTCGACGACCTGCTCAGGTCGGTGTTCGGAGATGGCGGCCTGTTCGGGACCGGTCGCGGTGCGATGCGGCGCGGGAGAGACCTGATGGTCACGGCCAAGGTCTCACTCGAAGAAGCGGCGTTTGGCACTACGTCGGAGGTTGCGTTCCGGGCCGCATCGACCTGCTCGACATGCGCCGGCACCGGGGCCGCTGCCGGCACCGTGCCATCGACCTGCTCGCAATGCGGTGGTTCGGGTGCTGTCCGAATGGGTCGCCGCACGGTGTTTGGCACGATGATGTCGGTGGTCGACTGCGACCTGTGCGACGGCAGCGGATCCCTCATCGAACGCCCGTGCGCCGAATGTGGTGGACGCGGTTCGGTGGTCGGGCCCCGGACGGTTCTCGTCGAGATCCCTCCCGGCGTTGCCGATGGCACCCGGCTACGGCTGACGGGTCAAGGCGAGGCGGGCGAGCGCGGGGCGGGACGGGGAGATCTGTACGTCGAAGTTGCGGTCACGCCGCACGAATCATTCGTACGCTCCGGCGACGATCTGGTCCACCGCGCCCAGATCGGGATCGCCCAAGCTGCCCTGGGCACCACCATCGAGGTTCCGCTCATCGATGGGTCCACCACCGAGCTGAAGATACCGCCGGGAACCCAACCGGCCGCCACGTTCTCGTTTGCCGGCGAAGGGATGACTCGCCTGGGGCGACGAGGGAGAGGCGACCTCATCGTCGAGGTGAATGTGGTGATTCCGACCAAGCTGTCGGGAGCCGCCAAAGCCGCACTCGAGACGTATGCGGCCGAGGTCGACGAGAAGACGGGACGGCGGCGCCGGCGCTGATCCATGCGACACGTCCCCAACGTGTTCATCGCCGGTGCGTGGCCCGATGGCGACCTGGCGCCCACCCCGAGCCAGGTCCACCATCTGACGACGGTCCTCCGTATCCGGCGCGGTGATCCCGTCTGGTACACGGACGGCGCCGGCCGGCGTGGACGGGGAGAATGGACCGGAGCCGGCATCGCTCGCGGCGCCGAGGCTGCGGTGGAGCGGGGCCGCCGTGTCCACATCTACCTCGCTCCGCCCCGCGCTCGGGACCGTCAGCGCTTCGCGGTCGAAAAGCTCACGGAGCTCGGCGTGGCCGAGGTCGGGTGGTTGCGAACGACCCACGGGCAAGGCAAGCCGCCGAGCGCCTCCAAGGAAAAGGCATGGGCCGTGGCGGCGCTGGAACAATCACGAGGGGCGTGGTTGCCGGAGATGGCGGGTCCCGTCGAGCTATCGGCGGTGTTGGGTTCGACGATTGCCGCCGACCTCGACGGAGACTGGCAGGATGGCGGCGAGGATCCGGTGCGACTGCTGGTCGGCCCTGAGGGCGGATGGGCGCCCGGGGAGCTCGAATCGACCCCGAGGATGCCGCTGGCGAGCACTGTGCTGCGTACCGAGACGGCGGCAATCGTCGGGGCTGCGATCCTTCGCCGTGAGCACCACCGAGGGTGAACCTTTTCGCGCGCAACATGATTTGCTAACCTGCAATAGTCGAGAGGGGTGCATGCGTGTCTTCATCCTATAACGAGGCGGTTGGACGGCGGTTGAGGTCCATCCGTAAGCAAAAGGGCTTGTCCCTCCAAGACGTCGAGGCCGAGAGTCAACAAGAGTTCAAGGCTTCCGTGCTCGGCGCGTATGAGCGAGGCGAGCGGAGCCTGTCACTTCCGCGGATGCAGCGATTGGCGGCGTTCTATGGAGTGCCGGTCGACCAGTTGCTCCCGTCCGATGGCCGTTCCCAGGCGGCCGGGATCCCCTCATGGGACTCTGGCGGTGTCCAGATCGACCTCGCCGCCGTTGAACAGGCGACCGGCGCGTCTGCCGCGATCTTCGAACGATTCTTGCGCGCGATCCAAATCATGCGGCAAGACTTCAACGGACGCGTGCTGACCATCCGTCGGGCCGACCTTCGGCTCCTGGCCGGTTTGCTCGAGGAGTCCGAATCGTCCATCGGGGACATGCTCCAGACGATGGGCGTTGGTCCGGCCGACTAACTGGCGGGCTCGTATCCTGCTGCAGCCAGCGCAGCCCGAATACGTGCGGCAGTCGCTGCCAACGCGTCGTCGCCGACATCGGGATCGGCGTTGGCGAAATCGATGTCGGCCATCGAGTTCATCGGAATCACGTGGATGTGCAGATGCGGGATCTCGAATCCTGCGACGAGCAGGCCGATGCGAGCCGGACGGTACTCCGACTGGAGCACCGTTCCCATCATCCGGGCCACCGAGGTCAGGTGGCTCATCAGGGCGTCGTCGGCGTCGATCCAGTGGTCGATCTCAGCGCGAGGGACGACGAGGACATGCCCGGGGGCGATCGGGGCAATGGTGAGGAAGACGACACAGAGCGGGTCCCTCCACACGAACCTGGCTGGGATCTCCCCATCGATGATGCGAGTGAACAGGGTTGGCATGGTGCCACCCTACGTCGGGAACCCTGCTCCCGTGTGCCGACGTTGGATGGGTAATGAAGCCGGGCACCGGTATAATGGCCGCTCTCTCTCCGAGCGAGGTCCCCTTGCTTCCCGCTGATGCCGAAGCGCGCATTCGCATCCCTGACTCCGACATGGTCATCAACGTGGTCGGTCAGCACGACGCGCACATCAGGCTCCTCGAAGCCGCCTACACCGACACCAGGATCATCGGACGCGGGGACGAATTGGTCGTTTCAGGGCCACCTGAGTCGGTCGCCAAAGCCCAAAAGGCAGTCGACGAGCTGATCTTGCTGCTGCTGGACGGACAACAAATCGACGAGGACCGGGTGCAGCGGGTGATCGACATGGTCAACTCGAACGTACCGAGCCCCTCGGATGTGCTCATCGGCGGCATTCCCGTCGCCAGGGGTCGCCTCATCCGGCCGAAAACGTTGGGCCAGCGGGCGTACATGAACGCGATCAACGAGAACACCGTGGTCTTTGGGATCGGGCCCGCCGGGACCGGCAAGACTTACTTGGGGATGGCCGCCGCAGTCGAGGCACTGCGATCCGGGGCGGTGCGTCGTATTCTCCTCACGCGTCCGGCCGTCGAAGCCGGCGAGCGATTGGGCTTTCTCCCCGGCGATCTGGCGGCCAAGGTCGACCCGTATTTGCGGCCGCTGTATGACGCGCTGTACGACATGCTCGGACCGGACGAAACCGTCAGCCTGATGGAGAAGGGTGTCATCGAGATCGCTCCTCTCGCTTACATGCGCGGTCGAACTCTCAACGACGCCTACATCATCCTCGATGAGGCCCAGAACACCTCTCCCGAGCAGATGAAGATGTTCCTGACCCGGCTGGGTTTCAACTCCAAGATGGTGGTCACCGGCGACGTGACTCAGGTGGATCTTCCCGACGGGAAGGCGTCGGGATTGCGGCGGGTACGGAAGATTCTCACCGGCATCGAGGGTGTGGCGTTCATCGAGTTGTCCTCGAAAGACGTGGTTCGAGCGCGTATCGTGGCCGACATCGTGGATGCATACGAGCGGCATGAGCGGCTCGACGCTGAAGGCGAGCGGTCGTGAGCAAGCGGTACTCGTTCGGTCTGTCGCGCCTGTTGATCACCGTAGTGACGATCGCCGGGGTCTTTGCGGCGGTGGCATGGAACCAAACGCAGGCTCGGGTCACCGTGGAGGTTGGCTCGCCGTCGCCGCAGCGATTCGTTGCGTCGGAGGACGTCATCGGCATCGTCGACGAAGCCGCCACCGCGACCGATCGTGAAGCCGCTGCCGCCGCCGTGGAGCCTGTCTTCGCGACCGCGCCGGAGATCAACGAATCGGTGCGGACCAACATCATCCAGCTGTTCGAGGACGTGCGATCGAACGTGGTCGAGGCCGAGCCGGCGCTGACGGTCGAAGTCGAAGATCCGTTTGCCATCGACCCGACGATCGATGATCCCGTGACATCCGACGAATCCGACTCGACCACGACGACTGGCCCCCCCAACCGGGTCGTCGTCACGGGCCGGCTGTATCTCGATCTCGACGGCGATGGGTTGTTCTCCGAAGAGTTGGGCGACTTGGGACTCGCCGGAGTCGACGTGAGATTCATCGACGACGAAGGATCGATCACGGCGGCAACCACCGACGCGATGGGTTTCTACCTCGTCGAGGTCGAGGTCGAAGGGCCGCTGCTCGTCCAAGTCGCCACGGGCGATCCCCAGTTTCCGGATTCGTTTGCTCTCACCACAGCCAACAACCCTTTCGTCATCGACGACACCTCCGTCGACGACGTTGAACTCGACCCGATCGGATTCGGTCCGGCCGTGGTCGACTCCGACATCCAGATTCGCCAGCTCGCCGAGAAGTATCCCGTCTTCATCGACGACGCCACCATCCCAACACTCGTCGAGATTGCGCGGGGCGATGTCATCAGAGCGGCGCTGGGACAAGAGATCCGGCTAGACGTCGTCGAGAGCAAGTCGATCGAACGCGCCAACCAGGCGCTGACCGGTGGAATCTCGTCCGAGCAGCTACAACAGGCCCGCCAGCAGGTGCTGGAGGTCAAGCCGTTGATCTTCTTCGACAACCAGATCGACGAAGCGGCCGAAACGGCGGCCGCCGACGTGGTTGCCTCGAATCTGGTTCCGAACCTGGTGTTGGACGCAACCGCCACCGATCAGAAGAGGGCAGAGGCGCGCGAGGCGGTCGAGCCCACCCTGGTGGACTTCCGCGCCGGCGAGACGATTGTCTCGGAGGGCGAGCGTGTCTCCACAGTGCAGCTCGCCGCGATCGATGCGCTCGAGCTGTTGCGTCCCACCGGCTTCCAATACGCCGGCATGGCTTCGGTCGCCACGGTGCTCGTGCTGCTCGTCATGCTCTACCTCGCCCGATTCCGGCCAGGGTTCTGGCGTTCCACCCAGCGGGTCGCTCTGCTCGGTCTCCTGTTGGTCCTGGCCGCGGTGGCTGTGCGGCTGTCCGACGAGATCCAGGTCGTGGCCCCCGGTTTGGAGGGGTTCGGCGGGTACGCGATCCCCGCAGCAGGATTCGGATTCGTCGTTGCGATTCTGTTCGACGGGCGGATGGCGGTGTTGATGGCGGTGTCGATCGGTGTGATCACCGCCGTCGCTACCAACGACCCGGGCTTCACGACGTACGCGATCCTCTCGGCGATCGGGCCCGTGCCGTTCGTGTCGTCCATCTCGACCCGCGCCGATTTTCGCCGTGCACTGCTGTTCGGCTCCATCGCGGCCGGGGTTGTCGCCGCCGCCACCAGCTGGTACTTCCATTCGGCGTTGATCGAATCGCTCAGCGTCGAGGAAATCGTCCTCCGGGCGTCGCTGCTGGCGTTCGTCGTCAGCCTGATCGCAACGCTGGCCGGCGGGACCTCCCTCTCCTTCTTCGAAGTGATGTTCGACATCACCACGACGTTGCGCTTGTTGGATGTCACCGACCGCAACCATCCTGCGCTCCAGCTCCTGCAGGACGAGGCGTGGGGGACGTTCAACCACTCACTGATGGTCGGCTCTCTGGCAGCCAGTGCGGCCAAGGAAATCGGCGCCAACAACTTGCTGGTGCTGGCCGCCGCGTACTACCACGACCTGGGCAAGACGCAGAACCCGATGTTCTTCATCGAGAACCAATTCGGACAGAACAACCCACACGACAACCTCCCACCCGAGGAGTCCGCCGAGATCATCCGCCAGCACGTCACCGACGGGATCGAGTTGGCGCGCCGCTACCGCATCCCCTCTGAGGTGGCCGCCGGGATCATGTGTCACCACGGCGACGGGATCATGCGGTACTTCTACGAGAAGGCGAAGACGGCGTATGGCGAGAATCACATCGACGTCGAGGACTACCGACATCGTGGCTTCAAGCCCCGCACCCGAGAAATGGCCATCTTGATGATGGCGGACGCGCTGGAAGGAGCGACTCGGGCGATCTTCATGAACGAGGAGCCGTCGCCAGAGAAGATCCGCGCCGCCGTCGAGCGGGTGGTCGCCGAGAAGGTCAACGACGGTCAGCTCTCAGAATCGGACCTCACCCTGGGAGATTTGACTCGTGTCAAGGAGGCGTTCGTCGAGGCGCTGATCGGCCACTATCACCAGCGCATCCCCTACCCGAACTTCCCCGACCAGGCGGCGATGCCGGGAGGTGCGGTGCCGCTGCCCCGGCCGCAGGACCGGAGGGAGGCGGCGCCGGTACAATCGAACGAGCCGACCGTACAGAGCCTGCCCGAGGATCGCTCTTGAACATCTTTCTTGCCGACGAGCAAGACGAGCCGCTGAGTACCGACACCCTCTGCACTCTGGCGGAGATGACGCTGGAGGCGGAGGGTCTGGAAAGCGAGACCGAGCTCACCCTCATGCTCGTCACCGATGAGGTGATTGCGAGCTACAACGAGCGCTTCATGGGTCGCGAAGGCCCCACCGATGTGCTGGCGTTTCCGCTCGAAACACTCGTTCCCGGTGACAAGCCGCACCGGCCCTACGACGGGCCGCCCGTCAATCTCGGCGACGTGATCATCGCCCCCGCTTACGTCCGGGCCAACGCCCAACGGACTGGTGCTGATCCCGACGCAGAGCTGGCGTTGATGGTGGTGCATGGCGTGTTGCACCTCCTGGGGTACGAGCACCCGACCGACGAAGCGGCCGAGGCGATGGAAGACCGGGAGCGGGTGATTCTTGGTGGCATGGGAATCACCCGTCCATGACGTGGATGTGGTGGTTCCTCGCCTTCCTTCTGCTCGCAGCCGCCGCGACCCTGCGCGCGGGGAGTGCCTCGCTGGTGCGCACGCCTCGAGCTGACGCGCTCCACGACGCAGCAGAGGGAGACCGCCGCGCCGCCATCGTCGCGGAGCTCCTCGCCGGGCGATCCAAGCTGCAACCGGCGATCGGGCTGATTCATTCGGGCTTCTTGGTGCTGACCGCCCTGCTCTTCACGTGGCTCCTGTCGGATCTGATCAGGGATCCGTGGATGCTGGCGGTCGCACTGATCGGCGTTGCGCTGGTTTTGCTCATCGTCACCGACGTGTTGCCACGGACGATCGGCCGCAAACGCCCTCGCGCCATCGCCTATCGGCTGGCTTGGCTGTTGCGCATGTCCGCCTTTCTGGGTAGCGCTGCCACCGACATGGTCGAGGAAGCCGACCCACACCCAATCGAAGTCCCGAGCGGCACTGCCGACGCACGCAACCGAGACGACCGCAACGAGATCAGCTTGATTTCTTCGGTGCTGGCGTTCTCTGACACCGTCGTGCGAGAGGTGATGGTTCCGCGGACTGACATGGTGACCATCGAGGCAGGATCCTCATCCGACGACGCCCTCGATGCCGTGCTCGCCCACGGCTACTCGCGAATACCGGTGGCGGGCGACGACCTCGACGACATCCTCGGTTTTGTCTATGCCAAGGACCTGCTGCGTCTGATGGACAACGGCTCGGAGCCGGTCGGCGTCACGACTCTCATGCGGGCGGCGGCATTCGTGCCTGAGACGAAGCGAGCGTCGGACCTTCTTCGGGACATGCAGGCCACCCGTTCCCACATGGCGATCGTGACCGACGAGTTCGGCGGGACCGCGGGCATCGTCACCATCGAGGACCTGCTCGAAGAGCTGGTCGGCGAGATCGACGACGAATACGACACGCCTGAGGAGCTGGTGACTTCGTCGAAGCCCGGCGAGTTGCTGGTGGACGGACGTTTGCCCGTCGAGGTGCTGTCCGATCTGATTGGGGAAACACTCCCGGATGACGAGTGGGACACCGTCGGGGGCTTGGTGCTGGGGCTCGCCGGACGCGTCCCTCACCCTGGAGAGAAGTTCGAGATCGGCGAAGTCACGATCGAGTGTCTGCGCGTGCAAGGGCGTCGCGTGCTGTCGGTTGGTGTGCGCGGACCCGGCCTGGCGCTGTCGGCAGAATGACGGACACACGGTCTGGCTTCGTTGCCGTGGTCGGGCGACCCAACGTCGGCAAGTCGACGCTGGTGAACCGATTGGTCGGCCAGAAGGTGTCGATCACATCGACCAGGCCCCAGACGACCCGCAACGTCATCCGTGGCGTGCTGACCGTGTCCGATCCGCCCAGCCAGGCCGTCCTTGTCGATACACCCGGCCTGCACAAGCCGAGGACGGCCCTTGGTGAGCGGCTGAACAAGCTCGTGTACGGGACCCTCGCGGAGGCGGACGTGGTCTTGTTCGTAGTTGATGCCACCGCCTCGGTCGGTCCAGGGGACCGTCGGGTGGCCGAGAGAGCAGCTGCGTCGGCGACCCCGACGTTGTGCGTGGTCAACAAGACCGATTCCGCCGATCCGGCATCGATCGCAGAGCGCCTCGCCGAAGTGGCGCCGTTCGGGTTCGATGCCTATTTGCCGGTATCCGCCGTCACAGGCGACGGGGTCCATCTCCTGCGCTCTCACATCGTCGAGCGGCTGCCTCCGGGCCCGTTCTTCTTTCCTGCGGAGATGGTCAGCGATCAGCCCGAGCACGAGTTGATTGCCGAAATCGTTCGCGAGAAGTTTCTCGATCGCGTCAGGGACGAGGTGCCTCACTCCGTGGCGGTCGTCGTCGAGGACGTCGAGCAGCGAGATGGCGGCACGATGTACATCGCCGCGCGTGTCATCGTCGAGCGCGACTCGCAGAAGGGCATCGTCATCGGTCGAAAAGGGGGGATGCTGGCTGCCGCCGGCGCCGAAGCCCGCTCCGAGCTCGAGTCGATCTTCGGGACGACCGTGTACCTCGACCTTCGGGTCGCAGTCGAGAAAGACTGGCAGCAGCGGCCGCAGATGCTGGACCGGTTGGGATTCCACGGCGGGACGTGACAGTGCCGCCTATTCCGTCCTGATCGATCTACGATTCGCGCATGGCCATCGTGCACGATCAGGGCATCGTCCTGAGGACGTACTCCTTCGGGGAAGCGGACAAGATCATCGTCCTGATCAGTCCCAACTCCGGCAAGAAACGGACGGTGGCCAAGGGCATCAGGAAGACGAAAAGTCGGTTCGGCGGACGACTCGAGCCGTTCAGTCACGTGGATCTCGTTCTCTATCAAGGGCGGAACCTGGACACGGTGACGCAGGTATCGGTGATCGAGGCGTACCCGGAGCTTCGCCGATCCTACGAGCGGGTGCTCATGGCCGGGGTCATGGCCGAGGCAGTGGATGCTGCAGTGCAGGAGGACGAGCCCGCCGCCGGCCTCTTCTTGGCGTTGCAGCGAGGACTGGGAGCACTCGAGTCGGGTGAGGTGCGCCAGGACCTTCTGGCGGCTTTCTTCCTCAAGTTGGCCGACCTGCTCGGTGTTGCGCCCTCGCTCACCCGGTGCGCAGGATGCGGCGCGACGGCCGGGCCCAACCAGGAGTTCCGCTTCGGGTTCGCCGCCGGTGGCTTGGTGTGCGCCACGTGCGCCCCGGCGGGGGCGTACCGACTGCGTTCGGGGGTTGTCGAGCAGATGGCGGCGCTCGCCGCAGCCGACCTTCGCGCATTGCCGACGCTCGACCGGTCCGTCATCGACGACGTCATCGGTGTCAGCCGTCGATTCCTCGAGCACCATCTCGATCGCCGGCTCTCGTCGATGGCGGTCATCAATGGATGAGCTCGATCCGACCGGATTGGACCGGTCGGCACTGCCGGCCCACATCGGGATCATCATGGACGGAAACGGCCGGTGGGCCAAGGCTCGCGGCCTCGAGCGGACCCAGGGCCATGCGGCCGGAGAGTTTGCGATCTTCCGCACCGTGGACGCCGCGCTGGCGATCGGCGTGCAGTGGCTGACGCTCTACACTTTCTCCACGGAGAATTGGAGCCGTTCGCACGATGAGGTCGAGTTCCTGATGCTCTTCAACGAGCAGCTCATCGTGAAGCGTCGAGAGGAGATGCTCGAAAAGGGAGTCCGGGTCTTGTTTCTGGGCGATCTCGACGATCCGAGGATCCCCGACCGCAACCGTCTCCTGATGGCCGACACCGAGGAGCTGACGGCCGAGAACGACCTTCTCCATCTCGTCTTCGCGTTCAACTACGGCGGTCGACGTGACATCGTCGAGGCGGCCCGTGCCATCGCTCGTGCGGCAGCAGCCGGCGACGTGAATCCCGACGATGTCGACGAGCGCTCGTTGGCTGCACACATGGGTCTGCCCGACATGCCCGACTGTGACCTGGTCATTCGCACGTCGGGCGAACAGCGGATCAGCAACTTTCTCCTGTGGCAGGCGGCGTACGCAGAGCTCGCCTTCCCAGACGTGCTGTGGCCCGATTTCACGGGACAGCATCTGGTTGCCGCCATCACCGAATATCAGCAGCGCGATCGGCGTTTCGGCGCTGCAGGCTGAGCGGCGCTGGCCGGCCTCTCCGCGTCGTGGGTTATCATCGCCCGTCCTGAGGAGGCCCGTTGCCAGCTGACTTCGACACGATCGTCAACTTGTCCAAGCGTCGCGGGTTCGTGTTCCAGGCGTCCGACATCTACGGGGGTCTCCGCTCGGCGTACGACTACGGTCCACTCGGAGCGGCCCTGTTGCGCAACGTCAAGGATGCGTGGTGGCGCGCCATGGTACGTACGCGGGGAGACGTCGTCGGCATCGACTCAGCCATCATCCAGGCTCGGCAGGTGTGGCAGGCGTCCGGCCACGAGGATGTCTTCACCGATCCGCTGGTGGAGTGTCGGGAATGCAACGCTCGCCATCGCCTCGACAAGCTCGAGGACCCGGCGGTCTGCCCGAACTGCGGCAGCCGAGACAGCTTCACGGAGCCCAAGCCGTTCCATCTCATGTTGCGGACCCACATGGGCCCGGTAGACGACGACGCCAACATGGTGTATCTCCGTCCCGAGACCGCCCAGGGGATCTTCATCAACTACGAAAACGTGCGCAGGTCTCAGCGGCTCAAGCTGCCGTTCGGCATCGCCCAGATCGGCAAATCGTTTCGCAACGAGATCACACCCGGCCAATTCGTGTTCCGCACACGCGAGTTCGAGCAGATGGAGATGGAGTACTTCTGCCGGCCAGAGGACGCCGGGGAGTGGTTCGAGTATTGGGTCCAAGCGCGATACGACTGGTACGTCGACCTGGGCATGAGTACTGATCACCTGCGGGTCCGAGAGCACGAGTCGGACGAGCTCTCTCATTACGCCGCGTCGACCGTGGACATCGAGTACGAGTTTCCTTGGGGTTGGGACGAATTGGAGGGCATTGCCAACCGGACCGATTTCGACCTGCGCCAGCACAGCGAGCACAGCGGCATCGATCTGCGGTACTACGACCAGGAAGCGGATGAACGGTTCTTCCCCTACGTCATCGAGCCCGCTGCCGGCGCCACCCGCACCACATTCTCGTTCTTGCTCGACGCATACGACGAGGAGGAGGTACGGGGAGAGACCAGGGTGGTGCTCCGTCTCGACCCGCGCCTTGCACCGTACAAGCTGGCGGTGCTGCCTCTGTCGAAAAAGCCCGAGCTGGTGGCGGGGTCCGAGGAGATCGCCGATCGCCTGCGGCCGAGCTACGACCTCGAGCTCGACGTCACTCAAGCCATCGGTCGGCGCTACCGCCGTCAGGACGAGATCGGAACGCCTTACTGCGTGACCTTCGACTTCGACTCGCTGGACGACAGGGCCGTCACGGTCCGCGACCGTGACACGATGGCGCAGGACCGGGTGTCGATCGATCGATTGAGCGAGTATCTGGGCGATCATTTGCCCGAGTGACCCGTGAGCCGGGGGAAACTGGTTGACAGTGCCAGGCGCCGTGCATAGGGTGACGCTGGAACCGTTTCCACGCTCGGTGACGGCGCAGGATGGGCACAGAGCGGGGGACGGGCACGTCGAAAAGAGGGGATAAGGAGGGTCGTGCCGACCATTCTGGATGTCGCCCGGGCTGCCGGAGTGGGAGTGGGAACTGTATCACGGGTGCTCAACGATCATCCGCGGGTGGCTCCGGCCACTCGGGCGAGGGTGCGCGAGGCCATCGACCAGCTCGGCTATCGTCCCAGCTCGCTGGCCAGGGCTCTTTCGTTGGGCAAATCAACCTCTGTCACCGTTCTCGTGCCGGGTCTCACCTCTGCGTCGGTCGGCATGAGGCTGCGCGGCATCATTCCCACCTTCAACGAGAGCGATCGCGACGTCCAGCTGAGCAACGTCGACACGGAGGATCAGCGCACACGCGCGTTCGAGGCGGTCGTCACCAGCAGTAGACCGGCCGGGCTGCTCGTCATCTCGATCGAGCCGACGGCCGCCGAGATGGAGAGGATCCGAGCCGCCGAGATTCCCCTGGTCCTGGTCGATGCGGCCGTGGCCGGAACCCACAGCTTCGTGATCGACAATCGAGCCGGGGCGAGGGCGGCGACCCAGCACCTGCTGGATCTCGGCCACAGTCGGATCGCGTTCGTCGGCGATGTGGTGTCTGGAGTGGGGGTTGCGTCCGCCCTGCCTCGAAAAGCCGGGTTCAAGGCAGCCATGCAGACCGCCGGCGTGGCGGTCCCCTCCGACTACATCCAAGAGGGGCCGTTCGGCAGGGAGTCCGCACTGCAACTCACTCATCGCGTGCTGGACCTGCCACAGCCTCCAACGGCGATCGTCGCAGCGACCGATACGATGGCCTTGGGCGTGCTGGAGGCGGCCCACTCCCGTGGTTTGGCGGTGCCCGGCGACCTGTCGGTGATCGGCTTCGACGACATCGATGTCGCGCCCTATGTGGGGCTGAGTACGGTGCGTCAGCCCCTGGAAGAATCGGGTGCCGCCGCTGCCCGGTGCCTGATGGGGTTGCTGGCCGCCGAAGGGTCCGAGCCCGCCCACACATTCCTGCCGGTGGAGGTCGTCGTTCGGGCAACGACTGGGCCGACGCGTGTTTGACCTCATCACCGCAGGCGAGATGCTGCTGGATCTCATCTCGGATGAGCCGGGAGCCGGCCTGGCCGAGACCACACGGTTCTCGTCGGTGGTCGGCGGCGCGCCCACCAACACCGCGCTGACGGCGGCACGCTTGGGAGCTTCAGTGGCTGCGGTCGGGTGCACGGGGCCAAACGGCCTCGGTCATCGAATCGCCAGGGAACTCGACCTGGCAGGCGTGACGCCGATGGTCGTCGAGTCCGACCGCCCCACGACGCTGGCCATGGTCGGCCGCACGACGGGCACGCCCGAGTTCGTCATCATCCGAGGAGCCGACCGGTATCTGGCCGGCATCGATCTGCCTCCAGGGCGATGGATGCATACATCGCTATTCGCGCTGTCCGAGGATCCACAACGTTCCTTCATCATGGAGGCGCTTTCTGCGTTCGAGGGGCGTACCTCGCTCGACGCCAACTACCACTGCTCGGTGTGGGGAGATCGGCCGGCTCTACCCACTCTGGAAGCGCTGGGAGGAGCTATCGACGTGTTGAAGGCGTCGGCGGACGACTGTGTGCGCTTGTTCGGGAACGGGTTGCCATCTGAATGGATCGACCAGCTGGTGAACTTGGGATACGAAACCGTCCTACTCACGAACGGCGGTCAGTCGGTGGTTGTCCATCACGACGACGCAACCAGCGAGATTCTCGTTCCCCCGCGCAACGTGATCGATGTCACCGGCGCAGGGGACGCGTTCATGGCCGGGGCGATCATGGGACGTTTGGATGGCTTCGACTGGCCGGACGCCGCCGCCGCCGGAGTCGAGGTAGCAGGCCGCAAGGTCGAGGTGGTGGGGCATCTGCCGCAAGTGCTCGACCGGCAGTCGATCTACGCGGCTGCCGTCGCCTAGCTCGCACCGCTCGAGACGGCGGTGACCGCACACCGGGTGGGGAGAGCGGGGGAGCGCGGACAAGCCTTCATCGTCGTCATAGCACCTCGCTCAGCGGGACCGGCCGCTGCTGGTCGATGCTGAGGTGACCGGCTGCGCCCATCGCGACGCTGAGCAGGCCTTCTTCGAGACCGACGTGGGCCCGCCGACCGGCTCGGATCGCATCTCGGAAGTCGCGGTGCTCCAACCAGCTCGACCCATGGTGGTGGCCAAGATAGGGGATGCCGGTGGGTGGCGTCTGGTGCTCTTCGACGGTGCCGATGAAGTGAGTTCCGCGCCTCCCGATCCGGACGACGTTGTCAGGAATGAGCGCTTCGATCTTCCCCCCATCTCCCACCGCCACGACTTCCTCCTGGTTACGGGTGGCTTCGGCGAACATGCAGAGATCGAGGTTCGCCCTCACTCCGTTCTCGAATTCGACGATCACGAGTGCGTTGTCGAGGATGTCGGACAGCTCGCCGTCGTAGACCTCGTCGAGGTGGTTGACGTCTTGGCCGCCGGACGCGAAGACGCGGACCGGTGGAGCGTCGGCGATCAAGTGCATCAGGTCGAAGAAGTGGCAGCATTTCTCCACGAGCGTTCCGCCCGAGTTGCGGTTGAAGCGATTCCAATCGTTCACCTTTGCGAGAAAGGGAAACCGGTGCTCTCGGATCGAGATCATCTTCAAGGAGCCAACCGTCCCTGCCTTCACCTCGTCGATCAACCGGGCGACCGGCGCCATGTATCGATATTCGAGTCCCACCCACACCATCCCGGCGCGATCGGCGGCCATGTCGATCACGCGGCGGCAGTCGTCGACGGTCGTGCACAGGGGCTTTTCGACCAGCACATGGAGCGCGTCCCGGGTCAGCACATCGCCCAGCACATCGACGTGCGTCATGTTGGGGGTGCTGACGACGACCGCATCCACGTCGACGTCATCGAGCATTTCGCGGTAGTCGGAGAACGCAGGTACCGGGTGTCCGACTGCGGTGAGACCTGAACGTCGAGAGTCGGGATGAGGGTCGGCGATGGCGGCGACGACGACTCCATCGAGATGGCGCAGGTTCAGGATGTGTTCGACACCCATCATTCCCGTGCCGATCACGCCATATCGGATGTCGCTCACCTCGCGTCCTCCGCGGTCGAGGGTCGGCCGAGTGGCCGTAGACTAGGGCGCTGTGTCATTGGTCGATGCCGCCCCTCGTCGCCTGGGTCCCTACGAGGTCGGACCGCTCGCCTTCGGCTGCTGGCGCTTCACCGGCACCGATGTGGACGCCGCTCGCAACGTGGTCGAAGCGGCGCTCGACGCCGGAATGAACCTGGTCGACACCGCCGACGTCTACGGTCTCGAGTCGGGAGGGGACGGCTTCGGCCATGCCGAGGAGCTCTTGGGGAAGGTGCTGGCTGATGCTCCTGAGCTCAGGGATCGCATGGTGCTGGCGACGAAAGGCGGGATCGCTCCGCCTATTCCCTACGATTCGTCGGCTGCGTACCTGCAGCGGGCGGTCGACGCCTCTCTTCGCAGATTGCAGACAGAACGCATCGATCTCTATCAGATCCATCGGCCGGATCTGCTCGCTCACCCCGGCGAGGTAGCCGCCGCGCTCGATGCCGTCGTGGCGGCAGGCAAGGTCGGGGCGGTCGGTGTCTCCAACTACACAGCGTCACAGACGAGGGCGCTGGCTGCCTACCTGGAGACTCCCCTGGTGGCAACTCAGCCCGAGTTTTCGGCCGCCCACTTGGCGCCGCTGCGGGACGGCACGTTCGATGTCGCCATGGAACTGGGCATCGTCCCCCTGGTATGGAGTCCGCTCGGTGGGGGTCGGCTCGCTACGGGTGAGGGCGTGAGGGGTGGTCTGGTGCAGACACTCGATGGCCTGGCAGAGAGGGAGGGAGCGGATCGTGCAGCCGTGGCCCTGGCCTTCGTGCTCTGCCATCCGTCTCGTCCGGTGGCAATCATCGGATCGCAGAATCCGACACGGATCAGCGCCGCCGCCGATGCGCTGACCGTCTCGCTCGATCGCCATGACTGGTACGACGTCGTCGAGGCCTCGACGGGCGAGTCGCTGCCGTGACCACCGAATCGAGCATGGGCGTGCACAATCCAGTGTGGTGCGTCCAAGGGGCGCCACGCCGGCTCATGCCTGCGCGGTCGACGATTCCCAGCAACCTCAAAGGAAACGCTCACCGATCTCACACCGCGGTCGCCTCTCGTGGCCGGGACAGTCAGGGCCGCCCGGTCTTGCCGGAGGCAACAGCGAGGAGCGGATGAACATGAAACGGATTGGCATGATCGCATCCGCCGTCGGAGCGCTCGCGCTGGCGGCGGCCGGCTGGGTCTACTTCTCGGGTGGTAGCGGCGAGCCTTCGACGGAGGTCACTGCTCCACCGCTAGCAGCGCCGTCGTCGACGACGATCCCCCGCACAGCGCCGGCAACATCGGTGACCGCAGCCACCACCACCCCGAGCACAGAGCCAGCAGCGGGCGCAGTGACGTTCGAGCTCGATCCGTCCGGCTCAACCGCCACCTTCACCCTCGACGAGGAGCTGAGAGGGGAGCGAAATACGGTGGTCGGCTCGACGAGCGAGCTCGCCGGCCAGATTCTCGTTGATTTCGATGACCCGGCTTCGTCTCAGCTCGGCGAGATCGTGATCAACGCCCGCACCTTCCAGACCGATTCCAGTTTCCGCGACAGGGCTATTCGCGGCCAGATCCTCCAGTCGTCATCGGATGAATTCGAGTTCATCACCTTCGCCCCCACCGCCGTTGAAGGGCTCACCAGCAACGCCCAGGTACCGTTTTCCTTCACTGTGACCGGTGACCTCACCATCCGTGACGTCACCGCCCCGGTGGCGTTCGATGTCGAGATCGTCGCAGCCGGCGCCGAGCAGGTATCCGGCACTGCCACCGCACAGGTACTTCGATCGGATTTCGGACTGAATATCCCTTCTGTACCCTCGGTTGCCAACGTCACCGACGAAGTCGTCCTCTCCCTGGAGTTTGCGGCGACGCCCGCTGGTTGACGCCGTCAGGCTCCGATCGAGCCGTACCAGATGCCTATGAGATAGCTGGCGACGGCGCCGAATCCACCCAGCAACAGATTCTCGGTACCCGATGACAGCCAGTTGCCGCGGGTGGCATATGTCTTGGCGGCGCCTACGAAGAACAGGGCAACACCGGCGAGGCCAGCGGCCCAGAGCAGACCATCACGGGGCTCAGCACCCAACAAGAATGGCAGTACAGACGGGAGCGAACCGACCAGGAACAGTCCACCGCTGGCGGCCATGGCCACCCACGGGTTTCGGCGCTCGTCATCGATGACTCCGAACTCGAGCGCCATCATGATGCTCATCAGCGCGTCATCGTCGGCGTCGTAGGCTGCGACCACGTCGTCGAGGATCGGGCCGCGCAAACCCGTGTCCCGGAACAGATCCTTCAGCTCTGAGAGCTCACGGTCTCGGTGATGCTCCAGGTGCTCGCGCTCGAGGGCGATTTCTCGCTCGAACACCTCTTCCTGTGACTTGGTGGCGATGTATTCGCCCACGCCCATCGAAATGGCGCCGGCGATCGCACCGCCGATCCCGGTGAGCAGAACCTGGCGGCTGTCCAGACCGCCACCGACGACGGCCGCCACCAGCAGGAACATGGAGACCAGGCCGTCGTTGACTCCCAGGATGATGTCTCGCCAATACTGACGAGACTGGCCCAGGTGCTCGACGTACGGGACGGCTTCGGTGTTGGTCATGGGGAGGAGTCTACGACGAGACCGGAGCGATCCTGCCGCCGCGAGTCGTCGCCATGGTCTGGAGCGCGTTCTTCCTGATCACTCGCCCCAGCCCTCGGGTGGACCCATCTCGCCCGGCGTGAAGTGCCAGTACTCGCGCAGGCGCCGGCACCGCCCGTCCTCGTCGAACGCGAGCAAGAGACAGCCGGGAAGGGTGACGGGATCTCCATCGACTCGCATGTTGGTCCAAAACTCGACCGCGACTCGGTCGCCGTCTTGGAACGGACGCCCCATCATCACCCGAACGTCGCTCTGCGATTCAGTCACGGTGCGCCAGTAGTTCTCGACGCCTTCGCGGCCGAGGTAGGGCTCTTCGAAGATGTTGGCACGGTACGTGGCGTCCTCCGAGAACAGAGCGGCGGCCGCCGCCGGATCTCGCTCCACCCATGCCGTCCGATAGCCCTCCACCCATTCATCGATCGACCTGGACATGGCACTCCTTCGCGTGGTTGGGACGGTCGATTCAGGGCCGGCTCTACAATCGAAGCATGGCCTACGACCGCGACGATATCGAGAAGATACGCCAGTCGGTCAGCATCGTGGAGCTCATGGAGGCGGTCACCACGGTCCGCAAACGGGGACGCTCGTTCAAGGCGATCTGCCCGTTCCACCAGGAAAAGACCCCGTCGGTCTCTCTCGACCCTGCCCGTGGCTTGTTCCATTGCTTCGGATGCGGTGCAGGCGGTGACATTTTCAAGTTCGTCATGGAGACACACGCGCTCACGTTCAACGAATCGGTCGAGTATCTGGCGGCGCGGACCGGTGTCACCCTCAGAGTCGACCCGGCCGCCGCCCGCCGACGGAGCGAGCGGAAGCGCCTGGCGGACGCGGTCGAAGCAGCGGTGGCGTTCTACCACGCCCGTTTGAAGGCCTCGAGCGACGGAGGCGCAGCCCGTTCCTATCTTCGGGGCCGAGGGTACGACGCAGCGGTGGTCGACGAGTTCGAGATCGGGTACTCACCTGACGGCGGCGGCCGGAATGCGTTGGTGGCCGCTCTCAAGGACCAAGGTTTCTCGGAGGGTCAGCTGGTGGCGGCCGGACTGGCAAGGCGCGGCCGGAGCGGCGGGATCATCGACTGGTTCAACGGCCGGATCATGTTTCCCATCCGCGACGTCAAAGGCGAAGCAGTCGGCTTCGGCGCACGTGTCCTCGCCGGAGACGGCCCCAAATATCTCAACACACCGGAGACGAAGCTCTACCAGAAAGCGTCGCTGCTGTACGGACTGGACCGCGCCAAGGCGGCCATCACCCGCGCCGGGTACTCCATCGTCGTCGAGGGCTACACCGACGTCATCGCCCTCCATCGGGCCGGGCTTCCCGTCGCGGTCGCCTCATGCGGTACCGCATTGGGCGAGGAGCACTTCGACCTGCTGCGGAGATTCAGCGACCGGATCGTGCTGGCCTTCGACGCCGACCAGGCCGGCGCCGGAGCCGCCATCCGGGGCGACGAGCTCCATCTGCCGGCCGAGTTGGGGCTCGACCTGCGTGTGGCCATGATGCCCGAGGGCCGCGACCCGGCCGACCTCGTGCAGGACGGTGACACCGACCAGCTGGTCGGGGCAGTTGAGGACTCGATGCCGTTGCTGCAATTTCGCCTTGAGCGTGAGGTCGCCGGCTTCCCGCTCGACGAGCCGGAAGGTAGATCGCGGGCTGTTGCGGCCACGGCCCCGATGGTGGCCCGGCTGTCGGATCGGGTCGCCCGTGTCGAGTACGCCCGCCACATCGCTCGACTGACCGGCGCTGACGCCAGCGCCGTCGAAGACGCCATCGAGCATGCTCGTCGGACTCGGACATCAGGAACGGCGGCGCGGGTGCCGCCGGTTGCTCCCCGGTCGACCGAGCCGCTGTTCGCTCCCCCCACCTCCGGTCAGGAACGAGCGGAGCTGGAACTGCTCCGGCTTGTTGCACTGGGCAGCGCCGGAGCCATCCCCGTCACGGCTTCCCTGTTCACCCGGACCGACTACCGCGCCGTTCTGGACGCGATTGCCGCGGTTCCGGCGGTGGACGCGATCGTCGATGAGGAGGTCCGGTCGTTCATCCGAATGTTGTTGCTGGACGATCGACCCGAGGCCGATCCGGATGAGCTGTACCGCAGGCTCGACGGCTGGAGGCTCGACCGGCGGATCGCCGAGGTGCGGGGGGCAATCGAGCGCGCCGACCCGGACGACCATGCCTATTCCACACTGATGGAGGAGTTGATAGCGTTGGAACGGATCCGTAAGGAAGTGGAGGCCGAGTGAACCCAGCAGTCGACGAGATCATCTCGTTGTTGCGCAAGCGTGGCAAGCAACGCGGCTTTCTGACGATGGCCGAGGTCCAACAGGATCTCGAGGACGCCGGGGCGCCGCCTGAGAGCTTCGAGGTCGTGTTCGAGGCGCTCAACAAGCTCGGGATCCATGTGGTCGAGTCCTCGGCGCTCGAGGTCCTCGACGATCACATCATGGATGACGACTCGACGCCGCTGTCCGACCCGGTCCGAATGTATTTGCAGCAGATCGGCCGCGTGCCGCTCTTGACGACCCAGCAGGAAGTAGAGCTGGCGATGGCCGTCGAACAGCGCGGCCGCGCGAAGGCCAAGCTCGCCGAGTTGAAAGTCACCCACGATCAGATCTCACCCGAGGACCAAGCGATCCTCAGTCGCCAGATCCGCACAGGCGACCGTGCAGAGAAGCGCCTCGTGGAGGCGAATTTGCGTTTGGTGGTGTCGATCGCCAAGAAATACGTGGGTCGGGGAATGGCGCTGCTCGATCTGATCCAGGAGGGCAACCTGGGCCTCATGCGCGCCGTCGAGAAGTTCGACTACCGCAAGGGCTTCAAGTTCTCCACGTACGCCACCTGGTGGATCCGGCAAGCTGTGACGAGAGCGTTGGCCGATCAGGCGAGGACGATTCGCGTTCCGGTGCACATGGTCGAGACCATCAACAAGCTCGCCAAAGCGCAGCGTGACCTGCTGCAGGACCTCGGCCGCGAGCCGACGATCGAGGAGATCGCCTCGGAGCTGGAGGTGGAACCCGGTCGGGTGACGGAGTTGCGCAAGATCGCGCAGAGCCCGCTGTCCCTCGAGTCGCCCCTCAGCGCCGAGGAAGACTCGACCTTGGGTGACTTCGTCGAAGATCTCGATGCCGAAGTCCCGGTCGAGGTGGCGTCATTCAAACTGCTGCAGGAGTACATGGCGCACGCCCTGGAGGATCTCAACGACCGCGAACGGCAGGTGCTGATCATGCGGTACGGCCTCGACGATCGACCTCCTCGCACCCTCGAGCAGGTGGGAGAGGAGTTCAACGTGACCCGGGAGCGGATTCGCCAGCTGGAGACGAAGGCGCTCGCCAAGCTGCGTCATCCCATGCGGAGCAAGAAGCTGGAGGGGTTCCTGGAGGACTCCTGATCAGTCCGCCGCTCCGGCGACGGCGGCTCCTGCGACCGCCGCGGCCACGGCGGGGGCGACATCGGCGTTGAACACCGACGGGATGATGTATTGAGCGTTGAGCTGGTCGTCGGTGACCACCGAGGCGATCGCTCTGGCGGCTGCCACCTTCATGTCTTCGGTGATCGCAGTGGCGTGCGCGTCGAGCGCCCCCCTGAACACCCCCGGGAAGGCGAGGACGTTGTTGATCTGGTTGGGAAGGTCAGATCTGCCCGTTGCGACGACCGCGGCATACTCACGGGCGGCGCGCGGGTCGACCTCGGGGTCGGGATTGGCGAGTGCGAACACGATCGGATCCTCGGCCATCCGGGTGATCTCGGAAGCGTCGAAGAGGTTCTTGGCGCTCACTCCCACGAAGACGTCGGCTCCGTCGAGGGCGTCGATGAGGCCACCTTCGCAGCCGATCGCATTGGTGTGCTCGGCCAGCCATCGCTTGGAGGCGTCGGCCAGATCCCGGTCGGGATGGATGGCTCCCTTGGAGTCGCATGCGATGATGTCGCCGACGCCGTCGGCAAGGAGGATCTTGGCGATCGCGACCCCGGCCGCTCCCGCCCCGGACATCGCCACGGTCACGTCGGCCTTTTTCTTGCCAACGACTTTGAGCGCGTTGGTGAGTGCCGCCAGCACGACGATGGCGGTGCCGTGCTGATCGTCGTGGAACACGGGAATGTCGAGCGACTGCCGGAGGCGCTCTTCGATCTCGAAACAGCGTGGAGCTGAGATGTCCTCGAGATTGATGCCGCCAAAGACGGGGGCCAGCATCTCGCAGGCCCGCACGATCTCGTCGGTGTCCTTGCTGTCGAGGCATATCGGGAAGGCGTCGATCCCAGCGAACCGTTTGAACAGCGCCGCCTTTCCTTCCATCACCGGCAGCGCCGCCATGGGTCCGATGTCGCCCAGTCCCAGAACTGCCGTGCCGTCGGTGACGATGGCCACCGAGTTCCCCTTGATCGTCAGGTTGCGGGCGTCCTGCGGGTTCTCGGCGATGGCCGCGGAGACACGAGCCACTCCCGGCGTGTACGCCATGGAGAGCTGGTCCCGGGTGCGCAGCGCCACCTTCGAAGTGACTTCGATCTTGCCTCCGAGATGGAGCAGAAACGTGCGGTCCGACACGTGATGGACATGGACCCCGGGCACCGCTTCGACCGATTCCGTGATGGCGCCGGCGTGATCGACGTCCCGGGCGTTGGCGGTGAGGTCGACGATGAGGCCCCGTTGGTCGGTCTCGACGAAGTCGAGGGCCGATACGGTGCCTTCGGCTTCGCCGACGGCGGTGGTCACCTTGCCGATCGCGGTGGGGTCGTCCGGGTCGACGATGAGTCGGACGGTGATCGAGTATCCGGCGCTGGCGAACGCCACTGGTGGCTCCTCTTGTGTAGACGAGAAACCTACCGCGTCGCGTCAGCAGGGGGGGTGGCTCGGGGTGCGATTGTGCTGGTAACCTGCTCGCCGCGGGACGGTCTGTTCCTTCATTCCGGGGTAGCTCAATCGGCAGAGCATCGGACTGTTAATCCGCAGGTTGTGGGTTCGAGTCCCACCCCCGGAGCCAAGCCGGACGCCGCCGGCGGGGAGGTCATTTGCGGGCGTCGGCGACGGCGTTTCTGACGTCGACCGCGACCGCAGCCAGCCGATCGGTCTGTTCGACCAGGTTTTCCTTCGGCCACAGGATGAAGCTGTCGAATCCGTGGTTGGTCACCAGATCGGTCAGCTCCTCCACCCACTGCTCGTGGGGACCGCTGAACGATCCGCCCGAGGTGCCGTCCGTGATCGATCCGTTCACGTTGACGAGGCGTCGAATCGCCGCAGGGTCGCGTCCTGCTGCTCGAGCGGCGTCGTCGATCACTTGGTGGCGTGCGTCGATCTCGTCGATCGGCATGGAAGGAATCGACGGCAACCAACCGTCGGCGGTCTCGCCGAGCAAGCGGAGCGCACGAGGTCCGTAGACGCCGAGCCAGATCCCGATACGGTGGGCGCCGGCGGGTCCCGGTTTTACTCCGCGCAGTCGATAGTGGACGCCGTCGTAGTGAACGGATCCCTCATCGCTCCACATGAGACGGATCACGTCGATCGCCTCGCGCAGAGCCCGTAGCGCCTCGCCGGGAGTGCGGCTCGTACCTCCCATCGCCTCGATTGCCGGCCAGAACGAACCCGCGCCGAGTCCGAGCTCGAACCGACCTTCGCTCAGCAGGTCGATGGTCGTGGCGGTCTTGGCGAGCAATGCCGGTGGACGTAGCGGCAGGCAGGCAACATCAGGGAACACCGTCACACGCTGGGTGCGGGCTGCGATTGCGGCCAACAGTGTGAAGGTGTCGACGTAGCGCCGCTGGTACGGATGATCCTGGATCCCGATCAGGTCGAGTCCCTGCTCGTCGGCGACCCCAACTGCCTCCCACACCTCCTCGAGGTCGGTCGCTGCCGGCACCGGGAAGATCCCGAACCGAATGGGATGACCGTAGTCAGGCACGAGTGATCCTTCTGTTGCGCAGTCGGGCGGCTCCCGTCCACAACAGTGCGCCCGACAGGATGGCGAACAACGGAACATCGGTCGCTGGGCTTCCCCCCAGGTCCAAGCCGAGCAGGTGCGAGACGAGGTGGGCTGCGGATCCAGCGCCGACGCCGAGCAGAGCGACCGACAACGCATCAACCGACGGCGCCGCCACCGCCAGCGCCAGCACGGCGCCGAGACCGATCTGGAACGCGCCGATGTCCTGAACGAAGTGACGGTTGTACGGATCGAAGGTGGCCACCGTGTCGTAGAACGACGCCGGGCCGGCCATCGCCCACAGACCGAAGCCGAGCAAGACGACGGACGTGATCGAAGCCAGTGTCTTCGGCCATCCGTCCGACGTCATCGCACCGAACCTAGCCGTCGACGCGCACGGGGCCCGGATCTCCAGACCTGGACCCGACCGAGTCCATTCAGGGATATTCGCTTCGCCACGAATCGGCGAGACGCGCCGCCGCAGTAGTGTGCCTGGCGATACACGTGGTGACACGGACAGCTACACCGGCAGACGAGGCCCCGAGCCAGGTTCCGAGACGCAGGCTTCCCGTTCGACGCGAGCTCACCTGGCTGATCGCTGTCCTGGTCGGGTTCATGGTGCTGTCGGGCCTTCTGATCATCGAGGACGCACCCTTCGGGCATGACGAGGCGGTGTATGCGCTCAAGGCGCGAGCGAACGTCGAGGGCGCCGACACATCCTTCTTCTGGGCTGACTACCGGGCGCCCGGCCTCGCATCCGTGCTTTCGGCGGTACCGTCGATCGTCGAGAGACCGGCCCAGCTGAGGTGGGTGGTCGTCGTGTTTGGTCTGGTCCTGATCGTCCTCACCTGGCTGGTCGGGCGTGCCATGTTCGATCCGCTCACGGGCGTGGTCGCCTCCGCTGGAACCGCGGTCACGCCGCTGATCCTGGCGTCTGCCACGTCGGTGTGGCCGGATGTGCCGGGCGCTGCGCTCGGCCTTGGGGTCCTCGCGATCCTCGTGATGGCGTCGCGAGGCCGCCGTGTGCGATGGTGGGTGCTCGCAGCAGCTCCGCTGGCGGGCCTGGCCACCTTCGTGCGGTTCGGCGCACCGCTGACGATCGCTGTCGGCGCAGTCGGTTTGGCCGTATGGAGATGGGAGACGGTCAAGCGATCGGCGCCCCAAGTAACGGTTCTGCTGGTCCTCACCGGACTGGCCACCGGCGCCGTATTGCTCTGGCCGCCGGTGGTTGGGGCGTCCACCAGCCCTCTCGCCGCCACCATGGCCCAGTCGGCTCGCAACGATTTCGCCTGGTACCAGGGGCTCATCGACTATGTCCAGCTCTCCGACTTTCTGTTGCTCACCCCTGCCGGCCTCCTCCTTGCCGGAGGCCTCGTGGCGGGAGCCCTCCAGTGGAGGACCGGTGGAGCCTGGCGCTCGGGTTTTCTGACGGCGGCGACGATCGGCCTCGCCTCTGCGTTGGCGGTGGCGTTGACACTCCACGGAGAGTATCGATACCTGGTGCCGGCGGTCCCGTGGCTGTGGATTGCGGCGGCCGTCGGCCTGGCGGGGCGCTGGCGGCAGTTCGGTGCAAGCGAGGCGCCGTTGGTCGTCGCTCTGGTGGCGGTCGCTGTGGTGTTCGGATCGATCGCAGACAGCGACATCGAGGTTGGCAAGTCGGCGGACCGCTATGAGACGCTGCGGCTTGCGGCCATGAGAATCGACGAGGAGACGGCCGATGGCTCCTGTGGTGTGATCACAAGCTACCTACCTCAGGTTGCGTGGTACTCACGATGTGCGACGGCCTTGTATTCGGCCGAAGAGGTGCGGCTGACCGCCCCCAGCTTCCCGCCGGATCCATCCGTCTACCTGTTGGTGGTGCAGGACGGGAAGCGCCAACCCGACGGTGACCTGCTCGAGGCGTACCGAGCTGAAGCGAATGACTGCGTCGCCGTATCCGAGATGGTCGCGGGCCGAAGCCGGATCGTGGAGGTTTGCTCCGTCGACGGCGAGTGAGCGCGAGCGCGACGGGGCGGCGTATTCGGTATCGCCGACGATCACTACTCTCGGGGGATGCGCGCTCGGTTCGACGACCTCCGACCAGCCCATCGTCACGCGTTCGGGTTCGAGGGCCTGGCGAACGAGATCGTCGCCCATCATCTGGACGAGGTGGTGCCGGCGCTGGAGGCGGCTGAGCGCGCTGCTCGCAACGGCTTCTGGGTGGCGGGGTATGTTGCCTACGAGGCTGCGCCGGCCTTCGATCGGTTCACGGTCGTTGACCGCCGCTCGACCGATGTGCATCGGTTTCTGCCTCTGGCCTGGTTCGGGGCGTTCGAACGGAGGGTGGCGGAACCCAGTTGGCCGGCACCGGGTTCGTACGCACTGGGCGAATGGCACCCGACCGTGGACCGAGAGGCGTACGACGACGCGGTGGGGCGCATCCGAGACCACATCCGGGCCGGTGACACCTATCAGGTCAACTACTCGATGCGGATGCGGGCGCCCTTCTCGGGTGACCCGCTGGCCTTCTACCGGCACCTTGGTGAGGCACAGTCCGGGGGTTATGGCGCCTATCTCGACGCCGGGAGGTTCCGGGTGCTGTCGGCGTCGCCCGAGCTGTTCTTCGAGCGCCGGGGGAGTCGAGTGATCACCCAACCCATGAAGGGGACGATCGCACGGGGCAGGTTCAACGCCGAAGATGAGCGGCAAAGGCAGGCGCTCCTCGACTCAGCGAAAGACCGAGCCGAGAACGTCATGATCGTCGATCTCCTTCGCAACGATCTGGGGCGGGTTGCCGAGTTCGGCACCGTTCGGGTGGAGGCGCTGTTCGAGGCCGAGCGGTTCGACACCGTCTGGCAGCTGACGTCGACGGTGACCGGGTCGGTGGGGCAGGAAGCGACCGTCGTCGACCTCTTCCGGGCGCTGTTTCCATGCGGCTCGGTCACCGGTGCCCCCAAGATGAGGACGATGGAGATCATCGCCCAATGCGAGCGCGAGCCGCGCGGCGTGTATTGCGGTGCCATCGGGTTCCTGGCGCCGTCGGTTGACGATGAGCCGCCCGATGCGTCCTTTTCCGTGGCGATCCGAACCGTCGTTGTCGACATGGTCGAAGGGGAAGCCGAATACGGAACGGGAGGTGGCGTCACCTACGACTCGTCGGCTGAGGGCGAGTACCAGGAGGCGATGGTGAAAGCGGCCGTGCTCACCCGTAGCCGCGCCTCGTTTCGGCTTCTCGAGACGATCAGGTGGGATCCGTCCGACGGGTACGCCCTGCTCGACGGGCACATTTCGCGACTGAGAGACTCGGCCATCTATTTCGGCATCGACCTGGAGACGAGCGTCGTCGAGAAAGCCTTGGCCGACGCTGCCTCCGGTTCGGAGCCGTTGCGGATTCGCCTCATGGTCGATCGCGCGGGGGCCATCGATGTCGAAGCCGTACCGCTCGGCCCGCCGTGGACGGTGGTGCGTCTGGCGGTCGACGACGAGCCGGTCGACACCACCGATCCCTTCCTGTTCCACAAGACGACCCATCGGTCGGCCTACGACGTCCGGCGGGTACGCCATCCCCATGCCGACGAGGTGCTGCTCGTGAATGAGCGCGGGAACGTCACCGAAGGGACGATCACCAACCTCCTCGCCCGGATCGACGGACGATGGTGGACACCGCCGGTGAACGACGGCTGCCTGCCGGGCGTGGGGCGCGCCGCGCTGGTGACCTCGGGTTCGGTCGGGGAACGATCTCTCACCGTCGCCGAGATCGAGTCGGCCGCGGCACTCGAGGTGGTCAACTCGGTTCGCGGTCGGGTGCCGGCCGTGCTCATGAAGCGGACGCGACGGTAAGGTACCCGGGCGATGGCAGGAGGAACGCCCATGCGAAGGGTGCTGGCTGCGGTTGATTTGAGCCCGATGGGGCGGAGAGTCGCCGAACGCGGCCGGATGCTCGCCGAGGAGCATGGGGCATCGCTCACACTGGTGCACGTCGTCGAAGAAGATTCAGACGAGATCATGTCCCAGCGGGAACGGGATCGTTTGCGGGAAGCGGCCACGGCGGCGGCCAGTGATCTGGCGGGCTGGCTTCGCGGGCGATGCGGAGTCGAGGTCGAGCTGGTCACGCCCGACGGACATCCCGCTCGGGAGGTTGCCAAGTTGGCTCGTAAAGCCGATGTGGTCGTCGCAGGAACCTCATCGATCGATGCCGCCCAAGTTGGCCCGGTGACGCGTCGGCTCGCTCGAATGGCTCGTGTCGGGGTGGTGGCCGTACGGCGGCAACCCCGCACCCAATACCGCCGTGTCCTCGCTGCAGTGGACCTTTCCGACTCGTCCCGCCAATCGGTCGAGCTGGCCCGTCGGCTCGCGCCGACAGCCGAGATCACCGCCGCCTTCGCGGTGACGTCGCGGTTCGATCCGATGCTCGCCGATGCCGGGATGAGCGCGGTGGAGATCGACCAGATGCGAAGCCAGCGTATCGCCCGGGCCAAGGAGGCGATGGACCGCTTTGTATCGCAGTGGGCGGACGTGAAGCCTCTGGTCGTGTCCGGCTCGCCATCGGAGGCGCTCAACGAAGCCGTGCGACGCCGTCAGTCGGATCTCATCACGGTGTCCAACCGTGGTGGGGCAGGTGACTCGATGGTGCTGTTGGGGGCGGTGGCCGAAGAGGTCATGCAGACGGCCCCCTGTGACGTCGCCGTGGCCCGGGTGGAGTCTGTGTTCAGGCGCCCATGACCGGACGCTGCGATGGCGGACCGAATCAGTCCGTGGAGGGCGTTACGGGCCGACCCCGCCGCATTCGCAGGGGCGGCCAACGGGTCGTGGGGGCGGCCTGCCGTCGTCGTGGGTGCCACCGCACTCGTCGCTGGCGTCGTCGGAGCGGTCACGTCGGATTGGGTGCTGGCCGAATGTTGTCGCCGGCGTCGCACTGGCGGCCGGCGCCGTGTGGCTGGTGGGCGGCGTGTTGGTGTACGCCACTGCGCTCGTCGTCGGTGGGCGCGGCTCGGTTGGGGCCCTGCTCAAATCGAGCGCCTATGCGCTGATGCCCCTGGCGCTGGCTCCCATCCCCGTGGTGGGATGGCTGGCGGCCGCCTATGCGGCAGGATTGCAAGTCGTGGCGGTGCTCACCACGATGCACTTGGGCGCCCTCCGCTCCGTAGTGGCGGTGCTGGCGCCGGTCGCACTGGCGATCGGAGCGATGCTGCTGTTGACGCTCCTCTTCTTCTCCGTCATCTCGACTGGCCCCTGATCGCTCAATCGGCCGCCGGCAGCGCTTCTCTGTTGTAGCGGCCCGCAGCGTTCCACAGCATCCAACCGTGTCCTCGCGCCTCGGCTTCGGCAATGGCGGCGTGGATCTGGCTCGGGCGGTAGTAGAAGGCTTGCAGCCATGGACGGAGTTGGGTTCCGGGTGCCATGCGCGGGGCAGCGCCGTCGAGGGCGTCGGCCGTGATTGGTCCGGGATGGTCGTTGGGGTCGCTGTACCCCAGCCATCCGGGTGAGTAGTGGGAGGGGTAGACCATCGGCGAGATGACGTCGACCGCCGCGGAGATCTCCTCGGGTCGTTGCCCGATGCCTTCGTCGGTGGGTGATGAGGTCACGATCCCGAAGATGTCGGCCGAGACGCCGCATCCGAGGGGGTGCAGCCGGTGCTGCGCCTCGGTGAGGAACGAGGCGATCGTGGAGAGGCGTTCTTCTTGGGTGGTCCCCGGCGCGGCTTCGGCGGTGCGCCCGGCCGGGAAACGCACGTAGTCGAATTGGATCTCGTCGAATCCGAGCCGGCAGGCTTCGACCGCCAGCTGGAGCGGGTATTCCCAGTTCGCTCGGTTGCGGGCATCAACCCAGCGTCCGGCCAACTTCACTTCCGGCTGTGCTTCCGTCCACACCGGGTCTTCAAAGGTGACGATCCGGGTGACGGCATACAAGCCTGCCTCGTGGGTACGGGTCACGACCTCGCCGGGGTCGTAGATCTCCTCAACGGCGCCGATGTCATGGGAAGTGGGGACCTCGGTCGCGTACAGGGTCCGACCGGTCTCGTCCTTCGTGTCGAAGATCAGCGTGTTGATCACCGTTCCGTCGGCCAGCTCCAACAAGTCGTCCAGCCCGTTGCCGTCGATGTAGTTGTAGCGGGTGACCCGGATGGCTCGCACGACGAACGGCTCGAGGGTCACCGAGATCGGCTCGCCCGTGAACTCGACCGCGTCGTCCACCCAGCCGGGGCGGGTGATCCGGACGGTGCCCGCGGGCACGGAACTCAACGAGAACACGCCGTCGCGACCGGTGCGGGCCGTCTGGTCGCCAATCGATATCGTGGCGCCTGAGATCGGCACGCCAGCTGCGTCGACGACTTCGCCTCGCAGTTCGTAGGTGGGGATGGTGGAGGTCGTTGCGGTGGTGAACGTGGTGGATGTCGTCGACGGGGTGGGAAGCGCGGAGGAACTCGTCGGCGGCGGAGGTGGGACGGTGTCGCCAGGGTGGGTGGCAGAAGCCTCGCCCACCGTGGCGCTGGTGCACGCCCCCAGCGCCAGAACCACCATCGCCACTCCCAAGGAACGCATCGTGGCCGAAAGCGTACTGGCTGGTTCCTTAGGTTCCTGTCGGGCTATGGACCGGAAACCGCCGAAAGTTCGAAGAATGCTCGCGATTCTTACGGTTGGGCCACGTCACGGGAGTCCGTTGCGAGCCGCGTGGTATTCGGTCAGCAGGTCACCATGTAGCTCGAACAAGCGTGCTTCGGACTCTTCCCTCACCTCGCGGAGCACATCGTCCACCTCGGCCTCCACACGACACTCGAGATCGTCGTTCGCCAGGTCGACCTCGTCGGCCAGCATGGAGTCGAGGTCCAGCTCACCCAAGTCGACGTTTTCCAGGCGCATCGCGATGGAATCCCTGGGGTCCGAAAGGCTCCGAACCGTGTGACCCCGGTCGCTCATGCACAGCGACCATCGAGCGGTCGGCTCCGACAGTCGGGAATCCGCCACGATGGTCTGCTCGAGATCACTGACGAGCTGGGTTACTCGAATCGACATCTGGATGTAGTCGGAGTCGAATCCCGCCCTCTCCCGGGCCTCGACGGCGCATCGCTCGAATGCCTTGCTGTAAGCCTCCGCCTCCGGCTGGCTCAGGCCGCGGCGGATGTGCACGTTCGGGTCGGACGCAAAGTATTGGCTGTCTTCGATTGTTCCGGCGACCAGTCCATAGCCGTGGGTCCTGACTTGCTCTCGATCGTCGCCGGTGATCAAGGCGCCCCATATGCGAGCCACACCGGAATTGGCCTCGAATCGAGGTTGCACGTGCGGCACGTAGGTGAACCCGGCTTCTTCGATGCACACGCGCCTGTCCTCCTCGATCTGCGACTCCAGGCGGAAATGCACTTCTTCGGGGGGTAGCTGAACGACCTCGTCGACGGTCAGGGCCCCTTCATTCGAGGAGGGCGAGCACGCCGCCATGAAGAGCGCAGAAATCAGCGCTCCCGCCGGCCAGGGTTGGATACGTAGCCGGAACCCGTTGATCGTCATGTTGGCTGCCCGACCGACAACTTACCTCAACCGTGACCCGCTGGGCAGAGGTCTCTCGTTCCTTAGGTTGCTGTCGGGCTATGGCGCGGAAACCGCCGAAAGTTCGGCGAGCGAAGACGCCGCTGATGGCGGCATTCACCCGTCGAGCTCCTCGAACAGCGTGATCTGCAGGTCGGCCGGTCCCTCCAGCCGCGAATTGCTCGATCGCCACGGAGTCTCTGTGGGCGGGGCGATGAGCTCGCCGCCACCGTTCGCCGCCTCCTTCGTCGCCGCCTCGACGTCCGTCACCTCGAAGGCGACACGGAACTTGCGGCTGACGTCGCGACCAACCTCGAGCTCGTCGATGAGTCGCCGCTGTTGGGGCGAGACGATCTCCAGGGTCGCCCTGCCAGCCTGGAGTGCCACTACCAGCGCGCCGTTGCCGCTGTCGACGCTGAACTCTTCCGGCATGCCGAGCACATCGCGGTAGAACGTCACCGCATCGTCGAAGTCGTCGGCCTCGACGACCAACCTCAGCTGCCGGACCGAGAAGGGTGGCTTGGGTTTCATCGTTTCTCCTTTCGAAACAATGATGAGACGGTACGACTTGAAGTGAACTTCAAGTCAAGAGGAGATTCTCGAGCGTGGTGCCAGCGTGCCTCGTCGATCGGCCGCGATCGCCGCGAGCCCGGCGAGGACGGTGAACACCACGTATCCGGCTGCGAACGGCGTGACGGTGGTCTCGATTGCCCGGTCGACAAACGGGGAAAGGAGAGACGCGCCGATGAAGGCGATGGCGCCGGTCGTCGAGGCGGCGGTTCCGGCGATATGGCCGACATCTTCGAGGGTGCGTGAGATGAGCAGCGGGGACAGGGCGGCCGTCAACGAGATGAGAAGCGTCGTTGTGACGACGAAGAAGACGAATGGCGGCGTTCCTGCGGTCAGGAGCGTCACCGTGAGGTTGGCGACGCCGAGCCCGACCAACAGCGCCAACGCTCCCATCGTTGTCGTTTTGGTGCCGAGGCGCGCCACGATCCGGCTCGTGGCCAACGTGACCGAAGCCATCACCACCGAGGCTGCCGAGAACCAGAGAAAGAACTGGTCGGCCCTGTCATACGCAGCGCCGTAGATCCGCTCGGATGATGCCAGGTAGGGGAGAAAGGCGGCCGAGAGCATCATCCAGGCGATCATGTTCCACACGGCGCTGGGCGTGCGGAACACCTCCAACGTCGAACGCCCGATCGTTTGGACGTCGAGTGGGAGCCGCTGCGTGTGTTCGAGCGACTCATCGGCTCGCAACGACCACAGCGCAACGAGCGTCCCAAAAGCCGGCCCGACGGCGAATGTCCAGCGCCATGATCCGAGCTCGAGCACCGCTCGACCGAGCAGCGGAGCGACGGTGGGGACGGCGAGGAACATGGTCATGATGACTGCCATCGCACTGGCGAGCTCATCGCCCCGGAATCTATCCCGCAGCATCGCCTGTGTCACCACCCGAGGGCCCGCCGCACCGAGTCCCCAGAAGAACCGCCCCACCAGCAACACGTCGAGCGACGGCGCGACGCTCGTCAGCAGGCCGGCAACCACATAGAGGAGAATCCCCGCCAGAAAGACCGGTTTGCGCCCGAATCGGTCGGCCAGCGGCCCGTAGACGAACTGACCGATCCCGAGCCCAGCCATGAATACCGTGATGACAAGCGCCACGTCGGCGGAGGTCGGAGCGAGGCCGAAATGCGCTCGGACGTGGCCGAACGCAGGGAGCACCGCATCGATCGCGATGGGCACGATGGCCATTGCCGCCGCCATCAACGTCAGAAACTCGCCGCGTGACCGCTTGGGCATCCGGAGCAGTCTCGCAGTCTCGAACGACGGTGGGTGCCAGGGCCGCCGCCGCTGATGGAACGGGGTTACTCCTACACTGGCTCTGGCTGGGGCCCGTAGCTCAGTTGGTTAGAGCAGGGGACTCATAATCCCTTGGTCGCAGGTTCGAGTCCTGCCGGGCCCACAACGATTGCTCGAACCGCTAATCGCCACCGGGATTTCTGGGGACGCGACGGCTTGGCCGGTGCGTTCTGTTGGATACCCAACAGAACATGCTGGAACCGGCGTGCTCAGTGCGCGTAGGGACTCAACGACCCTGGTGTCGGTCCCGGGAAGTACACCGTGCGAGATGACGTCGACGATGTCGTCGACGAGTGCATCTCGCTGGCCTTCATCTGTGATGTCGATATCGAGGAACGTCCGTAGGGCGAGATCGATGGATGCGAGGCAGGCGAGGGCGAGGGCGAGGGCAGCGAGCGCGACCGGGTTCGTCTGCCGGATCAGTCCGTCGGCGATGAGCGCCTCCACCTGCGTGGGAGATTGCTCGCGCATGACCTGCGCTGCCTCGGCGAAGTAGCCAAGCCGCCCTTCTGCGTCATCGGAGCGGTCCATGAGGACGGCACCAGAGAGTCCCGGCCTGGTCATCGCCTGGTTGAGGCGAGCGGCGAAGATCGTATCCAGACCGCCCTCCGCTTCTGTCAATACGCTGCGACACCCCGAACCGCTCCAGCAGAACGATGACCGCTCTGCGTCGCTCCGGGGTTAGCATTCCCTCGGCCAACTCCTTCAACCTTGCCTTGTCCAGCTTCGCCTCCGCCAGGAGCTTCCTGAGGCGAGCTCCCGGTCAGTAGGGTCCAAGGGTGACCCCGATTCAGCCACTCCAAGAGAAAGCAGACGGACGCATGATCATTCGACTGAGGTCTATCCAGGAGAGGTTGAGGAGCAGCCTCTTCTACACGCCGATGGTTCTCACGATGGTCGGCTTGGGCCTTGGCCAACTACTCCTGT
>JBFHAT010000022.1:0-46227 GCA_041586155.1 Acidimicrobiia bacterium
AGATCCCAGGGCCTTCCCGCTCGATCATGGCGCTGGGTCGGCTATCGGCCATGATCCACCTCCTCCAGTTGGAGGGCATACAAGCGCCCGACGACGCGGGCGGTGTGCGCGATCTCGGTGGCGATCTCCCAACTGATCAGATCCGAACGCAGAATCTCGAACATCTTTGCGGTGTGTTCCTCGTCGGCGCCGCCGTGATACGTCAGGAACGAAACCTGCTCCGACTCCAGCTCGAGGTGGTCTCGCAGCAGTTCCATCCACCGGGTGGCCTTGTTGGCGCCCAGACCCTCGATGATGTACATCGCCCCGATCAGATCGAACGGGTTCTCCCGGCTCGCCTGGTTGAACATGTAGGCGGACAAGGCCTCAGAGCCCGGGTTCTTACGGGCCGTCTCGATGTCGGAACGGTTCCCGCCCACCGCCACATAGTCCCGCTCGAGCATCCGGAAGTCGAGCTGCTCCTCGGCGGCGTGCTCGATGAACTCGGCGCGCAGGTCGGCGTACTCCACCGTGAGGTTCGATGCGGCACGGGTGATCCAACGGGCTCCCTCCAGCACCTGCTGGCGTAGGTTCAGTAGCAGGTTGCGGTAGTCCTCGAGCGTTGCCGTGCCCGTTTCGATGCGCCCAACGATCGGAACCCGGGCGAGCTGTTCTTCGAAGCCTGCCCATACGAGCGCCAGCTCCTCGAGGAGCCAACGGGAGGGGTCGTCCGAGATGTCTTCCACGTGACGGCTGCCCGTCTGCTCGGCAATGAATGGTCCCGTCCGCTCCGCCGGTGGCGACTCGCTCTCGACGCACGTGAGGTGGACGAACGAAACGGAGAATCGTCCGGATTCGGGCACCATCAACAGCACGCGGTCGCCCGGAACGATGCGGCCACCGTTGAACGCCTCTTCCAGCATGACGTAGATGCTGGCGGCGCCCGTATTGCCCTTGGTGTGCAGGTTGGTGAACCACCGTTCTTCGGGGATCATCAGACCAGCTTCGGTCATCAGCTGGACGATGTCGCTCCGGAAGTACTCCGAGCTGTAATGCACGAGCAGATGGTCGATCTTGGCCGGGTGCACCCGACCCGCCCGCACGAGCCGGACGTACTCTTCGACTCCGAGTGCCACGATCGAGTTGAGGATCGCCGTGTCCTGGCGCAGGTTGAGCATGCCGAGTCGGTGGGCGGCAGCCGGGTCGGGCTGGTCCTGCCAGGTCGACCCGGCTGCCACATTCGCTCCGCTGGCCGCCCCGGCGAACATGCACACGGGAAGGCGGTGGGCATGGGACACCAGATGTGTCCAGTCGATTCGCAGCGACGGACCATCCGGCCGGGGCCGGTCCTCGATGACCACCGCTCCGGCGCCGTCCGACAGCATCCAACGCAGGAACTCGGCATCGAACCCAGGCTCGTCGGGGAAACGGTCTGCTCGCAATGCCCGGCTGACGAGCTCGGAGCCGACTGCCACGCCGAGCGGGTGACGGCCGAGGCGTATGGCGTCCTCCACTGCTTTCAGCGCGGCCACGCCCGAACAGCAGACACCGGCGGCCGACAGGATCTCTTTCGGGCCGCCGCCGAGGCGGCCGTGCACCATCGAGGCGAATCCCGGCACCGGCAGGTCGGGCTGGGTGGTTCCTGTCGCCAGCATGCCCACCTGCTCGATGCCAAGTCCACGACTCCGAATCGCTGTGGTCACCGCCCGAGCGGCGAGCTCCTCGTTGAGCATCGTCGTTCGCCCGGAACGGTCGATCGCATAGTGGCGCTTCTCGATGCCGTTGGCCTGGAGCATCCTCGCCCGCAGCCGTTCGGAACCACCGGGAGTGGCGCCGAGAAACTGGGTCAGCTCGTCATTGCCGACAGGTTCACCCGGCAGATAGGCTCCCACGGCGGTGATGTAGGCTTCGCCGGTCGGGTTGCTGCGCATGGTCGCTCCTTCGATCGTTTCCTCAAGCATCAGGTCGCCGAGGCTGCGCGACCATCGGGGAGCCCCCCGATATGCGTCCAAGGGGAGATCCGGGACGACCGACGGCCGAGGTCGCGAAGAAGGCGGCGAATCCTGTGGTTGGGGGGCGCGGTGCCCATGGCTACGCTTACGCCATGTCTGCGCCGCGCACCCTGTTCGAGAAGATCTGGGACGACCACGTCGTGCGACAGGCGCCCGGGGAGCCCGACCTGTTGTACGTCGATCTGCACCTCGTCCACGAGGTCACCTCACCGCAGGCGTTCGACTCTCTCCGTCTCTCCGGCCGCACTGTTCGGCGTCCAGATCTGACGATCTCGACCATCGATCACGGTGTCCCGACCGCCGACCGCGCGTTGGGCATTCGTGACCCGTTGTCGAAGAAGCAGATCGACACGCTGGTCGACAACTGTGTCGAGTTCGGGATCACCCTCTACGGGCTGGACGACCCCCGCCAGGGCATCGTCCACGTCATCGGACCCGAGCAGGGCATCACCCAACCGGGAATGACGATCGTCTGCGGCGACTCGCATACCGCCACTCACGGCGCCTTCGGAGCGCTCGCATTTGGAATCGGCACGTCCGAGGTCGAACACGTGCTCGCCACCCAAACGCTGCCCCAGCGCAAGCCCAAGACGATGGCAATCACCGTCGAGGGGCCACTCCCGCGAGGAGTGACCGCCAAGGACGTCATCTTGGGCATCATCGCCAGGATCGGCACCGCCGGCGCCACCGGCCACGTCATCGAATACCGGGGATCGACCATCGAGTCGCTGTCGATGGAAGGCCGGATGACCATCTGCAACATGTCGATCGAAGGCGGCGCCCGCGCCGGGCTGATCGCCCCCGACGAGACCACGTACGCCTATCTGAAGGGACGCCCACAGGCACCACAGGGCAACGCATGGGACGCTGCGCTGGACTACTGGCGCAGTCTTCCCACCGACACGGGAGCAGTGTTCGACACCGAGCTCGCGATCGACGCCGCCGCACTCGAGCCGTACGTGTCGTGGGGTACCAATCCCGGTCAGACGGTACCGGTGTCGTCGGCCGTCCCATCGCCGGATTCCGCAGACGACCCAATCGAACGGGATTCGATCAAACGTGCGCTCGAGTACATGGACCTCGAAGCGGGTACTCCGATCACCGAGATCCACATCGACCGGGTGTTCTTCGGGTCCTGTACGAACGCCCGGATCGAGGACCTGCGCGAGGCCGCCTCGATCGTCGCGGGTAAGAAGGTGGCCGACTCGGTGTCGGCGATGGTCGTGCCGGGCTCCGGGCTGGTGAAGCTCCAAGCCGAGGATGAAGGGCTGGATCGGATCTTCAAGGACGCCGGATTCGAATGGAGGGACGCCGGCTGTTCCATGTGCCTGGCAATGAACCCCGACGTGCTCGAACCTGGAGAACGCTGCGCGTCGACGTCCAATCGGAATTTCGAGGGCCGGCAGGGAGCAGGAGGTCGCACGCACCTCGTCAGCCCGGCGATGGCGGCTGCCGCAGCCATCGCCGGCCGCTTCGTCGACGTGCGGGATCTGCTGTGACGCCGCCCGTCTCGGGCCGCCCCGATCTCCCCGCCGGATACGGCATCAGCACCAATCGAGCTGGGATGCTCGGCTGGCAGCTCGTGGCTGAGACACTCGACTCGGCCGGGATCTACTGGATCAGCACCGTCAATCCGAACGGAAAGCCCCATCTGGTGCCGATCCACGCCGCTTGCCTCGGAGGCGTCGTTTATCTGGCAGGTGACCCCGCCAGCAGGTGGGCGCGGAACTTGGTCGTTTCGCCCTACCTCGAGATCGGTGTGAACCACGCCGGCCTACAGGTCATGGTGCGCGGAACCGCCCACCTCGAAACGCCGTCGGCCGAGCGCTATGACGAGCTGAACCACAACATCGCATCCAAGTACGAGTGGAAGTTCGACAGCGGCCCCACCCCGATGTGGATCGTCAACCCAGACACCGTCATTGCTTTCGACCCGAGTCGGTTCGACAGCTCTCCGACCAGGTTCGAGTTCCTGGAGCGCCTGGCATGAAGCCGGTCCGGAAGATCGTCGGCACCATGGCCCCACTGCCGCGAGCAAACGTGGACACCGACCAGATCATGCCCAAGCAGTATCTCAAGAGGGTCGAGCGCTCCGGCTACGGCCAGTTCGTCTTCGCCGAATGGCGGGCCGATCCCGACTTCGTCCTCAACCGGGCCGAGTACCAGGATGCCAAGTTGCTCCTCACCGGGCCCAACTTCGGGTCTGGGTCGTCGAGAGAGCATGCTCCGTGGGGGATTCAAGATTGGGGCTTCGAAGCGGTGATCGCTCCGTCCTTCGCCGATATCTTCCACACCAACTGCACCAAGATCGGGCTGCTACCGGTCGTCCTCTCGGAGAAGGAAGTCGAGTACCTCGTCGAGCTGGCCCGGCTCGAGCCGGCCTCCGAGGCGGCGATCGACCTCGAGAATCAGACCGTGGTCGCCGACGGATTCGAGGCGAGCTTCGACATCGACCCCTTCGTGAAGCACCGACTCCTCAACGGGCTCGACGACATCGGCCTGACCATGAGCCACGACGGCGACATCGCCGCATTCGAATCGCGACGTCCGGCGCACAAACCAAGCCTGCAGAGCTGACGACCACATCGAACGTATGTTCGATTAGTCTGCCGTGAATGACAAATGTCCGCTGGAAGCTGGCCGACCGAAGCGAGCCGCAGCTGGCGTTGTTCGGCCACCTGCGGCGGGAGATCGGCAAGGGTGAGTACCGGGGCCTCGAGTTCCTCGAGGTCGAGACCAAGAAGCTGATCACCCGCCAGCCCGGCGGACCGCGCTTCGGTTTCGAATACAGCATCAACTCGTACCGTGGATGCAGCCACCGCTGCACCTACTGCTTTGCCCGTCCCACCCATGAATATCTGGGCCTCAACGGCGGCTCCGACTTCGACTCCAAGATCGTCGTGAAGATCAACGCGGTCGAACGCGCCACCCACGAGCTGGCGCCGGCCCGCTGGGCAGGTCACCTCGTCGCAATGGGTACCAACACCGACCCCTATCAACCGGCCGAGGGTAAATACCGTCTCACCCGCGGCATCCTCGAGGTGATGATCGGGTACGCCAATCCCACCGCCATCCTCACCAAATCGTCCCTGGTCTTGCGAGACCTCGATCTGCTGCAGGCGCTGACCGCCCGAGCCGACGTTCGAGTCGACTTCTCGGTTGGCACGCTCGACGAGGAAGTGTGGAAAGCCACCGAACCGGGCACACCCCACCCGCGGAAGAGGATCGACGCGCTAGCCAAGCTCAGGCGAGCAGGGATCACGGCTGGAGTGCTCATGGGGCCCATCCTGCCCGGCCTGTCCGATCGGCCCGAGCAAATGGCCGAAGTCGTCGAGGCTGCGATCGGCGCCGGTGCGGTTTCGGTCGGTTGCGTGCCCCTCCATCTGCGGAGTTCCGTGCGCGATCACTTCTACCGGGCACTCAGCGACCACCGACCCGACCTCGTCCCTCGATGTGAGCGCCACTTCGGGACATCCGGCGAGGCACCGGCCGAGTATCAGGATCGAATCCTCGGAACGCTGCAGGAACTCAAGGCCGGGCGGCTGCCAGCCAAGCCGCACGGCCGCGAACGACCTCAGCCAGCCGGGCCTGTTGACCGCCAACTCACGCTACCGGTCTGAGGGAGCTGCTCGCTCGTACACCAGCACGTCGTCACCGACCGAGGAAAGCATGAGCCGGTCGCCATCGAGGCGCACCTGAAAGCCGTCGCCCAGCACCGTCACGACGTGCGAATCCTGAGCGGCCAAGTCCGCCGGACAGTCGCCTTCTGCACCGAAGGTGGGAAAGAGCACATCTCGCCCGAACACCGCCCACTGCCCCGCCAGATCCCGACAGCCGGTGGATCCGGACACGGTGCCATCGCCGGCCATGAGCAGCATCGCCGGTTCGCCTCCCGGTTCCGCCGAGACGCCCTTGCGCATCATCTCGACCAGACGCCACTCGACGTCGACGAATGCCCGCTCGTCGACCTCCTCGCGTTGGGCGAACGTCAGCTCGACCTCAGGACCTGCAAGCCGGAGACTCTGGTCGCTCACCTCGACGGTGTCGACTGCGGCCAACCCGGCGAGAAAGGTCGCCTCGGCTTCCATCACCTCTGGAGGGCCGCAAGCCGCGGACGTCTGGCCCAACTCCCTGATCGTGATCGCAGCGCCGTCGAGCACGAAGTCGCTCCCATAGCCGTTGCAGGCGGCGGTCCCACCGAGTCGGCGCTCCTCGATGATCAGGGTGATCGGGTACCCATCGGGCGGTTTCAGGTCCGAGCCATGGACCTCACCCGAGGTGAGCTCCCAGACGCCCTGCACCATCTGCGGGTCCATCGTGGTCGTCGGTGCGGTAGCTGTGGTGCACGCCGCCAGCGTCACCGCCGCTGCGACCAGGACCACCAGCCTGCGCGCCCCCACGGCGATCGGTCTGTGTTCGATCATGACTTCAATCCGACGCAGGCGAGGCATTGGAAGTTCCAACGCGAGGAGTCACCCGGGCCGTCCGGCGCATACAGTTGCGCCTATGGAGTACTCGCCGGTGTGTCCGGCCCCGGTGCGCCGAGCGGTCATGGTGCAACAGTGGGCCGACCTGACGATGCTGCACTGGCCGTACGACCCGGCCGAGGTCGCTGCCCGGCTGCCGGCAGGGCTCGTGCCCGATCTGCACGATGAGCGCGCCTGGGTGGGGTTGATCCCCTTTGCCATGCGCAACGTGCGGTTGCCCTGGGGGCCTCCGTTGCCGTGGCTGTCTTCCTTTCCCGAAACCAACGTGCGCACCTATGTGTCTGGCCCACTCGGGCCCGGCATCTTCTTCTTCTCGCTCGACGTGTCGCGTTTGCTCCCGGCGCTCACCGCTCGCTCGACCTACCGGCTGCCATACACATGGGCCAAGATGAGCATCAACCGCACACCAGGGCGGCTGTTCTATGAGGGCAGGCGTCGTTGGCCGGCACCGATCGGGGCGATGAGCAGGATCCACGTGGATGTTGGCCATTCCATCCCCCACCGGGACCTTACCGAACGGGATCACTACTTCACGGCCCGCTGGGGCTTGTACAGCAGCCTGAAACGGGGTCTCGCGTATGCGCCGGTGGAACACGCACCCTGGCCCCTCTATCACGCCACGGTGCTCGACCTCGAGGAGGATTTGGTGGCCGCTGCGGGATTCACCGATCCCACGGGTCCGCCGATCGCGACCTTCTCACCGGGTGTTCTCGTACGGATCGGCGCTCCCCGCCTGGTCTGACGGCCGGGCATACACCCGATCACCCTCACCGAGCTGGAACCGCACCTCGAGGTCGACGAGCGCCAGCACATAGCCCCGCATACCGTCCTGAAGGAACGCACGGTGCTCGCTCACCACCTGGTCGTCCGGCTCGCCAGATCCGAGCAGGAATCGCGTGAACGGCACGCACGGACGAGCGATCTTGGCCGCGGCCAGCTCGAACCGTCCCGCCGGCGTCTCGACCATGAGACCACCACCCAGATCGGATTCGGCCACGCGGCCGTCGTGGGCGACGAGGACGTTTTCGGCAGCGATGCCGGCGGCAACGTCACCAAAGCGTTCAGCCATCAGCCGGTAGTGACCAGTGAAACCCACCGACAGCTGCCGGCCCGGCCGGAACCTACCGAGCCGCGGATGGTCTCTATGATGAGAGTCGAGCTCGGCGCGACCGCCGACCACGCCGACCACGCCGGATGGGGTGATCCACAGCGAGTCGGTTCTGGCGATTTGGGGGGCGTCGTAGATCCCGTCGTGGACGACCTCGGCTCGGTGGATCTGGGTTCTCACCACCTCCCCGAGTAGAGACCAGTCACCGATCATCGTGCCATTCTGGCGGACCCCCGCCCCCGCGCGAGATCATGACCTCTTTGAGGGTGTCGACACGGTCGGAGATGATGCTGTCCACCCCCATGTCGAGCAACCTCACCATGTCTTGCGGATCGTTCACGGTCCACACATGGACGTGTTTGTCTGCCGCATGCGCCGCCTCGATCAAGGTCGGGGTGACCACCTCGACCGAGCCGCGCCGCATCGGGATCTGCAGGGCGTCGGCTTGGACTCTCAGGGGACGACGGGACCGAGCGGCCATGATGGCCCGGGCGGTGGCGAGCGGACCGGTCGATGTCGCTACGCGACCGCCTGTCAAGCGCCGGAAACGCCTGATCCGACTGTCACGAAAGGAGCCGACGATCAGTCGGTCCCATAGGTCGAGGCGGTGCACCGCGTCGACCAACAATGGTTCGAGGCCGTTTTGCTTGAGGTCGACCGTGAGGAGAGCATCGGGAAACGTCGTGACGATTTCCTCGAGCGTCGGGACCCGAACTCCGGTCCCTCGGTGAGGAAAGTGGTGGACGGCGTCGAAGCGGTACCCGGCGTCCAGTGACTGGACATGCTCCAGAGTGTGTTTCCACACGGGTCCGGTGCCATCGGTCGTCCGGTCGAGGGTGTCGTCGTGCAAGGCAACAAGAACACCATCAGCGGTGGCGTGCAGGTCGGTCTCCAGGTATCGGTATCCGAGGTCGACCGCTCCCTGGAACGCAACCAGGGTGTTCTCCGGCCACAAAACCCCTGAACCACGGTGTGCCATGGCGATAGGCAATTCGTGGTTCAGCACCTCCCTGCGCATCGACCGAGTGTAAGCCGTTCGCGCAGAGAGTGAAAACGCGACGCAGAGTGGCAGATCGGCGTATCGTGCGATCCGATGATCAGAGAAGCCTTCATGGGAGCGGCGGACTGCGTGGTCGCAACGATCCGCCACCCGGACATCGAGGGGGCGTGGGACAGAGACAGCGCCCTGCCGAAGTACACGATCGGCGGGCTGACCGGCCATCTGGCCCGGGCAGTGTTGGCGCCCGCCGATTATCTCCAGCGCCCGGAACCGCTTGGCGCCGCTCCCGTGGGACCAGCCGAATACTTCCTCCAGGCTGCCGGTGACGCCGACCCGGTCGAGAGCACCGAGCACCAGCAGGTTCGCGCCCGAGCCGGCGCCGAGGCCGAGGACGGCCCCCAACGCCTCGCCCGTCGAGTCGAGCGAGCCGCCGGCGATCTGCGGACCAAGCTCAACACTCTGCCTGAAGCCACCGTGATCGAGGTTTTCGGGACGATGGCGATGCGGCTCGACGACTATCTGATCACCCGGGTCGTCGAGATTGTGGTGCATCTCGATGACCTGGAGGCGAGCGTGCACGTGGACTTGCCCGCCCTGCCTCCCGGAGCGCTCGACCTCACCCTGGCCACGCTCTTCGAGATCGCCACAGCCCGCCACGGCCCCAAAGAGATGCTCAGGGCATTGGCACGGCGCGAACGATCCGAGACGTATCCGCGTGCGTTCTAGCCGAGAGCATCGACACCCTCGCCGTACCGGCCAACGCGCCCGGAATGGCCGCGTATCGGAGCCACCGAAGACCGGCTCCCGCAAACGAGACAGAAGGTCGGGCGAATGAGTGCAACACCCGCGCCGCAACAGGGCATCGCCGTCCAGGGCAGCGGCGTGGTCACGGGAGTTCCCGACCGGCTGCGAGTCCGTATCGGGGTCCAGCACCTGGCCGGCTCGGTCGAAGAGGGCATGGCCGTCGTCGGTGCGACTTCCCAAGCGCTGCTGAACCTGTTCACCGAACATGGTGTTCCAACCGATGACGTGCAGACAGGCGAGCTATCGGTCTATCCGCAGTGGGACTACTCAGGCAACCACCAGCGCATCGCCGGCTACCAGGTCGCCACGACCTACGCCGTCACGTTGACCGAGTTCGAACAGGCCGGTCCGATCGTCACCGCCGCCGGCCGAGTGGCCGGAGACGACCTCGTCGTCCATTCCGTCGTGTGGGAGATGGCCGATGACGCTGAGCTGGGGGCGGCCGCTCGCGAAGCAGCATTCGCCGATGCCAGACAGCGTGCTGCGCAGCTCGCCGAGTTGAGTGGGGTCACCCTCGGCGAGCCGATCTGGATCAGCGAGGACAGCTCGCCAGTCTCGCCGTCCACGCCCTATCAGAGCAGAATCGCCCAAGAATCGGTGAGCGACATCGGGGTGGCGTCAGGGACGACCCAGGTGCGGGTGACCCTGCACGTGGTGTTTGCGATCGGCTGACGTTCAGTCGACCACCAGGTAGACGGTCAACTCCAGCCGACCATCGGCGCCCTTCCCCAGAGCAACGCCGATGGCGTCGTTCAGGAAGGAAAGCGGCTCGTCGGCGGTCTGGAATGTGAGCAGCTCGCGCGGATGAGCAACCCCCTGCTGGTCGCCGGCGATCGACACGCCTGACGCCCGGTAGCTGACTTTCTCCCGCCCCGAGCCAATCACCGCATGGATGTCGAGATCCATGTTGCCGTCATTGCGGACCGTCACGTAGTCGACCCCCTTGACTGGCCGCTCTCCCTCCCAGTGGCTGCTCGTGGCCGTGCCCTCGAAGGGAAAGTCGATGCGCATCCCGGCAGGCGTCTTACCGATCACGGACATGCCGAGTTCGGCGTCGATGCTGCAGAACTGCTCCAAGCTGGGCACGGCGGTCTCCTTGCGGTCGAGTCCGGACGACCCTAGCCGTGCAGGCCATTCGGTAGTGCTCGCCGGGCGGTAGCCTTTTTCTCTCTGCAACCTGCTCGAGGTGCCCGTGCGATCTGCCTGTCATGCGACCCCCATCCGCTTCGACCATCTGGAGCGCCTCTCCGGACCGAGAGGCATCTTCGAGCATGCTCGGCACGACCGGCCCCGTCGCGCTCACGGGTACACGACCGACGACAACGCCCGTGTTCTGGTCGTCCTTGGCAGAGAACATCAGCTCGCCGAAGACGTTCGCTACATGTTCGACCGGTCCTTGCGGTTCGTTCTCTCGGGCCGCATGCAAAACGGATGGCACAACAGGATGGGCCACTCCGGGCGCTGGCTCGATCGAAGGGGATCAGACGACGCACATGGAAGAGCGCTCTGGGGACTCGGTGTGGGACTTGCAACGGTTGGGCCCTCCAATCGCGGTCCCCTTCTGTCTGCGCTCAAGCAGCCGTCACTCGAGACGTCGTCTCCCCGCGCCAACTCGTACGCAGCGCTCGGGTTGGCGACAGCCCTCGAAGTGGCCGACGACGAAGCCCCTGCCATTCGTGAGTCCCTCTCGCGCATCGCCCGCCGCATTCCCGGCCCCAACTCCGGCGCCTGGGCCTGGCCGGAACCACGCCTGGCGTATGCCAACGCCCGGATACCTGAGGCATTGATCGCCGCCGGGGTCGCCCTCGAAGAATCGGCCCCACTCGACTCCGGCCTCCAACTGCTCCGCTGGCTGGTGGAAGTTGAGCGCCGCGAGGCACCATTCAGCTTCACGCCGGTCGGTGGTCGGGGACCCGGCGACGTAGCGCCTGCGTTCGATCAGCAGCCGATCGAAGCGTGGGCGATGGCCGACGCCTGTGCGAGGGCCGCAGGTGTCACCGACGACCCCGAATGGAAGGATCACGCCCGAGCTGCAGCCCTGTGGTTCCTCGGCCACAACGACGCGGGCCTGGCGATGTACGACCCCGAGACCGGCGCAGGGTTCGATGGCCTTCACGCGAGTAGCGTCAACGCCAATCGTGGCGCCGAATCGACTCTCTCGGCGCTGGGTGCACTCCAGTCGATGGGACACGTCGGCTCGAACCTGAGCACATGATGGCGCTTCGCATCGGGATGGTCGCCCCGATCAGTCACTCCTTCCCGCCGGCCGGATATGGGCCATGGGAACGCGTGGCTTTCGATCTGACGGAGGCATTGGTCGCCGCAGGACACGACGTCACGGTATTCGCTCCCGAAGGATCGCAAACGAGCGCACGGTTGGAGGCCACCGTTCCTGCGCCGCTCAGCGACTCGGAGCTCGACCCCCGGCTCGCCGAGGAAGAGCACCTCGCGGCAGCGATGGAAGCCGCTGCGGCCGGACAGTTCGATGTCGTCCACTCTCACCTACATGTGCACGCATTGGTGTACTCGGCGCTGATCGGTTGCCCGCTGGTGACCACGCTCCATGGCGTCGCCTGGAACCAAGCCCACCATCGCCTCCTCCGCCGGTACGCCGACCGACCATTCGTGTCGATCAGCCACGCCGAGCGGGCGTTCCTTCCCGAGCTCCGCTATGTCGCCACAGTGTCGAACGGAATTCGCGTATCCGAGTTTCCCGCCGGTTCCGGGAACGAGGGCCATCTGGCGTTTGTTGGCCGGCTTGCCCCTGAGAAGGCAGTTGAATGGGCAGTCGAGACCGCCAAACGAGCCGATTTGCCTCTCCGCATCGCCGGACCAATCGATCAAGCCCACTCGACCTACTACGAAGACGTCATCCGTCCTCTCATCAACCATCCGTGGGTCGAATACGTGGGGGCGCTGACCCGCAGCGAGGTCGCAGCGTTGGTAGGCGGCGCCCACGGTCTCCTCATGCCGCTCCGGTGGGATGAGCCGTTCGGCCTGGTCGTCGTGGAGAGCCTTGCCGTGGGGACTCCGGTGGTCGCTTGGAGGAGAGGGGCGATGCCCGAGCTGATCGACGAAGGCCACACCGGTTTCTTGGTCGACTCAGTCGAGGGAGCCGTCAGGGCCACCAAGACGCTCGATACCATCTCCCGCGATGCTTGCCGGGCGACGGCACAGGCCCGATATAGCGCTGACGCGATGGCCGCCGGGTACGCCGCCGTCTACGAAGCTCTATCCGTCACACCATCGCAGCGATGACGTCATCGACGCTGACGGAGGCGAATTTGATACCCCAGTCAGCGAACCCGTAGGGGATGATCACTAGGCCGTTGTGGATCATGCTTCCGCATGAATACAACACATTGGGGACGTATCCGATGCGCTCGGCACCCTCTGGCCCCAAGAGCGGATCCGGTAGACGACCGATGACTTTGGTCGGCTCGGCGAGGTCGAGTAAGACCGCACTCAGTACGTAGCGCCGCATCGGGCCGACGCCATGAGTGATCAGCAACCAACCGTGCTCGGTCTCCATCGGCGAACCGCAATTCCCCCCTTGGACGGCCTCCCAACCACGCTCGGGGCGGAACGCCAGCTCGGCGTTCCGCCACTCGCGCAGCGAGTTGCTGCGCATGATGAATGTGCTCTCCTGGTCGTGGCGGGACAGGGCGAAGTACAGCCCGTCAATCCGTCTTGGAAAGAGCGCGATGCCCTTGTGCCGGGCCATTGCGCCGCTCAGAGTCGAGACACGGAATCGCGCGAAATCAGTGGTCTCGATGAGCTGCGGGAGGATCTCCATCCCGTCGAACGCGGTATAGGTGGCGTAGTACTTGACCGACCCATCTTCTTCCACAAAGCGCACGAATCGCGCATCTTCCATTCCCCGACTCTCGGCCGGGCCGGCCGGGGAGATCACCCGCTGGGTGACATCGCCGGAGCCGAACTCGATCAGGTAGTTGGAACTGGCCAGCCAATGGATCCGCTTCAATGTTTCGCCGGCGAGCGTCAAGTCGAGGTCGGTGTCGACGGCGTGGGCGATCGCCACATCGAGATCGGCGGCCGAGAAGGACTCACCGAGATCGCCCATCACTCGCTCGGACACCATGTTGTCGGCGCCCATCTCGGCCAGCTTGCTCACGAAAGCGGCGCGTTCGTACTCGGGCTGGCGCCTCGTCCCCCCGGTCGTGCACCGAGCTCGAGCATCGAGAACGATGCTTCCCAGGGCCGACACCGTTCCACTCAGGAACGCGATCGACGATATGTGCCCCTCGCCAATGGCGCGGGCGCTGGCGACGAATTCGATGGAGCCATCCGAGGCGGTCTCGCCGACAGGGACGATGGATGGATTTGTCAGCGCAGCCGCCTCATAGGCATACAGCTGGGTGAAGTAGGCGCCGAGCAGGAGCTGGAGGTCGGGCTCGTCGATCGCGGCGACGAGCTCCGAATGCCCGGCTGCCTCCTCATAGTGCCGGGTCCAGATCTCTTCGATGTCACAGACCAAGCTGTCAGCCAGTTCTCTGGCTTGTTTCAGCAGCACAGCTCGAGCCGATGCGTCAGCCTCGATCACTCGGGTCGAGACCGCGTCGAGTCGGGACATCTCGCCGCCGAAGTTGGTGGTACCGGGCCGAAACGGCCGTGCCATCATCCGAGAGGGGTCCGGCGTCACTACCGTCTCATGGCGTTTCACGGGGAGCACTTCGATGCCATTCTGGCGTCAGGCCCGGCCAAAGCCCGTGATTGTTGCGATCAGGCGGTGACCAGCTCCTTGCGCAAAATGGCCGAGAAGAGTTGGGTGTATTCGCTCGCCACAGTGTCCCACGACAGATCGCCGGCCTTTCGGCAGGTCGCCTGCCAAGCTGCGTCGTACGCTGCACCATCCTCCAGTAGTCGCCGGATGGCGTCGGCCATTGCCGAGGTATCGGCGTGCTCCACGACAACTCCGGCGCCGTCGGCGAGCAATTCGACGGCGTGGGGGAACCGGGTCGCGACGATCGGCCTGCCGGCCGCGACTGCCTCGATCAGCACGCCCGAAGAGATCTGCTCCTGATTGTCGTAGGGCGCCAGCACGACGTCCGCAGCCACAGCGAGTTCGTACAGCTCCTCGTCGTCGACGTAGCGGTCGACGAACTCGATCATGGAGCTCATCGACATCCGTTCGACGAGATGCTCGAGGCTCTGCCGGTACGACTGGCCGTACTGTCGCAAGACCTTGGGATGCGTCTGACCCACGATTTGATATCGGACTTCGGGACGGAGATCCCGGAGCTGAGCTACTGCGGCGATGGCGCGCTCGAAGCCCTTGCCCGGACCGAGCAGTCCCCAGCTGATGAGGCGGCGTCGCGGGGTGGCTCCAGCCGGGGCCGGCGTCCAGTCCGCACCGTGGGGAATGGCGAACACCGAATGCGGGGCGACCCGATATCGCCGTAGGAGCTCGTCTCGGGCGCTGCGAGAGGGCACAACGATCGTACCCTCCGCCGCCAATCGCTCAATGATCTGCCTTTGGCGCGCGCTCGGACTGCTCAACACCGTGTGCAAGACCGAAATGATCGGCGTTTTCAGTTCCGTCACGAGACGAACGATGGCCTGACCATCGTCCTGTCCGTAGATTCCGTACTCATGTTGAAGTAAGACGAGGTCGGCGCCCTCCAGATGGCGGGCTGCCGCCCGTACACTCACCGGGCAATCGGGATCGAACTCCATGCCAACCGTACGGGCAGAAGCCGTTCCCGGTCGCCCGGCGTCGCCGTCGGTCAGCCTGACGACATCGATGTCGTACTGCGGCGCCACTCGATTCAAAGCGTCGATCAGCGACGCCGAGAACCGTGCAATGCCACAGCGGCTGGGTGCATAGGTCGTGACGACCCCCACGTGTACCGGCCTGCGAATCGGTGTCACCACCTCGCGAGTTCCTTGTTCGAACATACTGCATTGCCCCCTGCGTTCGTTGTTGAAGAAGTGGATATACCCATGACTGATGTGCGACAAACCGGAAGAGCTCCTCGTTGACTCGGCAGTCGACCGATCCGGACGCATTCTCTCCCGAGGTACGAATTCGAGCCCAGAGTCGAAAGTCCAACGTCACGGGCCCGCCGTGAGGAAGCGTACCTCGTCGTTCCGTTATGGTTGACGAACGAACGTTCGTTCTTTACGATACAGTGATGGACCCCGAATCCCTCTTCCAGCGCACCGTCAATGCCGAGCAGAAGATCGAGCCTCGTGACTGGATGCCGGATGCGTACCGCCAGACCTTGATCCGTCAGATCGCCCAACATGCCCATTCGGAGATCATCGGAATGCAGCCAGAGGGCAACTGGATCACCCGTGCCCCGAGCCTGAAGCGCAAAGCGATCCTCATGGCCAAAGTCCAGGATGAGGCCGGTCACGGGCTCTACCTCTATGCCGCTGCCGAGACGTTGGGGGTCACCCGCGACGAGATGGTCGGGAAGCTCCACGAGGGCAAGCACAAGTACTCGTCGATCTTCAACTACCCCACTGTCTCCTGGGCTGACATCGGCGCCATCGGGTGGCTGGTCGACGGAGCGGCCATCACCAACCAAGTGATGCTGACTCGCTGCTCGTACGGGCCCTACGCCCGAGCCATGGTGCGGATCTGCAAGGAGGAGAGCTTCCATCAGCGGCAGGGCTACGAGATCATGATGACTCTGTGCGACGGCACCGAGGACCAGCGCGCCATGGCTCAGGACGCGCTCGACCGCTGGTGGTGGCCATCGCTGATGATGTTCGGGCCCCACGACTCCGAGTCCACGCACTCCGAGCAGTCGATGGCGTGGAAGATCAAGCGAGTCTCGAATGACGATCTTCGCCAGCAGTTCGTGGACATGACCGTACCTCAAGCCGAATTCCTGGGCCTCACCATCCCTGACCCGGACCTGCGCTGGAACGGACAGCGAGGTCATTACGACTTCGGCGAGATCGACTGGGAAGAGTTCTGGGACGTAGTCAGCGGCAAGGGCCCGATGAACCGAGAGCGGCTCGATCAAAAGGTTTCCGCCTGGGAGGACAACGCCTGGGTCCGAGAGGCTGCGACGGCTCACGCCAGGAAGCAGAGGAAGTCTGCCTGATGGTCTATGAAGCCCATGGAGCGACCGATGACAGCCCGGTCGGTGACGGCGAGGTCGGGCGGAGCGAATGGCCGCTGTGGGAGGTGTTCATCCGCCCTCGACGCGGGATGTCACACATACACGCCGGCAGCTTGCACGCACCCGACTCCGAGACGGCCCTCCAGAACGCCCGCGACGTCTACACCCGCAGAATGGAGGGAACGTCAGTGTGGGTCGTGCCTTCGGCAGCGATCTCGGCGTCAGACCCGCACGACGAGAGCCTGCTCGCCTCGGCCGACGACAAGCCGTACCGGCATCCCACGTTCTATGAGATCCCGGACGAAGTGGGGCACATGTGAAACCCCTCTTCGTGTATCTGCTTCGCCTCGGTGATGACCGCTTGATCCTGTCACATCGCCTCGCAGAATGGTCGTCGCGCGCCCCCGACCTCGAAGAGGACATCGCCCTCACCAACATCGGGCTCGACCTGCTCGGCCACGCTCGCTCTCTGTACCAGTACGCAGGCGCGGTCGAAGGGGCGGGACGGGGCGAGGACCAGCTGGCGTTCCACCGCGACGAGCGGGAGTTCTTCAATCTGGTCCTGGTCGAACAACCCAACGGATCGTTCGCCGACACCATCGCCCGCCAGTTCCTGTTCGACGCGTTTCAGCTCCCCCAGTGGCGCGAGCTGGCAGGCAGCACCGACGAGCAGTTGGCGGCCATCGCCGCCAAGGCGGAGAAGGAGGCGCAGTACCACCTTCGACACTCACGAGCTTGGTTGGTACGACTCGGCGACGGCACCGAGCGATCCCGCCACCTCATGCAGAAAGCGCTGATCCGTGTATGGCGCTACGCCGAAGAGCTCTTTTGGAGCGATGAGGTGGAAGAGGCGTTGGCCGGCATCGCCGTCGTTCCCGAGAGCCTGAGAGACGAGTGGACCTCGACGGTCACCTCGGGGATCGCCGAGGCCGGCCTCGAGCTGCCTGCGACCGCGTCGACCAGGCTGTCGGGCCGCACCGGAATCCACAGCGAGCCTCTCGGGCGGATTCTCGCCGAGATGCAGTACCTGCCGCGCATGCATCCGGAGGCCGTATGGTGAGCGAGCAGGCGGTCTGGGACGTCGCCGCTTCGGTGGTCGATCCCGAGATCCCCGTGCTGAGCATCGCCGATCTCGGCGTGCTGCGCGAAGTGACGATCGGCGATGAGGGCATCGATGTGGTGATCACACCGACCTACTCAGGGTGTCCGGCGATGGACCAGATCCGAGACGACCTGGCTATCGCATTCAGCCGAGCAGGTCTCACCGACGTGACGATCACCACCCGACTGGCGCCCGCCTGGACGACGGAGTGGATGACGGATGCAGGCAAGCGCAAGCTGACGGCCTTCGGCATCGCACCTCCCCGCTCACCGTCCGAGCCGATGCTGTGCCCCCGCTGTCGCAGCGGCTCGACGACGCTCGTTTCAGAATTCGGATCTACTGCATGTAAGGCGCTGAGAGTGTGCGACGAGTGCGCAGAGCCGTTCGGCCACTTCAAAGAGCTGATATGAAGGAGCCGTCATTTCATCCGCTGAAGGTGAACGCAATCGACCAGCTCACGTCAGACGCCGTCGCGATCAGCCTGGAGGTACCGCCTGATCTCGAGGAGATCTTCACCGCCCGAGCCGGGCAGCACGTCACCGTCAGGGCGACGATCGACGGCACCGACGTTCGCAGGACGTACAGCTTCTGCCGAGCGCCTCGGCGCGGCTTCGTCGACATCGGGGTGAAGCGGCTTCATGGCGGCAAGTTCTCGACGTTCGCTACGACCGCGCTCGCCCCGGGCGACGTTCTGGAGGTGGCGGCCCCGGCCGGAGAGTTCGTCCTGCCGCACCGAACGGGACCGCTCCGCATCGCTGCGGTTGCAGCCGGTAGCGGGATCACGCCGGTGAAGTCGCTGATCGAGCATGTCCTGGCTACCCACGAAGACGGAAAAGCCACGTTGGTCTACGGCAACAGAATGCCCAAGACCGTGATGTTTCTCGACGAGTTGGCCGGCCTGAAGGATGCGCACCCTGACCGGTTCCAGCTGATCCACGTCCTCTCCCAGGATCCGAGCGCGCTGCCGCTGTTCGCCGGGCGCATCGACGCCCAACGCATTCACGGCCTTCTCGACACGCTCATCGATGCCGACTCCGTCGACGAGTGGTATCTGTGCGGCCCCTTCGACATGGTGACCGGCGCCCGTGCCGCCCTGGTCGAGCGGGGTGTCGCCGGACAGCACATCCACGACGAGCTGTTCTTCTCGGGACCGGTCGAGATTCCGGCTCCACCCCCCGAGAACGAGGAAGGCACCGTGCTGCTCCGGTTCCAAGCAGACGGGATCACGTCGGAAGTACGGATGCGGCCCGAGACGGCGGTGCTCGACGCCGCGCTGTCGGTTCGACCCGAGATGCCCTTCTCGTGCAGGGGAGGTATGTGTGCCACATGCAAGGGCAAGGTCCTGACCGGGGCCGTCGAGATGGACAAGAACTATTCGCTGGTCGAGGCGGAGACTCGGGCGGGTTACGTGCTCACCTGTCAGTCCCATCCCACGACTGACGAGCTGTTCGTGGACTACGACGCGTGACACAGAACACGCGGGCGGATGTCATCGCCGCCGCCGGCAGGCTGTTCGCCACACACGGGTATCACGGCACGTCCATGCGCACCCTGGGAAGAGAGCTCGGACTGGTCGGCTCATCGCTCTACTCGCACATCGGCAGCAAGGAGGAGCTGCTGGTGGAGGTCGTCCGGCAGGGCGCGGCGCTGTTCGAAGCGTCGGTCGACAAAGCGAGGGCAGCGGGCGGCACCGGTCGCGAGCAACTGCGCGAGCTGGTCCGGGGGCATCTCGACGTCGTTCTGGACAATGCCGACATCTCCGCCACCTACCTCAACGAGGCCAGCGTCCTCGACGCCGACCACCGCCGCCAAGTCCTCGACGAACGCAACCGCTACGAGGGCGCCTTCAGGGAGGTCCTCGCTCTGGGCGCCGCCGATGGGTCCCTTCCGGTCGGGACCGACCCGAAGCTCACGGCGATCTTCGTCCTGTCGATCCTCAACGCCGTACCCCGCTGGTTTCGTCCTGGGGGCCGCCTCGACCGCGAGGCGCTGACGGACGAAATCGTGCGCTTGTTGGAGTAGCAAGCCGCCCAATCTTCGCGGGGCACCAATTCCGGCCAGAGGCGGTGGCTAGATTCGCCCGATGACCCCGGACGCCTGGATCACCGTTGCGGTGTTGGCCGCGACGATCGTTGCGCTCGTCAGTGAGCGCTTCCCGGCCGCCGTCGTGACGCTGATGGCGGTGATCACGTTGTTCGTCACCGGCGTCGTCGATCATTTCGGAGCCTTCGGTGGGCTGGCCAATCCCGCCCCCATCACCATCGCCGCTCTCTACGTGCTGGCGGCGGGCGTCGAGACGACCGGGGCCCTGTCCGGGTTGACCGAACGCATCTTGGGCAAGGACCGGCCGGCGACGAGCGAACGCCGCGAATTAGTGCGCATCTGCGCACCGACCGCCGCCGCCTCCGGGCTGATCGCCAACACCCCCCTGGTGGCGATGCTGGCTCCGCGGGTGGAGGCGTGGTGCCGGAAAACAGGTCGTTCGGCATCGCGCTATCTCATGCCGTTGAGCTACGCCAGCGTGTTCGGCGGGGTCATCACCGTACTCGGGACCTCCACCAATCTGACCGTGAACGGCCTCATGACCAGCGCCGGAATGGAACCGTTCGGCATCTTCGAATTCTCGGCGGTGGGGTTGGCGGTGGCCGGGAGCGGAGTGATCCTCCTCATTCTCGTGGCGCCGATGTTGTTGCCGCGGCGCCAAGGAGCCGGCAGTCGCGTCAACACCATTCGAGAATTCACCATAGAGATGGCGGTGGCGACCGGCGGGCCGCTCGACGGCGCCACGGTGGAGGCCGGGGGCCTGCGACACCTACGAGGTGTGTTTCTCGTAGAAATCCAGCGCCGAGACCATGTGATCGTCCCTGTCGCGCCCGACGAAATTCTCGAACCGGATGACCGTCTCGTGTTCGCAGGCGACATCGCCCGTATCGTGGACCTGCAGGAGATGGATGGCTTGACCCCGGTGGCTCAGCGCCACCTGGCCGAGCCGGGGGCCGCACTCAGGTTCTTCGAAGCGGTCGTCGGCCCAGGCCTGGTGGGTCTCAATCTGCGAGAAGCCGACTTCCGGAACCGCTATGGGGCAGCGGTCTTTGCCATCCACCGCGCCGGTGAACGCGTAGGTGGCAAGCTCGGCGACGTTGCCCTCCGGCTCGGTGACGTTCTCGTGCTCGTGGCCGACCGAGGGTTCACTCGGCGCTGGCGCGACCATGACGGACTGCTCCTAGTGTCAGCCTTCGACGCCTCGGTTCCGCTGCGCCGGCAAAAGGCATGGATCGTCCAGCTCACGACACTGGCGCTGGTCGTGAGCGCCGCCGCCAACATCATCGACCTCACCCAGGCGGCAATCCTCGCCGCCGCCGCCCTGGTGGTGACGGGCGTGCTGACGGTGGGCGAAGCCCGCGATGCGATCGACTTGAACACGGTGCTGCTGGTCGCCTTCAGTTTCGGGCTCGGAGAGGCGGTCGATGCCAGCGGCCTCGACACCGTGCTGGCTTCGGCCACCATCGACGCCCTGGACGGCTTCGGCAAGCTCGGGGTCCTGTTCGGCGTGCTTGTGGCGACGCTCCTGGCGACCGAGCTGCTGTCCAACAACGCCGCCGCCATCCTGATCTTCCCGATCGCGGTCGAGGTCTCGTCCTCGGCCGGAGTCGACATCCGAGCGATGGCGGTCGCCATCCTGATCGGTGCGTCGTGCTCGTTCCTCACACCGATCGGCTACCAGACGAACACCCTGGTCTACGGAATGGGCGGATACCGATTCTCGGACTTCACTCGAGTGGGGGCGCCGCTGACCGCACTGGCGGCAATCGTCGCCACCTTGACCATTCCGCTCGTGTTTCCCCTCTGATCGGGCTCCGGTCGCCCGCCGATTGAACGCGACCCACTAAGTTGCGGAACCATGAGAGATTTCGCACTCACCGCCCCCGATGGATCAGATTGGACACTGTCCGACCACCTCGACGCCAACGTCGTACTCGTGTTCTTGCGCGGCGACTGGTGAGGGTACTGCAACGGCCAGCTGGTCAGTCTGGCGTCCCGACACGACGAGATCCTCGAAGCGGGAGGTCGCATATATGGCATTGTCGTCGACAACCCGGGTCAGAACTCGGCGATGATCCAAAAGCTCGAACTCCCCTTCCCGATCTTGAGCGATCCCGATCGCAGTGATGCGATCGGTCCCTACGGCGTCGCCAACCCCGACGATCCCCGCAACATCGCCTACCCGGCAGTGGTCATCGTCGGCACCGACGGGGAAGAGGCGTGGAGATGGATGTCACGCGACTTCGCCGACCGAACCCCCATCGACGACATCATCAGCGCTCTGAAGGAGTTGGGTGGCGCCCCGACAACCCAAGATCCGCCGAAGATCGGAGCACCCGAGCCTGGTCCCAAGGCCATGCCGCTCGACCAATTGGGCGCATACATGCGTGGCGCTCGATTTGCCGCATTCGCGCTGGGCAAACGGCATGGCGCCACAAATGAGGCCATCAAGGAGGATTCCAAGGCGTATGTAGCCCAGATGGACGCGTTTCTCGAGGCCTACAACGACTTCAAAGCTCGGCGGGGCTGACGCCGGGGCCTTCTGCAGAGACGGAATCCCCCCGCCTGGCGTGCCAGCGAGCCCACAACACCAGCATCGAGGGCAGCACGAGGAGCGCCATCAACAGCGCAAACCCGATGGCGTAGAAGGTCACGGCCCCGAATTGGCGGAAGGGGGTCAGGTTGGAGGTGACGAGCGAGCCGAATCCGGCCATGGTCGTCATCGCCGACCCCGCAAGCGCCCCGCCGGTGTGCAAGGCCGTCGAGCGGACCGCCTCCTCGGGGGTTGCGTATCGTTCTATGTCCTCCTGGAAGCGATGGGTGATGTGAATGGTGTACGGCACCCCGATGCCGATGGCCAGAGCCGAGATCGTCGCAGTCACCGGGCCGAACGGAATGTCGGTCAAGGCCATCATGCCGAACGTGAGCAGCACGACCAGTCCCACCGGCAGCATGGTGATGATGCCCAACAGCGGCCGTCTCGATTCGACCCAGAAGTTGATCACCAAGAGCAGTGTCGCAGCAGCGAGCGTGATCACCAGTGACTGGAGTTGGGAGTCCTGGAGTGACAGTACGACGACATTGCCGATGATGTCATTCGAAGTGGGCACGGCCGACGCGCCTTGCTCTACCACGGGGGCGAACGCCGAGCGAATATTGGTGTTGAGCGCCTCCGCCCCGAGATCGCCGGCCTGAGTGCTGATCGACCACAGCGATGCGTTCTCCTGAACCACCGCACCAAACCCTTCCGGGTCGGCTGCTTCGACGGCCGCATACAACCCCGCAACGTCGGCGCCTGCCGGCACCCGGAGGTCGGGCCCGAGCCCGCTGGCGGCTGCGGCGGCAGCAACCTCTTCGTTGAAAGCCGGCGACTGCGGATTCACCAGATTGGCGACCACCGAGAGTACCGACTGCGCCGAAGCAGCTTCTCCGAACAGCACCACGTCGGGCGTGTCGGCCAGATTCTCCAACGCGGCGACCTGGGCGTTGTGGATCTCTGGGCTGGTTACGTCGCCCTTGACCAGCACGTTGGTTGTTTCGCCGAGCCCACCGCCGAACTCCTCGGTGAGGAGGTCGAGCGTCTCGAGCAAGGGGTTGTCGGTCGGCACGAAGTCGGTGAACGAGAACTCGGTCACCAGCTGCTGGCGGCCGAACTCACCCAGCCCCGCCAGGACGAGCGCAACGATCACCACTGCCAGGGCGGCCTTCTCTGCCAGCTTGGAAGTGGGCCCGACGATGCGGGGCAAGTACACCAGGACAAAGCCCACACCTGCGCCGATGGCGCCGAACAGCACAGCCGAAACGGGCTCGAACCCGTCAGCAAAGGCCCCTCCGGAAATGCTCGCTTCGAGCAAGACCGACACCAGGTACACCCCGAGGCCACCGATCAATCCCGCCGCCGATGCGCCAGCCGCCGATGCGCTTGCGCCGACGGTGCCCAGCTCGGCCTTCGGTAGGCGCCCCGCACGCTCGGCCCGGCGGTCGAGCAGCTCCCGCACGGCGGGAACGAACGTGAGCATGAGCACGAACGATGCGACGATGCCGACCGCAGCGAGGATTCCGAAGTCCTTCAACGCCGGCACCGGACTCACCAGGTTGGTGAGGAACCCCACCGCCGTAGTGACGGTGGCCAGCACCAGCGCCACGCCCACCGTCTTGATGGCGATCTGGATCGAATCGTCGACAGAGTTGTGACCGACCTCCTCCCGGTATCGGAACGTCATGTGGATTCCGTAGTCGACGCCGAGCCCGATCAGGAGGATCGGAAGGATCTGCACGATCTGGTTGAAATCGCCGATGACCCCCAGATACTTCGGTCCCAACAGCACACCGGCGCCCTGCATGAATCCGATGGCGAGGAAGATGGTCACCAGCGTGAGGATCGTGTCCGCGAGCGTCCGACGAGCGGCGACGCCGATTCTCGCCTTGAACCAGAAGTTGAACAGCAGGATCACGAGGATGATGGCTCCGGCCAGGCCGAACATCCGAGCGATCTCGTCCGTTGCGTCGCCTCCTGAGGCGAAGATGAGGCCGAAAGAAAATGCCTTGGCCTCGAACCCGTCAGGGAGGTCTAGCAGCGAAAGCTCGTCGACCATCTCTTGCTGACGGATCCCGAACTCCTCCTGCTCGTCGGGAGGTGCATCGGTCAGGAACACCAGCATCAGCCCGTTGGATGCCCTGGGACCGGCCATGTCTCGGTCGGAACCGAGCAGATTCTCGACGACTCCGACTTGTTCCGCCGGAATGAACGCCAATCCGTCCCGGAAGCCCTCCTTCACCTGCTCGTCCGTCGGGTTCGCCGGCGTGTACGTCAGGGACATCCCGGGCACGTCGACGGAAGAGAGCGATGCTGCCAACCCCTGCTCTTCGATCTCCGTGAGCGGCTCGGTGAGGTTGGCCACGATCATGCCCTTCGAGGCCGTGTTGGCGAGCCGGTCCCGATCGTTCGAGAGGAGAAAGTCGATGAACGGCGCCACCTCTGGCGGCAGGAATGACAGCCGGTCGGCGTACAAGGCTTTGAACGAGGCGCCGGTGGCGGTCGGATCCAGCACCCTGGCATCGAGCGGGGTACCGAGCCCGGCAACGGCGGCAGCCACTTCGGCGATCTCTTGGGGCGTCGCCGGCTCGCCCAGGTTGACGGTGATCAGGCCCTTGCGGGCGGTCACGGCCTCGAGGTCGGCATCATTGGACACGAGGAACGGCAAGAAGCCGGCGACGTCCGGCGGCAGGGCCGCCTGGCCCTGCACGTAGGTTCGCTTGATGGCCTCGGTGGGGGCGTCGGGCGGCAGTTGTCCCTGGGCGATCGCAAAGTCGACCGGAAGAAGATAGGTGGTGAACGGAGGCTGGTTGGGGTCGGCAACCAGCTTCGGCGCCAGGCTCGACGAGAACACGGCTTGCTGCACGGCCATGCTCGTCTGCAGACCTTCGGCGGTGAACACATCGCCCTCGCCGGCGTCAACCACGACCTGGAGCGCCGGACCTTGACCGGGCTGCGCCTGTAGAGGCGCCATGAACGAGACGATCGGACCCTGTTCCCCCGAAACGTCCAGCTTGGCGGCAGCCGGCGAGGAAGACAACGCCTCCTGCACCGCACTGACCGCAGCCAGGCCCTCTTGGCTGATGACGTCTTCGCCCGATACGATGATGCGCACCGAAGGACCTGCGTCCGGTTGGCCCTGCAGCGGCGCCAAGAACGACACAACGGACCCGACCCCTTCTTGTTCTTGGAGATCGTCCGCCAAATCGCTCGACTGGATCGCCTCAGTGAGCTGCTGCACTGCGTCGAGGCCGTCGGCACTGATGACGTCGCCGCCATCCGTTGAGACGATCACCTGCAGCACGACGTTCGAAGATTCCTCGCCGAACAGCTCCCCGATCTCCTCGGAGGCAGTCAGCTCCTCAGCGTCGGGAGCGAACCCCTCATCGGCATCGGCCATCACGATCTGACTCGAAAACGAGGCGACGAACATGGTGCCGATCAGGACCGCCACCAGTGTGATGATCGGACGGCGGCGCACTGACGCGGCGAGGAGGTTGATGACGACTTTCACGAACGACACCTCGGAGGTTCGGCAGACGGACGGGGGATGCTATCGATCGGGATGACTGAACGATAATCGGGACGCCTGTCGGAATCGCGTACTGCAGTCGCGGGCGACACCTGCCGGTTGCAGGGTGCCGAATGGTCAGCGGCCTCCCAAAACGACGTCGAGGGCGCCGAGGAATCGCTGATTCTCCTCAGGGGTGCCGACGGTGATCCGAATCATCGCATCACCGATGGGGCGGGTGATGACACCGTGGTGGATCAGCTGCTCGACGATCTCCCGACCGTCACCCCACGTGCCCGTGGCGACGAAATTGGTCTGCGAGGGAACGTGGGCAACTCCCCGCTCGGCGAGCCCCGCCTCCAGTTTGGCCCGCTCGACGGCGTTTTCGGCGACCCGCTCGGCCACCAGATCCTGATGACGGAGCGCCTCGATCGCAGCCGCCTCGCCGAGCACGCTCACGACGAACGGCGCCTGGGGCTTCTGCAGCTCTCGTACCGTGTCGGGCTGGGCGACCCCGTACCCGACGCGAAGCCCTGCCAATCCGTAGACCTTGGAGAAAGTGCGTAGGTACAACACGTTTGGCAGCTCCAACGCCAGCGGCAGCATCGTCCGGAACCGTTGGTCGGTCGCCAGCTCTCCGTACGCCTCGTCCACGACCACGAGGACCGAGGCTGGCAGGGAGCGCACGAAGGCTTCGATTGCGTCACCAGGCAGGATGGTCCCGGTCGGGTTGTTGGGATTGCACAGGTACACGATGGTCGTGTCTTCCCGAATCGCCATCCGCATCGCGTCGAGATCGTGGACCCATTCGTCGTCGAGCGGCACCTTGATCGGCTCCGCCCCGGCCACATACGTGCCGATCGGGTACATCGCAAATGAAGGCCAGGGCATGACGGCCGACGTCCCCGGTCCACCCACGGCCAACGCGGCGTTTCGCAACAGCTCAGAACTGCCTGCTCCCACCCACACCGACTCCGCCGGAACATCCAGGTGAGCGGACAGTGCGCTCCGCAGCTCGAAGTAGTCGTTGTCCGGGTATCTGTTGACGCCGGCGCCGGCTGCAGCCATCACCTCCATCACCGGGGGAAACGGCGGATACGGGCATTCGTTGGAGGCCAGCTTGATGATCGAGTCGAGCCCGTGTTCGCGCATGACGGCGTTCATGTCGCGCCCGGCCTCGTAGCGGATCAGACGCTGGATCTCGGGGCGGTACCTCAGCATCGATGGAAGCGTAGCGGGCACTCGCCGACACACGGCGTGGAGCGATCAACCCCGCCGAGGGCGTCGTTGGGACATGCGTTTGGCATACTTGCAGCATGCGGCAGGCGCTCGACATCGACGGTTCAATCATCGACGGTCACTTCGACGACAGCCTCATCTCCCGCATCTACGAGCTGATGGTGCGCACTCGCGCCTACGACAGGAGGGCGATGGCGCTGCAACGCCAAGGCCGTCTCGGGACCTATCCCCCGTCGGAAGGGCAGGAGGCGGCTCAGATCGGGTCGGTGCTCGCCCTCGGACCCGACGACTGGGTCTACCCCGCCTATCGCGAGCATGGCGCCGAGCTGGCGATGGGGATGCCCATGGAAGTCATGCTCGGCTACTGGCGGGGGCTCCCCAACCCGGATTGGAACCCGCACGTGTACCGGGTGGGCACGCTCACGGTCCCCATCGGGTCCAACCTCCCTCACGCAGTGGGACACGCCTACGAAGCACGTCGGGCAGGCCAGCCCGTCGTGACGATGGCGTACCTCGGAGATGGGGCGACTTCGTCCAACGACTTTCATGCCGCGCTGACCTTCGCCGGGGTGTGGGCCACTCCCACGGTCTTCCTCTGCCAAAACAACCAGTACGCCATCTCGACACATATCAGCGCCCAGACGGCGGCGGCTCACCTCGTCGACAAGGCCGTCGGATACGGTATCGAGGGGGTGCTCGTCGACGGGATGGACGCCCTGGCCGTATACGAGGCGACGAGAGAGGCCGTCGACCGAGCTCGCCGGGGTGACGGGCCCACGTTCATCGAGGCCGTGTGCTATCGATTCGGCCCGCACGCGACCGCCGACGACCCGACGCTCTACCGGCGTGATGAGGACGTGGAACAGTGGCGGCTACGCGACCCATTGAGCCGAATCCGCCGACTCGCCGAACGGCGGAGCCTCGATCTCGACGTAGACCGCATCGATCGGGAGGCAAGCCAGGAGGCAGACGAAGCCATCCGCAAGCTGGAAGCTCGTCCCGAGCCGGTCCGAGGTGATGCGGTGCGCCACGTCATGTCGCGCGTCCCCGAGACACTCATCCGCCGTGTCCATACTTCCGAACGTGCCCATGACGAGCCCCTGACCGAGTTCAGTGAGCGGGAGCGCTTCCGCCCAGAGGAAGCGGCGACCGGATCGACGCCTCGAGACGCAACCGAAGACGACAGCGGCACGGCGACGATGACCATGGCCGAGGCGATCTCGTCGACCATCGACCACGCGCTCTCGACGGATCCGCGCACGGTCATTCTCGGCGAAGACGTCGGAGCCACCGGCGGGGTGTTTCGCATCACGGCCGGCATGCAGGAGCGCTACGGGCCAGAACGGGTCATCGATACACCCCTCAATGAATCGGGAATCGTCGGTACCGCCATCGGAATGGCAATCGCAGGAGGGCGACCGATCGCCGAGATCCAGTTCGACGGGTTCGTGTTCCCCGCCATGGACCAGATCGTCAGCCACCTCGCCCGATTGCGCTACCGATCTCGAGGGGCGGTCTCGGTCCCGGTCGTCGTCAGGATGCCGAGCGGAGCAGGGATCCGCGCTCACGAGCACCACTGCGACAGCCCGGAGGCCTACTTCGCTCACACCCCAGGCTTGACGGTGTTGATGCCGTCCAACCCGTACGATGCCAAAGGTCTCCTCACTGCTGCCATTGCCAGCGACGACCCGGTGATCTTCCTCGAGCCCAAGGTGCGCTACCGGGGCCCACGCGGACCAGTCCCGCTCGACCCGTACACGATCCCGATCGGCCGAGCCGCCATCGTGACCGAAGGGCATGACGTCACGGTCGTCACCTACGGAGGCATGGTCGGTCCGGCGGCGGCGGCCGCCCAGCAGGTGCGTGAACACGACGGTGCAACCGTCGAGGTGGTCGACCTGCGCACTCTCTATCCCTGGGACGAGGAGAGCGTCCTGGCTTCGGTGGCCAACACCGGGAGACTCGTGCTTGTGCAGGAAGCCCCGGCCACGGCAGGAATGGCCTCAGAAGTTGCCGCGACGGTTGCGGAACACGCGCTGTACGACCTGACCGCCCCGATCATCCGGGTCTGCGGGTTCGACACTCCCATCCCTCATTTCGCCGTCGAGCACCACGGGTTGGTCGACGTCGCCGATATCGCCGACGGCATCCGGCGAGCACTCGCAGAGTGACCCAAACCCGGCCGGGCATCAGAATCTCGGTGTTCGGCGCTTCGCAGCCACAACCGGGGGACCCGTCGTACGACGGCGCCCTCCGGCTCGGAGCCGCTCTGGCACGCGCCGGCTTCGTCGTCGTCACGGGTGGCTACGGCGGTCTGATGGAAGCAACGTCGCGGGGCGCCGCCGAAGCAGGCGGACATGTCGTAGGTGTCACCGCCCCAGCGCTGTTCGCCCGTCGCACGGGCGCGAATCGGTGGGTGCACGAGGAATCCCCCCACGCCACCTTGACGAGCCGCATTGACGAGCTCGTGACCGGCAGCGCCGCCGCCGTCTCGCTCCCCGGTTCGATCGGCACGCTCACCGAGCTGATGGTCAGCTGGAATGCATGCTTCATCGCCCGCTTGTCCGGCGCCGCTCCCAAACCCCTCATCGCGGTCGGAGAGCCTTGGTCGACACTGGTACCGCAGCTGGCGGAAACGCTCGTCACCGACGCCAGCCTCGTCACGCTGGTCCCCGACGAAGACTCGGCGTTGGAGGCGCTCCAACAACAGATCTAGGCCGCTCCCTGCGTCGTCCGACGAGTATCGTTGTTGCGGGGATGGGTGAATGAGGGGCGGTCGTCGCACTACAGGGAGCGCGCTGCTGGCGGCAGTGAGACGCCGCTGGCGGTGCCGACGCGGTCATCACAGAATGTCACGTCCCGTGAGCATCGGCGGCGGCATCACCCGCTCGGTCTGCTACGCCTGCGACGAGGTCGTGATCGACCTGCGGGGGCAACACCTCGCTGCCCGCCCGCCGCCGCCCGTCAAGCGCCATCGCTGAACGGGTATCCCGGTACACTGTTCCGACCATGCCATCGGAACCGATCATCGCGGGCGGCGGAATCGTCTGGCGCCGAGCCAAAGACGGTATCGAGCTGCTCATCGTGCATCGCCCCAACTACGACGACTGGACCTTCCCGAAGGGAAAGCTGGACCGGTCCGAATCCATCCGGCAGGCCGCCCAACGGGAGGTACTCGAAGAGACGGGCCTGCGGACCCGGCTGGGGATGTACCTCGGAGAGAGCCAATACGAAACCCCGGCCGGCAACGAGAAGATCGTCCACTACTGGGCAATGGAAGCGGTGAAGGGCAAGTTCAAAGCAAATGCCGAGGTCGACAAGGCGAAATGGCTGCCCCTGTCGAAGGCAACATCCAAGCTGACCTACAAGCGCGATCGGACCTTCCTACAAGAGCTCGGCGACCGCTGGTGGAACCCGTCGCCGCGGGTGTACCTGGTTCGACACGCCCATGCCGGTGACCGCTATTCCTGGACGGGCGACGACATGCTCCGGCCGATCTCCGACCTCGGCGAGATCCAAACCAAGCAACTATCCGACATCTTCGCCGACCTCGGTGTGCAGCGAATCGTCTCCAGTCCCTGGCTTCGGTGCGTGCAGACTGTCGAACCGCTGGCCGCGGCGGCCGGGCTCGAGCTCCAGACTCACGAAGCCCTCGCCGAAGGCGCCTCGCCAAAGAAGACGGCCAAGCTGCTGCGGCGTCTGGCGGCACAGCGGTCGGTCGCCGTCTCGCACGGTGACGTGATCTTCGCCACTCTCTCATATTTGGCTTCAGAGGGGATGGAGCTTCCCCCGATCGTGGACGCCAGCAAGGGATCGACCTGGGTGTTGGAACCTGACGGCGATTGGTTCGCCCGCGGGAGCTACTGGCCGCCTCCGAGCTGAGCCTCGAACGATCCCGCGATCGCGTGGTCGATCAGTCGCTGCTGCTCCTCGGCGTGCATCTTCGAGGAGCCGGTCGCCGGCGAAGCGGATTCGGACCTTCCCGCGTACCCGATCTTGGCGCCGAGCATCCGCCTCAGACGGGGGCGCATGAAGTCCCAGGCTCCCATGTTGGACGGCTCCTCCTGCACCCACCACACCTCGGCATCGGCACCGTGGCCGGCGATCGCCTTGGCGAGCTCATCCTCCGGGAAGGGATAAGGCTGCTCGACACGGATGATGGCGATGTCCGAGCCACCCGCTTCTTCTCGGGCCGCCATCAGCTCGTAATAGACCTTGCCGGCGCAGAGCAGAATCCGCCGTGCCGGCCCCACGTCCTGGTCGTCGAGCACCGGCTCGAACGATCCGGCAGTGAGCACCTCGATCGAGGAAAACGAAGGCCTCGTGCGCAGCAGGCTCTTCGGGGTGAAGATGACAGCCGGCTTCTTGCGGTCGACCTTCACCTGACGCCGGAGCATGTGGAAATAGGAGCCGGCTGTGGAAGGAATGAGGATACGCCAGTTGCCCTCTGCAGATGACTGGAGATAGCGTTCGATTCGGGCAGATGAGTGCTCAGGGCCCTGGCCTTCGAACCCGTGAGGCAACAACATGACCAGGCTCGAACGTTGGCCCCACTTGTCCTCACCCGCCGAGATGAACTGATCGATGATGACTTGAGCACCGTTGGCGAAATCCCCGAACTGCGCTTCCCACATGACGAGCGCCTCGGGCGACTCGATGGAGTAGCCGTACTCGAAGCCGACCGCCGCAAACTCGGAGAGAAGCGAGTCGACGATGCGCAACCGCGCTCGGTCGGCGTAGAGGTCCTGGAGCGGCACCCAGTCTTCGCCGGTGTCGTAGTCGGTGAGCGCCACGTGGCGGTGTGAGAACGTCCCGCGTTGTGAGTCCTCCCCTGCCAGCCTCACCCAGTGACCCTCTGCTTTTAGCGAACCCATCGCCAGAGCCTCGGCCAGCGCCCAATCGGCATATCCTTCCTCGAGCATGGCCCGCCGGGAGCTGACGATCCTTTCGAGCTTTGGATGCACGGTGAAGCCGTCGGGGACGGCGGTGATGGCGGTGACGATCTCCTCGACGACGTCCCGCGAGATTGCGGTTGGGGCTTCGGGCAGCCCTTCGGCGGAAGCGGAACTCGGGCCGGAGGCAGGCGCCATGTCGCGAGTCTCGGTGAATGCGTTGTCCAGCAGACCGCGAAACTCCTCGAGAAGCTCCTCACCCTCTTCGAGGGAAAGCACCTTGGTATTGACCAGACGCTCGAGATAGAGCTTGCGCACCGAGCGGCGCGCGTCGATGAGCCGGTACATCAGCGGCTGGGTGAATGAGGGCTCGTCGCCTTCGTTGTGACCTCGGCGCCGGTAGGCGATCAGGTCGATGACGACGTCCTTGTTGAACGCCTGACGGAACGAGAAGGCGAGGCGCGCTGCCCGAACGACCGCCTCGGGGTCGTCGCCGTTGACGTGGATGATGGGAGCCGCCACCGTCTTGGCGACGTCTGTGGCGTAGAAGCTCGAACGGGCATCCAAGGTGGAGGTGGTGAATCCCACCTGATTGTTGATCACGATATGGACGGTGCCACCCGTTCGATAACCGCGCAGCTGGGACAGGTTGAAGGTCTCGGCCACGACACCCTGCCCGGCAAAGGCGGCATCGCCGTGAATGAGAATTGGCAGGACCTTGTGGTGGCCGTGGCTCCCGTATCGCTCCTGCTTGGCGCGAGCGATGCCTTCGAGGACCGGGTCGACCGCTTCGAGATGGCTCGGGTTGGCAGCAACGCTCACGGCGATCTTCTTGCCAAACGGTGTCTCGTGAATCCCGTTGGCGCCGAGGTGGTATTTGACGTCGCCAGAACCTTGGGTCAGGTCGACGTCCATGTCGCCTTCGAACTCCCGAAAGACCTTGGTGTACGACTTGCCGATCGTGTTGGCGAGCACATTGAGCCGGCCCCGGTGTGCCATGCCCAAGACGACTTCCTCCAACTCGTCGTCGACGGCGGCGTTGAGAACGGTGTCTAGCAGTGGGATCAGGCTCTCCGAGCCTTCGAGCCCGAAGCGCTTGTGTCCGATGTACTTGGTGTGCAGAAACGTCTCGAAGGCCTCAGCCTCATTCAGCTTGCGCAGGATGCGGAGCTTGTCCTCACGTGACAGCTCCTGACTTGCACCCTCTACGCGCTCCTGCACCCACGCCTTCTGCTCGGGCTCTTGGATGTGCATGTACTCGATGCCGATGGTGCGGCAATATGCATTGCGCAGCGTCCCGAGGATGTCGCCGAGCTTCATGACCGGCTTGCCGAGCAAGCCGGGCGTCGCAAACTCGCGATCGAGGTCCCAGATGGTGAGACCGTACGTCAACGGGTCGAGCTCCTTGTGAAGCGCCGGCGGCTTCTGCCGCAGCGGGTCGAGGTCGGCGATGAGGTGGCCCCTGACCCGGTACATGTTGATCAGCCTGAAGACCTGCGCTTGCTTCTCCGACCACTCGGTCGAGCCGACCGGAGGGTTCAGGTCAGGCGCCCACCGAGCCGGCGTATAGGGAATGCCCATCGCGTCGAAGACTTCGTCGTAGAACCGATCAGCACCCATGAGGAGCTCGTGAACCCGGGCGAGAAAGAGCCCGGACTGCGCTCCTTGGATCACCCGGTGGTCGTAGGTGGATGTCATGGTGATGATGCGGCCGATCCCTTGGCGGGCCAGGAACTTGGGGTCGGAGGCCGAGTACTCCGCGGGATAGGTAATCGCACCGACGCCCACGATCAGCCCGTGGTCCGACATCAACCTCGGCACGGATTGCACCGTGCCGATCGTTCCTGGATTGGTCAGCGACACCGTGGTGCCTGCGAAATCCTCGGGTGTGATCTTGTTGGCTCGGACACGGCGCACCACGTCCTCGTAAGCCATCCAAAACGAGTGGAAGTCCATCGATTCGGCACCCTTGATGTTCGGAACGAGCAAGCTGCGCGAACCGTCCTTGCGTGCCACATCGATGGCAATGCCTAGGTTGATCTGAGGATGGCGGATCAGGTGCGGTTTGCCGTCGATGTCTTGGAACGAGACGTTCATCTCCGGCTGCTCAACGATCGCCCTCACGACGGCCCAGCCGATGAGATGGGTGAAACTGACTTTCCCGGCCTGGGTCCTGCGGAGGAGCTGGTTGTTGATGATCTTGCGATTGACCTCGAGCAGCTTCGCCGGAATTGTCCGCACGGATGTCGCAGTCGGCACCGTCAGGCTGTCGTCCATTCGCTCGGCGATGAGGGCTGACACTCCCTTGAGGAGCTCGGCGTGCTCGCTGTCGTCGTGGGCGGGCGCCTTCTCATGGACGGCGACCGGCTGCGCTTCTGGCGCCGGTTCCTGCGAGGGGGGCGGGGCGGTCACGAACCCGGGCTGGTAGTCGGCGAAGAACTCTTTCCAGGCCTCACTCACCGAATCGGGCGCGTCGAGATAGCGTTGATACATCTCGTCGACGAGCCACACCGTCGACGGTGCGCTCTGATCTTGCGCCATCGCTCCTCTGAGTCGTCTCGACGAGTCAATGCTAACGACCGGGCCCGGCACCGCAATCCTCCCGTACCAGCCCTGTCGTACACTGAGACGATGTGTCGAAACATCCGCCAGCTCCACAATTTCGAGCCACCGGCCACCAGCGAGGAGATCGAAGCCTCGGCTCTCCAGTTCGTCCGCAAGGTGAGCGGGATGACCAAGCCCAGTGCGGCCAACCAAGCCTCGTTCGATCGGGCTGTCGGAGAGATCAGCACGATCACGGCCCGTCTCCTGGATCAGCTCGTCACCAGCGCCCCGCCACGTGACCGCGCCACGGAGCGAGCCAAGGCTGCCGAGCGGGGTCGGCGCCGCGAAGAACAACTGAAACGGCGCTTGCTCGACGATGCCACCTCCGGATGAGTACCGGAGACACCTATTGACCGAATCGCGCACCACGCCCGCAGGAGACCGCGAACCGACCGAGCCCGCTCGGTCGTACAGTCACCGCATGGACGAGGAGCGCCTTGTGCGGCGGTTCAAGAAGGGCGACCCTGACGCGATCCGCGATCTCTATCGCGCGTACGGAAGGGCCGTGTTCACCGTGGCTTACGGGGCTCTCGGAGACCGTTCGCTCGCCGAGGAGGCGGTGCAGGTGACGTTCACAAAAGCATGGCAGGCCGCCGATCGCTTCGAGCCTGAGAAGCGCCTCGCCCCCTGGCTCTACGCGATTGCCCGCAGGACTGCGGTCGACCTCTATCGGCGGGAACGCCGGCACGAAAGCACCGATCTCGACACGGACATCGCAGTGCTGCCGCCTTCCTTCGAAGGCCTGTGGGAAGCGTGGAAAGTCCGTTCGGCGCTCGATCATCTGCCCGCTGAGGAGCGAGCCGTGGTGGAGGCCACCCACTACCGCCAACTCACCATGGCCGAGACTGCAGCCGAGCTCGGAATCCCGGTCGGAACGGTGAAATCGCGGTCCTCGCGTGCCTACCGACGCCTGGCAGAGCGGCTCGGCTATCTACGGGAGGCGTCCGCATGAACTGCACCGAGTTCCAGGCGGAGTTCCTGCGCGGAGGCATCTCTCGGGCGGCGGACGCCCATCTGGCAGGTTGTGCGGCCTGCAGATCGGAGCTCGGCGAACTCCGATCCATGGTCGATACCCTGGCCGATCCAGCCACCTGGGAGGCGCCCGATCCCGCCACCGAGGATCGGGTCGTGCAGGCAGTCGGAGCGCTGGCCGACCAGTCGCACGGGCCATCTCGGCGGCGCTGGCCGCTCCTCGCAGGTGCGGCGGCCGCCGTGACCGTCGCTGTCGCCGCTGTCGTGATGACGGCCTCCGAACCCGCCGATTGGACGCTGAACCTCATCCCCGAACCCGAGCATGCGGGAGCCTCCGCCGTGGTCGCCGGCTGGAATGTCGATGGCGGCACTCGCATGGAGGTGGAGGTGCAGGGCATTCCCGCCGTGGGTTCCGACGAGTACTACGAGCTCTGGCTCACCGCCGAGGACGGGCGCCATGTATCGGCCGGCACCTTCTCCGGCAGCGGTACCTTCCCGACGATGGTGGCGGTGCGGCGCGCCGATTTCCCCCGGGTGTGGGTGACGTTGGAGCCCAACGACGACGACGAAGCGCTGTCAGGGATCACCGTCTTCGACAGCCCCTGAAGCGACCCAGTTACGCTCGCAGAATGACACACGAGGTGGCCACCGAAGCGGCGCGCCTCTTCGATCGAGCCTGGGATTTGCTGGAGCGAGTCGACCGTACCGAACAAGAGAGCCAGCTGATGGTCGAGGCGGCTCTCGAGTCACGGACGCTGTGGCGCCAGGTCGGAACCCCTGCCAACCACGCCATCTCCGACTGGCAATTGGCGCGTGTCTATGCCGTTCTCGGCGACGCCGGATCGAGCCAGGCGTTCGCCCAGATGGCCCTCGCCCAGTGCGAAACTCACGAGCTGGGACCGTTTCTCACCGGTTACGCCCACGAGGCCATCGCCCGCGCGCATGCGTTGGCCGGCGAGGCGCCGCTTGCCCGTCGCCACCTGCACCTCGCCACGGTATGGGCCGGCCGACTCGAGGATCCCGACCAGCGCAGGTTGCTCGACCACGACTTGTTAGAGGTCGAAGCCCTGCTCGGCTGATCGATGGCTCAGATCAGGTCAGCGCGGCCCCGACCAGGTCACACGACGACCCCGAAGCGTCATCGTTGCTCTAACGGATCCGACTCGCTGTACATCTCGGAGTTGTCGTAGGCGCTGGCTTCGAGCGCCAGGGCTTCCTCCCGTGCCTCGGCCAGGCCCGCCTCGTCGAGCATGATGATCTCGACGAGCTCCAGCTCTTCTTGATTGGCGTCGTCGCCGCGGAAGCTCACCGAGATGTTGCCCACCTCGGGGGCGTAGAACTTGAGCTGCACGCCGAACTCACGCTCATCGAGTGCCCACTCGGCGATCGAGAGGATGTCGGTGTAGCAGCCTGCTTCGACGCAGAACTCGAGCCCGATCTCGTCGATCTGTCCGCGGTCGGTCCAGTCGACCTCAGGGCCCCACCCCTGCGAATAGCTGGGCGTCCCGGGCTGCGGGTCGGCTTTCATCTGATAGCCGGCGAGCGCGTCCTCCACCCCAGCCAGCCAGCCCGGGTTGTCCACCATCTCACCGTCTTCGTATTCCTCCGGATACTCGCCCATGTGCCAAACGTTGCCGTCGTCGTCTTGCGCGAAGAAGGCCAACTCCGCTTCGACCAATTCTCCCTCACTGAAGTCACGGTCCCATCGCACTGCGCTGGGAACACCATCCACGACCTTGATCAGATCGGTCACGGTGAACACGATGCGATGCGAAAGTTCCTCACCGTCTTCGACGGTGATGCCCTCGTAGACCAGTTGCATCCCAGGCACGATGGGCAGATAGGGGTTGTCGATCGTGAGCGGGTCACTGAAGGTGGCTGTAGAGATGTCGGCGAGGTCTTCGTTCTCGTCCGGGATGCCCGTATCCGACATCGAGGTGTCCGGCGACTCCGAGGTGGTGGTCGGCTCGGCTTCGCTGGTTGTGGTTGTTTCTTCAGGAGGCTCGGTGGGCTCCACCGTTGGGTCCGGCGCCTGCGTTGCCGCCACCGTCGTGTCTGCCGTACTCCCGCATGCCGCCAGGATGACCGCCCCAGCCGCCATCATCGCCACGAATCGCCCGCGTCTCATCGTCATCTCCCCTCTTCGGGTTGGCCGGCATCCATGCCTGCCTGGCCGCCGCACCCGTAGACACCACCAACCTACCCAACTGACTCGACGCGTGCTCAGCTGTTCGCGCTTATCGTGACAATTCCCCACTCTCGGTGCGCTCACCCGAGGCGGCAGGTCGACTCCGACCTACAATCGGCCGCCTTGCGGAAAAGGAGCGTCATGGTCGAGACGGCAACAGGAGAGTGGTATCTCGGAGGTGAGGTGGAGCCGGGCGGCGAACGAATCGCCGACGCACCCATCCTGTACGAGTCGCACCACCTGACGACCCATGGGGTGATCGTCGGCATGACGGGATCCGGTAAGACGGGCTTGGGCATCGTTGCGCTCGAGGAAGCGCTCCTGGCGGGTGTGCCATGTCTCATCATCGATCCCAAGGGCGACATGGGGAACCTCCTCCTCAACTTCCCCTCCTTCGATCCTGCCGAGTTTCAACCTTGGATCGACGAAGGGGAGGCGCGTCGCCAGGGGAAGTCTCCCGAGGAAGTGGCGGCCGCTACCGCCGAGCTGTGGAAGGACGGATTGGCGGGATGGGAGATCGGATCCGACCGCATGCGCCAGTTGGGGACCGGAGCCGGATTCGCCATCTACACACCGGGCTCGGCGGCGGGCATTCCCGTCAACATCGTCGGCTCGCTGGAAGCTCCTGCCCTCGACTGGAACACAGAGGCAGAGACCATCCGGGCCGAGATCGAAGGGTTCGTGTCTTCGCTGCTCGTCTTGGCGGGAGCCGAGGCGGATCCCATCTCGAGCCCGGAGCACATCTTGCTCTCGACGATCATCGAACAGGCTTGGACGGCGGGCCAGAACCTCGATCTGGCCACACTGATCGGCCAGGTGCAATCGCCGCCCATGCGCAAGTTGGGGGTGTTCGAGCTGGACACGTTCTTTCCTCCCAAGGACCGGACGAAACTGGCGATGCGGCTCAATGGTCTCGTCGCCTCGCCCACCTTCGCATCGTGGATCGAGGGCCCACCGCTCGAGATCGAGTCGCTGCTGCATGACTCGGACGGTCGACCCAAGGCGTCGGTGATCTACCTGTCACACCTCTCCGACTCGGAGCGGCAGTTCATCGTCACGTTGCTGCTCTCCAAGGTCGTCACGTGGATGCGCACTCAGCAGGGAACGTCGGATTTGCGAGCTCTTATCTACATGGACGAGGTGTTCGGTTTTGCCCCTCCCACACAGGAGCCACCTTCGAAGAAGCCGATTCTCACTCTGCTCAAGCAGGCACGAGCTTTCGGAGTGGGCCTTCTGCTGTCGACGCAGAACCCGGTCGACCTCGACTACAAGGCGATGTCCAACGCAGGAACTTGGATGATCGGCAGGCTACAGACGGAGCGAGACAAGGCCCGCATCCTCGAAGGCCTCAAGTCGGCATCCGGAGCAGTGGATGTCAAGGCGTTCGACAAGTTGATCTCCGATCTGGGCAAACGGGAGTTCGTGATGCATTCAACGCGCGCGAAGCAGCCCCAAGTATTCACGACCCGCTGGGCGATGTCGTTTCTCGCCGGACCGATCAGTAGAGAACAGGTGACGTCGCTGATGGCGGGCGAGCGGCAGGCAGCCACCACTGCGACCGCGCAGGAGGCGACCGGCGCGACCGCAGCCTCCCCAGAAGTGGCAGCGCCGGCGCCGTCGGTCCCGGCAGACGATGAGTCTCAGGTTGCGCCGCAGGTCGCCGACGGGGTGCGGGTGTTCTACTTGGATCCCGCCGCTCCGTGGGGGTCCGAAGTGGGCGCCGACCCCACCAGCAGCAGGCACCAGGCCGCCTTGGTGGCACGCGTCGACCTCGTCTACGACGACCAACACGCCGATGTGGACCACGCCGAAGAGTGGGAAGCGGTCTATTTTCCGATCGGAGATCGCTTCGACCCCGCCTTGGCGATCGCCGTCGACTACGACGACCGCGATCTGCGTACCGAGGCACCAGAGGGGGTTCGCTACGTGCTCCCCCAGGCGAAGGTCGACACCAAGGCGTTCTTCAGCTCAGCGCAGACCGATCTCAAGAACTGGCTGTACCAGCAGCGGTCGATCGAGGTGTACAAGAACCCCGAACTGAAGATCTATTCGCGAGTCGGCGAGGGCGAGGACGAGTTCCGCGCCCGGTGCGTCGAGGCCGCCGAGGCGGCGGCCGATGAAGAGGTCGCCGCACTGAAGGACAAGTACGAACGGCGGATCGAGTCCGTCCGCGACCAGCTGTCCACTGCCGAGCGACGGGTCAGAGAGCTCGAAGTCGATGTGCAGTCTCGCCGCCAGACCGAGATACTCAGCGGAGCCGGGGACCTGCTGTCCGTGTTCGTTGGAGGTCGGAGACGGTCGCGGGGCCTGTCGGCAGCCGCCTCGCGCCGATCGCAGACGAGGCGCACCCAGGAGCGGCTCTCCTCCGCTCAGGAGAAGATGCTCGACAAGGAAACGGATCTCGCAGAGCTCGAAGACGACCTCGCCAGGGATGTCGAGGAGATCGTATCCAAATGGGACCATGCGGCCACCGAGATCGAGACGGTCGAGATCGGGTTGGAGAAGACCGACATCAGAGTCGACGAGATGGCCCTGCTCTGGATCCCGGTGCCGGGCTGACGACGACCCCGTCGACTTTCGTCTCAGCTTCCTCGGGCCATCACGAACCCGGCCGTCATCAGATCCAGGTGCCCGCCCCCGCCGTTCTTGAACACGGTGAGCTCCTCGGCAGATCGCCGTCCCGGATGGGTCCCGTCACACAACTCGTAGAGATCGGCGATGACCCCTTCGATCGCACCCTCCTCGACGGCCTGGGCGATGTCGCCAGTGTCGGCGGTGTTCCATCGGGTGTCGGCGAACACAGCCGCCATCGACATGAGGCTCCCGTCGGCTTCGCGCATGTCGGGTGTGAACGACCCGACCAGATCCACGTGGGTGCCGGGCGAGACCATCGACCCGGTGAGCAGAGGCGTGGTCGACGCAGTCGCGGTGGTGATGACGTCAGCCGCTCGAGCTGCCCCGGCGAGGTCGGATGTTGCGTCAGCCCCTATCCGCTGGGCGAGGGCATCGGCACGTTCTCTGGATCGATTCCACACGATCACCCGCTCGATGGATGGGTGGACGGCCTGGTGGGCTTCCGCCAGGTACGGCGCAAGTGCGCCGGCGCCGACTACCAGGAGCGTGCGGGGTTCGGCGGGCGCCAGGATCAGTGCACCAAGCGCAGAGTCGGCCGCGGTCTTGCGATACGTGAGGGCCGTCCCGTCGATGGCGGCCAGTGGCGCTCCGTCGTTGCCGTCGAAGAGGAGATAGATGCCCTGGACCGAAGGTGGAGCGTCGTCGTCGTTGAGGTTCTCGGGCATGATCGTCACCACTTTGATCCCGAGCTGATCGTGGGGCTGCCACGCGGGTAGCAGGAGGAAACTGTCCGACCCCACCGTCATCAGGGTGCGGTCGACGTGGGCGGGTGGCTCGCGATGACGGAGCCGCAGATGTTCGACCAGCGGAGACCAATCGCAGCGACGGTGTACCTCGGCGGCGTCGATCCATTCCATGATCGGATCCTAGGCAGAGAGGGAACCGCCCCGCTGACGCGCCGGCAATCAGCCGAGTCGGCGCCCCGTGACCAGATCGGGGATGATCTCAACGGTCTGCATCTCGGCGTCGGTCTTCACCCATGACACCAGGTCGAGCGCCTTCACCCGCGGCAATTCGGAATCGGGCACGATGCGGAGCGTTCCGGTCACGACAACACTCCACCCGGTTTTCGTCGAGGGGTCCCAATGGTCGGTTTCGAAGGCCACCGGCTTGCGGATGGCAGCCGCGTCGAGCTTGCTGCCCACAGCCGACATGAAGACGACTCGGCCACCGGCGTATTGGTAGGTGACGGGAAACACCATGGCGTTGCCGGCCTTCATGAACGCAACGCGCCCGATTTCGGTCGTCGTGAGCAAGCTGCGGCACTCGTCCAGCGTCAAGACCTCCAAGCCGAGATGATCCCGTGCGACCGACGTCACGATGCACGCCCTTTCACGCCAGGCGTGATGACGAGCACATCGCACGGAGCTCCTTGGATGATGCGATGGCTGACCGAGCCCAGCATCATCGACCGAAAATCCCCGCGGCCACGCGTGCCGACCACGATCAGATCGGCTCCTGCTTCGCCGGCGTATCCGAGCACCGCATCAGGTGGATAGCCCTCCAGCTCGACTCGCTCGACGGGCACGTCACCCTGGTCGAGCACCGGGTCGACGAGATTCCACACCCGGTCGAGTTCGAACTTGCGAAGACGATCCGTGTCGATCGGAGGTGCTCCATAGGAAACGTACAAGCTCCACGGGACCTGGAACACATGAACCGCATGGAGGGGCACGCCACGCCGGGCGGCCTCGGCCAAGGCATGTTCGGCGACCACCGGCGCGAAGTCGGAATCGTCGAGGGCCACTACCACACTCATTGGTGCTCCTTCCGTCACCGCCAGCTTTCCCGAGCCTCCCGGCAGTGCCCAGGGCCGAAAGTCCTGGCGACTGCGGCCCTCGGCACCTAGCCGCACCTCTCGGGCGGGCATAGCGTCGAATTCGAGAGAGGAGCAAAATGTACCAACGAATCGTGGTTCCCTACGACCGATCTGATCGGTCTTGGACGGCTGTCCAGTACGCCAAGTTGCTGGCGGACCATTGGGGGGCAACTGTCGAGGTCCTCCATGTCGAGGAGTTCGCCGACGGCGTGACGATGGCCGACATCTCCCACGCCGCTGAGAGAGCAGGATGGCTCTACGGAGTCGAGGCAGCGCTCGTGGCCCCCGAAGCGGGCGGTGTCGGTGAGACGATCGTGAAGCACGTCGCAGAGCAGGCCGATCCGCTGGTGGTGATGTCTACCCACGGACGAGGGCGATCGGCGGCCCTCCTCGGCAGCGTGGCCGAGGTGGTCATCCGGCAGATGAGCGGACCTGTGCTGCTCGTCGGTCCGGCTGCCGATCCGAGTGCATTCACGATCCAGGGCCCACTCATCGCATGCGTCGACGGTTCCACCGACTCTGAGACCGTGCTACCAACTGTGGGGACGTGGGCGGAGAGCCTGAAGGTCGACCCGTGGGTCGTTCTGGTCACCGGAACCGGCCACGACACCGAGCGAGACATGCTCGCCTCCGGCTACACGACGCGCGTGGCCAAGAGGTTGCGCGCTGACGGCGCCGCCTTCGAGCCCCAGTTCGAGGTGCTCCACGATGAGAATCCAGGCGCAGCCGCCGTCGAATTCGCAGTGCGAATGGGGGCGTCGATGCTGGGAACGGCCACGCATGCCCGAACAGGCCTGGCCCGCATTCGCTCCGGGTCCGTAGCGATGGAAATCGTGCATGACTCGCCCGTGCCGGTGTTGACCACGCTCATCGACTAGATCAGCCGCCGTTGGGCCACTCTTCGGGATCGGCGACTACTGCGTCCTGTCTGGCGAGATAGGTGGCGGCCTCGGTGCGCCGGCTCATTCCCATCTTGGCGAGCAGATTCGACACGTAGTTCTTGACGGTCTTCTCGGCCAAGAACATCTCTTCGGCGATCTGCCGGTTTGTCTTGCCTTCGGCGATGTGCTCGAGAATGACCCTCTCTCGGTCGGTGAGGCGGGCGAGCAGCGGATCTTCCTGCTTGCCGTGCCGAAGCCGTGAGAACAGACGCTCTGTCATCTCCGAGTCGAGCAGTGACTCGCCGTTACCGACCCGGCGTATCGAGTCCACCAGTTCGGTGCCGTGTACGCGCTTGAGCACGTAGCCGGAGGCTCCGGCAGTGATCGCGGACAGGAGCGCATCCTCATCGGCGAAGCTCGTGAGCATCAGCACCTTGACTTCCGGAAACCTGGATCGGATCTCGCGACATGCTTCGACTCCGGACCCGTCTGGAAGGCGCACATCGAGCACGACAACATCTGGATCGTCGAAACCGACGCGCTTGACGGCGTCGGCCACGGTCCCGGCTTCGCCGACGACGTCGAAGTCGCTCTCGGCCTCCAGCAGCGCCCGGATGCCCTGCCGCACCACTTCGTGATCGTCGACCAAAAGGATTCTCACGGGGGTCAAGGCTAATGGTCCGCTCCGCCCGGCAGTAATATTCAGCTCGATGCCCTTTCCTCCCAGCCACGCGTTCACTGAGCTCATACAGCGGGCTGCGGCCGTCGAGCATCAAGGAGAGCTGCGAGGAGTGCTCCGAGATGTGACGGACGTCGCGAGACGAACGACCGGCGCGGCCTATGGGGCGTTGGGCGTGCTCGGAGCCCACGGAACCCTCTCGGACTTCATCTACACGGGAATGAGCAGCCATCAGGCCGACCAGATCGGCCGGCTGCCGATCGGGAAGGGAGTGCTGGGAACGCTGATTCGCGACCCGCGTCCAATCGTGGTCGACGACATCGCCTCGCACGAGGACTTCTCGGGCTTTCCTCCCAACCATCCCGCGATGCACTCGTTCGTGGGGGTGCCGGTGCGGGCCGGAGACCAGATCTTCGGAAACCTCTACCTGACGGAGAAGCCTGGCGGATTCTCAGAGGAAGACCTGGCGACGGCAAGCGCAATGGCCGCGATCGCCGGTGGTGCCGTCTCTGCGACCCGGCTGCGGGCCCGACTGGCGCAGGTGGCGGTGCTCGAGGATCGTGAACGGATCGCACGCGACCTACACGACGCAGTGATCCAGGACCTGTTCGCGACCGGACTGTCACTTCAGGGCCTGATAATGGGAATTCGTGAGGACACCGTCCGGGTTCGGATCGACGATGCGGTAGAGCGGATCGACATGGCCATCGACGCATTGCGCACCTTCATCTTCGGTCTCCGTCGAGAGGAGCCGACAGCGCATACCCCGGCGGGAACGCTCGAGGCAAGCATTCGCCGGCTGTGCACGGGGGGCGAGGCGCTGGACCTGCGCCTCGACGGGCTGGGGAGCCTGCCCGCAGACATCCTCGACACGGTCAACGGCTTCGTGCGCGAGGCAGTGTCCAACGCCTGCCGCCACGGGCAGCCCGCCACCATCTCGGTGAACACCGGTGTGGTAGAGGATCAGGTCGAGGTGATGGTCGCCGACGACGGATTGGGCTTTGCCGAGGCTGACGTGACACCAGGGATGGGTATCACCAACATGCGGTCGCGAGTGGTGGCGGCCGGTGGCAGGTTCGTGCTCGAGTCGGCGCCCGGTGCCGGAACGACGGTCAGGGCGTCGATTCCGGTTTGAAGATCGTCGACGCTGCCAGCTCGAGATCCACCGCCCGCTTGAACCGATTCATCAGGTTTCTCACCGTCGTCTCGGCCAAGCGGTGCATCCCAGCCGAATCGAGGATCCGGCCTGCAACCCGCATCGGCGGAACGTAGCGGCCCCGAAACTGAACGTGGGTGTGGTCGCCAACCGCATGGAGCGCCAGCTCGGCCGTCATCTTCGGAAACAGCGCTGTTGCTGCCTTGGCCTCCCATTCGATGGGGATGATCATCGAGTCGGTGCCGGTGATCCTTTCGCCGATGTACAACTCGATCGGGACCGCCGTCCAAGACCCGTGTGGACCGAGCGCCAGCTCCTCTCCCTTGCGGATCGCCGTCTCGGCCCAGATGTGCAGCTCCGGTGCGAGGCCCGACATGAGCATGGCGACTTGTCGGTACGGCGCCTCTATCTCGACGAAATCCTGAACGAACATCAGAGCCGGCCGGGGCGCAGAGCCGGGCGGAGCCCCAATCCGGACGACCGACCTGAGATCCGATCGACGTCGATGATCACCACCCGCGGCTGCAGCGGCGAGGGTGCCGGCAGCCTGAACGGATCCTCCCGCTGTGTGTGATATTTCCGAAGCAGCGCTTGAATCGTCTCCTGCTCATCGGCATCGGTGACGACCGGACGCATCGTGCCCCATGCGATGATGCTCACCCAAGCCCCTGTCGCAGGATTGGCCTGAGATGCTTCGATACACACCCGGCTACCGGCCGCCAGTGCGTCGAGCCGTCGACCGGAAACCGTCCTGAAGCGAATGCTCTCGCCGATCGACACGAACGAAATGGGCGTCACGTATGGTTCGTCCTGGCTCACGACGGCAAGGTGTCCGACCTCGAGGCCATCCAGCTCCAGCCAGCAGCGATCGTCGGACAGCGCCTCCGTCATCAGCCCGCTCGCTCGGTCTCGATCGCCCACAACAGGTCCTTCATGCTCACAACACCGAGCAGGTGCTCATCGTCCGTCACGGGAAGGTGCCGGTAGCCGGCTGCGAGCATCCAATCGGCGGCGTCGTCGACTGACGCTTCGGCGTCGAGCGTGTCCGGTGCGAGCGTCATGATGTCGCGCGCCTTGTCGGTGCGCTCGCCAGACTCGGCCACCCACCGAACGAGGTCACGGTCGGTGAGGATCCCCACCAATCGGCCCTTGTCGATGACGCACAGACTGCCGATCTCCTCTTCGATCAACTCCTGCGCCGCTTCCACCACCGACGTCTCAGGTCCGCAGGCGGTGACGGTTCCACTGATCACTTCCCGCACATTCATGGTCTGTCCCTTCCGTCCCCACGACTACACCATCTGCGCCGTTGACGTAACAGGGACCGAACGCCCCCAGGCAGGGGGACCTTGGTCACACAACGATGAAGCCGGCCTCACGGCCGGCCTCATCGGTTTTGGGGTATTGGGGGGGTCAGATCAGATCTTGCTCGCGGATCCCGAAACTGGGGTGACGGAGGCGACAAAGGGCCAGCTTCTCGAGCT
>JBFHAT010000023.1:0-44388 GCA_041586155.1 Acidimicrobiia bacterium
ATAAGCTCGCCCCTCCTCCCAATGTCAGCCTCCGAATCCCGACTGGGCCCTGGCGGAAGTGGCGATGGCCGGGGCGGAACCGACCGCCGAGTAGGTGAGCTGCATGCCGTGGCCGATGAGCAGCATCGACTCGGTTTCGGCCTGCCCGCACAACCGGAACGTGGTGGTGCCGGCCGGGACCTGAAACACTGCCGAACCGCTCACGGTGTCGTGGGTGATCGCTCCCGCCACGGAGCCGTAGGCGAAGGTGTCGTTGGTGGAGGCATCACAGATTGCGCCCAGTTCGATCCCGAAGCGAACGGCGTCGTCGAACCCGTCGTGCAGTACGGACGCCTGAAACGTCACCAGCACCACGCCCGGTTGCGGAGCGACCAACGCCAGCGTCTCGTAGCTCGACAGCGTGCTGTTAACGACGATCGACTCGAGGTCCTCGCCCTGCGCTCCCTTGATGATGCTCTCGTAGCGGGCGGGCGACCGAGAGCCCAGCATTGCGGCGTCTTCGGCAGTGGCCGCGTCGACGACCTTCTTCTCGGCGAGGCGCCGCATGAAGGCGGCCATCTGCTGGCGGGTCACCGGATCGCCTGGGCAGAACGCCGTGCCGTCGCCGCAGCCGGTTGTGATCCCGTTGTCGGCCAGCCAGGAAATGTCGTCGTGGAATATGTTGGTGGCCGGAACGTCGCTGAACTCGTGAGTGGCGGCGACTCCCAACGGCATCATCATGACTGCTCCCAGGGCGGCGGCGACGACCACCGACCGCACGTTGCGTTGCACGAGCGAACCCATTGACCTCATGACTCCCCTCCCAAGTGAGCTGAGCGACGAAGACTACGTGGGCCGCCAACCGCTCAGTTCAGCGCAGGCGATCCCACCCTCTCGGAGACCCGAGCTGCAACGCCGCATACAGCACCAAAGCCGAGATCAGTCCGAGGACGGCCTGGGGGCCAACCCCCAAAGTCAGATTCACGACCAGGACCGTCACCGAGGTGGACACGAACAACCAGAACCCCCACCGGCGCCAGCGCCAGATTGCAAACGCGCTCAGCACGTTGAGGAATCCGGCTGCACCGAGAACGGGGAACGCCCACCCCGGCAGGTCGGCCGCCTCCGCAAGCGCCCCGGCGCTGAGGTAGAAGACCCCCACCAGGGTGTTGACGAAGATGATCAGCACCAGCCATACGCTGAGACAGCCGTGACGGCGGGGCTGGTCCATCTCCCTCCTCGGTGGTCGCCGGTCGGGGCAGTGTAGGGACCGTCCGATCTGGCAGTATCGGGCGCATGCTGGTGTTCGACGTCAACGAGACCCTATTGGATCTGTCGGTCCTCCAACCCGGCTTCGATCGGGTCTTTGGCGACGGGAAGGGGGCGCTACGCGAGTGGTTCGCCACCCTGCTGCATGGCAGCACCGTGGCCAATCACCTGGGTCGCTATGAGACGTTCGGGGCGATCGGGATCAATGCGCTGGTCACTGTGGCCGAACGGAGAGGCGTCGCCGTCGACGCAGACGACGTCGCCGCGCTCCTCGGCCCCTTCCGAGCCTTGCCTCCCCACCCCGACGTGCTCGAAGGGCTCACCATGCTGCAGGAAGCGGGATTCCGGATGGCGGCGTTGACCAACACGTCGTACGACCAACTCGTGCCGTTGCTCACTGCGACCGGGATCGCCGCCTACCTCGAGGAGATGCTGTCCGTCGATGAGGTGCGCCGCTTCAAGCCTGCGCCTGAGGTGTACCTCATGGCCGCCGCCAAATTGGGCATCGAGATCGACCAGATGGTGATGGTCGCTGCCCACGACTGGGACATCATGGGCGCGCGGTCGGTGGGGGCGAAGGGGGCCTTCATCGCACGGCCTGGAGCAGTGTGGGGATTCACCGATGCGCTCCCCAAATACGTGGGAGGCGACCTCATCGAGGTCGCCTCCCAGTTGATTGCCGATCCACCCTGACGAAAAGTGACCGGCTCTCAACGCTCGTCGAACCTTAGGTTGCTGTACGGCTATGGCCGAGAAACCGCCGAGAGAACGATCGGCGCCAACGAACTTTCGGTCGTTTTTGGGCTATAGGCCGACAGGAGCCTAAGGGACCTCAGCTGGGCTCCTGCACGATCAGGGCGGTCACCATCCCGAACATGCCTTCCTCACGCTCGACGTGATTGAGGATGTGACAGTGCCAGACCCAGACGCCCGCATCTTCGGCATGGACCAGCACGGTGTACCGCTCGCCGGGGGCGATGTTGACCGTGTCCGACCAGTAGGGATTGTCCAGCGGAATGCCATCTTTGGCGATCACCAGTTGCGGGAACTGATGCTGGTGCATCGGATGGATCTGCAGGCCCTCGTTGTAGTAGTGGATCATCAGCCAGTCGCCCTGGTTGGCGACGTAGGGCTGGGTCGCCGGGAACGACTTCCCGTTGAGCGAGAAGCCGATCGTGCCGGCGTCGTTGAGCACCATGGGGATCTCTTGGGCGATCTCCAGGTCGGCCGGAACGTCGATGCCGCCGATGGTGCGGCCGGCCGGAAGTGGAAGGTCGCCGATGATCATCGGAGCGAACATGCCGTTCGGAACCTGCATCTGGGCATGGTGATGGGCGTGGTACATCCCCACCGCCGGGTCGTCGGCCACGAACTCGTATACGAAGGTGTCGCCCGGCTCGATGAGTGGCTGCGTGAGCGGGGCAACGCCGTCCATCGGGTTGGGTGTGTGTATCCCGTGCCAGTGAACGTCCGTACCCATCGGCAGCTCGTTGGTGACGGCGATCTCCACTTTGTCACCCACGTCCAGCTTGATCATCGGCCCTGGGACCATCTCGTTGTAGGTCCAAGCTTCGACGAACCGTCCCGGCTCGACTTCCCACTCGACGATGGACGCAGTGAGTTCGAAGCGCTTGGTTCCGTCGGCCAGCACCTCGGGCTCCAGTAGCTGGTTGCCGATGCCTTCCGTCTCGGCAGGATATGCGAGGATCGAGTCCATCATCGCCTGATCCAGCGCCGCCCAGTCGACCTCCTCGTCGCCGTGGCCCCCACCCAGCTGAGTTTCGCCACCCGATTCCGACACGACCAGCGTCGCCTCCATTCCGGCCTCCTTGTGGCCGGCAATCTCACAAGTCAGCTTGTACTCGCCCGGCTCCAGCGCACCGACTTCGAAGTTGATGGACTCCCCGCCGTTGAGATCGGCGGAGATCCCGTGGCCCTCGACCGCCAGATTGTGCGCCACTGCGCCCTCGTTGTGGATCTCGAATCGGACCTCGCCGGGAGGAATGACCAAGTCACCCTCGATCGCGAACTCGGACAGGGTGATGTGCGGTGCCACGACCTCGTCCGTTGCGGCGGCGGCTGTTTCTCCTTCAGCGGCAGAGGCAGTGCCACCTCGCACGGTTGCAATCCCGGCGATCACGGCGATGACCACGGCGAAAAGGCCAAAGATGGCGGTGAGGACGATGATGAACTTCTCGAAACTCCGGTCGGCCGGCACGTTTGCTCCTTCGTCAGGGTGTTGCCGGTCACACTCGCGCACGGAGCGGCGCCCGCCAGACCCTCTGGGTCCCGGATCGCTCGGGCAAAAGTCCCAACCTGACGGGGCCCTCCGGCCGACGGCCACTAGGTTGCGTTACTGCGAACGGAGGACGATGGAATCGGTATCGGTGCGTACGGCGGGCTCGGTGGCGCTGCTGGCCGCTGCTTGGTTGGTGATCGGCAACATCACCCATCCCATTGGCTCTACCGAGGTGTACACGGACGGCGTTGCGTTCGTCGGCACCACCGACACCTACTGGCTCGTCAACCACCTCTTGCTCGGCCTGTCGTTGCTGGTGACGCCGTGGCTGGTGCGGCTCTGGACGGGCGGGTTCAAAGATCCGCGCGCTCGAGTCCTCGGCCATCTTGCCCATCCCGTCGCCATCATCGGCACCGCCATCGGCATCGTGCACCTGGCAGGGATCGACGGCACTGCCCTCGCCGCGTTCCGCCGGTTGCTCGACGCCAACCCGAGCGAGATGACGACTGCGGTGGTGGATGGATTCCAGTTGCTGCATCTCGGGACGTTCACAGTGTGGACGATGACGTTCTTCGGCGTACTGCAGGTTGCGATGGGTGCGGCGATGCTGCTGGAAGGGGCGCGGCCGGCCTGGCTGGGTGGCCTGCTCATGCTATGCGGCGTGCTCGGCTTTGGCGCTTCGTTCGTGTCGGCCGGCCAAGGTCATCTGTCGACATTCAGCGAAGGCGTACTGCTGAGAGGCTCGTCGGTGGGGCTCACGATCTGGCTGGTGTGGCTGGCGTGGGTGATGCGTACGCGCGAGCGGGTCGTGTTGATCGAATCCGAGACCTAGCCGGCCGGGTGCCCCAGGCAGAACACGTTCCCGTCCGGATCGGCGTACACATTCCAGACGAATGACTGCTCGGTGTGGGACTCGACGAGTGTTCCGCCCAATTCGACGACGCGCCGAGTGGTCGTTTCGAGATCGCCGACGGAGCCGTCGAGGTGTAGCCGGTTCTTGCCGGGAGTCGGATGGTCCACCTTCTGAAAGGCAGGCGAAACCCCACCCGCTCGCTGCCGGTCGAGCCAGATGAATGACGGGTCGGACCGATGCCGAATCCCCACTCCCAGCAGCTCAGACCAGAACGCCGCCAAGCGCTCCGGATCGGTGGTGTCGACCATCACCGTGTTGATCGACGGCGGTTGCACGACCGGAGGCTACCGGCTCTATGATCGCCCGATGGGTGCGATGAACCTGGCGGTGAGCCGCCGATATGATCTGCCCGCAAGCCAACTCTGGGAAGTCGTGTCGGATCTCGACGGATATGCCAGCCATGCCGACGGGCTCTCGGTCACCGAAGTGATTGCCGGCGAAGCCGAGTCGGCTGTGCGACGGTGCGTGAACGACAAAGGCCAGGAATGGAACGAGGCGGTCGCCGAATGGCAAGAAGGGCGCCGGTATGTGATCGAGGTTGACACCGACACGTACCCTCCTCCGCTCCGACAGATGTTCAAGTCGTTCGTGGGCACCTGGTCCGTCGAGCCGCATGCAGAAGGCTGCGAAGTGACCATGCGGTTCGATGCCGAGGTGAGGGGCGGCAAGCTCGGCGTCGCTCTCGTCAACCGCATGGCGGCCAAGGCGCAGCATGATCTCGAACGGACCCTCGACAGCTACGGGCGCGCCGCGTCGGGATAGTCGAGCGGACGGGCAACCGAGTTTTCGCGGTCGGCTGCAGCGCGAGACGGCATCCGGCACATCACCCAGTGGGTTGCGAGTAGTGCGATCCCGCCCACTACGGCACCGAACGTGACATCGGTGACTTGATGCATGCCACGATACAGACGAGAGACGGCGACGATGATGGGTATGAGGACCGCTGCGGCCGTGGCAGCCGAGCGGACCGTGGCCCGCCGGCTGTGCCACCAGACGATGACCGCCATCGCTCCCCAAAACGCCACCGCCGCACCGGTGTGTCCCGACGGGAAGGCACCGGACAGCGGAATGGCATCGAGTTGCTCGACATCGGGTCGATCGCGTCCGACGATCCAGCTGATCAGCACGAACGTCGACGACTCGAGCAGGAGCGCACCCCCGAGCAGAGCCGCTTCTCTCCACCGGCGCCACCGTCTCATGAACCAGAGAGACAGGAGGATGGTGGCGGGGATCTTGACGATCGACTCGGCGAACAGGTTGCCGACGAAAGACAAGTCAGTCCACAGCGGCGTGCGCCTGCTCTCGAACCAGCGGGCGGCCTCATGGTCGAACGGGCCCACCCAGCCGTGCAGAGGTCCGAGGATCAGCCAGCCGATCGCCGAGCCGACCACGATGAACGCGATTCCAACGGCCAGCCACAGCCGCAGGCGTTCGCCTCGGAGTGGGAACGACCGCCATGTGGGCCAGCGACGCTCGGGTATCACCAGCACTGCGTCTTCGGAAGCCGGTTCCGCCCCGTGGGCCGGTACGGACGACCGTGGGTGGTCTTGCACGCGGTCGGGCGATGGCTGGGCGGTCATGTTGCCGAAGTCTCCGCTTTGACTCGATCAGCCGGCTCGCCGAGTCGCATCAGTCGCCCTCCGAAGGCGACTGCCACCAGCAAGAACCAGCTCAAGCCGATGGTGACACCGGCGACGACGTCAGTGAGCCAGTGGACGCCGAGTAGCGCCCGTGAAGATGCAACCAGACCGGTGATCAACGCCGCCCCTCCGGCGAGGACCACTCGTGTCTGCGCCGACCGCCCGGCACCGACCACGAGGGCGATCGCTGCCCACACAGCGGCTGCGGTTCCTGAGTGAGTCGATGGAAAGGACGACGATGCCGTCCCCACGAGATGCTCGACGAGCGGCCGTTCCCGGTCGATCATCCACTTGAGGCCGTTGCTGATCAAGGCGTGACCGAGGTAGGTGACGGCGAGGAAGAGGGGAACATCGTGATTGCCGCGCCGCCTCCACTCGACGTATCCGACCACAGCCGACGCGATTATGGCCACCGCGCTGCTCCCGAGCTGAGTGACGATTGCGAGCGCTCGAGTCGACCAGGCAGTTGCATTGGCGGCGCCCCATTCGGCGACGGCCTCGTCCCATTGCGCCAGACCGCCGCCACGGTTGATCATGTCGAGCATCGAGCCGGCGATGGCAGCCAACGCCAGAACGGCGACCAATGAGCCGGCGATGAACGTCGAGCCGGCTGCCCGAGAGGGGAGACTGCGGATGACTCGAACGAGCGAAGGGCGCCGCTCGGCTGCGTCGACGATCGCTTGCTCTGTACGCTCGGGGGAGCCGGGGTCGGGAGAAAAACGAGTCCACACCATTGCGGCAGCGGCGGCCAGAGCTCCAACCGCTACCACGCCAACCGTCACCGGCATGCCATCACCTCGGCCATATCGTGTGAATACCCATCCGGGTTCCCTCCCAAACGGGCTGGTCAGCGGATGATGCGGGCGGAGCGGTTTCGAGTGATGTAGTTCCCCGCCCACTGGACCATCACCAGGAGCTTGTTCTCGAATCCAATCAAGAAGAACAGGTGAATGCCGAGCCATGCGACCCAGGCCGGCCAACCAGAGAAGTGAAGTGGTCCGATGTCGGCCACAGCGGCGCTCCGCCCGATGGTCGCCAGGTTTCCCCGATCGACGTAGCGGAAAGGCGGCGTTTCCTGTCCTCGAACCCGGCGGCCGATGGTTTTGGCGACGTACCTACCCATCTGGATCGCAGCCGGCGCGACTCCCGGAATCACCTTCTCATCGATCTCGACTCGCGCCGTGTCGCCGATGACGAAGATCTCTGGGTGGGACGGCACGGTCAACTCCGGCGTCACGATCACCCGGCCCGCCCGATCGAACTCCGCACCCGCACTTTGGAGTTCCTGCGCGAGCGATGAGGCCTTCACTCCTGCCGCCCAGACGGTCACCGCCGTGTGCACGACCTCGGTCTCTGCACCGTCCGACATCGTCACACGATCGCCATCGATGTCGGTCACCTGCCAGTTGAGTCGGACTTCGACACCGAGATCTGCGAGCTGCACCCGGGCTTTCTCCGAAAGCTCAGGCGGGTACGGTTGGAGAAGCCGGTCGGTCGCCTCAACCAACACGACTCGGATCGCCGTCCGATCGATCGATTTGTACTCATGGGCGAGTGAGTGATGGGCCATCTCGGCAATCGTTCCTGCCATCTCCAGCCCGGTCGGCCCGCCCCCTACCACGAGGAACGTGAGATGGCGCACATCACCACGCTCGGCTTCTTCGAAACTTCGTAGAACTCGCGCACGGATGTGGAGCGCATCGTCGAGAGTCTTGAGTCCTGGAGCGTCGTCCTCCCATGAGTCGTTGCCGAAGTAGTGATGACGGGCGCCCGTAGAGATCACCAGTGTGTCGTAGTGCGTTGCGGTGTGGTCGCCTCTCACGACTCGAGCGTCCAAGTCGATGCCCACGACGTTGTCCATCAGGACTCGTGCATTGCGTTGACGGCGCAACACGTGCCGAATGGGGGAGGCGATGTCGGCGGGCGACAAACCGCCGGTCGCGACCTGATAGAGCAGCGGCTGGAAGAGGTGGTGATTGTGGCGATCGATCAGCGTCACGTCGACGGGCACCCGTTTCAGGCCTTGGGCGGCGTTGAGGCCGCCAAAGCCTCCACCGACGATCACGACCCGGGGACGCTCCATCCTGGCCAGGCTACGCGCGGCCGACGTGGCGGACTCCGACCCGCCCCACGTAGAGCATGATGGCGGTGGCGATCGTCAGGCTGAGCGCCGTGGCGATCCAGGCGGCGTCGTAGGATCGGTTCTCGATCAGCCAGCCCAACCCGGCCGGACCGACACCCGCCCCCAGAAAGACCCCGGCCTGGGTGATGGCGGTTGAACCGGCCGGGCGACCTTCGTTGGCCCGAACGACCCCGAACGTGACCAGGCCCGGCCATCCCCACCCGGTGGCAAATGCGATGGCGGTGGCCGCCGCGAACAGACCGCTCGGTAGCACGGTGAATCCGAAGAAGGTCACAGCCCCTGCGGCGGTGGCCATCGCGACCCAAGTCAGGCCGTTTGAACGAAACCGGTCGGCCAGCTGTCCATAGGCCACACGGGCCGCGATGCTCGCCGCAGAGCCGAACGCAAGCAACAGCCCGGCACCTCCTTCCGAAAAGCCTCGCTCGATCGCAGCGTCGACGTGGAACGTGCCCAAGGCCATTGCCGCGACCGTTGCGAACGCCGAACCCAGGCTGATCAACGTCAGCCAGCCGACCGACATGCCGGGGGGCGGCTCAACCGGGACGGCCTCGGGGGTCGACGCACTGCGCTCACGCGGGATGACCGCCAGAACAAACGCGGCCAGAAGCGCGGCCGCTCCATAGACCCACCGCCAACCCAGGGTGAGGGCGATGGTCGGAACCGCCAGCCCGGCCAGCATCGACGAGGTGGGAATTCCGGCGTGTTTGAGCCCGAAGATGAGGCCCTGGCGGGTCGGGTCTACTTCTCGTGCCAACGCCAGGTTGGCGGCTGGGTTGGCGAGGCCGTAGACGACCGCGGCGGCGATGAGACCAACGAACATCGCGCTCACCGAGTCAGCGAACAAGCCGAGGGAGGCCGACACGATGCCGGCGCCCGCCGTATTGACGATCATGGACCGCCGCCACCCGATGCGTTCGACGACCGGGCCGCCGATCAGCCGGGACGAGACGGCGGCGGTCAGAAAGAACGCGGCAGTCATGAAGCCCAGCATCTGAGCTCCGTATCCCACCTCCGGTCCGGCTTGTTCGATCGTGGCCGCGGCGATGAACGCGGGTTGGGTGGCGGCGGTCACGACGAGGATCGACGCTGCCACCAGCCGCCACGAAACGGTCTTGAGGGACACCGATGACCGCATCTGGCCATTCTCGCATCGCCATCGGTGGTATCTGGTCCCTCAGCGGTCGGTGAGGATGATGAACGTCGTGGTTCCCAGCATCGGTTTGTCGGTTTCGAACCGTGCGATCTCGGAGAACCCGGCTCGCTCCCACACCCGCAGGGCGCGGGGGTTGGCCGCGGAGATGGTCACCCTCATCGTGGCATCAGGATGGTTCGATCGCACGAAAGAGAGCACGGCGTCGACAAACTCTGAGCCGCGACCCTGGCCGGTCAGATCCGGTCGAACGCCGAGGCCCAGGTCGATGGCGGAAGTCGAGTAGTCGCCGCCAGGTACCTGGGCGTCGGTTCCCATGGTCATGAACCCGACCAACTGGTTGTCTTCGGCCAGCGCATGGCAGCCGACTGCCGGATCCAGGAAGTATTTGATCGACTCGTCGACTGGGTGCGGGTTGTCGTACACCTCGTAGGGAGGGTCGTACCTCCACACGGCGAAGTCGCGCACGTCGTCAGCGGTCACGGGTCGGACTCTGATTGTCATGCCGGCTGTTGAATCCTCTTCAGAAAGGCGCCCCCACTGCCTCGCACAGAAACCTCATGAACGGTGCGGCCCGCTTGCAATAGTCGGTGAAGTCCTCCATGAAATGGTCGGTCGTCACGTCCTGCTGCGTCAAGCGGGTCGAAGCAATGAAGTCCTTTCTCTTCAAATCGTCGATCAGGGGATGGTCGGCGTCGTATCCCTTGGGTGGCCGAGTCAGCGAATCGCCCGCCAACGAAAACACGTCGGTGAACCGCTTCGCCCGTGTGGCCCGTTTCCAGCCGGTCTGGTGTTCGTCGATGTGCTGGCGGATCGCGTACGCCGCCGATGTCTCCGGCCGCCACAATCCGACGCCGATGAAACTCTCGCCCGGCTGAAGGTGCAGGTAGAAGCCCGGAGCATGCACGTCCTTGGCCATCATGTGGCGGAACTGCATCCCGGTGTTGGTCTTGTAGGGCGTCTTGTCTTTCGAGAATCGTGTGTCGCGCTGGATGCGGAAGAGCGACCCGCCCACCGTGCGCGAATCGGTGACGAAATGGGGCGATATCTTCGACAACGGACCGGCGAAGTCGTTGATGAAATCGAGCGCCGGCTCCTTGATCACGGCGTCGTACTTCGCCTGGTTGGCCTTGAACCAGGTTCGGTCGTTGTTGGCCTCCAGGTCCTTGAGGAACGAGAAGAGTTGGGGCGTGAAATAGCGGGTTCCCATGTTGAAACCATATCCGGTGGTGAGGGTCCACGGAGATATGGGATCGCGTCGGTAGCCTGCGGGCCGATGAAACCGGTCCGGCTCATCGCCCTTCTCGCATGTCTTCCCGTGGTGGTGGTCGTGCTCCCGACGGCCGCCCAGACCGACTTGGACGACGCGGAACGAGCCGCTGACGATGCCCGCATCGAACGCGAGCGCGCGGCCGCCGATGTGGCGGCGGCACGGAGTGAGCGCGATGCCTTCGGGAACCGGCTGGCCGACACGCTCAACCGGTACCAGGACACAAACCACACCATCGAACGGCTGGGCATCGTGCTCGCCGACCTTCGCCATCGGCTGGGCGTGCAGGAAGAGCGGGTGCGGGAGCTGCGAGCGCGGACGAATCTGCGCGCCGCCGACGCCTACATGCGCAATGTCGGCGCATCGTCGGCGCCGGTGTTCATCGCGGATTCCCTCGCCGAGGTGGGACTGGTCACAGAGGTGGCGGAAGTTCAAGTGGAGCTCGACGCTGCGTCGGTCGCCGAGCTGGAGGCAGCCCGAGCGGATCTCGAGGCGCTGCGGTCGGAGCACGATGCAACCCGCATGCAGATGGCCGATGTGAGAGCGGAGCTGGACCGACAGCGGGACGACTTGGCGGGCCTCTTCGCGCTGGCCGGCGAAGAGGTCGTGCGGGCGTTCGACACCCTCGAAGAGGCCGATGCGACCTATCAACTGGCGTTGGAGCGGCTGGAAGAGGAGCAGCGCAAGCGGCGCTGGACGGGTTCTGTCGAGCAGTGGAGGGAGCTGGCCGCCAAGTATTTTCCGCCGCAGCGGGTGGATGAGGCGCTGCGGGTGATGTCCTGCGAGTCCCGCGGCAATCCCGACGCCAAGAACCCATCGTCGAGCGCGACAGGCCTCTTCCAGTTTCTCGATGGGACCTGGGCATGGGCCTCGGTCAGTGCCGGTTGGGGCGGCTACTCCCGTCTGGATCCCGAGGCGAACATCGCAGTGGCCGCGTGGCTCGTCGACTATTCGATCAGAACCAATCATCCGGGCGGGGCGTGGGGGCATTGGGTGTGCCAACCGTGAGCACCGGTGTTGCAGCTGCGCGAGGATGTCGGCAGGAGGTTGACACACATGGGCGTGATGAAACCCTTGCTGAAGGCGGGGATGGTGGTGGGGGCGGTGCACCTCGGCGCCACCGCCCTCGCCAAGAAACTCGACGAGCAACCTGACCCCTTCCAGCTGGAGGAGCTCACCCATCCGCTCCCCGGCACCGAAGGGATCGTGCTGCGAGAAGACGGCACCAGACTGCGGACGATCGTTCAGGGATCGGGAGACACCGTGGTGCTCTGCCATGACTTCGGCGGGGCTGCCGAAGCCTGGAACCTCGTCGCCGAGCAGCTGGTGCGTGAAGGGTTTCGGATCATCGCATTCGACCAGCGAGGGCATGGTCGGTCGACCGTCGGCAGCGACGGGTTCGGCTCGGCGGTGATGGCCGGCGACCTGGCGGAGGTCATGACTCACTACGACGTGCGAGATGCCACACTGGTGGGACATTCCCTTGGCGCCTTTCTCGCCCTCAAATATCTGCTCGATTCCGACCATGACGGACCAGACCGAGTCAAAGGGCTGGTCCTCGTAGCCGGCCACGCCGGTGATCTGGCGCAGGATGCGGCTCAGGCGATGCTACGGCCTGCGCTCCTCAAGTCCGGAGCCGTCAATGCGATCACCCAGAGCGAGACGTACGGGCGGCTGCTGGCGTCGGTGTTGTTCGGGCGCCCATCCCCCTCTGCGACCGAGGCATTGCGCAGGATGATGAGCACGCAACCTCATGCGACTCTGGCGGCGATGGCCGAGATCCAGGCGGAAGAGTCGCTGTATCCTCGCCTCGGTGACGTGAACACCCCCACCAAAGTCCTGTGTGGCACGGCCGATCGGATCGTACCGGCGCACCATTCCGAGCGCATCGCTGCCCGAATCGAGGACGCCGACCTGATCTGGCTCGACGGCGCTGGCCACATGATTCCCTGGGAGGATCCGGCGGCGGTGGTGACTGCAATCCGCCAGCTCGTTTGACGATTTCAAATCAGCTTGCGTAGAGCGTCTTGATACGCTCCCGAACTCTCGTAGTCGAAATGCGTCTGAAGAGACCCGTCGGGCCGTTCAGGGTCTTTGAGTGCCACGTCACCGACCAGGCCGGCGATCGGGCCCCCGATGAAGTCGGTATTCCGGTACAGATTGATCCATCGATGCTCCAGCCGGCTGTCGACCTCCGCCATGAGACGGGCCGACACATACTCCGGGAAGAAGCGGGCGTACAGGCGCTCGACCGGGGATCCCGTCGTGACGAGACCGACGACTCCCAGGTCGACGGAGGGAGGCGCCATTGCAGCCAGAGAGAGAACGGAGCCTTGACTGTGGGCCGACACCAGGACGCCACGAGCCTGGTGATGCTGGAGGCGGGCGCGAATATCGGGGATCGTGCGCTCTCCATACGACGGCGGCGCGAAGGGGTGAAAGTGGCGAGGCCAGAACGTGGCGACGTCCCACAGGACCCCGATCACACTTCGCACCGGCCCGCTCCGATACGAGTGGATCACGGCGTACCCAACGAGCACGGGTAGCAGGATGAGCAGCGCCGACGCCTCGGTCTCCATCCACGCAAAGGGGTTCGCCGGCCGACCGCTCCCGAGAGGCCGACCTTCAACCGTCGCCTGAACCAGCTGGTACAAGACGATACCGAGAAGGACGGCCACCGCGGACACGAGCATCGCCGGTACGTGATCGGTGAGCCGGGCCAGGACTCGGGCGCGTTGAATCCTCTCGAGGACCGGTCGATCGACGAAGCTGTCGTATTCGTGAGCGAGATCGTTGAGGCTGGGGGAGCGCCTCGACTCGACCAAATACGAACCCAGAGCCGTGACGAGCAGCGCGATCAGCGCCAGTGCGTATCCGGACGCGATGGTGCCCGCAGTAGGCGCCACGTCGATGGATCCTGTGTGGGAGTTCTCCACGAGATTTCGGACGAGGATCTCGGCGCCCGCCCCCACTGCCGCCATGAGCCCGGCGGCAGCAGTCATCAGCGCCGGCGGCAGGATCCAGCGATAGAGGCGGATTGTCGGTGCCACGCTGCGGGCTCGGCGCGACCGACCCCGGCGCGTCACCAAGGTCAAGAGGCCGACCAGCACGATCTGGCTCGTCACCAGCGCCGAGGCGAGCACGGTCGCGGCGGAGGCATCATCTGGGAACGACGACGGCGGCGCCACGAACGCAACGGCGATGGCAGCACCGGCGGCGGCGATACCTGATGCCAGGAACAGCCAAAAGGCCCATGTCGGGAGCCGCACGAGGTTGACGAGCGCCGCCCCCAACGCCAGCCCGGCGAGTGCGGCACTCCGAATCCAGGCGCCCCACTCCGATCCGAGGAGATCGGCCGCCCCACCGGTGAGAGCGGCGACCACCAACAACCCGGTGGCGAGATGGGCGATGCCAAGTCGATGTGGGACGCCGAACCGTGACCAGAATGCCGGCTCTTTCCACGAGTCGGCAAAGGTGGGATCCACTTCGACCGTCACGTCGGCGGCCGGGGTCGACACGATCTGTGATCTCCTGGCGAGGTAGGCGACCCCGGCGATGGCGCCGGTCGGGACCAGCGCCGCAACTGCCAGTTGACGACCGGGATGACTGGCGAGGGCATCGAGCGGCCACAGCCACCAGCGTTGGTGGCAGGCCTCGATGGCTCCACATTGGATGACTACGACGTCGAAGAGGGTTCGCGAGACCAGGTACACGAAGCCCACGGTCATGGTGAATGCGAACAATCGGGCGAGCGCCCGGCTGATCCGGTCCGGGGCGCTGATGATGCGGGATTCGGCCACGGCGCTGCCATCGTGTTCGATCATCCATCCTGCGAGGTTGGTGAGCGCGAATGGAGCAAGCAACAACCAAGCGGCCCGTGCCGCCGGCGCTCTGGTCAGATCTCCCCAGGAATAGGCCTCCAGCTGCCGGTCCGGGTCGGACAAGAAGCGGTCTGCGGGCGAGGCCGGGACGTAGAAGCCGGTGCCGCCCGGTTCGGCGTTGGTGCCGGGGGCTGGTTCGATCTGTTGGACGCCGAGCACCGTGGCAGGCGGTGCACCGCCAACGCCGTGAATCCGGAGCTCGACGGGTGGGTCGGTCTGCTCCATCGAATCCCTTTCAGGCGCTCACACCATACGCCATGGGCCGCGATGTTCTCGGCATCCCGCATACAATCCGGAACAACCGGCGCCGAGCGGTGGTTCTCCCACGCGTCGAAAGGTGACACACCATGTTTGGTCGGAAATCCAGAGAAATGCCGTCGGTCGAGCAGGCGCTACCAGGGAGGTCAGAGCCGATCGTCGTCCTGGGCGCTCACCACGTCAACGGCAATCCGCTCGAGGGACCGTGGCCGGACGGGACCGAACTCGCTTTGTTCGGTATGGGATGTTTCTGGGGAGCCGAACGCCTCTTCTGGGAGACCCCAGGGGTCTACTCCACCGCGGTCGGATACGCAGGCGGCCATACCCCGAATCCCACGTATCGAGAGGTGTGCACCGGTGCGACCGGACACACCGAGGCGGTGCTCGTCGCGTACGACCCCGACGTCGTGTCTTACGACGAGTTGCTGCGAGTGTTCTGGGAAGGGCACGATCCCACCCAGGGAATGCGGCAGGGCAACGATGTCGGCACGCAGTATCGGTCGGCCATCTACACCTACACCGACGACCAACTCTCGGCCGCCAAGGAGAGCCGGGACAGGTATCAGACGGTGCTGAACGCCGCCGGATACGGTCCGATCACCACCGAGATCGAGCCGGTTGGCTCGTTCTACTACGCCGAGGACTACCACCAGCAATATCTGTCGAAGAACCCCAACGGCTACTGCGGGATCGGCGGAACCGGCGTCTCATGCCCGACAGGGCTGGAAGCGTGACTCCCGGATGACCATCAGCCGAGCCGGTTTTACAACTCGCCGGCTTGGATGCGGCGCAACACTTCGTCGCGCAGGAAATCGAATGTTGCATCGTCGGGGTATTCGATGACGACGTTGGGTTCGATCCCGACGAGCCCGAAGTCGCGGCCGGCCGGCGTTACCCATCGAGCGATCGTCACCTTCAGCGCGCCGCCGTTGCCGAGCGGAAACTGCTGCTGGACGGTGTTCTTACCGAACGTGGTCTGACCGACCAGGGTGGCGCGGCCGGCATCGGCCAGAGCACCGGCGACCACTTCGGACGCCGAAGCCGAGCCGCCGTTGACGAGAACGAACAGTTCGACTCCCTCGGTTGCGAGCCCGCCAGGGCGGACGTCGTAGTCGATCGTCTGATCTGGTGCCTCGGTGGTGACGACGATCCCCTCGGCCAGGAACTCCGACGCCACCCCGATGGCGTCGTCGAGCGAGCCTCCTGGGTTCGACTGCAGGTCGAAGATGATCGTGTCTGCTCCACTGTCGAGTAGCTCAGCCAATGCGGTCCGGAACGCGTCGGCCGACCCGAACGTGAACTGGACCAGGCGGATATAGCCCACATCATCTGTGAGCATCTCCGACTCGAGGATGGGGACATCGATGGCTTGCCGTGTGATCGTGACGTCGAATGTCTCACCGTCGCGCGCCATCATCAGGTCGACGTCGGTACCCGCCGGGCCCCGTACGATCGCAACAACCTCGTCGAGCGTCATCCCGTCGATTGGCTCGCCATCCACCGCGGTGATGACGTCGTCGGCTCGCAGACCAGCATCTTCCGAAGGGCTGCCGGGCAGTGGGCTGACGATGACCATTTGGCACGTCGTCGAGATCACGGCGCACGGCTCTTCCTCGTTTTCGAGGTTTGTGGTGTTCACGAGAGAACCAATGCCTTCCACTTGCCCGTTGTTGGAGTCGGTGAAATCCTGGAACAGCTCCGGATCGAGGTAGTTGGTGTTGGGGTCGCCGATGCCGAAGTCGAGCATCCCCCGCACCGCCGACTCGATCAGCGAGTCGTCGGTGAGGCCTTCATCGATTTCGCGGGCGGCCAGCGCATCGCACACTCCGACGAACGCGTCGGAGGGAACGTGACATGAGGTGTCGTCATCGTCGATCGGTCCGGTTGTTCCGCCGTATTCGTCGATGCCTCGCACCGCGCCGGCGGCGAGCGTTGCGTCGTCGACGGTGTCTACGAAGCGCTGCGCGATGGTGTCATAGGCGTCGCAGAGGAGCTCGAACTCGGGGGTCGGGTCGTCGCAATCGTCGACAGATCTGTCTGGCAGCGTGATGGTCGATGTGGTGGGCTGTCCGGTCGTCGAGTCCGCTGCGGCCCGGGTCGTCTCAGGCGCGCCGGGAGCGGGCGAACCCAGGACCGAATCGAAGCTGCAGGCTGCGGTCACCAGCGCGAACGACAGCACGATGACGGGCAAGCGGCGAATCATGCCGTTATTCAACTTGGTTGGCCAAGCTATGCCGATCTCAACCGAACGTATCACACGCGCTGGGGTCGCCTGAGGTCACGCCGCGGTTGAACCACTCCACCCTCTGCGCCGATGAGCCGTGCGTCCAGCTTTCCGGATCGACCCGTCCCGTCACCGACTCTTGAATCCGGTCGTCCCCGACCGCTTCGGCGGCGTCGACGGCCTCGGCGATATCACCGGCTTCGATCACGACGAAATCATCCGCTGACTGCGTGGTGTCGTCGGCCCTGGTGTCGTGCACCCAGATACCGGCGAGGCAATCCGCCTGCAGCTCCATGGCGATCGACAACTCGTTCGCCTGCGATGGATTCTGCTGTTGGGCAGATCGCACTGCTTCGTTGATGCCTTCGAGTGTTTGGATGTGATGGGCGAACTCGTGTGCGACCACGTAGTCGATTGCGAATTCTCCGCTCGCTCCGAACTGGGCGCGCAGCTGGTCGAAGAACCCGAGGTCCAGATAGATGGTCTCGTCGAGAGGGCAATAGTGCGGGCCGACCTCTGAACGGGCACCCCCGCACCCCGAGCTGGTGATGCCCTCGAACAGAACGACGCCCGGCGGTCGGTAGGCCGTGCCTTGATCGGTGGCGTAGCGCTCGCCCCAAGTGGCGTCGAGGTCGGCGACAATGGAGTTGATCCGCTCGTACTCTGCGTCTCTGGTCGGCTCCCCTCCGGCCTCGGCTTGGGTGGGAGGCGGCGCCGCTGCGTTCCCGAATCCTCCGATGCCGCCCTGGCTGCACACGGCGATGACGATGATGAGGAGCAACACGGGGAGGCTGATCTTGCCTACCGGCAAACCGCCCATTCCGCCCCCGCCCATTCCGCCCGGAAAGCGCATTCCACCGCCGAGGCCGCCGCCCTGGCCGCGGCGGTCTTGGACGTATTGCTTACGTGATCTGCGGTATTTGGCCATGTGTGGTCACCTCGAAGAATCGGTGGTCGTGGGGGGGACGTCTGTGGGCTCGAGCAGCCGGAGCTCGATGGGTGCGTCGATGTCGGGATGGAGGCTGCGGTGCACGGTGCACGTTTCGGCCGCCCTCACCAGCCTTCGGGCGAGGGCGTCGTCGATCGTGGCCTCCACCGTGATGGTGGTCGCCAGCCTGGCAATTCGCTTCGGAGACGTGCCGAGCTCCTTGTCGACGGTGATCGTGATGTCTCCCAGTGCCAGACCGTGGCGCTCGGCCAGCGGGGCGAGGGAGCTGCTGATGCAACTACCGAGGCCGGCTGCCACGAGATCTGTCGATGAGAATGTCGACCCACCCCCGCCAAATTCCGGCGATACATCCGTCTCGATCGCGGACCCGGTCGCCTCGTGTGTGATCCGGGTCCGGCCGGCGCCGATCGGCTGGTGGTGTATGCGTCCCATCGGCGAGAGGATAGGGCCGGGCAACTCTGTTCGCCTGGGGTGACTTCGCGCACCACGGCTAGCGTGGATTCCATGGCGGTGCTCATCCGATTCCGGTCGCTCATCGACGACGCAGAGCATGCGCTGGCAGTCGAGAGCGGCCGTTGGATGGAGCCCGAGACGGTGCGAATCGACTCGGAACACGACTACCGGTCGTTTTGGGGCCTGCCAGGATTGGCCGACGCCCACGCTCACCTGTCGGCGTCGAGCGTCAACGAGCTGATCGAGGCCACGTCGGAAGACATCGAAGCCGCCGCTCCTCGCCATGCGTGGGCGCAACTCGCCGGGGGTGTGTTCCTCGTCTTCGACAAAGGATCCAGAACGCAGGCTGTACTGGCAATCCTCGACGAACCACCCGCCCGAAGACCGGACATGGAGATGGCGGGAACCCTGATCGCCGTGCCGGGTGGCTACTACCCGGGATTCGGAGTAGAGGTCGACCCCGACGAGGTCGTGCGAGCAGTCGCCCAGGTGTCCGGGAATGGAGCGTCGTGGGTCAAGCTGATCGGAGATTGGCCGCGCCGGGGTGGTCCGCGTTCGAACTTCTCCTTCGAGCAGCTCTCGGCGGCCGTCGACGCCGCCCACCGTGCCGGGTGTCGCGTCGCGATTCACACCGCGGCGCCCGAGACGGCAACAACGGCCGTTGCCGCCGGAGTCGACTCGATCGAGCATGGGCTCTTCATGACGGGCGACGACCTGGAGGCTTTGGGCGCCAGAGGCGGCGCTTGGGTGCCAACCATCGCCGCCATGGAAGGTGTTCGGGACTTGCTGGGCGAGGCCAGCTCCGGCGGACGCCTCTTCGCCGATGGGTTGGCCAATGTTCGAACCCTCTTGGCCGGTGCCCCCGACGTCGGGGTCTCCGTGTTGGCCGGCACCGATCTCCATTTGGCGCACGGTGCCGTCGCCAGCGAGGTACTGCGGTTGCGTGAGTACGGGCTGAGTATCGAAGACGCCCTGGATTCGACGGGAGCCACGGCCTACCGATATTCCGGCCGGCCGTACGATTTCGCGCTGGGAAACCCCGCTGACCTGGTCTTGCTCGCGGGGGATCCACGAGAGCACCTCGATGCGCTCGTTGACCCCGTTCGAGTACTCCGTCATGGTCGCTTCATCCGATGAATCGGCTCAGCGCGCGCCGCTCCCGACGGTGCTGACCATCGGGAGCGGCGCGGCGAACAAGGATCAACCTCAGTTGGTGACCCAGGTGCGCAGCTCGTCGAGGCAGGTGCGGACCTGCTCCAGCGCCGACTGCGCGACCGGTACCACGCTGGGGGTGAGCCCGGCATCGAGGAGCCGCTCGATCTCGGACTCTGCGTATTCCTCAGCGTTGATCGCAGTTTTGATGACCGATTCGTCGCCGGCCAACGCACCTTTGAGCCCCATCCAGGTGCGGTGAAGGGCACCGGCGCCTGAACCATCTTCTTCCGGTGCCTCCATCCCGTCGGTCACTGCCGCCCGGACTGCCTGCTGGACAGTGGACCGGCGAGTGTTCCCGAAGGCGCGCAGCTTGGCACCCAGATCCTCGTGCTCGACCGCGTCGGCGGCCGTGTCGTACCCGGCGACGCCGTCTCTCATCAATTCGATGAAGTCATTCGTGTTCGTCGCCTCGGGGGTGTTCCAATCGAGGTGTGGGTTCACCATCGCGGTTTCCGTGGGGTCGTACATGTGGGGTCCTTTCGTCAGACAAGGTGCCCCGCGGCCTACCCAAGGGACGATGGATTGAAACCGCCGCAGCCGGAATCACAGGCCTCGCTACGATGCTTTCGTGGCGAAATTGGTGCTGGCGTCGGGTTCGCCTCGGCGGAGATCCCTACTCGACCAGGTCGGAATCGATTACGAGGTGGTGATTCCGGACGTCGACGAGACGCCGCTGCCGTTCGAGCTGCCTGGCGCAATGGTCGAGCGAGTCGCCAGGCTCAAGACCGAAGCCGCCGGCAAGCATGCTCTGCCGGTGCTGGCAGCCGACACGGCAGTGGTGTGGCGCGGCCGGATTCTCGGCAAACCTGCCGACGAAGCCGACGCCGCTGCGATGCTGGGTCGTCTCCAAGGGGAGCATCACACGGTTGTGACCGGCGTCGCCGTGCGCACCGAGACAGGCACTACCTCGTGCGTATCGTCAGCCGAGGTACGCATGGCACCCATGACCGACGCGGAAATCGCTTGGTATGTCGGTACGGGCGAGCCCATGGACAAAGCCGGATCGTACGGCTTGAGCGGCATCGGAGGGGTGTTCGTGCAGGCGGTGACGGGCGAATACGGCACCGTCGTTGGCTTGCCTCTGCACGGCGCTTTTCGACTGCTCGAATCAGTGGGGATCGAGCTGCCGGACGGCAGCTGACATCACATCAGTTCTGCCCGACACCTTTGCGCTCCATATCGCCCCATTCGATCTTGCCTTTGCGCCAGAACATCGAACGCACCCTCCACCAGACGGTCTGCTGGCGGAAACCGAAGTTCTCGGCGATCGCCACCATCAGGAGTCGGGCCGACTGGCGCGGTGAGTTGAAATGCCCGTACCGCTCGTCGAGCGCAAGGGCACCGAGCGAATTCAGGATTCCCAACAGCAACGCGATCCCCAACAGGAGAAAGAAGACCTCGTATCCCAGAAATCCCCAGAACAGTGCAACGGGGACGAGCAGCCATCCGACGAACTCGATGATGGGGGCCAGGTACTCGAACAGCACGAACGCCGGCCAGGCAACCATGCCCACGAAACCGTATTTGGGTCGCAGGAGTGCTCTCCGATGATCGCGGACGACCTGCAGCAGGCCCCGATGCCAACGGATACGCTGTTTGCGGAGGACGCGGCGTGATGCGGGTACCTCCGTCCACACCACCGCATGCGGTGCGTAGACGATGCGATACGGACGCCCCTTCTCGGCAGCGGTGAGGTGCAATCGCATGGTGACGTCGAAGTCCTCGCCCAGGTGCTCATGGGGAAAACCGCCGGCGTCTATCAGGGCCTGCCGGGAGAACGCCCCGAAGGCGCCCGAAACGAGCAACAGGCCACCCATTGCGCTCCAACCTGGGCGCGCCCCGAGGAATGAGCGCTGGTATTCGACGACCTGGGCGAGCTCGGTCATCGTGTTGGGCAATCCGGTCTCAGCCACCCGTCCGTGCACCACCCGGCAACCGTTGAGCGGACGGATATTTCCTCCGACAGCGACGGTCGTCCCACGATCCTCGACGAACGGCCGCATCGCCCGAAGCAGCGCGTTTTCCTCGAAGATCATGTCCGCATCGGTGATGACGACATAGGGGTACCTGGCGACGTTCAGGCCGGCGTTGAGCGCATCGCCCTTGCCTCCGTTTTGCTTGTCGACGACCGTCAGCTGGATCGGCAGAGCCGACTGATAGGTCGCGAGGATCGGAGCGTGATCGAGCTGCTGTCGCACAGGCAAATCCACCCGCCGCAGGTGGAACGCCTCACGCAGTCGGTCCATCGTGTCATCGGTCGAACCATCGTTGACGACCACGATCTCGTAGCGGGGGTAGGCGAGAATGGTTCGCGACCGGATGGAGTCGACGATGCCGGCCGCTTCGTTGTAGGCAGGCACGATCAGGGTCACCGGCGGTGTCGAATCCGATTGCAGCATGTCGTCGACGCGACCGTGGAGCACCCTACGTCGATTCCTGCGAAGTGCGAGGGCGGACATGACGAGCAGACCCAGCGTCTGCACCTCGAGGACGACGAAGTACACGAGGACGACGAGGGAGATGACCCGCAGGATCATCAGCTCGCCTCCCCGTTTGCGTACGGCGTTGGGTCGAGCCGGTCGGCAACCGGGCGAAGGCGCGGATCGTCGGTTGCGCCTTCCACGGCGCCGATGGCCATCAGACGGGCGAGAGCTGCGTCGACGGCGAAGGGGTCGGAATCTTCGAGCGCCGCGAACAAGACATCGGTTCCACCTTCGATCTCGGAAAGGGATTCGGCGGCGTGCTGGCGTACCCACCACGCTTCATCGCGGAGTGCGGCTCGCAGTGCGGGCAGAGCCCCCGGATCACGATGGTCCCCGAGCACCGCTGCGGCTCGCGACCTGACGCGCCAGTCGGGATCGGACAGGGCGCGGATGAGGGCCCTGGTGACGCGGCTGTTCCACGGCTGCGCGAGCGCCGAGGCCGCTTTGATCCTCAGAATCGGATCCTCGCCGCGCAAGGCCGTCAACAGCGCGACCTCGGCGGAGGGATCGCCGATGAGGCCGAGAGCCCGAATCACGAGCGGCAAGTGGCGTGGCACCGGGTCGATCGCAGGACCTGCGAGGAGGACGTAATTCGACAGCGCTTGCACGGCGGTGGTGCCGAAATCGACCAGAGCGTCCGCCATTCGCTCCGCCGTCCACGTGTCCTCGTGCTCCATGGCCCTCAGCACGGCCTCGACGTCTTCAGCCTCGCCGATCTTGGCCAAGCCGGCCGCAGCCTCGAGGCGCACTTCCTCGATCGGATCGGCCAGAGCCGCGCGCAAAGCAGGCAGGCTCGAAGGCGAGCCGATCGCCGACAGGGCAGATACGGCATCGAGGCGTGGGTTGACCGATCGCCCCCCGGTCAAGTCGGCCGCCAATCGGGCGGTCAGACCGGAATGGTCGGCCAGGTCCACAAGACGGGAGCGCTCGGCGCCATCGACGAGGTTGAGGAAGTCGACCAACGTGGCCGCAAACGACGGATCGTTGGCCCATCCCGCGATATTGGACTCACTGGGTGTACCGTGGCTGGCGACCTCACCCAGCGCAGCGATATACACGGCGCGCCGTAACCCGTCCTGTCGAATGCGTCTATGGCGGATGACCTTGACTACGAACAGGATCGCCATGCTGGCGACCGTGAGAGCCGCCAGCCAGAAGAAGATCATGGGAAGGCGATCGATCACAGGTCCGTCAACGCCTCCCAGCCGAGGTGGCGGTTGATGATATCGATGATCTCCGATGTGGAGAACGGCTTGCTGAGGAACGCAACGATTCCTTTGGCTTCCATCTCTCGCTTGGTGATTTCGTCGCCCACCCCGGACACCATGATCACCGGGAGGTTCAGGTCTTGGTCGGCCCAGGTTTGGAGGACCTCTGCTCCGAGCTGGCCGGGCATCACCTGATCGAGGATCGCGAAGTCGGGCTGCTGCTCGATGCCGATGCGTGCGGCAGTGATCCCGTCCTGAGCAACGAGCACATCCGCACCGGCTTTGGCCAACTGACGTTTCATGAGTTCGGTCACCAAACGGGAGTCATCGGCGACAAGGATCGAGATGCGGTCGGGCGCATCCATGGCAGATAGCGTAGTGGTCCCAGCTGCAATCGTTTGGGACTCGAGCGGCGGCTCCGCCGGGCTGCATTGCGCTCCTCTTGGGAACCGGTCACCATGAGGGGGTGAATCTGCGGATCGGCAACATCGACATCGACCCGCCGGTCGTTCTCGCCCCGATGGCCGGTATCACCAACGCATCGTTTCGGACGCTCTGCCGGCGCTTCGGCGCCGGCCTCTACGTGAGCGAGATGCTGGGAGCGCGCGCCCTCGCCGAGGGTGACCCGCGCACCATGGAGCTGGCGAGGTTCTCGCCCGACGAATCCATCCGCAGCATCCAGATCTATGCGACCGATCCTCGCTCGGCAAGCATCGCGGTACGGCGGTTGGTCGATGATGTGGCAGTCGATCACATCGACATGAACTTCGGATGCCCTGCTCCGAAGGTCACCCGTCATGGCGGAGGCGCCGTCCTGCCCTACAAGACCCGACTCTTCGCCGAGATCGTGGGCGCGGCGGTCGTGGCGGCACGTTCGGTTCCGGTGACGGTGAAGTTTCGAATGGGCATCGACGACCACCACCTGACGTTCACCGAAGCCGGCCGGATCGCCGAAGGGGAGGGTGCGGCGGCCGTCGCATTGCACGCCCGGACCGCTCACCAGCTGTACTCAGGCAACGCGGCATGGTGGGCCATCGGCCAGCTCAAAGTTGCGGTAGGAAGCATTCCCGTGTTGGGCAACGGTGACATCTGGGAAGCACGAGACGCCCTCGCCATGGTCGAGCAGACCGGATGCGACGGCGTCGTGGTCGGTCGGGGCTGCCTGGGCAGGCCGTGGCTCTTTCGTGAGTTGGCCGAAGCCTTCGCCGGCACGCCGGTCACGCCGCCGCCGGGCCTGGCCGAGGTGACGGAGATCATGCGCGAGCATGCCTCCCTGCTGGTGGACCAGTTCGGTTTGGACCGTGGCATCAGGAGCTTTCGCAAGCACACCAGCTGGTATCTGAAGGGCTTCGTTGCCGGGAGTGACGTCCGCCGGCGACTCAATCTCGTGTCATCGCTTGATGAGCTCGAAGAGGTACTTGCGGGGCTCGATCTCGACCAAGCCTTCCCTGCCGAAGCAGCGCGGATGCCTCGGGGGCACACTCACGGTCCGCGCCCAGTGAAGCTTCCGGCCGGGTACCTCAACGACCGAGGCGGCGTCGAGCGGCTTCCGGCTGCGGCGGCTACCGCGGTCTCGGGCGGTTAGCCCGACGCCACGTCGAGTGGCTCGCCTCGTGAGAACCGTTCCAGCATCCTGCTCGCTTCCTCTCCGTCCGCGACGACGTACGAAACACCGCCCTCGTTCGAGAAGCGGACGGGCAGCGTGGCCGCGTCGACCTCGGCCGATCGCATTCCGAGTGCTGTCGCCACCATGTCCAAAACCCCGAGCTGATCGTCGACCTTGACGGAGCCGGACAGGGCGGAGACGAATGCCGGACCCCGAGCGAGACCAGCCGGAGATGCCACCCGATCGAGCAGGGCGGTCAGCGCCTGCTGCTGGCGCCCGGTCCGGCCGATGTCATCCGCATCCACTGACACCCACGAGCCTCCTTGGAGCTCTTGATACGAACGCGAGCGCACGTAGGCGAGGGCTTGCGGGCCGGTGATGGTGGTCGTGCCGGCGGCGACGTCGAGTCCCGACTTGGCGTCGCGGGCGTCGAACTCGAACGCGATGTCGATCCCGCCCACCGAGTCGACCAGGTCGGCGAAGCCGGCAAAGTCGATCTCCACGACGTGATCGATCGGAAGTCCCAGGTTGTTGTTGATGGTCGCGACGAGGAGATCGGGGCCGCCAAATGCGTAGGCGGCGTTGATCTTGTTGGTGCCGTTGCCGGGGATGTCCACCTTCAGATCACGCGGCAGGCTCAAGAGGCGGAGCGAGCCGCCGACAGGTCTGGCGAGGATCACCACGTCGGCCCGGCTGCCGCCGAAGGAACCGAACGTTCCCTCCAGGTCATCAGGGAGGTCCGCCCGGCTGTCTGAACCGATGAGGAGGAAGGTGGGCGAGGTGGCGCCGCCGGCAAGCGACGGGATCGGGTCGAGCCGGGGAATCTGGGCAAGCGCCAGCCACAGCCCGCCGATCGCGAGAGCCACGATGAGCAGCAGGATCAGGAAGAGATTTCGGAGAGGATGTCGCCGCTTGGCGGGGCGCGGCGTCGCTTGAGCGGTCACAGATTTGAGCCTTTCAACACGGAGATCGGAGAGGGCGCCGAATGGCGACGTCAGCTTAACCGACGCCGACCGCTACCCGATCGGTTCCCGCGAGAGCTCACGCGGGGGCGGAGAACCTGCCGCGGTCGACGATGGTTCGCTGGTGGGTACCCCTTCCGATGACGGTGTCACCAACCGTGGCGCTCACGTCGAATTCGAGACGCCGGCCGTCGACCGATCGGAGCACTGCTGCAAAGACGACGTGTTCGCCGCCTCGAGCGGCCCGCTCGTGGCTGACGTTGACGTGCGTTCCGACGGTGGTCTCACCATCCACCAGCGCGCGCTGGACCGCATCCTTGGCCGCCCGTTCCATGAATCCAATCATGTCGGGGGTGGACAACACGATCGTCGGGGCCAGGTGCGCGGGCGACCGGTCCGCGGTCACTTCGACCTCGAACGAGTGGCGCAGGCCTGGGCTCAGCATGGCGGCAGCCTCATTTCAGGAGAAGAACGCCGAGCCTACGCGAAGCCACCGCTACCCCGACGAGGCCCATAGCAGCCAAGAACGCGGCGTGTCCCACCATCGTGACGTCGAAGATGCCGAACGAGAATCCCCGGACCAGTTCTACTCCGTGGTACAGCGGGCTCAGCTGCGCAACCCTCTGGATGGCCGGCGGGTAGACCGACAGAGGGTAGAACGTGGCCGAGAACAGAAAGAGTGGAAGCACGGCGAAGTTGACGAGATCGAAGTCCTGCCACGAGCGCATCCACGTGGTCAGTGCCATCCCGATCGCGCCGAAGGAGAAGCCGATCAGGAGTGCGACGGGCAAGGCCATGAATCCCCACAGCGAGGGCATGAGTCCCATGGCGAATTGGACGATGAGAAATCCGATCGCGTAAAGGCCGCCTCGCCCGAGCGACCAGGCGATCTCTCCGATGGCAATGTCTCGCACACCGACCGGCGTGGCGAGCATGGCGTCGTATGTCTTGGCGAATCGAAGCTTGAAGAAGATGTTCATCGTCGACTCGAATACGGCGCCGTTCATGGCGGATGAGGCGAGCAGCGCAGGCGCCACGAACGCGGCATACTCGACCTCTCCCAGCCCTGGTACGTCGACGGCGCCGACGAGCCCCCCGATACCGATCCCGATCGAGAACAGATAGAACAGCGGTTCGACGAAGCCCGAGAAGACCACCAGCCATCCGCGCCGATAGACCAGCAAGTTGCGCTCCAAGATGTGCCGCGCACGACCGCCGGCCGCGACCGGTGGAACGATTCGGGCGGGCAGCGTACGAGACGTCATATCCGCATCCGGCGATCGAACGATCTCACCGCAAGCGCGGTGCCGACGGCGGTCACTGCGACCAGAAAGCCGATGTGGACGGCGGCCGAGGCGCCGGCCGGCACACCTGCGGTCCACTGCCGGGCCAGCTCGATGCCGTGCCAGGTTGGAACCACCCACGCCACCGGTTCCAACCAGTCTGGAAGCTGGCTCACGGGAAAGAACGCCCCGGAGAACAGGAAGAGCGGCACGATGCCGAAGCGAAACAGGGATGTCAGTCCGACTTCGGATTCGAGGCGCGAGGTGAGAGCGGTCACCGGGGCAGCAAACGCCAAGCCCGTGAGCACTGCCGGCAGGATGGCACTCACGCCGCCGAGGAGAGGGACGGCGCCGAAGAGCCACATGATCGCCACGTAGATGACGCCGACCATGAGCAGTCGGGTTGTCACCCACAACAGGTGGCCGTAGACCACATGGCGCGTCGAGACCGGCGTTGCCAAGGCGGCGTGGTAGGTGCGCAGCCATTTGATCCCCGCCATCACCGGCCACGCCGCGTCACTCGCCCCCGTCTGCATGGCGGTGGCGACCAGAAGCCCCGGCGCCAGGAACTCGAGATAGGCCAACCCGCTCAGGCTCTGCCCCGTGCCGCTGTCGTCGACCAGGGTGCCGAGGCCAAGACCCATCGCCAGCAGGAACAGCACCGGGTTCAAGAATGTGCTGACCACCGACCCTCGCCACGTGTGGCGGTAGGTGCGGGCACGGGACTCGTAGACGCGCAGCGAGATCGGGGTCGACATCAGTCGATGAGGCTCCGACCGGTGAGATGCAGGAAGACGTCCTCGAGCGTAGACCGCCGCACGACGACGCTTTCGGGGTTGAGGCTGCGGGCGGCCACCTCTGCCATTGCCGCGTCGGCGTCATCGGTGTACATCAGCACGCGGTCGGGCAGCGCCTCTGTCCGTTTGGCGATGCCCTCGATCCGGTCGATGACCTGCTCCTGCTCTCCAAGCGGGAACCGGAGCTCCACGACTTCCCTGGTGGTGAACCGTTCGATCAGTTCTTTGGGCGATCCCTCGGCGACGATCTGGGCTTTGTCCATCACCACCAACCGGTCGCAGAGCTGTTCCGCCTCGTCCATGTAGTGCGTGGTGATGATGAGCGTCACACCCTGCTGTTTGAGCCGGTAGAGGCGATCCCAAAGGACATGGCGGGCCTGAGGATCGAGGCCGGTCGTCGGCTCGTCCAACAGCATCAGGTCGGGGTCGTTGATGAGCGCGCGGGCAATCGTCAGGCGCCGTTTCATCCCTCCAGACAGCGGCTGGACTTTGTCCTTGCGACGGTCCGTGAGTTGGGCGAAGGCGAGCAACTCGTCGATCTTGTCGCGGATCACCGAGCGCGGTAGATCGAAGTAGCGACCGTAGACATACAGGTTCTCCTCAACGGAGAGCTCGGTGTCCAGCGAGTCCTCTTGTGGCACCACGCCCAGCCGGGAGCGAATCGTCGGTCCGTCATCAGCCGGGTCCAGGCCGAACACCCGCAAGCTGCCTGACGTGACCGGCGACACGGCGCCGATCATCTTCATCGTGGAGCTCTTGCCGGCACCGTTGGGACCGAGGAAGCCGAACGCCTCACCCCGGTGCACGTCGAAGTCCACGCCGTCAACCGCGACGAACTCTCCAAACCGTTTGGTGAGGCCGCGAGCCGTTACGAGTGCCTGATCCATCGCAGAAGGCTACTGCAGGCGGTGGTCAGACCGTCGGGGGACCCTGAGCGCCGAATCAGGGATCGGCCCGATGGTGACGGCCGTCCGTCTGGCCGATGCTGGAAGTAGTCACGCGAGGGAGTGAACATGGGCCACCACCGACCACCCACACAGCCGCCGCCCCTTCCTGGACAGGCGGCGTCCGGGTCTCGGATCGAATGGGACGATCTCGTCACGGGCAAGAACTTGTTCCGCATCGGTTTGGCTCTGTTGCTCCTGTCGCTGGGCTTCCTGTTCCGGTACGGATGGCAACAGGGTTGGATCACACCCGTCGCCCAGATCCTTGCTGCATCGACGGCGAGCACCGCTGCGATCGCCCTCGGCGACCGAATGCGAGATGCCCGATCGGTGTTTGGGCACATGCTGCAGGGAGGTGGCGTCGCCGGCCTCTACTTGACCGCCTACGCCGCCCATCAGGCGTTTGCGATGACCGACGGTCCGTCGGCCCTTGCACAGTTGGCGGTCGTTGCCGCCGTTGGCGTCGCGCTGGCGCTCCGGCGAGACAGCCGGGTCCTTGCCGGTGTCGGGCTGGGCGGCGCCTTGCTGGCGCCGGTGCTCGTTGGAGGCAACGTGGCGGGTCCGGTCGGTGATGTGGTCTTTGCGTCGGTCGTCGTGGCGACCGGAGTGGGGCTGTCGCTTCGCAAGGCGTGGCCGGAGATCTACGGTGTGGCGGCGTTGGGCGCCTTTGCCATCGCGGCGCTCGACCTGGCCGAGGCTTCGTTGTCTTCGTCGGGGGCATGGGGTATTGGGTTTCTCGTTTTCAGCTATCTATCACTGGCTGCGGTCGTGCCGGCCGTTGCGATCACGGGGCGCCGGGTCGACGCCACCGTGCTCGCCGCCAGCGCGATCGTGCCTCTGGTAGTCGGCTTCTTCGCCGCCATTCAGTTTGGCGGCCCGATGTGGCTTCTCGGCGTGATCGCGTATCTTCTCGCCGCCACTCACCTCGGGGCGTACCGTGCATTGGCCGAGGCTTCAGGAGGGGAACTTCAGCTCATCCCGGCTTCGCTGTTGCCGGTCGCCGGCACGGCTGCACTGTTCGACGGGTCGCTCACAGTGCTCTCCGCCGCCATGGTGGGCGCCGCGGTGGTGACGGTGGGTCTTTCCCGGCAGCGCCCGACCTACGTGGAGATCGGAGGGGTCTTGTACGGCGTTGCGGGCGCCGTGGCATTGGCCATGTCGACGTGGGACGTTGCGACGCCATCGTCTCTCGGCACCATCATGGCCCGTTTCGGTGTGTTCGTGGTCGCTGCTGCCGCCGCTCTTCAGCTCCGTCGCCGGAGCGGACATCCAACTGCCATTGCGGCTTGGGGCGCAACGGCCATGGCCGGCTCTCTGTGGTTGGTGCTCACCGAGCTGTCCGCGCACAACCTCGGCTTGGTGTCGGCGGCTTGGGGCCTCCTGGGCGTAGGAGCAGTCGTCTACGGTCACCGGCTGCGGCTGCGTGGCCCTTTGATTGCCGGGCTCGGCACGATCGGCTTGACCCTCGTCAAGCTGTTCATGGTCGACTTGGCGATGGTGGAGCCAGTGTGGAGGATTGCGCTGTTTGCCGGCCTTGGCGCCTTGCTACTCGGTCTTGGCTACTGGATGAGCCAGGACCCTTCCCGGTAGCGTTGCCGCCGGTCCTACCATGCCGGCAATCCGCTGCCGCGAGGCGCCATGTCACTTCTGAAGCCCCGACATCCTCATGAAAAGCTCGCACGACGCCAGGCGATGCTCGACGCAGCCGCGGCGCTGGCCGACGAACGGCATGTCGACGACATCGCCGTACACGAGATCCCGGACCAGCTCGGCCTCGCCAAGGGCACGATGTATCGCTACTTCGGGTCGAAGGAGGAGATCTTCCTCTCGGTCCTCGAGCGTGACCTTCGCGCCTTCGGGTCGGCAGTGGTGGACCGGCTTCGGGAGCTCGAAGGGAGCGACGACCTGGAGGCAGCCGCTTCCGCCGTCGTGGATCCGATCTTGGCCCGGCCGAGAATGTGCAATCTGCTCGCGTTGATGCCAAACGGCCTGATGCGCAACGTCGATGAGCGAGTCGCCCAAGAATTCTGGGAGATGCGATCTCAGGTCAATGCCGCGATTTCCGATCATCTCGGAGCGGCGCTGCCGTGTTTGGGAGACATTCCCGCCTCGCCGCTCATCGGTCACCTTCAGGCGCTGGTGATCGGAACTTGGGCCACCGCGGCGGACGATCGGGATGGGATCGCTCTGGTCGGCCTGGGCGAGTCGCTCAAGTCGGCGTTCGTGGCCATGGTCCGGGGGAGCTGTCGGGACGGGGCCCAGGGGCCGTCGAACGAAAATGCTGTTTAGTCTGTCGGGCCTGCCGGAGGCACCCGAGGAGCGTCATGCCGTTCACCAGTCCACTGCCCGACGTCGAGATTCCGGACATGCCGCTCACCGAGCACGTGTTGCGAAAAGCCGGCTCCCTCGGTGACAAGCCGGCCTTGATCGACGGTCCAACCGGGCGAACGCTCACGTTCGGGCAGTTGCAGGAGATGGTCTTGTCCGTTGCGGGAGGTCTGAGCGCACGAGGCTTCGGGCCCGGCGACGTTTTTGCGATCCTCTCGCCGAATGTCCCCGAGTACGCCGTCGCCTTTCACGCCGTCGTTTCGGCAGGCGGAACCGTCACGACGATAAACCCGACGTACACCGTCGGCGAGATTGCCCACCAACTGAACGACTCGGGGGCGACCCATCTGGTCACCATCCCCGAGTTCGTCGACAACGCCAACGCCGCCGCAGAACAGTCTCGAGTGGAACACGTGTTCGTCTTTGGCGACAGCGACAGGGTCGCGCCGTTCACGAGCCTGATGGGCGCTCCACTCGAAAGGCCGCTGACGGTGAACCCCTCTGAAGCCCTGGCGGTGCTGCCCTACTCCTCGGGTACGACCGGGCTCAGCAAGGGCGTCATGCTCACGCACCGGAATCTGCTCGCGAATCTGGCCCAGTGTGAGCCGGCGCTGGCGCTGAGCGAAGACGAGGTCGGCGTCGCCGTGCTGCCGTTCTTCCACATCTACGGCATGCAGGTCTTGATGAACGGTGCGATCGCCCAGGGCAACACCATCGTGACGATGCCGCGGTTCGACCTCGAGCAATTCCTACAGCTGTGTGACCGCTACCGGATCACGAGGTACTACGTGGTCCCGCCAATCGTCCTGGCGCTGGCCAAACACCCGTCGGTTGCCGAGTACGACCTGTCGGCGGCCCGCCAGGTCTTCTCCGGCGCCGCGCCCCTCGGAGCCGAGTTGGCCGCAGAGGCGAGCGCCCGCATCGGCTGCGAGGTCGTGCAGGGTTACGGGCTGACCGAGTCGAGCCCGGTGACGCATTCCACATTGGTGGGGGGCTACAAGCCGGGTTCCATAGGGGTGCTGCTCCCCAATCAGGTCTGCAAGATCGTCGACCCGGTCACAGGGGAGGAACTCGGAGTCGGCGAAAACGGCGAGCTGTGGATAAAGGGCCCCAACATCATGAAGGGCTACCTCAACAACCCCAGTGCAACCGCAGCGACCGTGGACGACGAGGGTTACCTTCACACGGGCGACATCGGTCATGTCGACGGCGACGGCCATTACTTCATCGTCGACCGCCTGAAGGAGCTGATCAAGTACAAGGGATTCCAGGTGGCACCGGCTGAGCTGGAGGCGCTGTTGATCACCCACCCGGCCGTGGCCGACATTGCGGTGATCCCGGTTCCAGACGAAGAAGCCGGCGAGATTCCCAAGGCGTTCGTTGTCCTCAAGCCAGGTGCCGCGGCGACCGGCGAAGAGCTCATGGCGTTCGTGGCCGACCAAGTCGCCCACTACAAGCAGGTGCGAAGCGTCGAGTTCGTCGAGGAGATTCCCAAGTCGGCGTCGGGCAAGATCCTTCGCAGACTGCTACGAGATCGTCCTCGATCCGATTGAGGCACTGGTTCCGTATGTCGGAATCGTCCTGTATCGTGGAACGCGATCCGGACCACCGAGGCATGTCGAATGTATGTCCAATCCATCGAGCGGGCTTTCGATCTCCTGACGGTCTTGTCGGGCGGGTCGTTCGGCGTGACCGAGCTGGCTGAGCGAGTCGAGCTGCCAAAGAGCACGGTGTCTCGACTGCTGCGGACGCTGGAGGCGCTCGACGCCGTACAAAGAAGCCCGGGCGCGAGGTACGAATTGGGCCCCGCCATCGGCAAGCTCGTCGGAGCTGCACCGCGCGCCGCCGAGTTGATCGTCCGGGTGCGGCCCCACCTGGTGTTTCTCACCGAGGCGACGGGAGAAGACGCCGGCTTGTCGGTCCCCGACGGGTTGCTCGTGCAGTACGTGGATCAGGCCAGTGCGGGCAACGACGTGCAGGTGCGCGACTGGACCGGGGAGTTCGCCCACATGCACGCAGTTCCGTCTGGGCTGGTGGTTCTCGCCCTCCTACCGGATGAGCATGTGGACCGTTACCTCGCGCGGCGCCTCCATGCCTACACGAAGCAGACGATGACCGAGCCTGCCCAGCTTCGTGATCGTCTCGCCGAAGTGCGTAACCGCGGGTTTGCGGTGGTTCGCGACGAGTTCGCAGAGGGAATCAGCTCGATCGCCGCCCCGATCGTCGGCGCCGACGGCGAGGCGCTCGGTGCCATCCACGTGCACGGTCCGTCCTATCGGTTTCCGGGTGACGCGATCGACACGGTCGCTGCCTTGCTGCAAGAGCGGGCCGGGATCGTTTCGCTGGGTTTGCGCGGGTAGGGCTTGCGCCTAGTCGCGGTGGCGTCGGTACAACCACAGCCACCCGAAGCCGTGAACGGCGACGCCGGCGAGCAATACGACCGTCACGATGGGCTGGCCCAACGCCAGCGCAAGCAACGCTGTCGCCGTGGCTGCTGCCACGAGTGCAGCTCTCACGCCGTTGAGCGGACCGAACATGCCAGAAGTCTAGGGTCGCTGCTCTTCGTCGTGTCCGGAGCGCACGGCGATACCCAGCAGGAGTGCCGTCGAGCGAGCGGGCATCGGAATATAGGGACGCTGGATCGGCGCCACCCAGTTGGCAACCCGCCACAGCGAGAACACCGCAACCGGCAGGAAGAACAACGCCAGTGACCAGAAGAAGCCGTCGGCGCCGAGCAGTTCGGTCAGCAGGCTGATCGTGAGGGGACCGAAGACCGCGCCCAGTCCTGTTGTGAATACGAATCCCGACGCCGCCGCCACCGCTTTGGCGGCCGGCACGGCGTCGTTGATGTGACTCGCAGCCAGTGAGTACATCGGGTAGGCCAATGCTCCGTACATGAAGAATGTCGCGATCATGGCGAACGAACGCGGCTCGAACGTGGTACCCCATACCGCAACAAGGACCGCGCCCACTGCGACTCCGAATATGACTCGGCGGCGCGGCAACCGGTCCGACAGTGAGCCGAGCGGAAACTGGAGGACGATCGAGCCAAGCAGGCCCATCCCCGTGTAGAACCCGGCCCGTCCCGGAGAGAGGCCAATCGACGTCGCCCACACCGCCGTCATTCCGATGAACCCGCCCGTCGAGGCTCCCGTGAGGAATCCGGTGATGACACCCAGCGGTGCCAGCCGGTACAGCTCACGCAACCGGAGGCTCTCTGGCATCTCGGAACTGGGAAGCGGAACGGGTGAGAGCGCCAGGGGCACCACCGCCAGCGACACGAGTAGCGACGACAGGATGAAGAGCAGGAACCCGCGCACGCTTCCAACCCCCACGAGGCCTTGACCCGCGATGAGACCGCCGGTCAACACCAGCATGTAGAGCGACAGCGTGCGCCCCCTCGTCTCGTTGGTGGCCTGGGCGTTGAGCCACGATTCGACGGTGACGTAGAGGCCGGCCATGGCGACGCCGGTGACGGCTCGCAGCGCGAGCCAGATCAACGGGGTCACCCAGATGGCGTGGACCAGGACGACGGCGGAGGCCAGCGATGCGAGCCCGACAAACACGCGAATGTGTCCGACGGCGGCCAGCACTCGTGGGATGTACCACGAACCAACGAGGAAGCCGAGGTAGTAGCCGGCGATGATCAACCCGGTTGTCGCTCCGCCAAACCCTTCGACCTGGGTGCGAACACCGATGAGGACCCCCTGCAGGCCGTTCCCCGCCATCACCAATCCGAGCGCGAGAAACAGCGACCAGGTAGTGCGGGCGACGTAGAGAAGAGAGGGACGGGCGGTCATGGCGGCCTCGGACGTGTGCAAAACGACGCAACGCTAGTCCACTCTGAGAGCCTTGTCTGCAACTCTTTTGCCGGTCTGACGAGTCGCATCGGATCGGGTCTGTCCTCTACGATTCCGGCCGAACCGGAGGTGGAGTCTTGTCGATCCCCAGCGACCTCGAGATAGCGCGCGCCGCAACGATTCAGCCGATTGCAGCAGTCGCGGCCGACTACGGGATAGAGCCCGATGAGCTGATCCCATACGGATCGACGAAGGCAAAAGTCCACCTCGACATCCTGCGACGGGTCGGGGGACGCGAGCCCGGCAAGTACATCGACGTGACCGCGATCACCCCGACGCCACTCGGGGAGGGAAAGACCACCACGACCATCGGGCTGGTGCAGGGTCTGGGCAAGCTGGGGCATCGAGCCATCGCAGGGATCAGGCAACCTTCGATGGGCCCCACCTTCGGCATCAAGGGTGGCGCTGCCGGAGGGGGATACGCCCAAGTGGTGCCGATGGACGAGTTCAACTTGCATCTCACCGGCGACATCCATGCCATCAGCGCTGCTCACAATCTCGTCGCCGCCGCCATCGACGCCCGGTGGTATCACGAGGGCCGCCTCACCGACAAGCAGCTCAAGGAACTCGGTCTCAAGCGCCTCGCCATCGATCCGAACAGGATCTCGTGGCGGCGGGTGGTCGATATCAATGATCGGGCGCTGCGCAATGTCATCGTCGGGCTCGGAGGCTCTGCAGACGGCCGGCCCCGAGAAACAGGATATGACATCACCGTGGCTTCCGAGCTGATGGCGATCCTGGCGCTGGTCGACGGCGACAACAAGGCGTCCGCCCTCCGAAATCTTCGGGAACGCACCGCCCGGGTCGTGATCGGCCAGTCGAAGGCGGGGGACCCGATCACCCTGGAAGATCTGGGCGTGGCCGGGGCGGTCACGGTACTGATGATGGACACGCTCCACCCGACGGTGATGCAGACGCTCGAAGGTCAGCTGGCGTTCGTCCATGCTGGTCCGTTCGCCAACATCGCCCATGGCAACTCGTCCATCTTGGCCGACCGGGTGGCCCTCCAACTCGGCGAATACGTGGTGACCGAGTCCGGATTCGGGGCCGACATGGGCATGGAGAAGTTCTTCGACATCAAATGCCGCGTTTCCGGTTTGAAGCCGGACGCAGTGGTGCTCGTGGCGACGGTCCGTGCGCTGAAGACCCACGGTGGCGGGCCACGGGTGGTGCCCGGTCGCCCGCTCGACAAGGCGTACACCGAGGAGAACCTGCCGCTCTTGAGGGCAGGCTTGACCAACCTCGAAGTGCACATCGTCAATGCGAAGAAGTTCGGAGTCCCAGTGGTAGTGGCGGTCAACTCGTTTCATACCGACACCCAGCACGAAATCGACCTCATCAAGGAGCGAGCGATGTCGGCTGGTGCCGCTGCTGCCGTCACGTCGACACATTGGGCGGACGGGGGTGCCGGGGCGACCGACCTGGCGCAGGCCGTTGTCGACGCCACCGAGCAGCCAGCCGACTTCGAGTTCCTCTATCCGCTCGAACGGAGCATCAAGGAGAAGATCGAGACGATCGCCAGGGAGATCTACGGCGCCGAGGACGTCGAGTACTCACCGACGGCGCATCGCCAGATCGAGGAGTTCGAGCGTGCCGGGTACGGCTACCTGCCCATCTGTATGGCCAAGACCCATCTCTCGCTCAGCCACGATCCGGCTCTCAAGGGCGCGCCAACGGGCTACACCCTGCCCGTGCGAGAGGTGCGAGCCTCGGTTGGGGCCGGATTCATCTACCCGCTGCTGGGCGAGATGCGCACAATGCCCGGGCTGGGTACGACGCCCGCCTACATGAGCGTCGACATCGACGCAGACGGGAATGTCGTCGGACTGTTCTAGCCAGCGTCAGTTGTGGATGACCCGGCTGTCGACCGAGTCGGACAAGACCACCATCAATGCGACCTCGTCGACGAGGAACTCGTCGCCCAGCACCGACTTTGCGCACAGTGACACTTTGTGGCTGCCGGCTTCCACCTTCTTGGCGTAGGTCACGGCGATCGACTGATGTTTCGGAGGGTCGCTCTGGGTCAGTGTCTGGCGAATGGCCTGGACCCCCGGCGGAGGCGAACCGCACTGTGACACATCGATCTGCGCCCACACCAGCACGTCGGTGAAGCCCTGCGGGGCGCCGCCGTTGAAGTGCACACCGGTCATGCTCGCAGTGATCGCGTAGAGGGCCGCATCCGTCGAAACCGGGCTGGCGCTGGCGATCTCGACTGCTGCCTGGTACGGACCCTGGGTCGTCTTGTCGATCGCGACGGTCGTCGACCCGGATGTGCTGAAGAAATCGCTCGAGTCGAGCCCGTCGAGCGTGTCTGCGTCACCGGCCGTGTCGGCGTGTTCGGCGTCGACCGCGGTGGCGGCGTCGACGACCTTGTTGGTGGCGAGGCGCCTCATGAACGCCGCCATCTGCTGGCGAGTGACGGTTTCTCCCGGGCAGAACTCGTCGTTGGCCGGAGGGTTGCACCCCAGTGTCACTCTGGCGTTCGCCAACCACTCGATGTCGGCGTGAAAGATGTTCGTGTCGGGGACGTCGGTGAAGTTGTGTGAAGCCGACACTCCCAGCGGCCACATTGAGAGACCCACGACCATACCGACCACCGTATAGATCCACCGGCGTCGGTTGCTACGTTCCTTCTCGGGCATTTGGGCTCCCTCCTGCATCCGCGGTCCCTTCGTTCGCAGTGGCAGTGCCACCAAGCGAACCGCGCCACTCCCCGGCCGGATCTCTCGCCGGCGTTGCGTCCGAATCTAACGAGTGCGCCCGCGTCGCGTCGGGCGTGCCACCTTGCCCAACGATTCTTCGATCTCCTCGAGCGTCGGTGCTTGACCACCTTCGAAGGCGTCGACAGCCTTGCGAACCTCGGCGATGTGGTCGAACCCGGATCCACAGCACGCTCCAACGACGTCTGCTCCGGCTCGCATCGCCAACGTAGCGTAGGCAGTCATCATCTCGGGTCCCGACGGGTACACGAGGGCATCGTCTTGGTAGAGCGGAATGCCGCAGTTGCCTTTGACGATGAGGGCGACACCGGTCGTCGCCCGAGCGATGCCCGCCGCAGCAGCAACATTGTCGGCCGGGCCGATACCGCAGTTGACCCCGATCCCCACCAGGCGCTGGTCGTGGTTCCACCAGTCGGCGTACTGGCCCGGCGAGATGCCCATCATCGTGTGGCCGTTGGTGTCGAAGCTGAGGGTCGCCGTCACGGGGATGCCGCGACCTGCGCACGCATCGACCGCAGCGCTCAACTCCTCGAACGATGACAGCGTCTCGATCCACAGCACATCGACGCCCGCCTCGACCAAGGCGGCGGCCTGCTCGGAGAAGACCTCCACACCCTCTTCTCGATCGAACGGTCCGATGGGCTTGTAGAGCTCACCGGTCGGGCCGACCGAGCCGGCGACCACCACCGGCCGATCGGCTTGGGCCGCCGCTTGTTGGGCCAGCGCCGCGGCCGCACCGTTGAGCTCGGCCACGTGCTCCTCGAGGCCGTGCAGGCGCAGCCGCGCCCGGTTGCCACCGAAAGTGTTGGTGAGGATGAGGTCCGCCCCCGCTTCGAGGTAGCCGTTGTGGACCTTGCTGATGAGGTCGGGACGGTCGATGTTGAGCTGCTCGGGGCATCCGCCGGATTCGAGGCCGAGATCGAACAGAGCGGTACCGGTGGCACCGTCGGCGACGAGGGTCCTGCTCGAGAGGAGATCTTGGAAGGACGACATGGTGGTCCCTTTCTGGCGGGACCAATGCCAACGGCCGATCCCGTCGCTTTAGCTGCATTTGTTTGGCGCCCGCAAGCTGACGTGTCAAATCTGGCGCACTCGACATCGTAGTCGCTTCGGGCGACTCATCGGGCCCGGTTCCAACGGGGAGTCAGCGTGGCGCAACCGCCTCGAACACGCCGTCGTTGAGTACGGCGAGCTCGATTCGGTTGGCGCCCGACTCGAACGAGGTGGGCGAGACCATCGCCTGGAAGCGGAAGGTCGCGCCATCGCGGTAGGTCTGCGTCAGCGCTTCGACGACGCCATTGACCACCACTGCCAACGTGACATCGTCCATGCCGAGGGCGGGGCCGTCGATCGTTCCTGTGATCCGAGCCGGTACGACATCGGCGCCGGGATCGACATCGTCGAAGCGGTTTGCATCCGCCAAAGACCACCGCAGTCCCGAATCGTCGAGGCGTTCGACGTCCATGCGTTCGCCGTAGACGTCGGGGGCGCCGAGAGGGCGGAGCGCAAAGAGGTCGGGCTCGGGAAACCACGATCCGATACGTCGAGCCACCTCGCGAACGGCCGAGCCATCGGCGGGTATGACCGTCGTGCGATTGGGGCCGATGGTGGTGGTCTCGGTGCGCTGCGGATCCGGGCGGAGAAGCGACACACCGTCGGGATCCCACCCGAGCTCGATGTTCATCGCATCGGCGACGGTGGGCAGGATGTCGATGGTCTCGGCACGCCGATGGTCGACATCCCCGCCGCCGGTGCCCGGGAACTTCACGAAAAGCGGCACGGCGGCGATCTCGCCGACCGTGTCGTCCTGGATCTCTCGCTGGTGCTCGACGTTCGTGCGAACGGCGATCCCGTGATCGGCGGAGACGATCACGATGGAGTCGTCGTACATGTCCGAGTCGTCCAGAGAGTCGAGGATCTCGCCGAGCGCGAAGTCGGCGTACCCGACGGCGAGCAAGTGTCGTTGTATGCCCTGTGCGATCAGCCACTCGTTGTCACCCCACCCGGTGCGGGTCGTGCCGGGGGTACGGCCGACGAACTCATAGCGCTGTCCGCTGGGCAGTAGTTGCCAGGGGTGGTGGGGCACCAATGCATGCACGAAGATGAACGGCGGCCGCTCACCGGGCGGCTGCGCCGCAAGGTCTGCCGCGCGGTCGAGCGGTGATCGCGGGTCTTGGTTGAACGACTCCCAGAACGCGGAAATCACGTCGAAGTCCGCCAGCTCACGCCCGAAGAAGCCCCACCCCTGGTCGATTGGCGGCAGCGCGTCGCTGAGCGCAACCGGCAGTAGCGCGTGCCCGGCGACGATCGTGATGTCCGTGGTGAGCGCGGCGGCCCGATCCGTGGCAGGGGGCGCGGCGGCCTCCTCACCCTCACACAGCGACGATGGGCAAAGATGGGTGATCGTTTCGATGATCTCCAGCTGGTGGCTGTCGGCCAGCACCGTGAATGCGTTGTTCGGATACTGCCCGGCAAAAGGGGTGAGGTCTTGGCTGGGTTGAACGCCGGTGAGCATGGCGGGGACGGAATGCTCGGTTTGCTGTTGCACGGTGACTGCGTTGGGGTACCAAGTCGCATCCGCCGCCAGCCTCGCGAAGTTTGGAAAGCGCGCAGTCGCGAGCGCTCCGGACCCGTCCATCAACGAAGCAGCAGGGAACTCGTCGAAGACCATCCAGATCAGGGGAACGGGGTCTTCGACCGCGGCAGGTGCGCCGATCTCACCACCTTCGCCTGCCAGGACTGCGCCGGTCGGGCTGGCGAACAGGAACAATGCGGTGAACACCAATGGCGTCACCAGCAGATACCGGAACGCCATCCTGACGTTCTCCGAACGAACGAACAGCCATACCGCCAGGCCGGCGATCACCAGTGCTGCGCCCGTTGCCCACCAGTCGGGCAGATCGGCCCGAACCAAGAAGAGGCGAGCCAGGATGGCAGCGAGCACCCAACCCAACACGACGGACAGAGCAAGACCGGCGCGCGTGGGAAGGCTCGCCATGGCTCCAACGGCGAGGGGCAGGGCGACTCCGACGATCAGCGCGACGGCGACGATGTCGGTCGAGGGCGCCCGCCGCGCCAGGAAGAACTCGGCGTTGCTGCCCAGCAGATCCAACACGGGTTGCGAGACCGAGAACGCCGCCAGGACGGCCACCAGCGCGAACCGCTCCGAGACATCGAGCCGGCTCACGACAGCGGCTGCAGCCTCAGCAGAACTCGTCCGTCTAGCGGCTGCTCGTCGACAAGGATGAACCGTTCGCCGAGAAGCGCACGCAAGACGTCTTCCCGATAGTCGGAGTGGATCTCTGCAGCCTTCTTGTTGGCCGCCAGCGTGACCACCAGGGGGTCGTCGGGCGGCACCCATTCGAGGATCACCTCGGCACCCAGCGACGCGAGCCAGTCCACCACGTCCGTCAACGGCAGGTTGGCGCCAACGACCAGATGATGGATGACAGCCAGCGCCAGCACGAGATCGGGCGAACCCCGGTCTTCGAGCCTCCTTCGTTCGACACCGCGCCAGCCGAGCGAAGGCGACGGGTCGGCCAAGTTCATCACCAGCGGCGTGATCGTGCGATCGTCCTCCGATCGCAACGCTCGATACAGCCGATCGAGTACCCACTCGTCGCCATCGACCGCAACCACTGAGTCGGCGTGAGATCGCACGATCCTGGAGTGATGGCCATCGTTGGAACCGAGGTCCCACACCAGGCGCCGCCGCTGTTCCGAGGCCACCTTCTCGACGAATGCTGCTTTGCTTTCGCGTTGGCCGCCCGCGACGTGATCACATGCCGCGTACTCCGACCAGGCCGAGTCGGACGGCTGCCACGTCGTCTTCTCGACGACCTTGCGGAGGCGTCGCACGTTGGTCTGGATCATCGCTCTGGTGAAGCCCGCCGAGCCGAGCTCGTCGCGGACGTTGCGGTGGCGGCTGGAGCGTTCCGCACGAGCGTGCAGCACGACGTCGGCGAGCGCACCGGGCTTAAACACCTTCGAGCCACGCAGGAATGACCGGGCCGTTTCGGCCGAGATGCCGTCGAGGGAGCCTCGCAAGAGGGGCTGGAACGGTGTGGCGGCGTGGGCGCGCAGCAAGAGGGGATAGAGGAAGAGCTGGCAGAACTGTCGGTAGCCGAGCCACGGTTCGCCCTCTTCCCACGGTCGGATGGAACCGACATCTATGAAGACGGGTTTCGATCCCCAGAACTGGACGTTGTAAGGCGTTGCATCCTTGAATGTGAGACCCTCGTCGAGCGCCTCGTCCAGGAGCCGCAGCTGTAACAGGGCGGCCTCCTGCATCATCGAGAACGTCCATTCGTAGGGGTATGTCCATACCGGGATGCGTTCGTGTAGCAGGATCGTGAGCCCGTCGTGCTCCAGCTCCTCGGTGGAGACGACGTCCCCCGCCGCCATCCATCTTCCGAAGGCCTCGCTCCTGGCGACCGACTCCCAATCGCTTGCCCCGGCGGTGGACAGAACCCGGCGAACCGAGTCGTCGTCGGCGAAGAAGACCCGGCTGGCGGGGTCGCGAAAGGAGCCGGGGTCGTACGACCCGCCAGGCGGCTCGGCTGGGATCATGGCTCAGGCGTCGGTGCGCTCAGATGCCTTCGGCTCGGCTCGACGAAAGAAACGCCGGCCCCTGGTCTTGAAGAACACTGCCAGCCCGGCGAAGCCGCCAAGGAGGGCCTGGATGATCATGCTTCCGGTGCCGGCGTCGATGTAGGCCAATAAAGGTGTCATGGTTGCTTTCTCGTTTGTGCAGCAGGGTGCCGCGGGTGGATGTTATCTGAAACCGACGGGTAAGGCTCGCGACATCCCCACCGCCCAGACGCGCGAAGGTTTGGGCGGCCCTGTGTCGCTACGCTGGCAGGCGGAAAGGAGGTGATGGGACGGATGACAAGGCGACCCAGGCTGACGACACCGATGGTACGTCGCAACGGGATGCTGGAGCCCGCCTCATGGGACGAGGCGTTGTCCACAGCGGCAGCCGGTCTGAACGGTGTCCTCGCCGCACACGGCGGGACGGCCTTTGGATTGTTCTCGTGCTCCAAAGCGACCAACGAGACGAACTTCCTCGCTCAGAAGTTCTCGCGTGTCGCGATGGGCTCCAACAACATCGACTCGTGTAACCGCACCTGACACGCTCCTTCTGTCGCCGGTCTGGCGGCGGTCTTCGGTGCGGGGGGCGGTACCAGCTCCTATCAAGAGATCGAGACCACGGACCTGATCGTGCTGTGGGGCTCGAACGCGCGCAACGCTCATCCGATCTTCTTTCATCACGTCCTGAAGGGCGTCCACAACGGCGCCCGCATGTACGTGGTGGATCCACGCCGCTCGGAGTCGGCGGAGTGGGCCGACGTCTGGCTGGGATTGGACGTTGGCACCGACATCCCGCTCGCCAACGCAATCGCCCGCGAGATCATTCAGCGTGGCCTCGTCAACGAAGAGTTCGTGGGCAGAGCCACCGAAGGCTATGCGGATTACGTCGACTCGGTCTCCGAGTGGACCCTGGACCGAGCCGCAGAGGTCACAGGCGTGCCGGCCGACGTCATCTCCGAGCTCGCTGTGGCCTACGCCACCGCCGAAACCGCCCAGATCTGTTGGACCCTCGGAATCACAGAGCATCACAACGCCACCGACAACGTCTTGGCGCTGATCAACCTCGCTCTCCTCACCGGCCATGTGGGCCGCTACGGCTCCGGTCTCGTACCCGTGCGGGGCCAGAACAACGTCCAGGGCGGCGGGGACATGGGCGCGCTACCCAACAAGCTTCCGGGCTTCCAGGATGTCGCCGACGATGCGGAGAGGGGAAAGTTCGAGGCCGAGTGGGGCTTCCCGGTTCCGGCCGAACCCGGGTGGCACCTAACCCAGATGTTCGAAGCGATGGAACACGGCGACCTCAGAGCGCTCTACGTGATCGGCGAGAACCCTGCTCAATCGGAGGCCGATGTCGGGAGGGCGAGGTCGCTCCTCGGCGATCTGGACTTCATGGTCGTCCAGGACATCTTCATGACGGCGACCGCCGAGCTTGCCGACGTCGTGCTACCGGCCGCCGCCGATTGGTGCGAGGCCGAAGGGACCGTGACCTCCAGTGAGCGGCGGGTGCAGCGGGTACGCAAGGCGATCGAGCCGCCGGGACAGGCCAAAGCAGATCTGGAGATCATCTCGCGTCTGGCCGGTGCGCTGGGTCGCAACTGGGGAATTCCCAGCGCCGAGGAGGTGTGGGATGAATGCCGCCGCCTGTCGCCGATGCACGCAGGTATGAGCTACCGGCGCCTCGAGGAGCTCGGAGGCATCCAGTGGCCCTGCTACGACGAGGATCATCCTGGAGAGCTGTTCTTGCACGGGAGGTTGTGGGCGGATCCGGTTGAAGGTCCGCTGGCGCCCTTCTTTCCGGTGGAGCACTCCCCGCCGGTGGATCTGCTCGACGGCGACTTCCCTCTGCGGATGACTACGGGGCGACGCCTCGATGGCTTCAACACCGGTGTCCAATCAGGCGGCTTCGACTCGCCGCTGAGAATCGGAGCGAGCATCGACGTGTCGCCTGAAGATCTGGATGAGTTGGGAGCGACCGAGGGCGACATGGTGCGCGTGTCCTCCAGGCGAGGCGCCATCGAGGTGCC
>JBFHAT010000024.1:0-43686 GCA_041586155.1 Acidimicrobiia bacterium
CATCGAGAAGGCGGCAGACACGATCGCCTTCGTTCTCGCCGGAATCCCCGAATCGCCAAGCGACGAGCTGATCAAGTACCTGTGCGGCTACCCCTTGCTCACCGGCAGCACTCCGGCACGAAACGCGGAGTATTGCTGACCCACTCACCAGTCGCTGCGGACACTTGTGCTCATACCGATCGGTCGCCGGACGATTCAACCGGCGGGCCAGGATGAAGATCACCGAACGAGAAAATGCGTCTCGCCATTCGACTCCTCGACCACGCAAGAGATGCCGTGAGACCGCCCCAGCTTCGATTCGTGCCAACCCTCATCGACGGGCGTAGCAACCTGGCGCAACCATCGCTGGCCACCGATGGGTCTTCCGGCTCTGATCGATTTCACCCTCCCGCTGGTGAGCCACGTTGATATCTTTGACATCGGCACGTAACAGCCATGAGCTATCCGATTGCCGGCACCGACCGGCGAGACGGGAGGGGGACATGGCGAAGATCGAGGTGAATCTGCTCGGTCCCGTCGGAGTGACCGTCGACGGGGCGCCGGCGCGGCTCAACGGACCGCAGTCTCGGCTGCTTCTGGCCCGCCTTGCCATTGCCGCGCCCAATCCTGTCTCCACGGACGCTCTGGTCGACACCATCTGGCCCGATGAGCCGCCGGCCAGCGCTCGGAAGTCTGTCCAGAAGCACGTCTCGTCACTGCGGCGCGCCTTGGGACCTGAGACCCTCAGCACCGAAGATCAGGGCTACTCCTTGACGCTCGAGCCCGACGCAGTGGATACCCACCGGTTCGATCACCTGATCAGCCGCGGAGCCAGCGCGCGAGCGAGGGGTGACGAGCGAGGGGCGTGGCGTCTCTACGAAGAAGCGCTGCAGCTGTGGCACGGATCGCCCATGGATGGTCTTGCCGACCGGCCCTTCGTCGCCGACGCAACCGCACGCTTGCAGCATCAGCGACTGACTGCACTGGAAGACAAGCTCGAAGCGGGACTGGCCATAGGCGAAGCTCCGCTCGAGGAACTGCGCGACCTCGTTCATCGCCACCCGATGCGCGAGCGACTGCGGGCCTGTCTGATGATCGTGCTCTACCGATCCGGCCGCCAGGCCGAGGCGCTCGCGCAGTATCGCGATCTTCGCCAGACGCTGGGCACCGAGCTGGGGATCGAACCGTCGCCGGCGCTGGCCGATCTCGAGGAGCGGATCTTGCTCCAGGACCCGCATCTGATGCACAAGCGCGATCGGCGGAAAACCAACCTGCCTTCGACCTTCACGTCGTTCGTTGGCCGAGACGACGCCATCGACGCCCTCGCCATGCTGCTGCGAAGCGCACGGATGGTGACGCTGGTCGGCCCAGGCGGCTCGGGCAAAACCCGCCTGGCTATCCGTGTTGCCGAAGACGCCGTGGCTCGATACGCCGACGGGGCGTGGTTCATCGATCTGGTCGCAGTGACGAGCCCCCATCTGGTCGAACCAACGATTGCCGCCGCACTTCAGGTGGCCATCGCACCGAACAGCTCGGTACGTGACCAGCTCATCGACGCACTCGACGGCCAGCAGACGCTCCTGATAATCGACAACGCCGAGCATGTATCGAACGAAGTGGCGGGCCTCGTGAGAGCCCTCATGGACAGCACACCCGGAGTGACCGTCCTCACCACCAGCAGAAGCCCACTCGGCCTCACCGGCGAGGTGGTCTGGCCGGTGGCGCCGCTGCAGACGCCGGAAGACGGCGCTGACACCTCGTCTTGGGATTCGATCGACGCGGTCAGGCTCTTTCTCGACAGGGCGGAAGCTGCGAACCCGCTGCTGGTCTTGTCCCCCGGCGACGCTCCGGTCGTCATCGAGATATGCCGGCGCCTCGACGGGCTTCCGCTGGCGATCGAGCTGGCGGCGCGACAACTGCATGGCTTGAGCCTCGCCCAACTCAGCGAGCAACTGGTCGATCGTCTCGACGTGCTGGCAGCGCCCGGCGAGCCCGATGTACGACATCGCACGATGGACGCAGCCATCGCGTGGAGCTATGGCCTGCTCTCCGACGAACAGCGAACCCTCCTCGGGCTCATCTCGGTGTTTCCTGGTTCGTTCACCGCTGCTGCGGCGTGTTCCGTGGCCCGACAAGTCGTGGACGCGGAAGCTGATCCAACGCTGAAACTGCTGACGGGCTTGGTGAGTCAGTCCATGATCGAGCTCGACCTGGCTACCGACCGCTTCCGCCTGCTGGAACCCATCAGGTCATACGCGCGACTCAAGTCCAACGACGACGGCCACGCGACGGCTCTGCCTCGAGCGTACGCCCACTGGGTTCTCGAACTGCTGGAGCGACACTCACCGATCCTGGGACCCGACGAGCGTACTTCGATCGAAGTTCTGGCCCAAGAGCACCATCATTTCCCCGCGGCGCACAGCTGGGCAGTCGAGCATGATCCCGAGCTTGCTCTGCGACTCGTCGTCGCCGCCATGGATTATGTGGCTATGGTCGTGTACCGCTTCGCCTGGGCAGAGGACATGGCCCGCAGTATCGCCAAAGCGAGGGCAGCAAGGAGCGAGGTGCGGGCTGAGGCCTTAGCCAAGTGCGCCCTGGCGCTCGCCGAGAACAACGCCGACTCGGAGTCAGCGCTCAAGTGGGCGGTCGACGCTCTCAACCTCGCCCCCGACGACCCCCACGTGACACCTTTCGCGGAACTGGCCGTCGGATTGGCAACCCGCAACAAAGGAGCACTCGGTCAGGCCGTGGACTGGATCAAGCGGGGAATGGCGTCGTTCGATGTGGTGGGTCCGCCCAGTTGGGCCGCCCGTGCGCGACATTCGCTCGCCTTTGCCGAGGTCGCCCGAGGCAACTATCGACGGGCGGTCGAAGTGTGCCGCGAGGCGTTGGAGATCTGGAGCGAAGTAGGTAGCGATTGGGGCACCGGCAAAGCATGGTGGGTCATTGCGGCCGCGGAAGCTCTCGAAGGCGACCACGAAGCCGCAGAGGTGCATGCTTCTACCGCCTACGAGTATTTTCGCGGCTTCCCCGATCCGGGCTCGCTCGCTCATCTCCTTGCGGTGCGAGGAGACGCCGCTCGACTGTCGGGACGAACGGAAGAGGCCGAGGCCATCTACCTCGAGTGCCTGGAGCAGTTCCGCGAAGTGAGAGATGGGCGCTGCCTCGCATCGACGCTCAAGAACCTCGGACTGGTAGCCCTGGCATCGGATCGACCCGCGCAGGCGGGGCGATTACTGGCGGCGGCGCTCGAGCGACGGTCAGGCCTCGGCGACGAGGCGGGTATCGCCGAGTGTCTCGTCGGGATCGGGATGCTGGCCGCCGAGCATGGGGACCCTCGCGACGCGGTGAGGCTGCTCAACTGCGCCGAGAAGCTGCGAATGCGAAACGATGCTCAGTTTCCCGAGTCCGAGCGGATCGCAGCCAATCGTGCCCTGGAGTCGGCCCGAACGATGGCAGGCATCGAGGATCTAGACCATGCTGACGACCTGGCCGCCACTATCACCCACGCGCACAATGTGATCCGCATCATCGAGCATCGGTTCGACGCCAACCTACGGAGAGGCATACTCTCGTAGCGCGCTTTGCCGGCCCGCCTTAGGGCGAGCCGGCAGGGACGAAGCATTGGATCACCGATGACCGCGAACGAGGTCTGGGCACAGCCGGAGGGCCGCCCCGCAGAGCGCCTTTTCGTCATGCCCCCACCTCGACGGGCACGCCCACGAGGCTGCCGTACTCCGTCCAGGAACCGTCGTAGTTTCGGACGTCGGCGAGGCCAAGCAGTTCGCTGAGCACGAACCACGTGTGGGACGAGCGCTCCCCGATGCGGCAGTATGCAACAACCCGGTGATCATCACGCAGTCCGGCTGCCCGGTAGAGATCGCGCAGCTGAGCCGTGGTCTTGAATGTGCCATCCTCGTTGGCTGCCAGCGACCAGGGGATGTTGACCGCATTCGGTATGTGCCCGGCGACGTAGGGCTGTTCCTGCGGCAAGTGGGGTGGCGCCAACACCTCTCCGCTGAATTCTCCCGGTGATCGCACATCGATCAGCAGATCTCCGCTGCGTGACCCGGCAATGACGTCGTCCCGGAATGCACGCAAATCCGGCCGATCGTCTATGCGGGACATCTGCCCTCGTTTCGGGTGCGACGGTTCCGAGGTCATCGGTCTGCCTTCGAGCTCCCACTTGATCCGGCCCCCATCGAGCAGCGCAACGTTGTCGATGCCGCGATACCGACAAAGCCAGTATGCGTATGCCGCAAACCAGTTGTTGTTGCCGCCGTACAGCACGATGGTCTGATTCGACGAAACGCCCTTCGAGGCCAGTAGGTCTGCGAGCTCGTCGCCGGACACGAAGTCTCTCTGCGGGAGAGCGTGTAGCTCTGTGGTCCAGTCCAACGACACCGCACCGGGGATGTGTCCCCGATCGTATGCTGATGTGTCTTCGTCGACTTCGACAGTCGCAATCCTCGCATCGTCCAACCGACCGGCAAGCCATTCGGTCGTCACCAATGCGCCACTTCGCCCACTGTGTCTCATCAGATCTACCTCCTACCTGCGCCCTGGGATCTCCCGGTGGTTCGGCCGGAGGACGCAGCCGGCCCGAACATCAACCTTTTCTCACGGACCGGTTCCTCATTGGTAGAGCACCGGTACCAAAGTGGAGTGGAGGCGAGCCGGGCGCACCAGCGCGAGCTCGTGGAGGATCTGCAATTGGGGCTTCGCCACCCGCTCTCTCGGGAGCGGATCACTCAAGCACCTGGAAGATCCCGCCGATTCCATGAGCACGTCGAGACTTGGTCGTATGGACGCAGCGCTCTCAGAACCATGGCGCGACGGAGCCAACCGAGTGCAGGGGCTTCTCGCAACCGGCCCAACCCGACTCGCGTCGATCGTCGAGCTCGGATGGGCAGCTCATCGCGCCGGTCGCACCTCCGAGATCATCGGGGCGGCCCTCGAATTGCTGATGACCGAGCTGGACGTCGACGGAAGCGCGCTGTGGGGTGTCACCCCTGCCGGCGCATTCGAGCTGATGGCGGGACAGGGTGGTCAAGGGGGAGCGGACCAGGAACAGGCGGATCGCTACTCGACCACGCTGTTCGCATTCGCCCTTCAGACGCCGGGGAACGTCCGATACGGGTCCAAATCCGAGCATGGCGCAGACCAACCGCGACCGGGCGTGAGCCGGACGATGTGCGTTGCCGTTCCCGGGCGGGGCCACCCGGCGATGGTCCTCAGCGTCACCTGCAACCGCTTGACGGGTTTCACCGACAACGACGCCATCCTGCTGCTATCGGTGGCGAGCATCTTGGGTTGGGTGGTCAAATCCACCCGCGACCACGCGGAAATCGAGGCGCAAGCGCGCCGACAAGAACAGCGTCTCCGGTACCAGACCGCATTGGCCGACTGCGCCCAGAACCTACTCGCCAACGCCGGTGCCGAACGGCTCGATCATGCGGTGGAGGCTCTCCAGGTGGCAACGCAAGCCACATACGTGTTCGTCGAGCGCAACGTCGTGGATCCTGAGCGGGGATTGTGCTCGCACACCGTCGCCGACGTCGTCGCACCGAGAGCTGCCACCGACAGTCCCAGCGACTACTGGGATCTCGTTCCCTGGGAGCGGATGCCGACCTCGCGCAGCCACCTCGAACGCGGTGAGAATTTCGTCGTCCGACCCGACCAACTCGACGGCGCCGAGGCTGAGCTGTACGCAGACGATCCGTTGGGCGTGCTGTCGGAGCTGAACAGTCCCATCTTCGTGGGGGGTGAATGGGCGGGGCTGATCGGACTCGCCGACTGCGAGACTCCCCGCGAGTGGACCGACGACGACATCGCTCTGCTCTCGACCGCGGCAGCCATGATCGGCGCCTACTGGGAACGCGAGAAGGCCCATGAGCACCTGGCCCAGCTCCTCCGATCGAAGGACGAGTTTCTCGCGAGCATCAGTCACGAGATCAGGACTCCGCTCACCGCGGTCGTCGGATTCGCCCAGGTTCTACGCGACGCCGCACACACGCTCAGTCCGGAAGAACGCGCTGAGCTGCAAGAGACGGTGGTGAGCCAAGGCACCGATCTCACCAACATCGTCAACGATCTCCTCGTGGCAGCTCGGGCGGACATCGGCAGGCTCGACGTCTCGCAGGTGCCCGTGAATCTCCGTGCTCAGGCGGCGCAGGTGCTGGAAGCCTTCGATCGCGCAGATCTCGCCAAGATCCGTCTCGGCAGCGGCACGGCCCGCGGTGTCGGCGATCCCGACCGGGTTCGTCAGATCATCCGCAACCTGCTGTCCAACGCGCTGCGCTATGGCGGCGACAATGTGAACGTGAGCGCCTATGCGGTCCGCAGCACCGCCCGGGTGTGCGTTGCCGACGATGGCACCCCCATTTCACCGAATGACCAAGAACGCATCTTCCTGCCCTATCAGAGGGCGCACGACGCTCGTGGCGTTGCGGGCTCGCTCGGACTCGGCTTGGCGATCTCGCGACAGCTGGCGCACCTGATGGGAGGCGACCTCAAGTACTGCTACGAGGACGGGTGGAGCCGCTTCGTCTTGTCCCTCCCGGAGGCAGACTGACCACCGTCACCGCCAGGGCCGCCGCCACCGTCAGCGCGGCGCACGCTTGCGGAAGTCGACCATCAAACCACTCCTCGGCTCCGCCGGGATCTTCGCCCAGACAAAATCGAGATCTTGGGGAGGAAGGGACCACTCGTAGCCGCGCAAGAGCTCGATGATGAAGGCACTGAGCAAGACGGTGGTGTATTCGATCCCCGCACACACGTGGCTGTGCTGCATGTCGCCGGCACCCTGGGGAACGAATGCAAATTCGTGGCGGAAGTGCTCGGCGCGGCCCGGATCGAACCGTCCGGGATCGAATTGATCCGGATTCCTGGCCAAAGTCTATGCGACCACGAGACGAGGCCGAGCATCGGGCCCGAACGAGCCGGTCACCTCATGGAATGTTCGCCTTCGAACGTTTCGCGCTCTCGCCGCTGCTCCTCTTCCAGGAATTGTTCGTACTTCCTGCGCCTGAAGCCGCGATCCTCGAACCAATAGGCGACGACGTGGATGAGAAGGCCGAAGGCCCAGGGGATGGATACCCAGTAGGCCCAGTCCACGCCACCCCCGGACACGATGTCCACCGCCCACAGAAAGGCGTTGACGGACAAGTAGGTGTAGACGTGCGACCAGAGTCCGGCGCAATCGGCGGCCCGCTTCATCGCCCTCGCTTCCGGCGTATGCAGATCGTCGTAGCTCACGATCACCTCCAACCGAGTGACGAGTCGACCGTAAGCGAGGCCCCCAAGCCGCTGCTAGAGCCTTGTGACCCTTTCCTCTGATGTGCTGAGCTCGGGGATTCAGTTGACGCGGAACTCCCCGGTGAACTCGACGAAGCTCTCGGCGATTTCGCCGCTGAACTTCGTACGATTGCCCGTGAGGTCCGAATCAAACGGACCGGCCGGGTCCACCCACGTGACCTCCCCGTTACCGTGAGCCTTTCTGTTCGGAGACGTCACACCGGCGTCGGTGCCTTCCATCACGATGTCGCCGGTGCATGAAGTCAACACGCCCGAGACGAACTCGAAGTTCCATGTCTCGTAGATGAACCAACCCTCTTCAAAGTGAAATGCAGCACCGGTCGCTGCCAGGTCGGTCGGCACATAGGCGATCCAGTAGGTGTTGCCGCTGAGCTCGACGGTTCCCGCCCAAGTGAACTGTGGGCAGGTGGTCGCCGCATCGCCGAAGCCGACGTTGAAGCGAAGATCCACAGGCCCGCTCAGTGCCTGGCCTGCACTCGCCGATCCGGCTGCCGCTACCGTCCACAGCGCAGCAGTCAACGCGATGGCCGCAGCTCTCTTCTTCATGATTCCTCCGTTCGAAGATGCCTCTCGAACAGCTGAGGACCACACACCATGGCCAAGCGGTATTCAGCTGCGGCCCTGGCCGCAGGGACATCGGTTTTTCTCGACCGGGCACGCTCACGAAGAGCAACCAGGGGCTTTTCGACCGTCGGGCGGCGATGCCACCCGGGCCTCCTGACGAGGCGTCGGTTTGATGCTCCTTCCGTCCCTACTCGACGGTACGTCAGATCCCCGGTGGGCTCAACCGGCAATACCTGGGGGAACTGGATCCATCGGCTGGTCATACCCGGTCCAGAGCGCTTGACCGGTCAGGGCTGGACCTCCTCGGAGTCCTCCCACGCACGGAGGGCAGACGGGCTGGCCGGACCCACTCTGATGAGGATTGTCCGCGCCGAAGGAATCAGCCCGATGCTGCGCTGTTGCGCCCTTGTGCGCCGCTCCCCGGGCGTGGGGAATGGCGTCGCCAGGTGGACCGCTCGCACACCGAGCAGTACGCGACGAAGATCGACGGATGACCGAAGTCGGGGGCATGGCACTGCAGCTCGGGGCGACGGATTGCGAGGCACTCGGTGGGGGGTGGCTCGTTCAGCCGGTCAACGCCGTGACGAGCGGTGCGTACCTGATCGCAGCTCTCGCGTTGGCCACGGCTTCCACGAGTGGGAAGGCCGAGCGCCTCGGTCTCGTCCTGTTCGCGAGCGCGACCGCCGGCGTCGGAGTGGGGAGCTTTCTCTTCCACGGACCCCAACCCAGTGTGGCCCGTCTCGGCCACGATGTGGGCATTGCGTCCGTGTTCATCGTGGTCTCGACGACGGCGGCCGGACGCCGATGGGGGTGGAGGCAATGGAGGGTGCTCGCCGTATCCGGCGGCGCCCTGGGTACAACAGTCGTCGTGCTGCTACGCGCTCCCAACGCCGGCCTGGTCGTGATCCTGGCTTGGCTGGCAGTCGCGCTGGTGTTCGAGGCCCGCACATGGCGCCCGACAGGCATCGGTGAACCACTGCGTACGCCTGGCGTCGCCACGGCCGTGGTCGTCGCCGGCGGCTTCAACTGGCTTGGCCGGACGGACGCTCCTTTGTGCGATCCGAACAGCTGGTTCCAGGGTCACGCAGTCTGGCACGTGGGAACGGCTTTGGCACTGTGGTGGTATGGGAAACACCGATTCGCGGCGGCCGTCGACCGGTGATGGCCTCCTGAGCCACGGGGCGTTCGTCAAAAACTGTCCCAGATCATCTTCACCGCCACGATCGCCAGCAAACCGAGCATCACCTTCTCGAAGGTGGCCTGCGACAGGCGGCGGCCGAGCCGAATGCCGACGGGAATGACGATCAACAGGGGCAGACATGCCAGCACCGCCTGCGTCCACCGCTCAGCGTCGTATGCGCCGAGCGCCGCCATCGATGCGATCTGAACGATGCCGAAGAGCATGAACGGCGTCGTCACCGCAAAGACGAAGGCGCCCTTCGGGAGGCGGATCGAATGCATGTACATCGCCACCGGAGGCGCCGAGATGCCGGTTGCCCCCTGCAGAAGGCCCGAGGCGAGGCCCATGGGTGGCGCCAGCAGTCGGGCACCCCGATCCCCCAGGCGGAGGTCGGGTTGGATGAGGTAGGTCGCCACGTACAAGATGACGACACCCGCCAGGCCCAACGTGAGGAGCCGGTCGTCGATGGACACCAACAACCATGTTCCGATGATGGCGCCAACGACTCCGGCCAGAAGAAACATGCCGAGGAGGCGCATCAACCGGGCTCGCTCGGCGCGGTGCTCCCACATGAGCCACACGTTGCCCAACAGACCCGGCACGGCCACCACCGCAACGGCATGTTCGACCCCCACGAACGCCGCCGCCACAGGAATGGCCAACAGCGGACCGCCGATTCCGGTCACCCCCTTCGCGAAGAAGCCGGCCGCCACGGCGAGTAGCACGGCGGCCAGCTCACCGGCGCTCACGTTGTTGCGAGCTTCACGATCCTCGGCGCCACAGTCGCTTCCTTTCGCTCCGGGTTGGCAAACGATTGTAGGCGATGGTCTGCCCAGCTCATCCCGTTTGAGCAGGTAGGTTGACAACGGCGCGGTATGCCGTCGACAATCATGACTACAAACGATTGCGGGCGGCGTCGTCACGGGAAGGAACACACCAATGTCGGAGTACCCACACCGGATCGGATGGATCGGAGCCGGTCGAATGGGATCGGCACTCGTCGGTCGGCTGCTGGATGCAGGAGCGGACGTGGCCGTCTACAACAGGACGCGGGCGAAGGCCGAAGCGCTGGAAGAACGGGGAGCCACAGTGGTGGATGAGCCTTCGGAGCTCGCCGATCGCGACATCGTGTTCACGATGGTTGCGGGACCCCAAGATGTCCTCGACGTCACCACGCAGCCGGGTGGGGTGCTGGCCGGCGAGACCCGGCCGGGCGTGCTCGTCGACTCGACGACGATCGACCCGGAGACCTCCGCCCGTCTTCGCCACGAAGCGGCGGCCTTGGGTGTGAGTGTCCTGGCCGCTCCCGTGAGCGGCAACCCCAAGGTCGTCAAGTCCGGCAAGCTGACGGTCGTGACCTCGGGGCCCCGTGCGGCCCACGACGCCGCGCTCCCCTACCTCGAGATGTTCGGGCGCAAGGTCACGTACGTGGGAGCCGGCGACGAAGCCCGCCTCGTCAAGATCTGTCACAACCTCATGCTTGGCGTGGTCACCCAGAGCATGGCGGAGATCACCTTGTTGGCGGAGGCTGGCGGGGTGCAGCGTGCTGATTTTCTCGAGTTCTTGAACGAGAGCGTGATGGGATCCACGTTCACGCGATACAAGACTCCCGCCTTCGTCAACCTCGACTACACACCGACGTTCACCTGGCACCTGCTGCGCAAAGACCTCGAACTCGGCCTCGCCGCAGGGCGCGAGACTGACGTCCCTCTACCGATGACCGCGCTGGTTCACCAAATCGTCATGGAGGGCATCGGCCTCGGATTCGGCGACGAGGACTTCGCGGCGCTGCTCACCAAACAGGCGCAGGCCTCGGGACGAAAGATCGCACCTGAGGACGTTGCGGTGTCCGACGGGCTTGCGTGAGCGCTCCTGCTACCCGCCGGGTGAGCGCCGGCTCCAGTGCACCTCGGTCGTCACGCCCGCGTCGGTGATTAGATTGAACACCGGGCACCGCGCTTCGGTCTCTTCCACCACGGCTTGAAGTCGCTCTTCCGACTCATTGGTGGTGACGACCGCCAGCATCCGGACTGTCTGGAAATGGGGTCGCACCGACCGGTCGCCCTTCCGCCCACGAATGTCGATCGTGAACTCGGCCTCGAATTCGATCCCTTCATATGCGAAGCCGAACTCGGCGGCAGTCCTGTGGAACGTCACCGCTTCACACCCGCACAGCGCACCAAGCACCGTCTGTAATGGCGAGGGCCCCTCGCCGGTTCCGCCGTGGGCGACCGGCTCGTCGGTGGCGAACTGCCCGTACTCCCCGAAATCGATGGCCGTGAACATGCCGCCGTCGTTGACCGCCGTGAGTTGCTTGCGACGTATGACCGGACGCGACCGTTCGGGTGTCGACTGGGTCACTCCGCCGCCGCCAGGCCGGCCGTCGTCCCCGGCAACACCTCGCCGTGGCCGAGGTCCAGGGTCTTCAGCCAGCGTTGCTGGCCCGAGGTCAGCGCGATGAAGTAGCCAAGCTCGACCAGCTCTGCCGGCTCGAAATGCTCGTTGAGACGTGCCCACACCTGGTCGGTGGCCAACGATGCATCCCACACGATGGCATCCGTGTACGCCAGCGCAGCCTTCTCACGGTCGCTGTAGCGCGACGAGGATTCATAGGTGAGGAGCTCGTCGTAGTGTGACTCGTCGGTGGCGGCATCCTCGGATCTCTGAGCGGCGCAGTACCCGCATTTCACGGTCTTGGTCACATACACCCGACACAGTTCCTTGAGATCGTGTTCGACGATGCCGTCCACAAAGGAGGCGTTCCAGGTAGCGGTGAAGGTCTTCAAGAGCTCTGGTAGGTGGGCTCTGATCGCCTGGCTCTCCGGGCGAGGAGTCCCCACGTGGCGCGCCCGATCGAGGATCGCGTGAACGGCCGGATCGTCGAGCTGTTCGTGGTCTGCATACGGAATTCGCGGCAAGGAAGCACCTCCTGATCCGAGCGTATCGGTCGGCTGGCCGATGGGCAACCGATGGGCTCAGCCCGGAGCGCTTGTCGACGCTCGAACCGCAAGCGTCGGTGGGAGCCGAAGCGACACGGCGCGACGGTCCTCGGTAGGTCCGGTCAGCACCGACAACAAGAGTCCAGCAGCCTCGACTCCCAGGCGGCGGTACGGGATCCGCACCGAGGTCAGCGCCGGCTGCACGAATTCCATGAAGGGGACGTCGTTGTAGCCCGTGATGGAGATGCTCTCTCCTACCCGACGCCCCCGTTCTGCGGCTGCCCGGTAGCAGCCGAGCGCAATGAGGTCATTGGCGGCGACGATCGCCTGTAGATCAGGGTTTCGATCCAGCAGCGAGGATGCCGCCCGGTACCCCGGGTCGACTTGGTACCAGTCGGCTTCCTCGATCGCAGTCGGATCGAGCCCGGCGCCCTGCATCCAGGCAACGAACGACTGACGGCGAGCAAAACCGGTCGACAGCGTGGCCGGCCCGGCGACATGGCCGATTCGGCGGTGACCCAGTTCCACCAGATGGTTGATGGCGAGGCCGATCCCGGCATGGTCATCACCCAGGACCGCGCCCACCGGGATGCCCTCGGTGGTTCGGTTCACCAACACCACCGCGACGCTCTCATCGACCAGCTCCTGGATCACCGGGTCCTGGCGGTGGGCGGTCGCCATGATCAACCCGTCCACCCGCCGGTCGATGAGGGTACGCACCACGGCTTCCACGTCTTCGTCCGATGGTTGCTGGGTATTGGTGATGAGCAGGGAGAAACCGTCGTTCGCCAGACGCTCTTCGACTCCGGCGATGATCGGTCCAAACAGCGGATTTTCCACGTCGGGGATCACCATGCCGACCGTCATCGTCCGATTGGTTCGCAGGCTGCGCGCGAGCAGATGCGGCTGGTACTCGAGTCGTTGGGCCGCCGCCAGAACGCGGGCGGCCGTCTTGGCGCTCACCACCGACCGGGTGGCCGGGTTGAGAGCGCGCGACGCAGTCGACGGGTGAACCCCCGCCGCCTCGGCGACGTCCTTGAGCGTGGCCCGTCCCATGCCGAGCCCGAGTGTAGGAGATGACGGTGCCCGGCCCCGTCAGCGAAGCAGCGTCAGCGCGCGATCGGCGATGTGCTCACCGATTGCGAGCGAAGCGGTTGCGGCCGGGGACGGGGCATTGAGCACGTGTAGTGATCCTGGTCCATCGACGATCAAGAAGTCGTCGAGCAAGGTCCCGTCGCGGGCCACGGCCTGAGCACGAACGCCTGCGCCCCCTGCGCGCAGGTCGTCAGCGTCCAATTCGGGGATCAGCCGGCGCGCTTCGTGGGCGTAGGCGCTGCGACGTACCGATCGCCACAGCTCGGCGGCGCCCGTCCGCCAGTAGCGACGCGCCAGCCGGCGGAACCCGCCGTAACCCAGGATCTCGGCCACGTCCGACCAATCCGGCCCGCTGCCCCGGTAGTGCTCGCGAGCCAGGGCAGGTACCGCATTGGGTCCCACTTCGACAGAGCCGTCGATACCCCTGGTGAAATGAACGCCGAGAAACGGAAGCCGCGGATCCGGCACCGGGTACACGAGATGGTTCACGAGGTGGCTCGCCTCGTCCGACAGGAGGTAGTACTCACCGCGAAACGGAACGATCTGCACCGGGCAGTCCACCCCCGCCATCGCTGCCACGCGATCGGCGTACAGTCCGGCACAGTTGATCACGACCTTGGCCACCACCTCACCGCCTGGCATGGATACGCGCGTGATGTCGAGCTGCCTGAGCAGACCAGTGACCGGAGAAGCCAGCTGGATCTCGCCGGGTAGCGAAACGGCGAGAGCCTCGGCGACGAGTCGGAAATCGGTGACGCCGGCCTCGGGGACGTGGAGCGCATCCACGCCTACGACGTGCGGCTCGAGTTCCAAGAGCTCAGAGCGTCCCAGACGCTTGAGGTCACGCAACCCATTGGCTCGCCCACGCCGCTCCAGCTCGTCGAGGCGATCGACTTCGGATTCCTCGCTGGCCACGACCACCTTGCCGGTGCGCTTCAGCGGAATTCCGTGTTGCTCGCAGAAGTCCCCCATGGCGCGCTGACCGTCCACGCACAGCTCGGCTTTGAGCGAGCCGGGCCGGTAGTACAGCCCCGAATGCACCACCCCGCTGTTGTGCCCGGTCTGATGGGCGCCGACGTGCGATTCCTTGTCGAGGACCACCAATTCGAGGCCGGGCCGGCGTTCAGCCAGCGCGCGGGCAGTGGCGAGGCCGACGATGCCTGCTCCGATCACCGCGACGTCGTAGGTGTGGGTCACACCACTCTCCTTGTCAATCGTGCGTTCAACCCCGAAGGTGCTCGGCGATGATCGACATGTCCCTCGTTCCCAGTCCGGACTCGATCGCTGCCTCGGCCAAAGTGAGGTTGGTGAGTGCCTGCTGCATCGGGACACCCGAACGATCGGCCAAACCGACGATCAGCCGCAAGTCTTTGGCGACCAAGTCGAGGCTGAACGCCACCGGGGCATCTTCGGGGCGGAGGAACGCGTCTTGTTTGTAGAGAAGAAACGGTGAGGCGCCGGCTCCATTGGCGAACACCTCGTAGGCCAGCTCACGATCCACGCCTGAGGCCTCCGCCAGCACCAAAGCCTCTGCGATCGCAGTGTTCGTGGCGTGGACCAAGGCGTTGACAGCCAGCTTGATGGTGGCCCCGGCGCCGTTGTCGCCCATGTGGTAGACGGCCTTCGCCAGGGCGTCCAACACGGGCCGAGCGCGTTCGAGTGCGGTGGCCTCACCGCCCACCATCACGGTGAGGCCGGCCGCCAGAACCAACGGCACACTTCCTGAGACCGGGGCATCGAGGTAGAACGCGCCGCTCCCGGCGAATGCCTCCGCCACCTCTCGGGCGGTGAGCGGATCGACGGTGCTGGTGTCGACGGCGACCAGCCCCGGCTGGGCGCCTGCCACGACGCCGTCCTCTCCGAGATATACGCGCCTGACCGCATCGTCGTCGGCGAGGCTGGATATGATGACGTCGACAGACTCTGCCGCCGCCGCCGCGCTGGGTGCCACGACCAACCCGCCTCCGATGGCCTCGGCGGCTTTGGCGGTCCGGTTCCACAACACCGGCGCGTATCCGGCTTTCACCAGCGTGCCGACCATGGCGGTGCCCATGGTGCCAAGCCCGGCGACGGCGACTCGCAGATCTGCAGACATGTTCGGTCCCTTCTCGGCCTGTCGCCAATGATGGCACGGCTCAGCAAACGTTTGTCATGCGACCTACCTGCGTGGGAGCATGGCGACGGTCTTCCCCGAGGTAGTGGTGGACACGCCAGAACGCCGGTCTGCGGTGACATTGCAGGACGTCGCCATTGAGGCGGGCGTCCACCCTTCGACGGTGTCCCGGGCGCTCGACCCGGCGAACTCCGGTCGGGTGAGAGAAGCCACTCGAGTCCGCATCATGGAGGTGGCCAACCGGCTCGGCTATCGCCCCCATATGGTTGCCCGCGGCCTCCAGTCGGGACGAACCGCAACGGTGGCCTTCGTCGCCGCAGACCTCGGCAACACGTTCGTGACGCCGATCATCCATGGTCTGACCGGCGCCATCGAAGGTGGGGGAATGATGCCGATCATCGCCGAGACCGAAGACGACCACAACCGGCTCACCTGGATCCTCGACCACATGCTGAGCCGCCGGGTCGACGCCATCGTCGTCGCAGCTGCCCGCGATGGGGATCGAGAGATTCTCGAGGCGTCGGCCCGCATCGTGCCGATGGTCATCGCTGCTCGACCTCTCGAAGGGAGCGCGCTACCCCACGTGATCCAAGACGACCACGATGGCGGTCGGATCGTGGCAGAGCACCTCGCCTCCCGAGGTCATCGCCGCGTCGTGCAACTCAAGGGTCCCTCCGACGTCGCCAACTTCCCCCGACGGAGCGCAGGATTCTCGGAAGCTGCCGGTCTGGCGGGACTCACGGAGGTGTCGCTCGACGCCGAAGCGGATCACCCCATCGTGTCCGAAGGGCAGCGTCTCATGCGGCGCCTCATCGAATCGGCCGACCCACTCCCCACTGCGATATTCGCCCACAATGACCTGATCGCGCTCGGAGCTCTGTCGGTGATCCGCGAGCGGGGAATCTCCGTACCCGATGATGTGAGTCTCGTCGGGTACAACGACCTGCCGATGGTCGGGCATCTATCGCCCGCGTTGACCACGGTCCGTTATCGCAGCCGGGACGTCGGCGAAGCTGCGGGCGAGATGATCGTCTCGCTTCTTCGAGGCGAGTCGCCCGAGAGCGTGTGTCTGCCGGCCGAGCTCATCGAGCGGGCCTCCGTGGCCTCATCGGAGTCCGAATGACCTCCCGGTCCCTGACGATCCGGCGAGGGCAGCTGACGGAGCCGGCGACGTGATGAGCGGTACCAACGGAAACGTCGCCGTCGTCAACGCTCGGATCAGCATCGAAGAGAGCGATGAGCCCGAGGCAGTGGTGATCCGGGGCTCCGAGATCATCGCCGCCGGCAGCCACGACGCGCTGAGGCCGCTCATCGACGGCGCCGGACGCGCCATCGATGTGGGCGGCCGGCGCCTGATTCCAGGGCTCATCGACTCGCACGCCCACGTCGTTCGGGCCGGTGCGTCGTGGAACCATCGGGTCGACTGGTCGGAGCTCGACAGCCTCGAACACGCGCTGGAGACGATCCGCGAAGCCGCCCGAGGGGCACCGCCCGGCCGATGGATCGTGGTGGTGGGCGGATGGCACCCGGGCCGGTTCGCCGAAGGGCGGGGGCCCACCATCGACGAGTTGAGCTCTGCGGCACCCCACCACCCGGTCTATGTCCAACTCCTGTATGAGAAGGCGTGGCTGAACCATGCCGCGCTCGAGGCCCTGACCGACGGTCCCCATGACCTCTCCGCCGCTTGGTTCGAGCGTGCTGACGATGGACGGCTCACTGGGGCCGTGACGGGGGCGCCGGGCTTCAGCGTGTGTCTCGATGCGGCGGGGCACCCCTCGGCAACCGAGCAGGCGACCGGTACGGTCGAGTTCTTCCGGACTCTCAACTCCCTGGGCTTGGTCGGGGCCTTGGACCCGGGGGGGCTCGGCATGGCGCCCGAGAGCTACCGTCCTCTGTTCGAGGTCTGGCGGAAGAACGAGCTGTCGTTGAGAATCAGGTTGTTCGTGATGCCGGATGGTCGAAACGACGAGATCGACCAGATCCGCGATTTCGTACGCTACCTCCACCCACGATTCGGTGACGACATGTTGCGGATCGGTGGAGCCGGCGAGATCCTCACGATGGGGTGCTGGGACGGTGAGGGGGTCCGGCCGTTCGAAGCCACCGGCGCGTCCCTGCGAGTCCTGGAGGAGGCGGTGCGTCTGCTGGCTACCAACGGGTGGAGCGTGCACCAACATGCCGTCCTCGACGAGACGATCAGCCGGGTGCTCGACGTTTGGGAGGCAGTTGACGCCGACGTGCCTCTTCGTCCTCTGCGCTTCGCGCTCGCACACGCCGAGCCGATCAACGAGCACAATCTCGAGCGAGTGCGCGCACTGGGTGCGGGGATCGCAGTCCAGAATCGGATGATCTACCGGGCGGCCGATTCAGCCAGGCTGTGGGGCGATGAGGTGCTCCGGCGGTCGCCACCTCTTCGTTCGATCCTCGATATGGGCATCCCACTTGGGGCGGGAACCGACGCCACGACTGTCAGTCCATACAACCCCTGGTGGTCGATCTGGTGGTTGGTGACGGGTGCCAGCGTGGACGGTGCCGAGCCGCGGCACCGTCACCATCGGTTGAGCCGTGAGGAAGCACTTGCGGCGTACACGACCGGAAGCGCCTGGTTCAGCGGAGAGGAGGGCCGCCGGGGACGGTTACGGCCTGGAATGCTCGCCGACCTGGCCGTCTTGTCCGACGACTACTACTCGGTCGACGCCGACGCCATTCGGGACTTGAGGTCCGACCTCACCATCGTGGGTGGCCGCGTCGTCCACGCAAGCGCATCCATCGACATCGGGAGCCAATCATGAGCGATCACATGGAACTGATCCACACTGCAGAGAACGAACCGCGTTTCAACATGCCGTACACGCCCGCGATCAAGACAGCCGGGGGACTCGTCCACCTTTCCGGGGTGACCGCAGCGCCGGTCTATCACACCCACCCCCACATCGCCGCAGAATTCGACGACATCCCGGGCGATCCGGCCGATCAAGCGCGTATGGCACTCACCGGCCTCAAATCGGTGCTCGAGGCCGCCGGCGGCACGTTGGGAGACATCGTGGAGATCACGCGCTTCATCGTGGACCTCGACGCAAACCAAGATGCGATCAACCGCGTTCTGGGCGAGGCGTTCGGCTCACACCGGCCGGCCAGCACGACGGTGGAAGTGGTCAGGCTGGCGACCGACCCTCGACTGGTCGTGGAGCTTCGAGCGGTGGCAGTCGTTCCGGGCTGAGGGCTCAGTCGAAGATCAAACGCCGCATCTGGTGTCCGCCATCCAGCTGGAGGTTGATCCCGTTGGCGGACGGGTTCTCCAGCAGGAACCGCACAGCATCGACGATGTGGGCGGTGAGCACAGGACGCTGGGTGGGCGTGCGGGCCATCACGGCTTCGCGGACCGGCTCCTTGTCCTCCCAGAACCAGCTGTCGAGAACGATTCCCGGGTGGATTGCGTTCACGCGAATGGGGGCGATCTCGAGCACGAGCGTGTTGAGCATCTTCTCGACGCCCCCGTTGACACTCGTCACCGTGGTGGAGCCGGGATAGGGCTTCTCCTTGGCCAGACCACCGAACAGCACGACGGCACTCTGGTCATGCATGCGACCGAGGAGCTGATGGATCGTCTCTGGATATCCGACGAGCTTCAGCACGGCCAGCGCTCGAGCACCGTCGATATTGAACTCCTTGACACTGTTCGAGTCGCGTAAGACGGCGGGGATGGTGAGGTAGTCGACCGGACCTTCCACGGGGGCAAGGCCGGCGGCGAGCTCCTCGGGTTTGGAGAGATCGAGGGCGAGCCCATGCGTGTCGCCGCCGACTCGCACGGCTGCTGCGTCGGCCCTTTCTTGGTCCCGGCTCGACACATAGACACGGCGACCCTCGTCGGCATAGTGCTGGGCGATCGATTCGCCCAGGCCGGACGAGCCTCCCACCACTACTACTGCGCCCGCCATCGTGATCCTCCTGCTCTCGCCGTGCCCAGATTCTCTTCGGCCCACCAAACGTCGCCCGGCATTGTAGTGCAATCGTTTGCGAAACCGGCCGGGCAGCGCGACAATCGATTTCAGCCCCGGCGGCGGTCACAAGGAGGAGCATGATGGGAAGCGGACTGCGCAGGTACCTGAACGTGTGGGCGGCCGTCGCCGTAGCCGCGCTGATCGTGGCGGCGTGCGGAGGCACCGGCACCGACACCACCGGACCGGCAGACACGACAGCCGAGACGACGGGTGACACCTCGGCGCCAGACACGACCGAACCGTCCGACGCGCCGGTCGTCGACGACCCGATCGTCGTCGGCGGCTCGCTCGCTCTGACCGGCTTCCTCGCCCCAACAGCTGCAATCCACAAAGTGGCGGGTGACCTCTTCGTCGAGCGCCTCAACGCCGCGGACGGCCTGCTGGGACGCCAGGTCGTGTGGGATGTGCGCGACGACGAGTCGGTCCCGGATCAGGCGGCGGCGCTGTACGAGCGGCTGATCTCCGAAGAGGGAGTCGATCTGATCATCGGTCCATACGGCACCGGAACGATCACTGCGGCGATGGCAGTGGCCGAACGCGAGGGATTCGTGTTTCCCCACCACACCGCCAGCTTGACGTACGCCTACACCTACCGCTGCCACTTCCCGACCTGGCCGACGGGCGTCGAGACGAACATCACCAATCCCAATCTCGTCTACGACGCGCTGGAAGCGTCGGGCAATCCGCCTGCGACGATCGGATTCGTCCTCAACGAATTCCCCGGCACGCAGTTCATCGGGTACGGACCGCCCAACTCAGACGCCGGCGGAGCCGTAGCCGAGGCTGAGAAGCGCGGATGGGATGTCGTGCTCGAGGTCAGCTTCCCGACCAACATCACCGATTGGGCGCCCATTGCCGCCCAGGTCGCCGAGGCCGACCCCGACTTCCTGTACGTCGGGGCGCTCGGGGTGGATGGCCCCAACCTGTTGACTGCGCTCGACGCCATCGGCTACACGCCGCGCGGCCACTTCTATCAGTGGCCGGCTCCGGGCCCGCTGTTGGGAGCGCCGAATGCCGATGGAGCGTTCTCGGTGACCACATTCGAGCCACACGCACCGTTCACCGACGATCCGGAGGCAGCGGAGATCGCCCAGGCGTTCGCGGACGCGGCCGCAGCCGAGGGCCTGCCGTACACGGCGTTCGAGGCACAAGCGAGCGTATCGTGGGTCGCATGGGAGGTACTCGTCGCCGGGGTCCAGGGGGCAGGTTCGCTGGATCAAGAAGCCATTTGCGATTACCTCCTGAACAACCCGATCGAAACGATCCTCGGTACGGTCGACTTCGATCCAGCTCAGCAGAACTACTACGGGGACCTGTCTGTGGTCAAGCAGATCCAAGACGGGGAATGGATCGTCGTGTACCCCGAGGACAAGGCCAAGCCCGGCACCAGCCCCGAGCTCTGATCACTGACCATTGCGGCGTGCGGGAGGGCCTACGGGTCTTTCCCGCACGCTGGGAGTGAGCGCCTATGCCGGATGTCTTGGTGCAAGCGGTCGTGTCAGGGGTCCTGATCGGTGGGCTCTATGCGGTCATGTCGGTGGGAATCTCTCTCAGTTGGGGCGCGCTGAAGATCATCAACCTGGCTCACTTCTCTTTCATCCTGCTCGGGGCGTATGTGACCTATCAGCTCACAGCCAGCCTCGGATGGGATCCGCTCCTCACCCTCGCCGTCGTCATCCCCGGAGGCTTTCTGGCAGGCGTGGCGATGCAGGTGTTCTTCGAATGGACCAAGGTCGACGAGTTTCAGTCGCTGATCATCTCTTTCGGAATCTTCATCATCTTCCAGAGCGTCACGCGCAGCATCTGGACGGCCGACTTCAGGACGATCCCCACCGACCGGAACCCGTACGCAACAGCATCGTGGTTCGTCGGTGACATCGCCATTCAGTTGGCGCCATTCATTGCCTTCGTTGCCGCCCTCGGGATCGCAGTGGGCACCACCTATCTCCTCACCAGGACCTACTTCGGAAAGTCGGTGCGGGCCATCGCCCATGACCCCGAAATCGCTCGTGCGTTCGGTGTCGACCATCGGCGCGTCGCCATCCTCCTGTCGGGGCTGGCGATGGCCTTCTCGGCGATGGCCGGGACCTTCATCGCCACGTTCCAGTCACTGTCACCGGCCGTGTCGTTCGCGTGGTTCGGCATCGTCTTCCCCGTGGTGATCCTCGGTGGCCTGGGCAATAGCGTCGGCGCCCTCGGAGCCGGCGTCCTCGTGGGAGTTGCCGCCGGCATCGCCACGGCATTGTGGGGTCCGTTGGCGGCTCCCCTGGTCACATTTCTCATCCTGATCGCCGCACTGTTGTTCCGGCCCGAGGGCCTGTTCGCCAGCCGGAGCGCAGTGTGACCGCCCGACGCCGCAGCCTCGTTGGCTTTGCGCTGGTCTTCCTCGTCCTGCTGTTGGTGCCGATCTTCGCAGAACGCGTTGATGCACCCGGCTTCTACCTGACATTCATGTTCACTGCGTTCTTCTGGATCGGCCAGGCGACGAGCTGGAACATGCTCACGGGGTACACGGGCTACTTCTCGTTCGGTCAGGGAGCATGGTTCGGCATCGGCGTGTACACCATCGGGATCCTCGCCGCCAAGGAGGGGTGGCCGTTCCTCCTGGCGCTTCCCGTCGGCGGCATTCTGGCGGCCGTGGCGGGGACGCTCCTGGGTGTGGTGGTCTTCCGGCTGCGACGCCTGGGCGGAGAGATCTTCGCCCTGACCACGCTGGCGATCGCGTTCGTCTTCGCCTCCTTGGCCCGGCTCTTCCCATTCATCGACGGCGGCAGGGGCATCTTCATGACCGGAACACCCCTCCCCGAGTTCCTTGGCGACTTCCGGCGTGCCATGTATTGGTTGACGCTCGTGGTGGCCGCTGTGACCGTCCTCACCGCCTACCTGATCCACGAGTCACGACTCGGCTGGGGCATGTTCGCAATCCGCGACGACGAACAGGTGGCGGAGGGGCTTGGAGTCCCGGCCTTTCGCACCAAGATGCTCGCCCTGGTGGCCAACGCCTTCTTCAGCGGCATGATGGGAGGCGTCTGGGCCCTACAGATCGGGTTCATCACGGTCGAAGACGTGTTCAACATCCGTGTTCCGCTGTTCGTCATCCTGATGAGCGTGTTGGGCGGGATGACCCACTGGCTAGGACCGGCAGTGGGCGCGATCATCATCTTCACGCTCACCGACCGGCTCAACAGCGCAGGCTTGGAAGACGTCAACCTGGTGATCATCGGCACACTGCTGATCGTGCTCGTACTGGCTGTGCGGGAGGGCGTGTACCTGCGCCTGGCCGAGCGGTGGCGGATCACGGTTCCGATATTCGTTGGAGCCATGATCCTGTTCGGGCTCACCCCGATCGGCTCCTCGGTGATCTGGGATTTCACCTTTGCCTCTTTCGTCACTCTGCTCGTGTCGCTGATCCCGACCAGGGCAGAGCCGGCCCGGATAGACGACGATGGCGCCGAAAGGCAAGCGGCATGAGGATGCTGGCCGGCACGAAACTCTCGAAGCGGTTTGGCGGCATCCAGGCCTTGGACGACGTATCGGTGAACATCGACGAGGGCGACATCCTCGGTCTGGTCGGGCCCAACGGCTCTGGCAAATCGACGCTCATCAACGTGCTGAGCGGTTATCACCAGGCCGACAGCGGGTCCGCATTGTTCGGTGGGGTCGATTTGTTGGGTCTCGAGCCTCATGAAATCGCGGCCAGTGGAGTGGCGCGCACGTACCAGATCCCCCGACCGTTCTCGTCGATGACCGTCCTCGAGAACGTTGCCCTCAGCTTCATGTTCGGTCGCAACCGCCACTCGCTCGATGAGGCTCGTTCCGCCACGGCGGGCTGGCTCGAATTCACGGGCCTCTCCGATGTGGCGGCCGAGCCGATCGACCAGCTCACACTGCACCAGCTCAAATTTCTCGAGTTGGCGAGAGCATTGGCGACCGAGCCGAAGCTCTTGCTGCTCGACGAAGTGCTGGCTGGACTCAACCCGACCGAGATCGAAGAATCGATCGATATGATCCGCCGCATCCACTCTCGAGGCATCACGCTCGTCATCGTCGAGCACGTGATCAGGGTCGTAACGGCCTTGTCGACACGGATCATCGTCCTCGATCAGGGCCGTGTGATCGCCGTAGGGCAGCCGGATGAGGTCATGCGAGAACCGGACGTCGTCAAGGCCTATCTGGGATCGAGGTGGAAGCATGCTTGAGGTCCGCAACTTGGCTACCGGTTATGGATCGGCGGCGGCATTGTGGGATGTCTCGCTCGACGTTCAGGAGGGTGAGGTGGTGACGTTGGTCGGGCCCAACGGGGCCGGCAAGTCGACCTTCGTCAACGTGATCGCCGGCCTGCACCCCGCTTGGTCGGGGTCCGTCACATTCGACGGTCGAGACCTGACCCGGCTGCGCGCCAAGGACGTGTGCAAGCACGGCGTGGCGGTGGTTCCGGAAGGGCGACGGTTGTTCAGCGACATGACTGTGCGCGACAACCTCGATCTCGGGGCATTCCACCCTGCTGCTCGGTCGGTCCGGGCCGAGACGTACGAATGGGTTTGTTCGATCTTCCCGATCCTGGCCGAGCGGGAAAGCCAGACGGCAGGAGACATGAGCGGCGGCGAGCAGCAGATGCTCGCCATCGGCCGGGCGTTGATGGCCAAGCCCAAGCTGTTGCTCCTCGATGAGCCGTCGCTCGGTCTGGCTCCTGTCATCGTCGAGACCATCTTCGACGTCATGCGCGCGATCAACGCCGCCGGCACCTCTGTGCTGGTCGTCGAGCAAAACGTGGTCGAGGCGCTCGAGCTCGCCTCCAGGGCGTACGTGTTGGAGGAGGGACGGGTGGTGCGGCACGGTTCCGCTGCCGAGCTGCTCGACGACCGAAGCCTCCAAGAGGCCTATTTCGGGATGTGATCGGCGTGACGCCGGCCGCTAGTCCGTCGCCAACCGCTCCTGCAGGTAGGTCCAGTCGCGGGCGAACCGGTACGAGTGCCGACCCGGAGGTTGCGGCGCCTGCGTCTCCAGCCAGCGGACGATGCCGGGACCGGGATTGGAGAACTCGTGGACGCAACCCACGCCGGCGAACGCAATGTCTCCCGGCTCCAGCAGGTACTCGTTGCCGTCGAACTTCGCCTCGGTACGGCCCTCGACGATCATGTAGGTCTCTTCCAGCGGATGGTCGTGCGCGCCGGCCACTCCCCGCTCCTCGTACTGCACCATGAACATGGTCTGCAGCTGGGCACCGAGGTCGCTGTCCACCATCATCTTCACCGTGATGCCGCTGTAGACGAGAAGGGCGGTTCGCATGCTCGCCGAGACTGCCAGCAGCTCCTGACTTTGCAGGCTGGGGTCCATGTTCTCGGGAGCGATGTGACCAAACGAACGAGTCCGAGGATCGCGTGGGTCGACCGACACAGGTTCCTGTGGCGCCGGTCCGGCGACGAAGAACGTGTCGCCGACGAACCCGGGTCGAGGCTGGGGAGCGAGCATGTCCGCCCAGAAGACGTCGTCGTCGTACGGGTTGCGCCATCGATGAGGAACTCCCACCGGGATGATCCCGTAGTCGCCCGGCTGGAGCATCGTCGAGCCCTCCGGAGTGTCGCAGACCACCGTGCCCGCCAGGACGTACATCGACTCCTCGAACGAGTGCAGGTGCGCCGTGATGCTGCCGCCGGCGGTGAGCTTGTTGAGCCCGAAACCCGTGTGGACTGCTCCCGGCGTGGTGTGATCGACCACCGCCCAGCGGCCGAATCCGTCACTGTGCGATGCGAACGAGGCGGGCGTTTCATAGTTGGAATCGCCCGCCCGGACGACGAGGTGGCGCAGCGGACGGTCGGTCATGGGATGCCTCCTGACTCTGGGGTGAAGGTCCTCGGCCGACGCGGACTGCTCTCGTCGGGCAGTGCCGCCAAGCCGCCGGGTCGGAGTGGTGCCCACCAACGTCGCGGCCCCCTTTGCGGAGATGTCCTCGACCCTGCCACCTCACCTACAAACGTTTGCGGTCTGAGCCTACCTCTGGGAGAGTCGAGATCGCGAGGAGGTGACACCATCGAGAACCCCCACCATCACAACTCGTTCGCGATCGTCCGGTCCGGCGACGCGAAACCGACGCCGGCCGGACATCCAGCGGATGGGCTCGATATCGCCGTGCTGGTTGGGCCCGAGCAGGGCGCGGTCCATCTGGAAGCTGCGATGGCGCAGCTGGCGCCCGGTGGTTCGATTGGCGGTCACGTCCATCCGTTCGAAGAGTCGTTCTACGTCATTTCCGGGTCCGGCTACGTTGCGATCGGCGACGAGTCGTACCGCCTGACAGCCGGAGACTTCGGGTTCGCTCCGATCGCCTTCCCACATGCGTGGAACAACCCCTTCGACCAGCCCCTCGTGTGGTTGCGCCTCCGCGCTCCTCAACCGCGAGCCATCGGCGAGACCTACGGGGAGTACCCGATGCCGGCGTTCGACATCCCGACTCACGGTCGTCCGATCACGACCGAGTCGATGCGGCAACGATTCGTCGGACACTTCGACGACAGCCAGGTTCCGCCGCCCGGACCCCTGTCCATGCCCGGATACCACGGCTACAACATCAACAACGTGTCGATTCGCATGATGGTCGACGAGCTGTTGGGGGCCCGCCATCACACGCTGTTCATCGTCGAGTTCGAGCCGAGCACGGTAGTTTCGGGGATGTCCGCCAAGGAACACTTCCATCCGTTCGAGGAGATCTACTACTTCACGGCCGGTCGCGCAGACGGCCTCGTCGGGGGACAACCGTGCACGGTGGGCGCAGGTGACATCGTGTTCTCCGGCGTCAACACGTCCCACGGCTTCACCAACAACGGCACCGTGCCCATGCGCTGGATAGAAGCGCAAGCCCCGATCCCACCGGCCGCGCACGGAACCATCTTCGAGGCCGATTGGACCGAAGGACTCAGTGACCCGGCGGGGTCGGGTTGATCAACCGTTCTCCGGCCGGCTGCCGACAAACGATTGCAGCTCGAAATTTGCTTTGCCCTCGCGTTACCCATCTGGACCCCGCGATCGGCCCGGTCCGGGCCCAGTTGACACCTTCCAGGCCAGGGTCCACAATTCAAACGTTTGCAGACACACGTGAAAGGAGTCGCAAATGAGCGAGTTCCCCGTGGCGACGACTCCCGCACCCGGGGTGATGGCTGTCGATTGGGAAGATCGGGTCGATTTCGCTCGACTTCGCGACTACCGCCTGCGGCGGGTCCGTGAGCAACTCGATGCCCACGATCTCGGTGCAGTGCTTCTCTTCGAAACCTCCAACATCCGGTACGCAACCGCCACGCAGATCGGCTACTGGGCGTTCAACAAGGGTGAACGGTGGGCACTGGTCACACGCAGCGGCCGACCCCGGATCTGGGACTTCGGCTCGGCGGCCAAGGCCCACCGCCTTCAGCTACCCCGTCTGTACGACGAAGAGAACTCGATTGGCGGCAACACGGGGCTGCAAGGCGCCATCGGGCCCGAGGCCGGGCTCCACACGCGGGCGGCGCAGGAGATCGCGGCGGCGCTTCGTGACGAGGGGGTGGCCGATCAGCGGCTCGGAGTCGACATGGCTGAGACCGGGGTGTTTCTCGCTCTTCAAGCTGAAGGGCTCAGCGTCGTCGACGGCCAGCAAGCGATGATGATGGCCCGCGAGATCAAGAGCCCCGACGAGATCGTCCTTCTCACCCAGGCGAGCGCCATGGTCGACGGCGTCTACCAAGACATCTACGAAGAGCTGAAACCCGGGGTCCGTGAGAGCGACATCGTCGGCCTCGCCCATGGCCGCCTGTTCGAGATGGGTTCCGAGTTCGTCGAGGCCATCAACAGCATCGCGGGCGAGCGCTGCAGCCCCCATCCCCACGTCTTCTCGGACCGGCTCATCCGCCCGGGCGACACTGCCTACTTCGACATCATCCACGCGTACAACGGCTACCGAACCTGTTATTACCGGACGTTCGTCGTGGGGAGGGCGACCCAGGCACAGAAGGATGCATTCAAACAGGCACGGGAGTGGATGGATGCCTCGATCGAGCTCATCCGGCCCGGCGTCACCACGGACCTGGTGGCCAAGGTCTGGCCCCGCGCAGAAGAGTTTGGTTTCGTGGACGAGATGGATGCTTTCGGGCTTCAGTTCGGCCACGGGGTCGGGGTGGGGCTCCACGAGCGTCCGATCATCTCGCGCCTCAACTCCCTGGACGATCCGATCGAGATCAAGGAAGGGATGTACTTCGCCCTCGAGACGTATGCCCCCGCCGCCGACGGCCGTTCCGCTGCGCGAATCGAGGAGATGATGGTGGTCACCGCCGAAGGCCCAAAGCTGACAACCCTGTTCCCGTGCGAAGAGCTGATGGTCGCCAATGAGTACTGAGGCGGTCGACGAAGCCGGTCTCTACGACTACTCGGACCGCCCCCCTCGACTCCCGGATCCCGTCGACGAGTCCAATGCCACCCTCGACATACCTCTGGACGAGCGCATGGCCATATACGAGCTGCAGGTGGTCCTGCGCCAGTTCGAGAAGCGGGCGTACGACCTCTTCATGCAGAACCTAGTGAAAGGGACCAGTCATCTGTCGCTCGGCATGGAGGCGGTGGCAGCCGGCTTCGCCCAGGCCATGCAGCCGAATGACTACACCTTCGCCACCTATCGAGGTCATGCGCACACGTTGGCTCGCGGAGCGGCGCTCGGGCCGGTGATGGCCGAGCTCCTCGGCAGAGAGAACGGCATCCTCAAGGGCAAGGGCGGCTCCATGCATCTCACGTCCGTCGAGCACAACATGATGGGCAGCTACGCCATCATCGGCGCTCATTTGTGCATCGCCAACGGAGCAGCCTGGTCTGCGCAGATGCGGGGGACCGACCAAGTGGCCGTTGCGTTCTTCGGGGACGGAACAACCAACATCGGCGCCTTCCACGAGGCGCTCAACTTCGCAGTGATCTGGGAGCTGCCGGTGGTCTTCGTGTGCGAGAACAATCTCTACATGGAGTACACCCCCATCGATCTGGTGACGGCGGTACCCCACCCGGCAGCCGACCGCGCTCCGGCCTACGGTCTCGAGAGCATCGTGGTGGACGGCAACGACGCCGACGCTGTCTATGCCGAAGCTCGACGCGCCCTCGCAACGGCACGCAGCGGCGGAGGCCCTTCGCTGATCGAAGCGGTGACGTACCGGCACGGAGGCCACAGCCGAGCCGATCCCGGCAAGTACCGCCCCTCGGACGAGGTCGAGGCATGGCTCGATCGCGATCCCATCCCCATGTATCACGAACGCCTGTTGGGGATGGGTGTGCCCGAAGCCGAGTTGGCCGGGGTGCAGAAGAGTGTTGCCTCCCGGATCGACGAGGCGACCGAGTTCGCCAAGAACGGAGTCCCCCCCGGTGAGGAGCATCTCTTCACCGATGTGTGGGCTGACGGGGGCTCGGCGTGGCGGAACTGAGCTACCGGGACGCGGTGGCCTACGGGATCGCCCAGGAGATGCGCCGCGACCCGACGCTGGTGATGCTGGGTGAGGACATCGCCGGAGCCGGAGGGGTGTTCAAGACGACGGTGGGGTTGCTCGACGAGTTCGGACCCTCCCGAATCAGGGACACTCCAATCTCCGAGCAGGCCATCCTCGGCGCGGCCATGGGAGCGGCGATGACAGGGATCCCGGTGATCGCCGAGATCATGTTCTCGGATTTCCTCGCCGTCTGCTTCGACCTCCTCGCCAACGAGATCGCCAAGTCCCGCTATATGACGGGAGGACAGGTGAGCATACCGCTGGTGGTCCGCACGGCCAACGGAGGCGGCTCGCGGTTCGGCGCCCAGCACAGTCAGAGTGTGGAGAACTGGTGCATGATGATCCCCGGGCTCAAGGTCGTGGCTCCATCGACGCCACTCGACATGGTCGGACTGATGGCGGCAGCGATTCGCGATCCCGATCCCGTCGTGATGTTCGAGCACAAATCGCTCATGGCCGGCAAGGGAGACATCCCCCATGGCGAGGTCGTCGATGAATTGGGAAAGGCCGCCGTGGTCAGAGAAGGCACCGACTGCACCATCGCTGCTCTCGCATTGATGGTGCCCAGAGCGCTCGAGGCAGCAGAACGGCTGGCCGCCGAGGGCATCTCCGCCGAGGTCATCGACGTTCGATCGCTCGTGCCGCTCGACACACGTGCGTTGCTCGAATCTGCCTCTCGCACCGGACGCTTCTTCACCGTCGAGGAGAACCCCCGCCTGTGCGGCTGGGGAGCCGAGATCGCATCGATCATTGCCCACGAGGCGTTCTGGAACCTCGACGGCCCGGTCGTCCGGATCACCACGCCGCACATTCCGCTGCCCGCGGCGGAAACACTCGAAGACATGGCGATCCCATCGTCCGAGAAGATCTATGAGACTGTCCGCGACTCGATGGGTTGACTCCCCCAGGCACCTGACTCCACCCTGACTGAGGGCCCTGACGGCATCGCCGACCGGTGGGTACGCTGGAATCGAAGTGGCGCACCCGACCCACATCGGCTTCCGGTGCGACTTCGAGACCGAACGTCGCGGTCACGAGCCGCCTGGCGAGGAACTGATCGACTGGCTCGACGAGGCGCTCGAGCGCCGAGGCGTCCGCATACTCGAGTTCGACACCACCGACTACTCGTATGCGTTCGACATCGCCACGGCTCGGCACGTCTTCGTCGGAATGCTGGGACATGTGGAAGGCGACCAGTGGTTGCTGTTTGTCGAATCGGTGCTCGCCCGCTGGAAGAAATTGCTCGGAATCTCGGACACCGCCGAGCACATCGTGATCATCGACACGATCATTGCCGTGCTCCGCAGCGATCCTCGTATTCGCGACGTTCGGCTGTATCTCCATGCCGATGACTGGAACCGGGGCGTCGCGCTGCCCCGGTGACCCTGGCTATTCGGCCCGTAGCTCTGGGATCACGCTCTCGGCGAGATGCTCGAACAGGGGGATCTGTCCGTCGTCGAGCGGGTAGTAGATCGACATCTCACTCACGCCTGCGTCGTGCAGCGCCGCGACCCTCGCACGGAACTCCTCCTCCGAGCGGTAGTAGGAGAACATTCCGGCTCCTTCCCGTGCTTCCCTGTCGAACCACGTGACCGAGATCCGGATCTCGGCAGGGTCACGATCGATCGCGTCGCACAGTGTGCGCATCTGTGCGATGCGCGAGCGGACCTCTGCCAGCTGCTCTTCGAACTGGGGCCGAAAGCTCATCGTGTTCCAGATGTCGGCATGCCGCGCCGCGTGCCTCATCATCCTGGGCCCGAGTGCAGCGACGAGGAGCGGAGGTCGGGGACGCTGCACAGGGAGCGGGCTCGTCACGTATTCGTTCAACTGGTAGTAGCGGCCATCAAATGAGGCGGTCTCGGACGTCATCGCCCGATCCAATACCTCGACGTACTCGCCGAACCGGTCGACACGCTCTCGCGCGGTCCACGATCCGATCCCCGCCATCGCCAAACTCGGATCCTCCACCAGCCCGGTGCCGAGCCCGACCTCCAGACGGCCGCGCGATATGTGGTCGAGGGTGACGGCCATGTGGGCCAGCAACGCCGGATTGCGCAGTCCGATCTGGGTCACCAGGGTGGTGAGACGGATCTTCGACGTCGCGGCGGCGACCGCCGCCAGGCTGGTCCATCCTTCGAACATGGGCTGTCGAGGCGCGATCCAGTCGACCAGCAGGTCGGCGGTCGCCACCACATCGAAACCCAGCTCTTCAACGTGCCGGAAGCGGCCGAGGTGCTCCGACCAAGAGCCCGTTGGCATCACCAACACTTGAAAGCGCAGATCGTGAGTCACCGTTCCACCCAACGGGAAGCTAGCCCAGCGCCCTCGGCATCGACGACGCCCGGCCTAGTGTCCGAGCTCGGCAACGAACCTGGAGAGACCACCCATGAGCTTCGTCACCCACCTGGAGGCGGCCATCGACGGAACCCGACTGGATCATCGCAGCCTCCAGACGACCCACGGAGGCCGCCCACTGTGGGTGCGATACGACCTCGGCGCAGTGCACTCGGCAATGAGCAAGACATCAGTAGCGAACCGAGCTGCAACGATGTGGCGCTATCGGGAGCTCCTCCCTGTCGAGAATCCGGGCAGGATCGTCTCGCTCGGCGAGGGCATGACACCCCTCCTGCGGTGCGAACGACTTGGTAAGGCGTTGGGACTGTCGGACCTGTGGGTGAAGGACGAGTCCCAACTGCCGACCGGCTCGTTCAAGAGTCGCGGCCTGGCCATGGCGGTGACGAGAGCATCCGAACTGGGTGTCGAACGGGTCGCCATCCCCACCGCCGGCAACGCCGGCGGAGCGGCGGCTGCCTACGCGGCCCGAGCCGGCATCGAGGCCTACGTGTTCATGCCGGCCGATACGCCCATCGTCAACCAGCTCGAAGCGGCCTACTACGGAGCCCGCGCGTTCTTGGTCGACGGCCTCATCACCGATTGCGGCGCCATCGTGCGAGAAGGTGTCGAGCGCGCCGGCTGGTTCGATCTGTCGACGCTGAAAGAGCCGTACCGGGTCGAAGGCAAGAAGACGATGGGCCTGGAGTTGGCCGAACAGCTCGAGTGGCGCCTTCCCGATGTGGTTCTCTATCCGACAGGCGGCGGGACCGGTCTCGTCGGCATGTGGAAGGCGTTCGATGAGCTGGGCGAGCTGGGCTGGCTGGCCGACGATCGCCGCCCACGAATGATCTCGTGCCAGGCGGAGGGTTGCGCGCCGATCGCCAGGGCGTGGGAGCAGGGGGCCCGGTTCGCGCAACCCATCGCCGAGCCCGCCACTTCCGCCAGCGGCTTGCGGGTGCCTTCGGCGGTGGGGGATTTCATGATCCTCGATGCCGTGCGGGCGTCCGGCGGGCAGGCGAGGGCCTGCCCCGAGGAGGCGCTGCTCGGTTGGGCGCGCCGTGCGGCCGAGATGGAGGGGATCGCATTCGCACCGGAGGCAGGAGCCTGCCTGGGTGTGCTGGACCAGCTGGTCACAGAAGGGGCCATCGCGCCCGACGAACGGGTGGTCGTCTTCAACACAGGAGCGGCGCAGAAGTACGTCGAGGTGATGCGACGCAGCACCTTGCCGCGATGGACGGCCTCGCCGGATTGGGCGTCGCTGTCAGCGTGACGCCACGACGCGCACCCGCCGCCGGAGAGCACGGCGGCGGGTGATCTGCGGAGATTCTGCGTCTCAGGTGGTCTCGGTGCCGTTGAAGTTCGGATTGGACATCGACGGGTTCGTGGTCGTCTTCGTTCCACCCACCTTGTCTGAAACCTTGGAGAAGACCTCCGACAGCTTCTCCTTGGCCTGGGCTCGGCGCCGCTCGCCCTTGGAAGGGTCGAAGAAATAGGCGGCTGCGGCAGTCAAGAGAAGACCGAACAGCGTTCCGCCCTTGCGCGACTTCTTCGCGACGAGCGCGGCGACCGGAGCGACGGCTGCGACCTTCTCGGCCACGTTGCTCACAGCGTCGGATGCCGAGTCAGCCACTCCATTGACGTCCACCTTGTCGGCTGCCTCGCCGGCGGTCTCGGCCACCTTGTCGGCCACCGTCTCGACCCAGGTCTTGACGGTTTCCGTCACGTCCTGGGCTTCGCTCTTGATGCGTTCCTTCGTGATGGTCATGTCTCCTCCAACAGAACAGGCGTCAAAGAGCTCTACCCCGATCAGCCCGGCTTCAATCACGCGACGGGAGAGAATCCTTCCCACAGCCGACCACGGGCGGTGTACGGTTGATCGCAAGCCGTGACATCGGTGGGGCGGCAGGGGGAGCCGACCGACACGGGAGCTTCTGATGTAGTCACGCGTAATCCGGCGGATAGCAACCGCATACCGGTTGGCCATGCCAACCCATCTCAACCACCGCCGGCAGATGGGCGTTCAGGATTCGGCAAGCGCGGACCGGCATAGTCGAACAGGCCACCACACCTAGGGGGTACGTTCATGGCCACGAAGACCAGAGACCTCAAGTACGAGATTCCGGCCGGCGCCGACGTCTGGAAGCTGATCGAAGCGGCGAAGGCCGAGTACTACGACGATCCCAACGTCATCGGGGTGGGCATCGGGCCCAAGCGCACGGACGAGGGCACCTTTCACGACCAGACCGCACTGGTGGTGTATGTGAAGGAAAAGAAGGCGCTGTCTGAGATCCCAACCGAGTATGTGATCGAGCGCGAGTTCGGAGGTATGGGCACCGACGTCGTCGCCCCGTTCGGGCTCGATGCGCCCATCGACCCGCTGGGCGTCATGGAGGGGCATGACCATTCCACCGACATGTCGTTCATCGATTGGCCGCGCCTTCATGAACAGCGCCTGGCCGAAGCAGGCGGGGAGATCCCCTGGCACGGCAAGGTGCAGGACCGGGGCGACGTCTGCATGATCGAGGACGACGGGACGCTCATCCAGACAGTGGGAGGACAACCCGTCGTGGACTGGGTCCGCGCATACAAGCTGTTCCGGACGACTCATCCCGACATCTACGACTTCGTCACGTTCATCACCGACTCGGACAACGGCATGCCGCCACAGGGCGGCTCGTCCTGGTACCGGTTCGTGTTCAACGACATTCAGGGCATCGGCCTGGGCAACTTCAACCAGCGCCCGTCGTATGGCTCCGACGCGTTACAGGGCATCATGTTCCTGAACCAGGGTCATTTCAACGTGTGGCGCTACGTGATGCTGCAAGAGCAGGGCCATCGATGGGGATGCTTCGCCAAATACCGTGACACGGCATCAGGACCCGACAAGACCGACCACTTGTTGGGTGGTTGGGGCCACTGGACGTTGAACTTCGACGACGACAAGTCACCGATGGACTACGACATCTATGACTGGGTCCGGGACAACGGCGACTTCCTGAAAGTGTCGCTCAGCTCGAACGAGCGGACCTACTGCAATCTCGACCTCTACCTGATGGGGCTGCTGGATCGCAAGGAAGTCGGCGACTTCTACCTGCTCGACAGCCCCAGCCTGATCTCGGGGAATCGCTATTCGGCGTCCGCCAAGACGATGAACATCCAGAACATCGAATGGGCAGAAGGGACCCGGGTACCGTCGGCGGCGGATTCACCCAAGACGATCAAGACCGCCTTCTGTGTCTTGACCGGCGACATGGACAATGTGCACGACCTGGTGGATCGGGTCGACGAGTTGCGCCTCCAGTTCGAGCAGGACTACTACGAGGCGACCAAGACGCTGGGTCGAGTGGACACCACGCTCGGGCCGGTGCGCGCCCAGACGGAGACGCAGTTCCGAACGGTCACGGTGCCGATCCCGTCGGGGACCGGCAAGCGGACCCTCGAGCGCACCGTCACCTTCAACGGCCCGGTGCGAAGGGCGGGCGTGGCACTCAACGGCTTCAAGTTCGACTACACGAGCTCCGACCACCACATCAACGTCATCGAAGCCGACACCGATCTCGTGTCGGTCGACGGGTTCAACGTGAAGATCCGGGTGGAGTGCCAGTACGCCGACAAGAACTTCGACGACCCATACTCGGGTTACGTGACTGCGTTGGTGATCGCAGACGTCGGCTGACGCGCCGAGCGAGGAGGATGGGACTGCCCCGTCCTCCTCGAACGCGCAGAGTCCGCCAAAAACTCCCCTCAGACTTCCTTCCCAACACTTGAGACCGGCCGACGACGACCGGGCCGTCAAGTCCGGGCGTCGTCACGCTTGGCCAAACACCTGGTCTCAAAGCTCGCATGCATGTACCAGATAGTGCGGCGGACCGCAGCGCCCTCGGTCTTGGGATCGAGACCTCGCACGCCGACCGAATTGTCCTCGGCTCGTAGGCTCCAACGCGGATGCGAAGCGGGGTGGTCTATCCGGCACCGTTGCGGCCGACCAGCCCGACAATCGAGCGCGCTGCGAGCTGGCGGTCGACCTCATCGAGGGCGGTGACACTGCGATACCGTTTGATGAGCCGCTCGATCTCGATTGGCGGTTCCGAGGCCATGGCTGGGCCATCTTCCCACGGTTGTGGCTAGGCCGGTAGTCGCCAAGTGCCGCACCGGCGGACGCATCTTTTGGGCCGTTGGCCTCTGGAACGCCGGAATCAGGCAAGCGATCTTGGTGGAGAACGACAATCATCTGGAGGCGCAGATGACGACGACGCTGGGCTCTCGAGCTCCGACAGCGTCTCGCTGGCGACCGATCTCCGTTGCATCGATTGGTTTGCTCGTGGCCTCGGCGGTCTGTGTGGCGTTTGCTCCGGCGCTCATGGCCGATGGATACTCGGTCGTCCGCCATTCGATCAGCGAGTCCGCCGCCCAAGGACTCGAACGCGCCTGGCTGGCGCGGGCCGGCCTCCTCCTGCTCGGTTTCGCCGTGCTTTTGCTGGCCAATCACGCCGGCGATGGTTGGGGTCCGTGGGGACGCGCGTTGCATCGGACCTACGGCGTGGCGGTCATCGCCGCAGCCGCCTTCGCCCACAAGCCCTGGCTGCCCGGCTCCGCGGATGGGTTCGAGGACTTCCTGCACAGCGCGGCTGCCAACACTGTGGGGTTTTCGTTCACGATCGGGGTATTGATCGTGTCGCTGAGGCGTCCCGCCTCTCATCGCTGGCGACGGACACTCGACTGGATCGCGGTCGGCGCCGCATTTCTGATCCCCATGATCATGTTCAACGTGGATGGCGTCGCCGGCGCCGTGCAGAGAGTTCTATTCGCGATCGGATACGTCTGGTACGGACAGGAGGCCGCATCCACACCCAGCCGAAGGCCGGCCCCACGCTGACCGGGCGCCGCGCCTGGAAGATTCGCTAGAAGTCTGGCTGGAACCCGTCGCAGCCGGACGCTTCCACCACCATCCAGCCGGTCACCACTCCGGGTTCGACGGCGGTGGCCTGGACCACTTCGCGACCGTCGACGATGTAGGTGCCCACTTCGCCGGTCGTGACCAGCTTGCCATCGAACCGATCGCCGAGCGGAGCGAAGTACTCATCGAGCGCCGTCTGGGCGTCTACCGCCCCCACCCCGCCTGGAGCAGCCTCGGCGGCCATCGCCCACATCGGCCCGGAGCCGCAGTCGAGCACACCGTCTATCAGAGGAGCTTCGGTCGTGTCCGAAACAGCGCCGCAGCCTGTGACGACCAGTACCGCGACGAGGGCGCTGAGGATCAACGGCAGTCGAGCCGGCTCGGGTGTTCGATGTCCGTTCATCCGACGGATTATCGATCAGGGCACGCCCCTATCACCATCGATTTTTCGAAATCGAGCTCCTACTCGGTGACCGTGATCGACCCGGTCATCGAGGGGTGGATCGTGCAGAAGAACTCGTACTCGCCGGGCTCGTCGAACACGAACTCGAACGTCGCCTGCTCGGCCAGCCTGCCCGAGTCGAACACGCCGTCACGCGACGTCCACGTGTGCGTCGTCGTGTCGTTGTTGGTGACCTTGACGGAGGCACCCACCGTCGCAGTGGCCGGATCGCCGAAACTGAACCCTTGAATGGTGATTTCGGTGGTTTCGCCGCCGGAGAGCACAGCCGTGTCAGCCGAAGACCGTCCGCAGGCAGCCAACCATACCGTCAACAGCAGCAAGCCGGCCAGGACAGAACGGATCATGGCACCTCCTCGACGTGGAACGCTATACGTCGAGCCACCGACGCGCGGTTCGCCGCATTCCGTTGCAGCGAGGTCAATCCCGTTCATAGAGTGCCGCCAGCACCCGCAGCACATTGGTGATGGCGCCGTGGCTGGTCGTCTCGCGGTTTGTGTGGTAGTCGGTCGTGGGCACCTGTACGGTCGCTCCGTTGAGGCGGCCCGAGGTGGAGGAGACGAGTCGTCCCAGCTCGGTTCGGCCGAGTGGCCTGCCCTGCGCAGCGAGCAGCTCGTCTTTGAATACGGTGTCTACGCCTGCCAAGCCCGCTGACCGCTCGATGCGTTCGACCAGGTCGGCGGCGAAGACCCCGGTGGCGTCGCGCCTGCGCAACACCACCGTGCCTGATCGAACGACATCCGGCTCGTCGAACGGGCTCGTGTCGAGAACCAAGAGGTCTGCGAACTCGGAGTCGGCGAAATAAGCAGACAGGCCGATCCAGGAGCGCCCGGCCTCCTCGCCTCTGGTGAACAACGCGGTGACATCGAAGCCACCGGCGATGAGCTCAAACGCGATTGCGACGGAAAGGACGTTGTCGAGCTGTCCCTTGATCAGATCTCCGTCCCGTTCGAGCCCAGCCGCAAAGGCCACAGGGATGCCGGCCGGCAGCGCTTCCAAACCGTTCGAGTCCAGGAGCAGCTCGGGGCCGAGGCCGCAGTGGGCAGCGTGCTCGACCCTGCCCACACCGACGACTGCTCCGCTTTCAGCGTCGTACGCAACGACATCCTCGTTTCGGAAGCGAGAACACACCCGACCCGCAAACGCTGTGCTGAGTGGTTGGTGCTCGCCGGCAGCGCGGCGTGCGGCGTATCCAAGGAGCCCGTCGCCAAGCGTGACCAGTCCATGGCGATCCGCGTGAGCGCTGAGGACCCTCTGGCCTTCCCCTTCGGCCACGAGTACGGAGCCAACCAGGCGGACCGACCGTCCGAGCTTCGTCAAATCCTCGGACAAGACATCGAAGAGCGGATCCTCGAATCCCACGACTGACGGCACGTCGAGCAGCCGTCTCGCTCGCTCGATCACCGCCTCGGTGCGCATGCCGCATTGTCGCAGTTCGCCGGGTGTGACTCGCGACCGGTGGTGACTAGTCAGTTCGTGCGTTCCGGAATGTACCTCTGCTTGCCCCTACGCCACGCCGATAACTCCCACAGGAGTGATCATGCAATTGTCGTCGAAGTTCACCAAATGCACGTGGGATGGTGACCATCCCTACGACGTGACCAGGGCCGGATTTGGGTTCCTCCGTCGGGTGTGCCGTGACTGCCGCAAGGTGTCGATCGGTCTTCTCGATGAGGGACCGGTCGTGCATGCGGTCATCAACCGGCGGGCCGCCCCCAAGACCGTCGACCTGCGAGTTCTGAAGCCCACAGCGGCCTGAACCGGCGTCGTCAGCGGCTCGGCAGCCTGTTGGGGAGCAAGAGAGCCGAATCGCCGAACTCGTGCCAGAGATAGCCGCCTTCTAGCGCCGCCTCATAGGCTTCAGCCGTCAATTCAGCGCCCGCAACCGCATTCAACAGATCGAGATGCGACGCCTGAGGCGGGTGCCAGCCGGTGATCAGACCGTCGACGACCCGCACTTGCTCCGGCGACTGCAAGACCAGATCCGTCCAACCGCTCATGGCCTCCACCCTCCCTGTCGTCGAATGTGCAGTCTCCAATGCCCGCGTGACGGTCGTACCCACGGCGACCACCCGGCCGCCGGCAGCGCGGGTCTCGGCCACGGCGCGGGCCGTTCGCGGCGATACTTCGAACCACTCGTGTCCGGGAGTCTCGCCGAGTTCCTGCGACGACACCCCCGTGTGCAAGGTCACTCGGGCAAGTCGAATGCCTCGCTTCCGTAGTGAGGTCACGACGCGGCGCGAGAACGGCCGTGCTGCGCTTGGCATCTCCGCCGATCCCAGGCCGTCGACGGATCGGCGAGCAAAGACGGTCTGATAAGCGGCGATCGGCCAGGATCCGGACACGTAGTCGTAGCGGATCGGCCGGCCCGCCTTCCGTAGGTACGCCAGCACGGCATGAGCTGCGGCCGAGCCCTGAGACCCGATGTGTCCGGGCGGAGTGAGGGCAGCTCGCCACAACCTGATCCCGTCTGGGCGCGCTGTCCGGTCGGCCGGTGTGATCAGGCGAAGCCCATATCCATCCGGCAACTCGTACCGCGCGCCTCGCTCGGCGTCGAGCAACGGGCCGGATTGGTCCGGTCTGCGCAGCTCCACCTCCCAGGTGCCGACTAGCGAAGGCTGTGAAAAGTGGACGGTCGCCGGGCCTGAGGGTGATCGAGCATCGACAGCCCGCGCTTGCGTCTCGGACTGGTTGACGACGACGAGGTCGCCGGCTTCGAGAAACTCGGCCAGCCGTGCAAAGACGGAGTGCTCGATCCCTGAAGGACGTGCCACCAACAACGCCACCTCCTCGCGGCGCAGACCTCGCGCTTCGGGCGGAACCGCCGCCACGCGGTGGCGAGGGAGGTCGAACGCGACGCGTTGCGCACCCATCAGGAAGCTCCGACGGCAAATGCGCCCGCCGTGTACCGGCCGCTGGGAGGTCGGCTCTCGATCAGTGCCAGCAGCGCGGGCACCACCGTCTCAGGTTCGGGGCGATCCGAGATGTTTTCGCCGGGAAAGGCGGCCTGGTGCATCGCGGTGCGCATGTCGCCCGGATCAAAGGAGTAGACGAGCAGATCCGGACGCTCCCGGGCAAGGATCGCGCTCACATGGTCCAGGGCCGCCTTGGAGGCGCCGTAGCCTCCCCAGCCCGGGTAGGCCTCCACCGCCGCGTCGGAACTTACGTTGATGATGATCCCGCCGCTCGAGACTCGAGGCAAGGCCGACTGTACGAGCGCCACCGGGGCGACGACGTTCACCTCGAACACCCGCCTGAGATAGGCGATCTCCAGCTCGGCCAGGCCTTGCAGCGGACTCGGTCCGAGGTAGCTGGCGTTGTTGACGATCAGATCGATCGAACCATGTGAGGCGGCTTGCTCGATGAGGGCGGCGCGATGGGCAGCGTCGGTGACATCGCCTGCCAGCGTGTCAACCGTTCCGCCCGGGGGAAAGGCGTCGAGGAGCGTCGCCTCCTGCCGTGCATCGGTGACGACCCTCCAGTCCCGCTGGGCGAGACCGCTGGCGAGCGCCCGACCGAGGCCACGCGAACCACCTGTGATGACTGCAATCGACATTTGAAACTCCAAACTCGTCCGTCACACCACCGTACAACTTGAAGTTGACTTCAAGTCAAGAGATAATCTCCTCGTATGTCCTCCGATGTCTTGACCGTGTCTCAAGTTGCTGAGAGAAGCGGATTCGCCCCGTCCGCTCTTCGCTTCTACGAGCGACAGGGGCTGATCTCCGCGACCCGCACGTCGGGTGGGCAACGCCGCTATGAACGAGCGGTGCTACGCCGGCTGGCGTTCATCGCCGCCGCTCGGCGGGTCGGGCTGACCCTCGACGAGATCGGCGAGGCCCTTGCGCTCCTGCCTGATGGCCGAAATCCGACCAAAGCGGACTGGACTCGTATCTCCCGCTCATGGAGGTCCCGGCTCGACGAGGAAATCGCCGCACTGGAGAAGCTGAGAGACGGCTTGGACGGCTGCATCGGCTGTGGCTGCTTGAGCCTGCAGCGCTGCCGTCTCAGCAACCCCAACGACGTTGCAGCAGCTGCCGGCACGGGTGCGGCGTTCTTCCCGAGCCCATTGCACCCGCGCCCTGAAGACTGAACGAGACGAGCACCCAGTGGTCGCTTCGACGCGCTAGGTTCGACTGCGGGGAGACCGATCGGACCACGAATGGAGACGCGTCATGTCCACCTCATTGCCCAACCCCGGCTTGAGCCGCCGGGCATTCCTCGGCTCCAGCGGCGTGGCGGTCGCCTCCGCCCTGCTCCTGAGGGGCAAGGCGGCAGGTGCCGCAGACGACCACGACCCCGTTCCACTGCCCGAGACGGCGTTCGGGCCGCCCATCCCCGACAAGGGCTACCTCGTCGAGGAGATCGGCACAGGAGGCTTGTACTACGTGACCGAGGGGTCGTATCAGGCGCTGTTCATGGTGACCCGACGGGGCGTCGTTGTCGTCGATGCTCCGCCCACTCTGGCGGCTGCATTGCCCGCCGCGATCGCCGAAGTGACATCCAACCCCGTGACCCACTTCGTCTACAGCCACACCCACGGCGACCACGTGGGGGCGGCCGGCGTGTTGTTCCCGGGCGCGCAGATGATCGGACATCGCGACACCGCCGCGACGCTGGCGCGTCGAGATGACCCCAAGCGGCCGGTGCCGGTGCGCACATTCACCAGTTCCACCAGACTGATGGTGGAGGGGCGAAGGCTCGATCTGTTCTATCCCGGCCCCAACCACGAGCCCGGCAACATCTTCATCTACGCCCCCGAGCAGAAGACGCTCATGTGGGTGGACGTGGTGTTTCCAGGGTGGGTGCCATTCAAAGATCTGGCCTTGGCCAAGGACGTGCCCGGCTACCTGGCCGCACACGACACCGCTCTCGGCTTCGACTTCGAGACGTTCGTTGGTGGGCACCTGACGCGGCTCGGCACTCGGGAGGACGTAGAGATCGCCAAGGAGTACAACCTGGACGTCCGGGCCGCATCATTCGACGCACTCGCCAGCGTCGACTTCTTCGCTGTGCTCGACGAGATCGGTTTCCTCAACCCGGATGATCCGTCGTTCCTCAACCAGTGGGAGCTGTTCGACACCTACCTCGAGGCGGTCGCCGCCCACGCCGAAGAGGCCGTGCTCGCCAAGTGGCTCCATCTCTTGGGGGGCGCCGACATCTTCACGCGGGGTCATTGCCTCGAGATGGTGGAGAGCATCCGGATCGACGAGAACGCCGTGGCCGCCAACCTCTGACGATCCTTCGGCGACGGCGATGTGAGTCGGCGCTGCCGCCCAGCGCTGCGACGTGGGAGAATCGCCGGCGGAGGTAGCAGCACGTGTCAGGTCGTCCGGCTTCGACATCGCAGACAATTCACGCCTGCGCCGCTGAGCGATGAGCGTCGTCGTCGGCGTCGACACCTCGACCACCGCAACGAAGGCGATCCTCGTCGACGAGGCAGGCGCCGTGGTTGCCACCGGAGCGGCCGAATACGGATATGACACCCCCCGCCCTTTGTGGTCAGAACAAGACCCAGGGTTGTGGTGGGAGGCAACGGCGGCGGCGATCCGGTCCGCCCTCGACACCGCCGGTTTGCGAGGAGCCGACGTCGCCGCTGTCGGTCTGACCGGGCAGATGCATGGCGCCTGTTTGCTCGACGAGGCAGGAGACATCGTGCGGCCGGCTCTGCTGTGGAACGATCAGCGGACCGCAGATCAGTGCGGCGAAATCCGCAGGCACCTGGGCGACAGGCTCGTCGCGATCACGGGCAACGACGCCCTCACCGGCTTCACCGCTCCGAAGTTGTTGTGGGTTCGCACCTACGAGCCGGCCAATTGGGCCCAGGTGGCCAAAGTCCTGCTGCCGAAGGATTACGTCCGCTACCGACTGACGGGCGACTTCGCCACCGACGTCGCCGATGGATCCGGCACGCTGCTGTTCGACGTCGCCGCCCGGACGTGGTCGGACGAGGTTCTGTCTGCCCTGGAACTCGAGCGCGAGCTGTTTCCGGCGGTGTATGAGGGACAGGAGGTGACGGGCGAAGTGAGCGCCGATGGCGCGGCTGCCACGGGCCTCGTCGCAGGCACCCCGGTCGTGGCCGGAGGCGGCGACCAGGCAGCCAACGCCGTCGGCGTCGGCGCCGTCGAAACCGGGATCATGGCGCTGTCGCTCGGCACCTCCGGAGTGGTGTTCGCGGTCACCGACTCGCCCGTCGTCGAGGCGGGCGGCCGGGTCCACTCGTTCTGTCATGCTGTGCCGGCGCGCTGGCATCTGATGGGTGTGATGCTGTCGGCAGCCGGAAGCCTGCGCTGGTTTCGCGATTCGCTCGCACCCGACGACACATTCGACGATCTCATAGAACCCGCCGGGACGGTGTCACCCGGGTCGGACGGACTGATCTTCCTGCCCTACCTCACCGGCGAGCGAACCCCGCACCCCGATCCTCTGGCGCGGGGCGCATTTGTGGGGTTGACGGTTCGCCACGATCGCCGGCACATGACGCGGGCCGTGTTGGAGGGCGTGGCATTTGGCCTGAAGGATGGACTCGATCTGATGGTGGAGGCCGGCATACCGCCGCCCCGCCAAATCCGCGCCTCCGGTGGGGGCGTTCGGAGCCCCCTGTGGAGGCAGGTGCTCGCCGACGTGCTCGATTCAGAAATCGCAACCGTCAACACCTCGGAGGGTGCCGCATACGGGGCCGCCCTGCTCGCGTCGGTGGGCGCCGGTTGGCACTCGACGGTGGCAAACGCGACCGCAGCTTCGGTGACCGTCGTACCGGTGGCGACGCCCGGCAACGCCGCCGCCGCCTACGCCGACGCGCATGCACGCTACCGCGACCTCTACCCGGCGCTCGCCCCGATCTTTCACGCCTCCCAGCCGCCGATCGGAGGCTGATCGACCCTGGTGAGCGGAGCGCTGAGCCAGATCGTGCGACCGGTGCTGAGGGAGGCAGGATCCGACGCCCCTTGCGGCAGGAACTCGTGGCGCCATCCGGACCTGGGCTGCCCAGGGGAGTCAGTTGCGACATCGAAAACACCTTCTGCGGCACAGTCGCGTCGCCCGCTTGGCGCCGAGCAGCCGCAGAGATAGCCCGCCGACTCCAACGCGACCTGGCCGTGGATGGGCACGATGTTTCGGACGGAGGCCTCATCGCCCGGGTCTTGGCGGCCGACGGTCGGAACTAGGCCGAGCCCACCACCTGAGGCAGGATCTCACCTATCGAGCCGCGAAGAACGACATCGGCCAGCGCGTCCATCTCCGTGGGCTCGCCGTTGATGATGACGACCGCTGCACCGGTGTCCTTGGCGAGTGGTACCACTCCTGCGATCGGGTAGACG
>JBFHAT010000025.1:0-42346 GCA_041586155.1 Acidimicrobiia bacterium
GCCTGTTGATAGGTGGCGAGCTGGTGATCGGCCGACGTGCCGCCGGCGACTATTTCGCGAGCTCGGATCACTTCAGGGACGCACTGCAACGTTTCGGCGTCGTCGGCTACCAGCTCGATGATCTCTTCGACGAGATCGGCGTATGGCACCAGTTTGCCCTTCCCAAAGTCGATGAGCGGGGCATCGACCCCGTAGCGTTGGGCTCGCCAGATGTTCTCCTCGATCAGCATCGCCGCATAGTGCCGCCAGCGTTGATTGCCCGTGCGCCGGCGATACAGCATCGACATGAGCGACAGATAGATGGCCGCCACCGTCATGCCATCGTCGATCCGAGTGCAGATGTCTGAGATCCGCAGCTCGACCGTCGGATAGCGGCCCGACGGGCGGATGTCCCACCACAGCTTGGTCGCGTCCTCGATGACCCCCGGCCCTGTGAGCGCCTCGACGTGGCGCTCGTATTCGGCCCACGACGTGAACTCGGGAGGCAGGCCGGTCCGCGGGAGCGCCTTGAACACGCTCTTGCGGTAGCTCTTGAGCCCGGTGTCCTGCCCGTCCCAGAACGGCGACGAAGTCGACAATGCATACAGATGCGGCAGGAAGTAGGTGACCTGATTCATGAGGTCGATCCGCAGGTCCGGATCCTCGATGCCGACGTGGACGTGCATGCCGCAGATCACGAGGCGACGCAGCACCGCCTGTAGGTCTGCGGCGAGGATGTTGTAGCGCTCCTTGTCGGTGGTGAGTTGTTCCTGCCACTGGGCGAAGGGATGGGTGGAAGCGGAGATGATCGCATAGCCGTACTCCCCCGCCGCCTCGCTGACCCGGCGCCGCAGGCGGGCCAAGTCGTGCCTCGCATCTGCGAGCGACTCGCAGACCTTGGTGCCTACTTCGATCTGTGATCGAAGAAACTCGGGAGCAACCTGGCCTTCGAGGATGTCCTCGAGCTGCGTCATCAACCCGCGAGGTGGGTCGGACACGAGGTTGCGGCTCTCCCGGTCCACCAGGAGGTATTCCTCCTCGATCCCGACCGAGAACGACGGGCGCTGCACGGACATGCGGGCGATACTAGGCAGCGGTCGGTGATCTCTGATCGGCAGCATGACCGCTACCATGACGACTTCTCCTGGGGCCCCGTCGTCCAGCGGCCTAGGACGCCGGCCTTTCAAGCCGGTAACGCGGGTTCGAATCCCGTCGGGGCTGCTGCGCTGCGCGAGCGCCGGCTCCGGAGTCAGCCGGTCCCGTGATGCGACCCGATCGTGGATCGGGAATCCGGACTGCCCGCCAACGCAGATCGGATCAGTCTTCGTTGCTGAGCGTGGCGCGGGCGCGTTCGAGCCGTTGCAGGCTTCGCTCGCGGCCGAGCGCTTCCAGGCTCTCGAACAGGGGCGGCGACACCGAAGAGCCCGTGGCTGCCACCCGGAGCGGTTGAAACCCCTTGCGCGGATTCAGCTCGAGCTCCTCGAGCATGGCTCTCATCTCGGCCTCGATCGCGTCGGTGTCCCAGCGCTCCAGCCGGCCGAGCCGGTCGATGGCATCGTCCAGCACGGTGGAAGTGGGCTCCTTCTCCATCACCTTCTGCCAGCTCATCGGGTCGTACGTGATGTCGTCTTCAAACAGCCACGAGGTCATCCCGACCACCTCCGGCCAGAGCTTCACCCGTTCTTGGATGAGGGGCGCCAGCGCCGCGTAAGTCGCCCGCTCCTGCTCGTCGAGCGCCCGGCCGATTCCGGCTTCCAGCGCCGGCAGGCTGCGCTCGAAGAACGCGGCGGCCGGGAGCTCACGGATGTATTCGCCATTCATCCAGGTGAGCTTCTCGGTGTCGAACACGGCCGGATTCTTCGACACGTCCTCCAGGTCGAAGGCGGCGACGGCCTCATCTCTCCCGAATATCGTCACCTCGGGGTCGTATGACCAGCCCAGCAGGCTCAGGTAGTTGAACATCGCTTCGGGGAGATAGCCGGCGTCGATGAAGGCCTTGAGCGACGTGTCACCGTGCCGTTTCGAGAGCTTCTTCCCGTCAGGTCCGAACAAGAGGGGGAGGTGGGCGTAGACCGGTGGATGGGCGCCCATGGCTTCGGTCAGAAGGATGTGTTTGGCCGTCGAGGAGAGAATGTCCTCCCCACGGGCGACGTGGGTGATCCCGTAGTCCACGTCGTCGACGGTCGAGGCGAGGTGGTAGGTGGGTGCGCCGCTGCTTCGTACGATGACGAAATCGTCGATGACGTCGTGATCGAAGCGCATTTCGTCTCGCACGAGGTCGTGAAACTCCGTCGCACCTGGCCGGGGAACCGCCAACCGGATGGATGCCGTTTCGCCCGATGCCATACGCTGCGTCGCCTCGGCAGGCTCGAGCGTCCGGCAGGTACCGTCGTAGCCGGGTGGGAGCCCGGCCGCTTGAGCGGCTTGACGTCGCTCGTCGAGCTGGACCGGAGTGCAGAAGCACCAGTAGGCCTTCCCGTCTGCGATGAGCTGACCCGCCACGGCGGCGTACCGATCGAAGCGGTCGCTTTGGCGATAGGTGCCGTGCGGGCCGCCGACCCCGACCCCTTCGTCCCAGTCGAGGCCCAGCCATCGCAGCCCGTCCATCATCTCCGACACGAACCGCTCCTCGGAACGTTCGAGATCGGTGTCGTCGACGCGGACGATGAATTGCCCGCCGTGGCGTCGGGCATACATCCAGTTGAAGACAGCCGATCGGGCGTTTCCGACGTGGAGGTTGCCTGTTGGGGAGGGCGCGATGCGGACCCGGACTGTCATGGGGTGGCGCCGACTGGGTTCATCAGAATCCCGATCCCCTCGATCTCGACTTCCATCTGATCGCCGGGCGACACCGGGCCCACACCGGCGGGCGTGCCGGTCAAGATGACATCACCAGGGAGAAGCGTCATGCCTCTGGTGATGAACTCGATCAGCTCAGCTACGCCGAACACCATGTCCGCGGTCGAGCCGGCCTGTCGGACTTGGCCGTTGACCCGGCAGCTGATCGCCATCCCCTCAGCCGGGTCGAACTCGGTGGCGATGGCCGGGCCCAGCGGGCAGAACGTGTCGAAGCCCTTCGACCGGGTCCATTGGCCGTCGAGGGCTTGCAGATCGCGGGCGGTGACGTCGTTACCGATCGTGTAGCCGAGGATGACCTGTCCGACGTCCTCGGCCTTCACGTGGCGGGCCACCGCACCGATCACGACGCCCAGCTCGGCTTCGTGGTGGACGTTCGTCGACTCCGGCGGACAGACGACGGTGGCCATCGGCCCGATGACCGATGTCGACGGCTTCATGAAGAGGATGGGCCGCTCGGGAGTGTCGCCACCCATCTCTTGGGCATGGTCGGCGTAGTTCTTGCCGACACACACGATCTTCGAAGGAAGGACCGGAGCGAGCAGGGTCACCTCGTCGAATGTGAGGAAGACGTCGGTAGCTTCCCAGTGCACGAGGGGCGAGCCTTGGTAGACCCTGATCCCCTCGGGCTCGACAGTGCCGTACGAGATGCCCTCGTCGGTCTGCATGCGAATGATCTTCACGCCGGATTCTCGCTCGTCTCAGCGAAGCAGGCTGGGCAGCGTATCGGGGGCGGCTCGCAGATGGTCGATGGAAATCTCAGCCACCATGTCGGAACCCTTGCGGATCTCGTGGGCCGCATGATCCAGGGCATGCTCGCGTCGCTCCACGAGCCGACCGACGAGGTCGCCGTCGAGGCCGTGAGGCCGAAGGCCGAGCAGCATCAAACCGACTTCGACGTCCTGCGGCACCGGCGCGCGGCCGAACAACGACGCTCGGGCCGCCACGATGGTGGCGAGGACGGCTTCGATCTCGTCGGCGCGGTGCGAGCGGTCCCAGTCGGCTCGCCTGACCAGGCGGAGCGCATATCCGGGATCGGGCCCTGGCCTCCCGAATTCTCCCCCCCATGGTTGCTCCTCCGGGCGGTTGATGGCACCGGGGCGGTCGTTCAGCCAGCGGGATGGTGGCGGAGGCTCGAGATCGGAGCGGGGGGCGGTGGCGGGTCGCAGCTCGACATTGGGCTCTTGCCCCATCAGAGGTAGTCCAACCAGTGCTTGTACTGGTCGAGCTGGCCCCGTACCGCCTTGGCGAACGTGTCCTGGACGCGCTGGGTGAGCGGCCCCGGTTTCCCGCTGCCGATGGTCCGGTCGTCGCATTCACGAACGGGGGTCACCTCGGCCGCGGTGCCGCACATGAGCACTTCGTCCGCTGCGTAGATGTCTGACCGGGTCAAGGATTCCTCCCTGACTTCGTATCCGAGGTCTTCGATGATCTCGCGCACGGAATCGCGTGTGATGCCTCCGAGGCATCCGTCGGACAGGGGTGGTGTGGTCACGACCTCGTCACGGACACAGAAGATGTTCTCGCCGGTTCCCTCCGAGACGTAGCCGGCCATGTTGAGCATGATCGCCTCGTCGTAGCCGGCTCTGACGGCCTCGTTCTTCGCCAGAATCGAGTTGAGATATCCACCGGTCCCCTTGGCGGACGGGATCAACGACTGGGAGTCGATCCGCCGCCACGATGAAACCCGCACCCGGATCCCGTTCTGCACGCCGTCTTCGCCGAGGTAGGCACCCCATTTCCAGGCAGCGATCATCGTGTGCACCTGCGCTCCTGCCGGGTTGAGGCCGATGGAGCCGAGACCCAGGAACACGAGCGGTCGCAGGTAGCCTTCGTTGAGCTCGTTGACCGTCATCACCTCACGGGCCGCCTCCATGAGTTGGGCGGCGTCGAGGCCGAGGGGAAGCCCGTAGGCGTTGGCCGAACGCACCAACCGGTCCATGTGTTCCTGATGGCGGAAGATGGCCGGCCCGTCGGGTGTCTCGTAGGCGCGAATGCCCTCGAATACGCCGGTGCCGTAGTGCAATGCGTGGCTGAGGACGTGGATCTTGGCGTCTCCCCAGGGCACCATTTCCCCGTCCATCCAGATGTATCGGGATTTCTCCATGGGCCTAGTTTGCCATGTCGAACGACTGGTTGAGTCGAGCGAGGCAACGCTCAGCCGGCCAGGTGGCGCCGATGCCAGTCGAGGATCAGCTCGAACCGCTCGCGGCGATGGCGGGGGCTGCCCGACCTGGACATCTCATGTCCTTCGTCCGGGAAGGTGACCAACGCGCTCTCGACGTCGTGCTGCATGAGCACGAAGAAGAGCTGTTGGGCCTGCTCGATGGGGCACCGGTAGTCGGCTTCGGAGTGGATTATCAGGGTCGGCGTGGTGATCCCGCCTGCCAGGCGGAGCGGGCTGACCTCCCAGAGCCGTTCGTGGCCGGAGGGCATCGTCGCATCCAGGTAGAAACGCGGAAAGCTCGACGCAATGTCAGATGTGCCGACGAGAGATGTCCAGTCGATCAGCGCCCGCTCGACTACGGCGGATCGAAACGACTGGTCGTGACCCAGCAGCCAGGCGGTCAGAAAGCCCCCATAGGATCCGCCCATGACTCCCTTGCGGTTCTCATCGAGTCGCGGATGACGGCGAAGCGCCTCTTCCACGACCGCTTGGACGTCGGCGAGATCGACGACGCCCCACCCGTCGCCGGTCACGGCTCGCAACCATTCCTTGCCCCTCCCTGAGGAGCCACGAGGATTACACGCCACCACACCGAAGCCGGCGGCTGCGTACACCTGGAACTCGTCGAAGAAGCCGAAGCCATACTGCCCGGCGGGCCCACCGTGGATGTTGAGGAGCAGCGGCACCGGGCCATCGCCCTGGGGCAGGTAAACCCACGCATCGATCTCGTGACCCCCCGAAGGAACCTGAAAATGGTCGCCTTCGACCAGAGGCACGTCGAGTTCGGCGTTGGGACCGGCGATGGTATTGGCTTGGCCGGCGCGCAGCATCACCACATCACCGGGGTTGGTCGCCGTGGAACGGACGAACACGACGACATCGTCGTTGGCCGAGTGCGCGTCGATCCCGATCGGCTCGTCGACGAGGTGATGGACGACGCCATCCGGCTGCACGGACACGAGGCGATTCCTGCCGCCATCATCGACGGAATACACCGCGTCGAGCCCGGACCAGGCGATGTGAGGATTGGCGAGGCTCACCGTCCGATCGATCTGCGGAGCCAGGGCCACCGGACCCTTCTCTTCCAACCGCCACACCTCGAGCGGGGCCGGCCACTCGTCTTCGTCGAGGAGACCGACGGCATGAAGCACGCCGTCGGTTCGGTACGTCACGCCGGTGAAGTAACCGAGCTCGGTCAGCTCGGCCACCGTTCCATCCGGCCGTACCACGCCGACCTGGGAGGCCAAGGTCTGAAAACGCCTGCCCGTCAGGTCCGCCAGAAAGGCGATCTCGTCGGCGACGGGAGACCAGGACGGCTTGACGAACGAATCTCGGCCTTCGGTGAGACGGGACGGTGGCGCTTCGCCTCCGACGATCCACAAGTGATCGACGGTGTCGCCCCGCCACCGCGGGAAGTCGAACCGATAGGGGATGCGATCGTGACGGCGGGGACGGCGAGACCGCTCGTCGTCGTCGACATCGGCCGGATCGAGGTACTCCGGCGCCTGCACCACCAGCCTCTCGGAGTCGGGCGCCCAGTCGAATGCGGAGACACCCAGTGGAAAGTCGGTGATGATCGCAGCTTCGCCGCCGGAGGGGTCGATCAGCGCCAGCTGATGGTGGGTGGACTCGACCGCTCGCAGGAACGCAAGCCGCTTCCCGTCGGGGGACCACCTCGGGGCTCGATCGCTTCTCCCCGCCGTGAGCTGGCGGCCTTCCCCCGAGGCCTCGGCCAGCCACAACACTCTGAGGTAGTCGTCCGCGTCCAGGTCGGCCTGGTCGGCGGCGAACACCACCTGGGACCGATCGGGGGCGACATCGACTGCAGCAACCGTGCGATACAAGCCGATTTGATCAGGCCGCATTCAAACCAAAGCACGCGGCTCGGCCAGCACCCTCTGTAGCGCCGGCTCGAAATGGTCGAGGCTTTCCGCGTCGTAGGCCGGATCGAAGGAGACCTGGTCGTACTCGGCGCAAAACTCGACCGTCGCGTCGTACAGGAGGTGGTCGCGGTAACGATCGCGGGCGTTGGGGTCCCCTCCGTGATGGTGGAAGTAGTAGTAACCCTGAAAGAGCCCGTGATGCTTGAGGATCCAATAGAGGTCATCATCGACGTACGGACGCAGCATGGCTGCCGCGACCTCAGAATGGTTGGCGGGGGCGACGACGTCGCCGACGTCGTGAAGCAGACACATGACCACATATGGCTCGTCGCGGCCGTCACGTTCGGCTCGAGTGGCCGCCTGAAGGGAATGCTCGAGGCGGCTGATCTTGTATCCCGTGGGCTCGTCCATCTCCCGGAGCCATCCGATTACCCGGTCGGGAAAGCGGCCGAGCTCCTGCCGCTCTACTTCAGCGAGGTACGCGTAGTCGTGGGCGGTTCCCTGGTCCATGCGCGTGAAGCTGACGGTTTTCACGTTGTCTCCTCGTCAGATGATGCTGTCGTTCTTTCCTGCCACCTGCCGCAGGAGGTCGGTCTGTCCAGTGTGGTAAGTGTCGTGGAAGTAGAAGAAGAACACGCGCTGGGCCAGCGTCACCCCGTCGTCGTCGGGGGCCGCCCACACTTGATCCGATACGGTGTCGAACACCTCCCGGAGTGTCTTCTGGCTCTCGTCGAGGCGTTGGAGGAGCTCAGGCAGGGGGACGACGCCGGGTCCATCCTCGACGATTGGGTCGGATTCGCGTGCGTATCTGGCGAGCTCGCCGAAGGAGCTGTCCTGGCCGAGCTCGCGCATCGTGTTGGAACGATTCAGCAGAATGTGGCCCACCGTCCAGTTGAGGCAATTGACGTTGTACGGCGTCTGTGCAAGCGAATCGGCATGCGTGAGACCGGAAGTCTGCATCCCGATGATCCTCGTGTTTCGGTAGAAGTACTTGGACAGGTCGACGGGGCCGAGCATCGGAGTCGAGGTTACCCGAGGGGCGCCGGGCGGCGCACTACCCTCGCCCTGTGCGGCGGATGGTGGCTTCGTGGTTTGGCTCGGGTCTCCTGCTCCGCCGGCTGCGCGGCTCGGACGAGGGATCCGGGACGGTAGGAGCGTTACTGGCGCTCGCCATGGCCTGGCTCATCGGGCCGGAGCGATGGCCGTGGCAGGTCACCGCCGCGATCCTCACCATCGGGTTGAGCTGGTGGTCGGCGCGGCCGGACGGAGACGAGCAGGACCCGCCCTGGGTGGTCGTCGACGAGGCCGCCGGCACCTTCGTGGCCACTGTCGGACTGGCTGCACCGGCTGCCGTGCTGGCGTTCGTGGTCTTTCGGCTGGCCGATGTCACCAAGCGAGCTCCGGGAGTGGCGGCCGCCGAGCGCCTGCCGGGCTCGTGGGGAATCACGCTCGACGACGTCGTCGCCGGCTTGTACGGCCTCGGTGCAGGATGGCTGCTGCAGCTGGCCCTGTCAGGGTCAAGTCTGTGAGGTCACCTCTTCGAGGTCAGCTCCGTGAGATCGCAGCGACGCTCAGCGGGGGAGCTCCACGAATCGTGCCGTGATCACGCCCTCGAGTCGTCGCAACTCGTCGACCTCGGCGTCGGAGATCGGCTGGTCCAGACTCAGGCCCATCATTGCGGGCTCGTTCGAGCCTGGTTGGCGGCCCACGATCATGTCGGCGATGTTGACCGACCGATCACCGAGGAAGGTGCCGACCCGACCGATCAGACCTGGCACGTCTTCGTTGCGGACGATGAGCAGGTGTTGCGACAGCGGCAGCTCGACGTCGAGACCCTGGAGCTCGATGAGAGTCGGTCCCTTGCGAGTGACGGTCCCCGACACCGACACCGGCTGGTCACCAGAGCGGGCGATCAAACGCACCACCGACACATGGTCGATCACGCTGTCGGATCGCTCCTCGTCGAGGATCAGCCCCCGCCGATCGGCGAGGTCCTGGGCGTTGACGAAGGACACCGGTGCGTGCGACGACTGAGCGAGCATTCCTCGCAGCGCCGCCAACCGCATGGGATGCATGGGGAATCCGGCGATGCGGCCCTCGGTCCTCAGCGCGACGCGCTCGGGGACACCCTTCGCCACTGAGACGAACACACGACCCAGGTCCTCGACCAGCGGGAGAAAGGACCGAACCTCTTCGCTCACCTCCCTGCCCAAGTCGACGTTGACGGCGGTCAGGACGAGCTCGCCTCGCAATGCCGACACAACCGCCTCGGCCACGTCGACACCAGCTTTGTCCTGGGCCTCGGTGGTCGATGCGCCGAGGTGCGGGGTAATGACGACTTGCGGCAAGTCGAACAGCGGCGATTGCTGGAGCGGCTCGCTGGCGAACACGTCGAGACCGGCACCGGCGACGGTTCCCTCCCGGATCGCGTCCGCCAGTGCCGCCTCGTCGATGATCCCACCTCGTGAGGTGTTCACGATCCGGACGCCAGGTTTCATCTTGGCGAAAGCGCCTGCGCCGATGAGGCCTTCGGTCTCTCGCGTCTTGGGTAGATGGATGGTGATGAAATCCGCTTCGGCATACAGGCGATCGAGGTCGACGAGCGTGACATCGAGCCGCCTACCCGCCTCCTCCGATACGTAGGGGTCGAATGCGATGATCTGCATCCCGAATCCGCGTGCTCTGTCCGCCACCAGGGAGCCGATCCGGCCGAGGCCGATCACACCGAGGCTCTTTCCGTGGAGTTCAACACCCCGAAAGCTCGTGCGATCCCAGTGGCCCGACCGGGTCGTGGCGTCGGCTCGAGCGACGTTTCGAGCCTGGGCGAGCAGCAGCGCCATGGCGTGCTCCGCGGCCGAGATGACATTGGCCTGCGGCGCATTCACTACGAGTACGCCTGCCGCGGTTGCGGCCTCCAAGTCGATGTTGTCGACGCCGATCCCGGCGCGACCGATGACGCGCAACTTCGGAGCGGCTGCGATCAACGTGCGGTCGACCTCAGTCGCGGATCGGACGATCAACCCGTCGGCTCCGGCCACCTGGGCGAGCAGCGTCTCTCGGTCGGCTCCAACCGCCATTTCGACGTCGCAGAACTCGGCCAGCGATTTCAGCCCGGCATCGGCGATGGTTTCGGTGACGATGACTCTCGGTCTCAATGTGGTCCCCAGATGAAGGCAGTATTGTCCACGCCCGGCCACCGGACGCAAATCGTTTCACTCGCCCACCGGGCGGTAGATGACCTCACCGAACAAGCGGCCATTGGCCTCGACCAGGGCCTCTTCGCCGGATGGTCCTGTCAGCCATTCTGCGAACCGGTCGGCTGCATCGGGAGCCCCCACCGACACGATGATGGAGTAAGGGTTGTCGATGGGCGGCACATCGGCCGGGACCAGGTCGATCGTCGTCGCAGCCTGGATGAACACCCCCAGCTCGGTCAGGGTGAAGGCTTCCGTCTGGTCGGCGACCTGCAATGTCAGGCCCATCCCTTGCCCCGTGGCGCGGTACCAGCTGCCATCCGGAGTGATACCGGACCGGCGCCATACGGCGAGCTCGGCTTCGTGCGTGCCGGAGCCGTCGCCTCGGGACACGAATTGGTGGTTTCGTGCGATCTCGCCGAACGCCGCGTCCATCGACGGGGCTGCGAGGCCGACGTTGGGGCCGACGAGAACGAACGTGCTGGTGAACACGGGAACGCGAGACCGGGCGTGGCCTGCCTCCACGAACGCCTCTTCCAGGCGGGGGGCGTGGGCAACCACGACGTCGGCATCGCCCGACTCGGCCAGCCGCAGCGACTGGGCCGTGCTCTCCCCCACCACCGCCACTTCGCCGCCCCCGTCGGCGCGATATGCCGCGACGAGCTCGTCGATGAGCCCCGAATCGACCACCGTCGTACCCGCGGCGACGATGATCCGGTCGGCCGGCGCACCGCACGAGATGAGGCCGACGATCAGCGTTGCCGCCAGTAGCCGGCCGTTCACGCCGACAGCACTCGGACCGCCGTGGCCTTGGCTGCCGCCGTCACCACCACCCCCGGAGCGATATCCAGGGCGTCCACGGCGCCCGGCGTGACCACCGCCAGCACCTGGAGTGTGCCGGAAGTCACGACGACTTCGACCAGCCTGCCCACTGGTCGCAGCTGCTCGACGGTACCCACCCACCAGTTTCGCGCCGAGCCTCCCGACGCACCTGCGTCCGAGTAGAGCGTCACCGTCTCGGCTCCGAACGTCACCCTGGCCGGTGCACCGACCTTCCCGGCGCCCACGCCCCAAACCCGAGCACCGTCGATGTCGACACCGCACAACGCCCCTTCGACTACCGCCACCACCCCGTCGAAGACGTTGGCCAAACCGAGTGCCGCTGCGACGCTCGCGTCGGCTGGCATCCCGAACACCGCGCCCGGGGCGCCGATCTGGGCGATATCGCCTTCGATGACGACGGCGACGCGGTCGGCCAGCATCATGGCTTCGTCCTGCTCGTGGGTGACCACCACGGCGCTGCGCTCCGCGAGCTGCCGGCGGATCACCGCAGCGGTGCTCATCCGATCGGCGACATCGAAGGCGGCTAGAGGTTCGTCGAGCAGCACCCATGCCGACCGCTGAGCGAGGGTGCGGGCCAGGAGCACCCGTTGGCGCTGGCCGCCGCTCAATCCCGCAGCGTGCCGCCCTACGAGGTCGCCGAGCCCGAAATCGTCGAGGAGCTGGCGGGCGTGAGCAGTCTCCTCGACCGTGAGACCGAGCGCCAGGTTACGAGCCACCGTTCCTCGGAAGAGGTGGGGCGTCTGGGGGAGGTACGCAGCGTCCAGCAACGCGCCACCGCCGAGGGTGCCCGCCAGCAGCCGCAGGATCGTTGATTTCCCCGATCCGTTCGGTCCGTAGAGCACCAGCGTCTCGGAAGGTCGCAACTCGAGATCGACGTCGACGATGCTGCCGTCCGCCGGGTATACCAGATGCACGTCAGCGCTGCCCACGCGTCTGAGCCCATGTCAGCGTGGAGTTGATGACGAGGGCGATCGCCATCAGGACGATCCCGAAGGCGAGCGCCTCCCCGAACCGCGCTTGGCGAGCCTCCTGCACGATGGCCGTGGTGAGCACCCGGGTCTCGCCGCGAATGTTGCCTCCGACGATCAGGACCGCTCCCACCTCTGAGGTCACTCGGCCGAACGCTGCGATGGCCGCAGCGAGCACCCCCGGCCACACCTCGCGTACCGCGAGCGTCGCCCTTCCGGTCCAGCGGAGTCGTAGCGTTTCGATCTGCTCTCGCGCCCCGTCGGGCAGGCCGCCGATGGCGCCGGCCGTGACCCCGGCGGCGATCGGCGTTGCGAGCACGGTCTGGGCCCCGATCATCGCCGTCACCGTGAACGGGAGGCCGAGTGCGCCGAGCGGTCCGTCGTCCCAGATGACGATGAGGATCACGATGCCTGCAAGCACCGGAGGCAGGCTCATGCCGGTGTTCACGAGCGTGAGCCACACGCGTCTCCATCTGCTCCGAGTGAGCCCGAGCCACGCTCCGATGGGAATGCCCAGGAGGAGGCTCAGCGCGGTGCTGACCCCGCCCACCCACAGTGTGAGCCAGAGCACCTCGCGGAAGTCGCGGCCGAACCTTGCGATGACTGCGAGGGCGTCGCCGATGACCTCAATCAGGTAGGACAAGTGCGGCTAGTTGATCTGCGTGAACCAGATCCACAATCCTGCCGCCGCGATACCGGCGTAGATGGCCAGCTTGACGGCCTTCTTGAGCACCCAGAAGATCACGAAGCCCACGGCCACGATCGCCAGAATCAGCGGTATGTTCTCCATGGCGCGACATTAGCCGTCGGCGGGAAGTGGCTCGTCCGGCGATGCGACAAGAACGGCGGCAGGGGTGAGGCGGGGAACGATCACGTCGGGCGAAAGTCCCGAATAATCGAACTCGCCGCGATCCACCGCCACGACATGCATGCCGGCCTGCACGGCAGCCTCGATTCCGGTCGGGCTGTCTTCGACGGCCACACAGTCGCCGGGCCGCACATCGAGCAGGTCGGCTGCCCGGAGGTAGATGTCCGGCGCAGGCTTCGGACGCTCGACATCGTCGGCGGATACCCGGGCGACGAAGAAGCCGCCGAGACCGGTGGCTTCTAGCGATCGGTCGAGGCGATGTCGGGGCGAGTTGGACGCCACCGCCATCGGAACCCCTCGCGCCGCCACCGCCTCCAGCGTGTCACGCGCGTCCTCGAAGGCTTCCAGCCGTTGATCGAACAACTCGAACATGCGAGTGGCCAACAGGTCCCAGAACTCGTCGCGGGAAGGCAAGGAACCGCGGCGGGCGAAGTGGTCGTAGTCCTCGTCGTACGAGGCCCCGGCCAGCATCGCCATATCACTCTCTTCGACATCAACGCCGAACACGGCGAGCACATCGCCCAGGGCCTCCCACCCGAGGAGCTCCGAATCGACCAGGACGCCGTCGCAATCGAACACCACGGGCCGGTAGCTCATTCGGTCAGGCGTTGCCGAAGAATGGCGGTGACAATCTTCGGGTCGGCCTTACCCCCCGAGGCGCGCATCACCTGGCCCACGAAGAAGCCCATCAGCTTGTCTTCTCCGGAGCGAAGCCGCTCGAAGCTGTCGGGCTCGGCCTCGATCGCGGCATCGACGGCCTTCTCCAGCGCGCTCGCATCCGAGATCTGCAGGAGATCCCGAGCGGCGGCCACCTCCGCAGGCCTCCCCTCCCCCGCCAACACACCCTGCAGGGCGTCTTTGGCGGCGGTGGACGACAGCTTTCCGTCCTCGACCATCGCCGCCAGCTCCGCCAAGTGCGACCCGGTGAGGGGCAGGTCGCCGGCCTCGCGACTTTCCCGCCGTAGATACGCCACCACCTCCCCGGTGAGCCAGTTGGCGGACAGCTTGGGATCGGCCCCGTGGTCCAGCGCCGCTTCGAACCACGCCACCATGGCGTCGTCGGACGCCACCAGCACGCCGGCCGTCTCCCGGTCGAGGCCGAGGCTCTCGTAGCGAGACCGCCGAGCCGAAGGCAATTCGGGTAGCGAAGACCGTATCTCCCTCTGCCATGCCTCGTCGACTTCGAGTGGCAACAAATCGGGCTCGGGGAAGTACCGGTAGTCGGAGCTTCCTTCCTTGGTGCGCATGCCGTGGGTGACTCCGGCGGCCTCGTCCCAGTGCCGTGTTTCCTGCACCAGCGTCTCGCCGGATTCGAGCACCTCGCTCTGGCGACGGATCTCATAGTCGACGGCTTTCTCCAGTGACCGGAAGGAGTTCATGTTCTTGATCTCCACTTTGGTGCCCAACTCGGTCGAGCCGGCTGGCCGCACCGACACGTTGGCGTCGAAACGGATGCTGCCTTCCTCGAGCTTGGCATCGGATACCCCGAGCGACGCTACCAAGGCCCGCAACGTCTGCGCATAGACGCGAGCCTGCGAAGGGGTCCGAATGTCGGGCTCGGACACGATCTCGACCAGCGGCACTCCCGCCCGGTTGAAGTCGAGGAGCGTCGCGGTGGCGGCATGGATCCGACCGTCACCGCCCACGTGGATGGACTTCCCGGTGTCCTCCTCCATGTGGGCACGATTGATCCGAACTGAGGCGGTGACCCCCTCGCTTTCGACCTCGAGCACACCGTCATGGCACACAGGCACGTCGAACTGGGAGATCTGGTAGTTCTTGGGCTGATCGGCGTAGAAGTAGTTCTTGCGATGGAACTGCGACCTGGTCGAGATCTGGCAGTCGAGTGCCATACCGATCTTGGTTATCCATTCGATCGCCCGACGGTTGGGAACGGGTAGTGCTCCAGGCAACCCCAGGCATACCGGGCACACGTTCGTATTGGGCGGCGCGGAGAAATCCACGGCGCAACCGCAGAACATCTTCGAGTCAGTCTGCAGCTCGACGTGGACCTCGATGCCGATCACCGGCTCCCAGGTCATGTGGCCACCTCCGCGAAGGTGGGCCGGGGCACCGGCTCGGCGACGGCTTCGACGGCCCGCATGACTCGGAACAGCAGCCGTTCTTCCAGCGCAGGAGCCATGATCTGGAAGCCGATCGGCAGCCCCTGTTCGTCCACACCGATGGGCACTGAAGCGGACGGGTGCCCCGCCAGGTTCGAGGGGATGGTGCACACGTCGCTCATGTACATGGACAGAGGATCAGCCGTCTTCGCTCCGAACTCGAAAGCGGTGGTCGGCGTCGTCGGCGACACGAGCACGTCGGCACGGCCGTATGCTGACTCGAATTCGCGGATGATCATCGTGCGAACGCGCTGGGCCTGGCCGTAGAAGGCGTCGTAGTAGCCGGCTGAGAGGGCGTACGTGCCGAGCAGCACGCGCCGGGTGACTTCGGGTCCGAATCCGTCGGATCTGGTGGCCGACATCATCGACTCCACGGTGTCGCCCTCGACCCTCAGACCGTAACGGACGCCGTCGAAACGAGCGAGGTTGGCCGAGCACTCGGCGGGAGCGATCAGGTAGTAGGCGCTGAGCGCCAGGTCGGCAGCCGGGACGGAGACCTCGACAACGTTGGCGCCTGCATCGCTGAGCCGGTCGACCGTGCGCGAAAACGCGTCGGCGACCGAATCGTCGATACCCTGGCTCGAGAGTTCCCGGACCACGCCCACTCGCAGGCCGCCTGCTCCGCCGTCAGCGTCGGCCACTTTCGGTGTTTCACCTGAGTAAGAGGTCGCGTCGCGAGGATCGTGTCCTGAGACGGCGTCGAGCAGCAACGCCGCGTCGTCGACGGTTCGACCGAATGGCCCGATTTGATCGAGCGACGACGCGAACGCGATCAATCCATAGCGGGACACGAGACCGTACGTCGGCTTCATCCCCACGAGGCCGCAAAACGCCGCCGGCTGTCGGATGGACCCGCCGGTGTCGGAACCGTACGAACCGAGGGCCGACCCGGCCGCCACCGCCGCCGCCGAGCCGCCGGACGAGCCGCCGGGAACCCGCGACGAATCGTATGGGTTGCGGGTGGGTCCGTATGCAGAATTCTCCGTGGACGAACCCATGGCGAACTCGTCGAGGTTGGTCTTGCCGACGATGACCGCCCCCGCCGCCTTGAGCCGCTTCACAACTGTCGCGTCGTAGGGCGGTAGGTAGCCGTCGAGGACCTTGGACGAGGCGGTCGTGGGGACGCCGATGGTCGTCATGTTGTCCTTGACAGCCACGGGAATGCCGAGCAGCGGATCGTCGTCTCCCGCCGCGCGACGTTCATCGGCTTGCCGTGCGGCCCGTGCGGCACCGTCGTGATCGATGGTGAGGTAGGCGTGCAGGTCGGCTTCAGTGAGCGAAGCCCGGTCCACGACCGCCTCGAGGAGTTCGACTGCCGTCGTTTCTCCCTGCTGCAGCATCCGCCGAGCATCGGCAATGGTGAGGTCCACCAGGTTCACTCGACGTCCAACGCAGGAGGCACCCGGAAGTACCCGTCGTGAGCGTCGGGCGCCTGGTGCAACGCATCGGAGTGGGACAGGCCGGGTCTGACGATGTCCTCACGGAACGCGTTGACCATCGGGAGAGGATGCGCGGTGGGAGGGACTCCGTCGGTGTCGGCGGCTTGTACTCGGGCTGCGTGGTCCAGGATCACACCGAGCTGACTGCGATAGAGCTCCTCCTCATCGGGTCCCAGTGCGATCCTCGCCAACTGCGCGACATGGGCGATGTCGATGTCGATGGGCATGCCGAGATTGTAGGACCGCCGTCAGCGGGCCGACGCTCCCGTCATGTGAGCGGCCAGCCGTTCGTGCACGACGGGGGCTTCGTCGAAGAACAGCGCGTTGTGCGCTGACCGATCGAGCCACACGATCGTCGTAGAGGCTCTGAAGAGTGCTGCAACCAGAGCTTCCGCGTTGTGCTCGGCAACCGTCTCGTCGGCCCGCGACTGCACCACGAGCGTCGGAGCGTCGATCCGGCCCGCCGTCCGCAGAGCCTCGTCGCGAACGCGGCGCATCTCGGCCAGTCCACGTACGGGATAGCCCTCGTAGTGAAGCCAGTACTCGCGGTTTGGTCCCTCGGGCTCGGCACCACCCTCGGCCCAGGGACGAAAGGGCTGGATTCGATGCCACCAACGGGCTGCGTAGACCCGCGGGTCGCGATTGACCACAGGCGTATTCAGGGTCGCGAGGCTGGCTGTGGGGAACCGTCCTGCGGCGATCATCGCAAGCAAACCGCCCATCGAGAAACCGAACAGATGCAGTCTGGCGGCGTCTCGAAGCGCTTCGCCCACCGCGGCGTGCACGGCTCCGTACCAGTCGAGCCAGCCGGTGGAGGCCATGTCCTCGAGCGAGGTCCCGTGTCCCGGCAGCCGGGGGGCGATGACAGTGTGACCCAGGCGGCCGTTGAGGTCGGCGGCGAGCATACGCAGATGCGCGGGATTGCCCGTGAAACCGTGCACGGCCACGATGGCCTCTCCGGAGGATCCGTCGATCCGGAATCCGGCTGCGTGCGGATGCAGCAACTCGGTCACGCAGCTTCGGCTTCCACCTCGTCGCCCAGCTCGTCGAGGATGCGGCGCTCGTCATAACCGGCGAAAACGACCGCCGCCAGCAGCGCAAGCACCGCGCCGACGACACCACTCAGGCGGATACCCAGGTCGTCACCGATGTTGATCCCGAAAGTCGTCAGCATCGCAAAGACGAGCACCCCTGCCGTCTGCCCGAACTTCTGCATCAACGTCCGGGCAGCATAGAACAACCCCTCCTTGCGCTCTCCTGATCGGCGCGCGTCCCACTGGCAATAGTCGGCAAGCATGGCGTTGGGGAGCACACCCAAAAAGGCAAGCGGCACCGAATAGACGATCACCACGAAGAAGGCCTGTGCGACCGCCGGCATCGGCAGCTTGCCCAGCAGGATCACATTCCCGAACGTGAACGCCATGACGAAGAAGGACAGCATCACGAGAGGCTTCTTACCGAAGCGGCGCGCCAGGAGGTTGACCAACGGGTACAGCAGGAACGACACGACCACTGAAACCGCCAGCAGCGTCGCGACGAGGCTCTCATCTTCTTCGAGGAGCACCGTCACGTAGTACAGCATCCCGGTCAGGATGATCGTGATCGCGGCGAAATAGACGAAGTCGGCGAAGATGAAGCGACGCAGTTGGCCGTCACCCAGTGCCGCTCGGAGCGCCGGCTTGAACGGCACGGAACTGGGCTGACCCGCCGAGTACCGGCGTTCATCGATGGCCACCACGGGAATCGCCATGAGCACCAGCGACAGCACGGCCAGGGCAACCACCACCGCCTGGATCGCTTGGAGGGCGCTGTCCAGGCCGAGCGCCGACTGGACAGGTTCGGCGAGCACGGTGACCGAGCCGGCGACGATGATGCCGATGGCATACGTGATGGACACCCAGGTCGCCAGGTTGAGCCGTTCGCGCGGGCTGTGGCCCAGCTCGGGCAGCAATGCGTAGAACGGCGTCACATAGAACGTCAGTGCGACGTAGAAGCCGATCGATGTCGCCAAGACCCACACCGCATTCCAACCCGATACGCCGGATACGGGCGGCAGGAACATGAGGGCGAGAAACACCGCGGCGGGAATGGCGCCCTTGGCCATGAACGGGATCCTGCGGCCCCGCGGATTGGTTGATCTGTCGGAGAGTGAGGCGACCCACGGGTCGGTGACGGCATCGACCAACCGGCCGGCGGCTGCGATGAGCACCAAGGCGTTGAGCACTCCGAGAAACGTCGCAGGTGTGATCAGGTTGGGAATCCCGGCATTGTCCGGCGGGAGGTAGAAGTAGACCAGGGTGATCCCGACCACGTTGATGAGGATCGACCATCCGAGTTGGCCCAGGGCGTACGCAAGTTGCTTCGACGCAGGCAGGCGCAACGGCCGTGCGGGCGCCGAGAGTGGCGAGTCATCCATCGTTGCCGGACGTTAGCCACCACCCAGGGCGGTCGCATGGCCGGAGCCGTCCGATTTGACCCACCGAGTGAGGCCGTGGCTAGCGTGATGGCGACTCGATGGGAGCTCGGTGCGCGTCGTCTTCGTCGTCCACAATCATCAACCGATCGGCAACCTCGACGAGGTCATCGAGCGAATCACCGACGACGTCTATCTTCCGCTGCTGGACCTGTTCCGTCGGGGCGAGGGCAGGCCGCTGGTCGTCCACAACTCCGGGCCTCTGTGGGAGTGGTGGTCGGCCAACCGTCCCGAGGTGGTCGAGGCGTTCAGGTCGCTGCCAGCGGCAGAATTCTTGGCGGGCGGGTGGTTCGAGCCTGTGCTCGCCGCCATCCCCGAGAACGATCGGGTGGAGCAGCTGACTCTGGGCATGACCCGGCTGGAGGCGTTGACAGGGACCGCGCCGCTCGGTGTGTGGTTGGGCGAGCGTTTCTGGGAGCCGTCGCTGGCGGGCACCCTCAACCGTCGCGGGCTGGCGTACACCGTCCTCGATAGCGAGCATCTGCCGCCGGGGATGCCGGCCAGTCGGCCCTACACCGTCGACTACCACGGACGCACGCTCGAAGTCTTCTTCATCTCACAGGCGATGAGGTACGCCGTGCCCAACGCTCCGGTCGACGAAATCATGGCCCTGCTCGAGCAACAGGCGGCGGCAGATCCCGACGGTGCGGTGGTCATCGGTGACGACGGAGAGAAGTTCGGAGCATGGGCCAACGACTACTCCGCCGAGTGGCTCGACGAGCTGTTGTCCCGGATCGAATCGCACCCAGAACTGGAGCTGTCCACCCTGAACGATGCGCACGCGGCGCTGGGCTCGGCCGGGCACGTCAGCTTGCCGTCCGGCAGCTACGCAGAGATGAATGAGTGGTCGGGTGGCTACTGGCCCAGCCTGGTGACCGGCCGGCGGGAGTCGATGGTGCTCTACCGGAGGATGTTGCGACTGTCGCGGCTGACGCGGCGCGCCGGTGACGACGCCCGGCACCATCTGCTGCGAGGACAGTGCAACGACGCCTACTGGCATGGCGCCTTCGGAGGCAGCAATCTGCCCTTTCTCCGCCAGGCGGTGGCCGGGGAGCTGATCGCAGCGAGAGCAGCACACGACACCGATAATCATCGGTCCCAGAACTGGTGTGAGGCTGAGGCGATCGACTGGAACGCCGACGGACGGACCGACCTCCATGTCGAGCTCCCCCATCAATCATGGGTCCTTTCCGAATCGTCGGCCAGCCTGTTCTACATCGACGACAAGCCGACTCGATGGGCGCTCAGCGACGTTCCGGGGGACTGCGCCGCTCCGGCGTTCCGGGATCGACGCGAGGACGGCCCGTCGGAGGTGTATACGCTCGAGTCGTTCGAAGCCGGCAAGGGCACCCTGAACGTCACACTGCAATCGTCCGGCATCCGCAAGACATTCGTGGCCGACCAGCGCGAGTTGGTGGTTTCGTACGACCTCAACGACCAGGACGACGACCGGCTCGGACCCGTGATCCCTCTGGCGATCGATGACAGTGTGGCGGTGAGGGTCGACGGCGGCGAGCCGGTGCCACTCATCGAGGCGATCACCGTCGAGGGTCACCGCTTTCGCATCGTCGCCGACCATGGGCCTGGGCAAGTGTTGATCGATCTACGAGTCCCCGGCCGGCTGGTCAGCCGGCCCATCGTGACATCGTTCACGGACGAGAACGGCAGCCTTGTCGAGGTGTTCCACGGAGTCGAGTTGTGGGTGTCGTATCGGACTCAGGTGTCCGGCCGCTACGACTTCCGTATGGAAGTGATTTCGTGAAGGTTCTCATCTCTGCCAGCGAGCTCTCACCATTCGCAAGAACGGGCGGCCTCGGCGAGGCGATCGCCGGGATCGCTCAGGGCGTCGCCGGCTTGGGACACGACGTCACCGTGGTCATCCCCGCGTACCGCCACCTGCGCGACGAGGGGGAGGTCGCTGAGGAGGCCGGGGCGACGTTCCGGACATGGGAGCACGGCGCCTACCGGGTAATGGCGCTGGACGAGCCCGAGCTGTTCGACCGACCGGGCATCTACGGCGACCATGCGGGCAGCGCATACGAAGACCAGTGGCGCAGGTTCGGGCAGCTGGCGGCAATGACGGGTCGCCTAGCCACCCGTTTCGACGTACTCCACCTCCATGATGCCCACACGGGCCCGGCCGCTCTGGCTGCGCCGGTTCCAACCGTCTTCACGATCCACAACGCCGCGTACGGCATCGATGGCCCGTTGGACGAGGTCCGCGCGCTGATCGGAGCACCTGCCGCGGCCATGACTGCGGCCGGCCCGCTCGAATGGTGGGGCGCCGCCAGTTTTCTCAAAGCCGGGATCGTTGGCGCCGACCTGGTCACCACGGTATCGCCGAGCTTCGCACTCCAGCTCGCCGATGATGACACGATCTCGGGAGGCATGGACGTGGTGATCCGGAGCCTTCCGCAGCCCGTGCGCGGCATCCTCAACGGGATCGACGAGAGGGTGTGGGATCCGCAGAACGATCCGGCACTACCGGCGCCCTACTCGGCGGTCGACCCGACGGGACGGGCAGCATCACGACGTCGGCTCATCGAACTGGCCGGGCTAGACGACGGGTTCTTGCTCGGGAACGTCGGCCGCATGTCCGAGCAGAAAGGCCTCGGACTGCTCGATGCGCATCTCGACGAGCTCGTGCGAGACGATGTTCGGCTCGTGTTGGTTGGCAGCGGCGAGCTCGATGGGATGGTCGACGAGTGGGCCGGGCGCCACCCGCGATCGGTTTGGCACGCCCCGTACCGTGAGGACCTGAGTCGGCTCGTGTCGGCGGGGACCGACGGTTATCTCATGCCATCGCGCTTCGAACCCTGCGGGATCGGTCAGATGTATGCGATGCGCTACGGATCCGTCCCGATCGTCCGGCTGACGGGGGGGCTGGCCGACACCGTCATCGACATCGACGAGCACCCCGATGCCGCAACCGGATTCGGGTTCCGGCTCTTCGAGCCAATCGAGCTGGCCAAGACCATCAGGCGCGCCCGTCGCACGATGGACCGGGATGAAGACGCATGGGGGGAGCTGATGCGCCGAGGGATGACAACCGACTTCTCCTGGGACAATGCGGCGCGCCACTACGAGCTGGCCTACGAGGACGCATTCGGGCGATGACCCCGTAGCGATCACCGCCCCGTACCATTCGCCCATGCGAGCCTCTGCCCTCTTCGCCGTGATCGTCGTCATTGCGTCGGCGTGCACACTGCCGGTGAGCCAGACGAGCGTCCCTCCTTCGAGCGAGCCGGCATCGACCACGTCGACGCGTGTCGCATCGAGCCCGCCCCCTTCCACGACCACCACCGTTGTGGTGGACGAGGGTGATCTGCGCCTCCTGTTGATGTTCGACGACTCCGTCGTGATTCGCGACGGCGGCGGCCCGGCGATTCGGATTCGAGGTGACTTCGAGATCCCGCTCCGCGCTGCGGTGGGCGACCGCAACGGTGGCATCATCTACCAGTATGCGCGGACCGTCACTCCGTTCCCGCCCGACGCCATTCTGCATCTGCCGGCAGGGGCCACCGAACCGCGTGTCCTGATCGCGGCCGAAGCCGGCCAACGCGTTCGTCTCGTCGATGCAGGCCCGTTTGGTGGGATCCCTCAGGTGCTGTATGTCACCTCCGCCGACGGCCCAACTCGGTTGTGGGCGCTGCCGCTGGCCGGAGGCCTGCCGACGGAGCTATCGTCGCTCACCGGAATCGTCGACGCCTCCTTTTCCGATCTGGGCTTCGCGGTCGTTCGCCGAACGCAAGGCTGCACGAGTGCAGCCGTTCACGGCAGCAACGGCGACACGATCGCCGAGTGGGATTGCGACTCGGGTGTCACCGATGTCATCCTTGCCGCCGACGGTTCGCCGGCGGTAGCGGTGCTGCGCCGGGGCGAAGCCGGTCTCGTCGACCTCGAAGACCATGGCCGAGATCCGGGCTGGCCGGTCGACGCGACGACCACCTCACGTCTGTTCGACTTCGACGGTACTGCCATCGCCGTCATCGGGCCCACCGGCGGGCTGCGGTTGCTGCGCGACGACGGAATGGTGTTGAACATCGGCACGGGGAGCGATGCGCTACGGTCGGCGTCGCTCCTGGGGGCGCCGAATGAGATACCCGAGACGGCGTTCTTGGGCGGCATCGAGGCGCCGCGGGTCGGATGCAGCGCCGAGGGCCAGCTGACCCGGCCGCCCGAACAAGCCGGGCTTCCGGCCCCCGTGGCGTTCCTCCGCACCGAGATCGTCGAAGCGGCTACTGCGTGCGACTATCGAGCGCTGGCCGAGCTCGCTGCGCCTGAGTTCGACGACGGCAGCGCCGCGTCGCCGCTACGGGCGTGGGTGCAGGCAGAACAGAATCGAGAAGACGTCCTCGGTCAGATCGTCGCGGTGCTCAACACCCCCCACACCACCGTTGTCGACGAAGAAGGAACCACCGTGTACGTGTGGCCATCGGCCGTGGCGGAGGCCCCGTCCGAGGCTGACTGGGAAGCAATCGTTCCCATCTACAACGAGGAAGAGGTCGATTTCTATCGCGCCAACGGATACAGCGGGATGAGGGTGATGATCACGACGACCGGAGACTGGATCGCCGCCGTCACGGGAGAGCGCTAGGTCAGGAACCGGCTCAGTGCCCCGTAGGCCGCGTCGAGATTGGGTAGCGCGATGCTCTCATCCGCCTGATGGGCCAGGGCAACTTCCCCGGGACCGTAATTGACCGCCGGGATCCCGTACTGCTCGAGGCGGGCGACGTCGGTCCATGCTTGTTTGGGCGCCAGCTCGGCCCCGGTGGCAGCCGCCAGGCGGTCGAGATGCGGATTGTCCTGCGGGATGGGGGCGGCCGGCGCCCGGTCGACGAACTCGAGCTCATCGGCCAGCTGGGCGAACTCCCGAAAACGCGCCTCCGCTTCGTCGAGGGTCATGGTCGGCGGGAACCGGTAGTTGACGTTGAACTCGAACCGGGCCGGCACCACGTTGCGCGACAGGCCACCTGTGGCCATCGTGACCGTCATGGTCTCGTAGAAGACATGGCCAGCTTGTTCGTACGGTACCGGCTCGTGCCCGGCGAACACTCCGAGAAGCGGCACGGCTTTGGTGATGGCGTTTTCGCCCAGCCATGGCCGAGCGCCATGTGCGGAGGAGCCGAAAAACCGACACAGCACATTCATGGCTCCGTTACAGCCGAGTTCGATCCGCAGGTCGGTGGGCTCCAACACGACGGCGAACTCCGCATCGGACAACCATGGCTGATCATCCAGGATCGGTGCGAGCTGATTGTCGGCGACGGGGCCCTCCTCTCGGTCGTAGAACACCCCGACGACGTCGAATGGCCCACCCTGCACCGCCGGGTCTTCGAGGAGATGCATCATCACCGCAACTCCGCTCTTCATATCGGTCGAGCCGAGGCCGTAGAGGCGCCCGTCAACGACCCGGGCCGGCCCCTGGCCTTGGTCGGGAACGGTGTCGATGTGGCCAACGAGCAGGAGAAGCGGCTTGCCCGTCCGCGGTCCGGCCACCAAACCGTTTCCCACCCGAATGGTCTCGATCCGCGCCGCCTCGAGCCGGCGGTCGATGGCGGTGCAGATGGCAGCCTCGTCGCCGATCACGGACGGGATGTCGACCAGCCAGACGAGCGTTTCGGTCAGGCTCGTCACACCGACACGTCGAACGTTCGCAGCGCCTCGTTGAGGCTGACCTTCTCGTCGGTCGCGTCGGAGCGGTATCCGATGATGTAGGCGCACTGGAGGTAGGCCGTGCCTCCGGGGAATTCCTTGGGCCGGGTGCCCTGCACCACCACCGCTCGGGCAGGTATCTGACCCCGGTATTCGGTGCGAGTTTCGGTCGTCATGTCGTAGACAGGGATCGATGCGGTGAGGGTGGTGTTGGCACCCAGGATCGCCCCCGCGCCGATGTGAGCGCCTTCGGTCACGATCGACCTGCTGCCGATGAACGCTCCGTCTTCGATGATCACCGGAGTGGCGTTGGGAGGCTCGAGTACACCGCCGATCCCGACCCCGCCCGACAGGTGGACGTTCCTTCCGATCTGCGCGCACGAGCCCACCGTGGCCCACGTATCGACCATCGTGCCGCTTCCCACATGTGCCCCGATGTTGACGTAGCCAGGCATGACGACCACTCCTGGCTCGCAGAAGGCGCCATAGCGGACCGTGCCCGGCGGCACCACGCGTACCCCCTGCGCGGCCAGATTGCGTTTGGTGGGGATCTTGTCGTGATACTCGAACGGCCCTGCTTCGGTCGTCGTCAGCGCCGCCAGCCGGAAATAGAGGAGGATCGCCTGCTTCACCCATTCGTTGACGACCCATCCTCCTTGGGAGGGCTCGGCCACACGCAGCTCTCCTTGGTCGAGCAGCGCGATGGTCCGCTCTACGGCCGACCGAGCGTCGCCGATGCGATCCAGGTCGTCGAATGCGATTCGGATCAGCTCTTCGTCAGACATCGTTTCAACACCTCCACAGCACCCTCACACTCCTCGACGGTGGGGACGAGCGCCAGACGAAGATAGCCTTCCCCGCCGGGACCGAACACCCGCCCCGGCGACACGACGATGTGATGTTCGAGGAGCCGCTCGGCCATGTCGAGATCGTCGCCCACCCGCACCCACAGGTACAGCCCGGCATCGGAGGCGACCGTGTCGTAGCCGCATTCCTCGAATGCCTGGCGGAGGATGCGCCGTTTGGCGGCGAAGGCGGCCCGGCGGGGGGCCACGTGGTCGTCGTCGCTCCAGGCTGCGATGGCGGCAGCTTGCACGAACTCTGGCGAGGCGGTGCCGGTGGCCGACCTCAGGTCCTTGAGGACGGCGATCGCGGCGCGATCGCCGACGATGGCAGCAGCCCGGTACCCGGTCATGCCGGACCGCTTGCTCAGGGTGAGAAACGACAGAACCCCTTCGGCGTCGCCCCCCGTCACTTCGAGCACCGATGCCGGCCGATCGTGTTCATACAGGTCGGCGTAACACTCGTCGGAGCACAGGAGCGCACCTGCCGCCCGTGCCGCAGCAACGAAATCCTCGATCTCACCGCGAGTGGACACCGCTCCCGACGGATTGTGCGGCGAATTGATCCAGGCCAGCGCGGCTGTGCTCCAAAATCCAGCGGGCACTTGGTCGGAGCGGAATCGGAAGTCGTGGGCGAGCTCGATGGGGTGGACATCGGCGCCCGCCAGCAACGCGCCCCGCTCGTATGTCGCATAGCCGGGCGACGGGTAGATCACACCCTTGCGTCCGCCCTCACGGGCGACGAATGCAAGCGGCGTCGAGAAGATGGCCTCCTTGGCGCCGGCAGTGGGAATGATCTGGGTTTCGGGGTCGATTTCGACTCCGAATCGTCTCTCCACGTAATCCGCGATCGCCTGGCGCGTGGCGGGCAGCCCCGACGTGGTCGGATACTGCGACACCTCCGGTACCGCGTTCCGCAACGCCTCGATGATGAACGGCGGCGTCGGCTCGCGGGGGTCGCCGATCGAGAAGTCCAGCAATGGGGTTCCGGATGCTCGCATCGCCCGGGCCCGGTCGTGAAGGTCGGCCATCGGAGACGACCCGAGCGCCGCCAAGGTCGGGTTCACGTGCATCCGGGGAGTGTAGAGCCACCGGTCCGACTCCCGACACGAGCGGGCCCGGCCCTACAATGCGCCGCCCATGGGTCGTGCGCAGTATCGCCTCATATACTTCGGCCTCGCCGCGGCGCTGGTGGCCGTGATCGCCTTGGGACTCGCGTTCGCCAATCCTGACGGTGAGGCGGCCGAACTACCTGAAGCTCTGGAGAGCATCCATCCGCAACCCGGATCGCAGGTGTCGAGCATCGATTCGTTCGAGGTCGACCTGCCGGTCGGCTACGTGGCCGAGCTGTGGATCGACTTCCGAGGCAGCGGATCGGCGGACGCCAACTGGGTCCGGATCCCCGACAACGAGATCACGTTCGTCGAAGCGACCGGTGTGCACTCGTGGCGGCCAGGACCCGACCGGCTGCTCGACTCCTGGCAGCCGGGACGACAGCGAGTCAGGGTCGTCTGGGATACGATCTCTGGTCTTCCCGACGCCGGGGCACACGAGTGGGCGTTCCGGGTCACGAGCTGACCTTCAGCCATTCTGCGCCGTCGGAAAGCAAGCGCTCCAGGTCGGCACCGTCGATGACCGGCACACCCAACGCCTCAGCCTTGGTCAGCTTGGAAGCACCAGGTGCGTCACCGACGATCAGCCCGGTGGTCTTCTTCGACACCGACCCCGTCACCTTCGCTCCCGCCCCTTCCAGTCGATCCTTAACCTCGTCGCGGCTGAGCCCATCGAGTGTTCCGGAGATTACGAAGGTCGTTCCGGCCAAGACGTCGCTGCGCGTCCCCGATGGCTCGGGATCGGCGAGTCGGACTCCGCCTTGGCGGAACCGCTCGATGAGGGCACGATTGTCCGATTCCGCCGCCCACTCCACCCACGCCTCGGCGATCTTGGGCCCTACCCCTTCGATGGCCGTGAGCTCTTCGATGTCGGCGGCGATGAGCGGATCGATGGACCGGTAGCGACGAGCGAACTCCTTCGCTGCCGAAGGCCCGACATGGCGAATGCCCAGGCCGACGAGGAATCGAGCGAGCGGTCGGTCGCGTGCGGCCTCGATGCCGGCCATCAGATTGCCGATCGACACTTCGCCCCATCCTTCGAACGCTTCGAGCTGTTCGGGGCGAAGGAAGAAGATGTCCGATGGGTCGGCAATGAGCTTTTCGTCGAGCAGTAGCTGGATGGTCTTGTAGCCGAGGCCCTCGATGTCCATCGCGGCCCTGCTGGCGAAGTAGGCGAGCCACTCTCTGAGCCGGCTCGGGCAGGCGAGACCCCCTGTGCAGCGCGCCACCTTGTCACCTTCCGGACGAACGATGGGATGGCCGCAGAACGGACAGGTCGACGGCATGGTCCACGTCTTCTCGCCGCCGGTCCGTACCGAGACCACCGGTCCGACCACTTCAGGAATGACGTCGCCAGCCCGACGGACGACCACCGTGTCGCCGATGCGCACGTCCTTTTGGGAGACCTGCTCTTCGTTGTGGAGTGTGGCCATCCCCACGTTGGCACCCCCGACGAACACCGGTTCGAGCACGGCAAACGGCGTGGCGGCGCCGGTGCGCCCGATGTTGATCTGGATGTCGCGCAACTTCGTCGTCTGTTCTTCCGGCGGGAACTTGTATGCGATGGCCCAGCGCGGCGCACGCGCCGTGAAGCCCAGCGCCGCCTGCTCGGCGAGCAGATCGACCTTCACGACCACTCCATCGGTCTGGTAGTCGTGTCGATGCCGCTCGGCTTCGGCGTTCAGCACGTACTCGGTCACACCGGCGAGGTCGGCCACGGCCGCCCCGGCCGGATTGACCTTGAACCCGAGGTCACGCAAGTAGTCGAGCGTCTCACTGTGGCGTTCGAGCGGTGGGCCAGCTTCGATCACTGACATCTGGTAGATCCAGATCGACAATCGGCGCTCGGCGGTTGCCCGGGGATCTTTCTGCCGGACCGACCCCGCTGCAGCGTTGCGAGGGTTGGTGAAGAGCCGATCACCCGCCTCGAGCTGGCGGGCGTTGAGCGCCTCGAATGCACCGGCAGGCATGAACACCTCGCCCCGCACCTCGAGTCGGGTCGGCGCCTCGCCCATCAGTCGGAGCGGGATCGCTTCGATGGTGCGAAGGTTGGCCGTGATGTCCTCTCCCGTCGTCCCATCGCCTCGGGTGGCACCGCGCACGAAGCGGCCATCCTCGTATACCAGCGACACGGCCAGCCCGTCGATCTTGAGCTCGCAGGAATAGCCTCCGGGAGGGCCACCCAGCATGCGGACGAGACGTGCCTCCCACGCCGCGAGGTCGTCCGTGGATTCGGCGTTGTCGAGCGAGAACATCGGTTCGAGGTGGGTGACGGGCTGGAACAGTCCAGAGGGCTTTGCGCCTACCCGCTGGGTGGGAGAGTCGGGCGTGACCAGCTCGGGATGCTCGATTTCGAGCGCTTCCAGGCGGCGGTAGAGGGCGTCGTACTCCGCATCGGAGATCTCCGGCTCGTCGAGCACGTAATAGCGATGTGCGTGGTAGCGGACCTGCTCGCGCAGCGCTTCCAACTCGGCCGCGATGGTCATGGTCCAGGAGGCTAGTGACCGATTGGGCGTCGGATGATTCCTCCGCCGAGGACTCGCTCCCCGTCGTACAACACGCCGGACTGCCCTGGAGCGACAGCCGGTTGGGGAGTGTCGAAGGTAACGAGGAGTCCCACATCCGACGGCTGGTACCGGCACGGCGCCGCCGCACCGTGCGCCCGGTATTGGAACTCGCCGCGGCCGGACCGTGGGACGCTCGCGCCGGTCCACGACACGTCTTCCAGGAGGCAGCCGTCGGTTTCGAGGTCTGCTCTCCTGCCAATCGTGACTGTCGCGGTCGCAGGCTCCACCTCCACCACGTACGCCGGCTCGCCCAACGCCACACCGAGCCTGCGCCGCTGGCCGATCGTGAATCCCGACACCCCTTCGTGTGACCCCACCACCGTTCCGTCGCGGTCGACGATCGATCCCGGACGGGCTGTTTCGGGGGCGTGCTCGGTCAAGAAGTCCCGATAGTGGCGGTCTCCTACGAAGCAGATGTCCTGAGAGTCCGGCTTGCCGGCCGTTCGCAGCGCCAGCGACTCCGCAATACGGCGGGTTTCGGACTTCGGTTGGGCTCCCACCGGGAATCGAACCCTGGCGAGCTCGGCCTGGCCCAACATGTACAGCACGTACGACTGATCCTTGGAACGATCGACCCCCCGCAGAAGACGGTGTTCGCCTCCGGACGACTCGACCCGGGCATAGTGGCCCGTGACCACCGTGTCACAGCCCAGATCCTTGGCCTGTGCCAGCAACCGATCGAACTTGACGGTGCGGTTGCACTCGACACACGGATTGGGGGTCCATCCGTGCGCATAATCGTCGATGAACCGATCAACGACCCCCGCCCTGAACGCCGAGGTGTAGTTGAGGACGTAGTAGGGGATGTCGAGCTGCGCAGCGACCCGGCGGGCATCCTCGGCGTCCGCAACTGTGCAGCATCCGGCCGTGGGCAGTGAACCGTCGGGCTCCTCCCACAGCTTCAGCGTGACACCGATGACGTCGTGTCCCTCGGCCACCATCTGGGCGGCTGCAACGGACGAGTCGACCCCTCCTGACATGGCCGCCAGTACCTTCACGCGCGACCTGCTTCGATCACGGCTGCGGCCGCAGTGAGGCCGTCGCTGGGCTCCGTCGTCCACCCAAAGGTGATCCGCACCGACTCGGCGGCTGCGTCGTCGGACCAGCCCATGGCCTTGGTGACATGGGATGGCGTGATCGCGCCGGATTGGCATGCGCTGCCCGCCGAAGCGGACAGCCCGATGCTGTCGAGTTTCATCAGCATCGTCTCGCTCACCTGTCCAGGCATCCGAAAATGGCTGTGCTGAGGAAGGCGATCGACACCGGCGGCGGTGATCACCGCCCCGGCCTCGGTCATCGCTCGCTCGAAGGCGTTTCTCTCGGTCGCCACACGTGCGGCGAAGCTGGACCGGTCCTCCGCTGCCAGTTCCATCGCCGCGACCATGCCTACCGCCCCCATCACGTTGTGCGTGCCCGAGCGGCGCCCCATCTCCTGGCCGCCACCGTGCAGCACCGGCTCGAGCTACAACCCCGATCGCACATAGAGCAGCCCCACGCCCTTGGGGCCACCGAACTTGTGAGCGGCGAGCGACATCAGATCCACATCCAAGTCTTCGACGTCCAGCGTGTGCGAAGAGAACGCTTGAACGGCGTCGGTGTGGACGACAGCATCGGGAGACGAGCGTCGCACGGCGTCGGCGACAGCGCTGAGAGGCTGGACGACGCCAGTTTCGTTGTTGGCGGTCATCACTGAGATCAGTCCACACTCCTCGCCCATGCCGGAAAGTCGTTCGATGTCGACGACGCCGTCGGCTGAGACCGGAAGCACCGCTACCGCCATGCCGAGCGAAGCGAGGAATCGGGCAGACTCCAGCACTGCTTCGTGCTCGACGGCGGACACCACCACTCGCCGATCGCGCCGAGAGAGTCCGACGCCTTTGACGGCCAGGTTGTCGGATTCGGTGCCGCCCGCAGTGAAGACGACTTCGCGTGGCCGGCAGCCGATCACGGCCGCTGCCCGTTCTCGCGCCTCCTCGAGCGCGTTTTTGGCCCGGCGCGCCACCTCGTGGATGCCCGAGGCGTTGCCGAACGTCCCGGAACCGTACGGGGCCATCGCCTCCCACACGCCCGGACGCATCGGCGTGGTGGCCGCATGATCGAGGTAGAGCACCCGAGAATTGTGCCATGCGCGGCCGGTCATGACGCCTCCGAGGGTCGCCAGCCCTACGATGCTGCCGTGATCTCTGTCTCGGTGGACATCGCCGCTCCCCTCGACGCAGTTTGGGCTGAGGCGGCCGACCTCGCATCTCACGTCGAGTGGATGCGCGACGCCGAGCGCATCGAGTTCATCGGGACCACAAGAACGGGCAAGGGCACGGTGATGGAGGTGCTGACCAAGATCGGGCCGCTTCGCACCACCGATGTCATCGAGGTGACCTCCTGGCGTGAGCGCGAAGAGATCGGTGTGACGCACCGCGGGGTGGTCACCGGAAGCGGCCGCTTCCTACTCGAAGCACTTGCGCCCGACCGCACGAGGTTCACGTGGGAAGAACAACTCGAGCTCCCGTGGTACTTCGGCGGGGCGCTGGGTGCTCCGATCAGCTCACGAGTGCTGGCGGCGGTGTGGCGAGCCAACTTGGCGCGCTTCAAACAACGGATCGAAGGCTCGGCTAGCGACCGTTGAACTCGGCCGTCCGCTTGGCGATGAACGCCGCCACTCCTTCGCGGGCGTCGTCGGTGAAGAACACATCCTGGAACGCTTCGGCTTCGACGGCCATGGCTTCGTCGATCGGACGACCCCAACCGTCGCCCATCGCCCGCTTGATCGCGGCGAGCCCCCGCGTTGCATTCGTCGCCCATTCAGCTGCCTCCCCCATGGCGACGTCGAGCAGCTCTTCGGGCCCGCACACCTTGTCGGCCAGCCCGATCCGGAGGGCCTCGTCGGCGCCCACCTGGCGTCCGGAGAAGTTCAGCTCCTTGGCCGTCTGGAAGCCGACCAGTCGCGGGAGCCGCTGGGTTCCGCCGGCTCCCGGCATGATCCCGAGAAGGATCTCGGGTTGCCCGACCTTGGCGTCCTCACTCAGAAACCGAAAGTCTGCGCCCATGGCCAGTTCGAGGCCGCCACCCAATGCAAAGCCGCGAACCGCAGCGATCGTCGGCTTCTCCAACCGTTCGAGGCGCCGGACGACGGTGGCCAACGATGAAGCCAACTCGTCTTTGACGCCGGAGTCGTACGCGGCTTGAAATCCCTTGATGTCGGCGCCCGCAGCGAAATGAGGCTCGCCGTAGATGACGACAGCCCGGACAGAAGGATCTTCCGCCTGGGCAATGGCTTCGTCGAGTGCCCGGGCCAGCTCTTCTGACAGGGCGTTGACAGGAGGTCGGTTGAGCCTGATCAGCGCCACCGCTCCGTCTCGATCGAACTCTGCGAGTGCCATGCGCCTCCTGCTTGCGGCCGGGCCGACCCTAGCGGCCGTCGAAGGCCCTGGCGGCCGTCCACGGATCGATCAGACGCCGGCGAACGTCCTCCATCGCCTCTCTGTAGGCGGTTGTCTCTTGCATCCTACGGGCGTACGCACGTGCGACCGACTGGCGGAAACCCGTCTCCAGCCGGCGCTGGCGCTCATCCTCGAGCCGACCGGTGTCCACAAGGTGGTCGAGATGTTGGCGGACGGCGGCGAGCAGGTCGTCGAGGCCTTTCTCGTCGGTGGCGACGGTGGTGACGATCGGCGGTGTCCAGCCGGCTTCTGCTCCGAGGGCGAGCATGAGCTTCAGGTCTCGGATGGTGCCGTCCACGCCGGGCCGGTCCGCCTTGTTCACCGCGAACACGTCGCTGATCTCCAATAGACCGGCCTTGTTGGCCTGGACGCTGTCGCCCCAACCGGGCGTGAGCACTACGACGGTGGTGTCGGCCTCGTCGACGATTTCCACTTCGACCTGGCCAACGCCCACCGTCTCGATCAGGACAGTCGGGAAACCCAACCCGTCGAGCAGTGCCACCACTTGTGGCGTGGCCTCGGCGACGCCACCCATGTGCCCACGACTGCTCATCGAACGGATGTACACACCCGGATCGGCGACGTGATCCTGCATGCGAATACGATCGCCGAGGATGGCGCCGCCGGTGAAGGGACTCGACGGATCGACCGCCACGACGGCCACCTCTCCCCCTTCGGCCCGCAACAACCTGATCAGTCCGTCGGTCAACGTCGACTTTCCCGCGCCGGGAGCTCCGGTGATCCCGATGACGTGCGCGCGGCCGCTGGCGGGAAACACCTCGGCGACCGCTTCGTGACCAATTCGGGCATCAGCCTCGATCGCCGAGATCAACCGGGCGAGCGCACGCCTGTCGCCCGCACGAGCGCGATCGAGGAGAGACGTCATGGCGGGGGAGCCTAACGGCCGGTGCTTGTGCTTCCCGCTCAGGCGGTAGCTTCGACGCCTACGACGCCCGGGACTCGATCCTGCAGGATGCGTTCGATGCCTGCCTTGAGCGTCATCATGGACATGGGGCATCCCCCGCATGCTCCGACCATCTGCAGATTGACGACCCCGTCGTCGACGCCGAGCAGCACGAGATCGCCGCCGTCGGCCTGTAGCGCCGGGCGGATGTACTCGAGGGTCGCCTCCAGAACGTCCATGTCGACGTCCTCGGCGGGGCCCTGGCGTAGCGTCAAGTCATCAATGGTCATGTGTTTGGTTCAACAACGAAGCACGGTTCGATGTTCCGCATAGCCTAACGGCTCGTGGCGGTCACTCCATCCGCCGCTCGATGTCGGCGCCCAGCGCCGCCAGCTTCGGCACGAACCCGTCGTACCCGCGGTCGACGTGGCTGATGTCTCCGACGGTGGTGTAGCCATCGGCGGCGAGGCCGGCCAACACCAGCGCAGCTCCGGCCCGAATGTCGAAGGCGAGCACGGGACAACCCGACAGCTGCGGTACCCCGCGGATCACGGCGTGCTGCCATTCGGTGGTGATGTCGGCCCCCATCCGTGCCAGCTCGCCGATATACCGGAAACGGGCGTCATAGAGGTTCTCGGTGACGACCGACGTGCCTTCGGCGGTGGCGAGTAGGGCGACCATCTGGGGTTGCATGTCGGTGTGGAATCCCGGGAAGGGCAGCGTGGCGAAATCCACGGCCTTGGCCCGCTTGGGACCTTCGATCCGAAAGGAAGTGTCGTGCCGCTCCACTTCACAACCTGCTTCCTCGAGCTTCCGCAGCTCCATCCGCAGGTGTTCGGGCCGGCAGTCGGTGACCACGACGTCGCCTCCGGTGATCGCCGCCGCAACTGCGTACGTGCCGGCCTCGAGACGGTCGGGGAGGACGTGGTGTTGGGCGGGATGAAGCTCGTCCACTCCCTCGACCACGATGGAAGCCGAGCCGGCTCCTTCGATGCGCGCACCCATGCCGGTGAGCTGCTCGATGATGTCGGAGATCTCCGGTTCGCGGGCCGCGTTGTTGATCACGGTCTCGCCGCGGGCGAGCACTGCGGCCATGAGCACGTTCTCGGTGGCGCCGACGCTCGGGAATTCCAGGTCGATCGTTGTCCCCCGCAGCCGGCCATCGACTCGCCCCGTCAGCACGCCGTGCTCGAGGTGGAACTCGGCGCCCATCTTCTCGAGTGACCCGAGGTGCATGTCGATAGGCCGCGCCCCGAGATCGTCGCCGCCGGGGAAGGCCACTCGGGCGTTGCCGCACCTCGCCAGCAGCGGCCCCAGCACGACGATCGATGCCCTCATCTGTCTGACCAGCTCGAGTGGCGCCTCCGGTCGCAGCTCTTCAGGCACGTCGACCTCCAGACGGTTTGCGTCCAGACTGCATGAAGCGCCGATGTGACTGAGCACCCGGCACATCAGCTCGACGTCCAAAATTCCCGGCACGTTGTGGAGCACGTGGGTACCCGGTGCCAGCAGCATCGTTGGCATTTCCTTCAGGACGGCGTTCTTGGCCCCGAGAACGGCCACTTCGCCGGCGAGGCGCCGTCCGCCGGTCACCACGATCGTTTCCACGTCGGCAGTGTACGGGACGGGAGACGAACGCCGGCGCACCGGATCCAGCCGCTAACGTTTGCGATTCCGGGAGGAGGAATGGTGCGCATAGCGATCGGCGCCGATCATGCCGGCTACGAGATGAAAGACGCGATCGGCAAACGACTCGCTCAGCAAGGGCATGCCGTCACGGACTTCGGTACCCACTCGGCCGAGTCGGTCGACTATCCGGATTTCGCGGCGGCGGTGGGCAAGGCCGTAGCGGATGGGCGGGCCGAACGAGGCATCGTCGTCTGCGGATCGGGCGCGGGAGCGGCCATCGCTGCCAACAAGATCAAAGGCGTACGAGCCGTCCAGGGCACCGAGGTGTACACGGCCCACCAGGCCGTGGAGCACGACGACGCCAACGTGTTGTGCCTGGGGAGCCGTGTCATCGGGTCCGAAGTGGCTGCCGAGGTGGTGGACTCGTTCGTCGGAGCGCGATTCATCGAAGACGAACGTTTCATTCGTCGCCTCAACAAGGTGAAGGCGCTCGAGGACTAGCCGGACTCCTGATCGGCCAGCCACTTCAGTGTGGATTCGATGATCGCGTCCAGCGCTTCCTCTGTCGTCCGGCCACTCGACTTGCGGACGCGAAACGAGTGATCGCCATCCTCGACGAGGAGTACGTCGGCCCGAGGCAGTGGGCGCACCCACTGGTCGAACAAGTCCATGCGTGAGAGAGGGTCGCGAGTACCCGTCACGAACAGCATCGGCACCGGGACGTCGGGGAGGTGATCGGCTCGGAGCCGATCGGGCTTGCCGGCCGGGTGGAGCGGATAGGCCAACAGGATGAGCCCCACGAAGGGCGCCCCGTCCGCCGCCAGGTACGTTGACATTCGTCCGCCCATCGATCGACCCGCACCGACGACCTCCCGGCAGACATGTTCGCGGAACCACTCCAGCACGGCGGCGTGGCAGGCGAGAAGACGGGCCTGAGGGTCGGGACGGCGGGCGCCCCGCTCGGTGTACGGGTAGTTGAATGTCATCACCGGGTGACCGCCTGACGCGATGCCATCGCGCAGTGCGATGAGAGAGGGATGATCCTGGTCGGTGCCTGCGCCATGGGCCAGCAAGACGCCCAAACGGCGAGTGCCCCGGACCAACCGACCGCTGACCGAAGCTCCTTCGGCCCAGTCAACCGTCACGCTCGTGACAGTCACAGCGCAGAGTCCGTGTCGTCGGCGACTCCGGACACTGCCGTGTCACCGGTGCGGAGAGAAGACTTGAGCACCTTCCCCGCCGGGTTGCGGGGCAGCGGCCGCTGCCGCACCTCCCACAGCGACGGCACCTTGAAACTCGCCAGATGGGCCGCTACATGCATCGCCACCTGGTCGGTATCGACATCACCTTTGCCGGGTACGACGATCGCCTTGACCTCCTCGCCCCAGTCGGGGTGGGGAACGCCGATGACGGCCGCCTCGGCAATGGCCGGATGTGCTTCCAAAACCGCCTCCACCTCGGCGCAGTAGACGTTCTCGCCCCCGCGAATGATGACGTCCTTGGCACGATCGGTGATGTAGAGGAACCCGGATTCATCGAGCCGGCCGATGTCGCCGGTGCGGAAGTAGCCATCCACGAAGCTGGCGAGGTTGTCGTCGGGCCGTCTCCAATAGCCCGGAATCACATTGGAGCCACGTGCCCAGATCTCTCCCGTTTCGCCGACAGGCAGCGGCACGCCTGCTTCGTCGGCGATCTTCAGCTCGACCGTCGGCAGCGCAACACCGACCGAGTCAGGATGACTGAAGTAGTCCGCGCCAACGTTCAGAGTGAGCAGCGGCGACGTCTCCGTGAGCCCATAGCCCTGCACGACTCGTTCCTCGAGGGCGGGGAAGGCCCGACCGATCTTTTCGAGCAACGCCGGCGAAGCGGGAGCGCCTCCGTACGAGATGGATCTCACGGATGAGAAGTCGTAGCGGTCGGGTGCACCCGATTCGATGATGCGGTTCACCACCGTCGGCACCCCACCGAAGCGGGAGATCCGTTCCGCCTCGATCAGGTGTCCGGCGACCTCGGGATCGAAACGCCCCGGAGGCATGAACACGAGCCGGTGCCCGGCATGCAGGTAGGGGATCATCGTGGACAGCAGCGCAGTGGCGTGAAAGAGAGGAATGACCGTAAGGTCCGAGTCCTGACGGCGCGCCTCGCGAGGCGCATTCGAACGAGGTGGTGTCTCACCCACCGCCCGGAAGAACGCCCTGACATTCAGGAGATTGGCAATGATGTTCCGGTGGGTGTTGGCAGACCCCTTGGGGCGGCCGGTGGTGCCGGACGTGTAGAAGATCCCGGCCGGGCTGTCCTCGCCGCGCGGCTCGACTTCGTCGGTGCCCAACGGCGCGGCTTCCAGCAGGTCCGCCAGGCGAACACTGCCGGCGGGAGGGCCGCCTTCGCCCCACACGATCAGCTGTCCAGGCTGCGCGCCCGCCTCCAGGGCGGACGCGGATCGGCGGGTGTCGGTGAAGAGCACTTGGGTATCGGAGTCGGCCAGCCCGAAGGCCAGCTCTTCGGGCGCCCACCAGGCGTTGAAGGGAACCGCAATGGCGTCGATCACCATTGCCGCCCAGAACGCAACGACCCATTCCGGGGCGTTCGAGCCGAGCAGTCCGACCCGGCTACCGGGTTCGACGCCGAAACGCTCCCGCAGGGCGGCGCCCAGCCGGCGCGCTTGCTGCATGGCCTCTCCGAAAGTGAGACGGACGTCGCCTTGCACGAGGAACTCACGGTCGGCATGACGTTCGGCGCGTTCGATCAAGAATCTCAAATGGGTCGGTCGAACGGCGAAGGTGCGCTGCCGGATGCCGCCGATCTCCTCTTCGATCACCTCGAAGCGGCCACCCGGGTTCGTGAGCTCTGCCAGCGCCTGACGGTAGACGGACACGGCGGCATCCTAGGAGACGGGTCGTGCCCGGGCACGGTCGACGGTACGATCGGCCGCCATGCACATCATTGTCTGCGGCGACGAGGAACATTTGGCCGTCCGCGCCGCAACCCACCTGGAAGAGGCGCTCCTCGGAATGCCCGGAGCGGTGAGCCTCGGCCTGGCCGGCGGCTCCACTCCCCAACCCACGTATCGGCAGCTGGCTTTGGCCGATGTGGGATGGGAGCGGGTCACCATGTGGGTTGGCGACGAGCGCTGGGTGCCGATGACGGATCCGCGTTCCAACAGCGGCATGATCGAGCGGCTTCTCGCCGACCACGTCGACGCAGCGTTTCTCCCCTTCCCGTACGACGCCGGCACGTCGGCAGAGGTGGGCGCGGCGCGTTATGCAGAGGCACTTGCCGATCTCGGCGACACCCCCCGCTTGACAGTGCTTGGAATGGGCGACGATGGGCACACCGCTTCGTTGTTTCCTGCCTCCCCTGCGCTCGAGGCCGAAGGAATCTTCGTCGCCAACCGGGTACCCGGCCTCGATGTGGTCCGAGCCACGGCGACGTTCGGCTACCTGGCCGGATCGGATGCCCTGGTCGCTCTCGTCGGCGGCGAGGCCAAAGCCGGCGTTCTGGCCGAGGTCGTGGCGGGCAACCCGGACCTGCCCATGGGTCGGTTGGTGGAGGAGGCGGGCGACAAGATGACCTTCATCGTCGATGCAGCCGCGGCTCGCCGATTGGCAGGTAGCGCCTGAATCGCATCCGGTGGAAACCCACCGAGCCGCTCGACCTGCCCGGCTCCACTGCCCGCTACCGGCGGTGGGGTCTCGACCCGGCCAACGTGGTGACTGCTGCGGGGTTTCATCGGGTCATCGATGGCAAGCCGTACCGCGCAGAACAGGCCGGCACCGAAATCATCGTTTCAACCGAGGGGAACCCGGAGGGGGCGCTCGCCGACGTCCAGTGGCGATTGGCTGAGCCGCTCCCTCGCGCTCCGCTCTACGACCTGGCCGAGGAGGACCCGCGAGTGGCCGGTCTGGTGAACTCCTTTCCGGGCGTTCGACCTCCGCTCGTCAAGGACCCGTTCGAGTCGATCATCACGTCCATCTCGGCGCAACAGGTCAACCTCACCTGGGCCACCACCACCCGCCGGCGCCTCATCGAGACATTTGGCCGTGCGTGCGCGTTCGAGGGGATCACCGTATGGGAATTCCCCCACCCAGAGCGCCTGGCCGGTGTCGACCCGTCAGCCCTCAGAGCGCTGCAGTTCACCAGCCGCAAATCCGAATACATCGTGGAGGTGGCTCGCGTCGCGGCCGACGGCAAGCTCGACGATCTGGCTGAGCTCGAGGACCACGAGATAATCGAACGAGTCACTGCGCTCCGGGGAGTTGGGAGATGGACGGCCGACTGGCTGTTGGCCCGCTGCCTCGCCCGTCCGCGTGCCGTGGCAGCCGGGGACCTCGGCGTACGCAAGGCGGTGAGCTTCTCCTACCTCGACAGCGATCATATCCTTTCCGAGGACGTCGTCCGCGACACGGTCGGACAATGGGGCGACGCCGCCAATCTGACCGCCCACCTCTTGTTGGAGACGCTTGTATGAACGGCCGCATCGGTCTGCTGTCACTGGCCGTGGCAACGATGTCGTGCGTCGCCGCCGACGCGCCCGTCGTGACGGCGCCGCCCGCCGCACCCAGTACGACAGTGCGGGCTACGACCATCCCCACGACCACGGTCCCTCCGACCGCCCCTACCGCCCCCGTGCCCGACCGCAGGACCGCTCGAGTGGTCCCGGCGACGCCGCTGGCCGTGGATCGGTCCGAAGTGCCGGTGGTGGACGGCCGGTCCGCCGAGGTGTTCTTCCCGCTCGACCCCGGCGAGTATCCAACCGTGGTCTTCTTCCATGGAGGTTCCTGGTACGGAGGCGAACCTGCCTCGACGGCAGAGTTCGCTCGCACGATCGCAGGGCAAGGAGCTGTCGTGTTCAACGCCACGTACCTCACCGGCCAAAACGGCGGGGGATTTCCGATCAGCTACGAAGACGTGTATTGCGCCCTGACGGCCGCCTCATCCGCCGCGGGTGAATTCGGCGGCGTCGGCCCACTCTTCGTGACGGGCCATTCGGCAGGGGCACATCTGGCGTCGACCGTTGCAATGAGCGGAACACAATTCGGCAACGCCCGATGCGTCGCAGCCGGCGCCGTGGACATCGGTGGTTTCATCGGCATCGCCGGCCCCTACGACACCCTGGCGCTCGGCTCGTTCATGGTCCCCTGGTTCGGGGGAACCCCCGAAGAAGTCGCCGAGCCGTGGGAACTGGGAAATCCTGCGCACTCTCTCGAGGAGCCGGTCTTCCCGGTCGCCCTCATCCACGGCTCCGGAGACCGGCTCGTTCCCCTGCTGTCAAGCGAATCGTTCCAGACACTGCTGGAGGCGGCCGGGTGGGATGTGGAGCTCTATGTCGTGCCTGCCGCCACGCACAACGGCATCATCGACCCCTTCGGTGACGGACGGGAGACCGCCGCCAAGATCGTCGATTTCGCCCGATCCTGAACCGCTACGCTGCGGCCATGCCGCGCCACGCCGATCGCTTCGCGCCGCTGCCGCCGGCCCAGACCGCCCCGTGGATGCGGTTTGCGCAGTGGGAGGAGCCCTATTACGCCAAGCACCTCGGCATGGAGGTGGTGGAGGTACGGGAGGACTACGCACGGATGCGCCTCCCGTGCCGGACCGAAGTCCTGCAGCTCCAGGGAGTGGTCCACGGAGGGGCGATCGCAAGCCTGATCGACACGGCGGTCGTGCCTGCCATCGCCGCCGCCAGCGACCGGCGGCTCGAGATGGTGACGTTGTCACTCCACGTCAACTACGTGGCTGCCGCCACCGGCGACGTCGTAGCCGAGGCGTGGGTGGTCCGCCGCGGGGGCAGCACGGTGTTCTGCCAGGCCGACGTGTTCGAGGAGAAGACGGACCTGCACGTGGCGACGGGCACCCTCGTATACCGAATCAGGCCCCTCGACCAGTGACGTCCCGGCGGTCGTTCACCCTGCCTGCACCCGTGCGACTCGGAAGCACACTGGGCGCCGCCGCCATCCTCACCACCGGGACGACCCGCATTGGCAGAACCGAAGCGTGGAGAGCCTGCCGAACGCCCGACGGGCCAGGCACGGTCCATCTGGCCGTTGCCGGACCGAACGTCGAAGCCACGGCGTGGGGACCCGGCCGGGACTGGATGCTCGAGCACTCCCCCGATCTGTGCGGCGCATCGGACACGCCCGAGGATTTCGTCACCGACCACCCCCTCGTCAGCCGCATCCAGCGTCGGCGGCCCGACCTACGGATCGGGCGTACCCACCTCGTCTTCGAGGCGTTGGTGCCTGCGATCCTCGGCCAGAAGGTGACGGGGCTCGAGAGCAAGAGAAGCATGCGAAGGATCTTGCAGCGTCACGGCGAGCCGGCTCCCGGACCCGAGCCGCTCATGGTGCTGCCGGCGCCGGAGGTACTGGCGGGATTGCCATCGTGGGACTACCACACGCTGGGAGTCGAGCGGAAGCGGGCCGAGACGATCAAGCGGGTCGCAGAGCGCGCCCGCAAGTTGGAGACCGCCGCCGCGATGAGTCCGAGCGACGCAGCCCGCCTCCTCACCGCGTTCCGTGGTGTGGGCGCCTGGACGGCCGCTCTCGTCACCGACGCCGTGCTGGGCGACGCCGACGCGGTCCCGGTCGGTGACTTCCATATTCCCAACATGGTCACCTGGGCGCTGGCCGGGGAGCCGCGCGGGACCGATGCACGGATGCTGGAGCTGCTCGAGCCGTTCGCCGGTCACCGCGGCCGGGTCATCCGGCTGCTCAAGGCGGGCGGCTACTCCGCTCCCAAATACGGCCCTCGCAAGGCGGTCCGCAGCCATTTCTGAGCCGGCCTAGTCGGCTTGCACGTCGTCGACGATCCCCACCACGACGGCCCGGATCGGCCCCTCGGACACCTCCATGATCTGGCGAGCGCCGTTGCCCTCATCGAGGATCAACACCGTTTCACCGGGTCCGGCGTCAACCACGTCGACGGCGATCACGTAACCACCGGTGGGCTGTCCATCAGGTCCCAGATAGTCACACAGCAGAAGCCGCCGCTGGTCGAAGATCGGAGCGCTGATGGTCGAAACCACCGTCCCCGCCACCCTGGCGAGTCTCATTTCGTCTTCGGTCGCCGTGAACGGCGTTTGGGCAACGGAGCGACGTCCACCCGGTCGACGATTCCGACGATGGCGTGATCAACCGGCACGAACGGCTCCGGCATGGCCTGGGCGGCCTCACGCGACCCCACGAAGTACACGGTCTCGCCGGGTCCGGCCATTGCGACACCGTCGGCGGCGACCACCGCTCGCCCTTCGGGCCGGCCATCGCGATCGAGCGGCTGGACGATCAAGAACTTCACCCCGTCGAGATGGGGCGTCTTCTCGGTGGCGACCACCGTGCCGATCACCCGGCCCAGATGCACCTCAACCCCCTCGCATCCGCGGGCCGAACCGGCCGTCGTCGGTGAGATTCC
>JBFHAT010000026.1:0-38816 GCA_041586155.1 Acidimicrobiia bacterium
CTGACCGCGTCGGGTTTTTGGCGACCTCCCGTCCAACGCAGCCAGAAGTACCCGGCGATTCCGGCCAGGAGCGACCCGACGAAGATCCCCACCTTGGCCCGGTCGGTGAGCAGAGGATCGTCGAAGGCAAGGCTCGCCACGAACAGCGACACCGTGAACCCGATCCCGGCAAGCGCTGCGATTCCCCAGACATGTGACCACGTCGTTCCCGAGGGCAGCTTGCCGATGCCCGACTTGACCGCGCCCAACGTCGCCAGGCTGATCCCAACGATCTTGCCTACGAAGAGGCCCAGTGCCACTCCCAACGCCACCGGATGAGTGATCGCGTCCACCAGCGGCGTTCCTACGAACCGAACACCGGCGTTGGCCAGCGCGAACACCGGAACGATCCCGAAGGAAACCCACACTTGCAGTTGGTGTTCGAGCCGGTTGAGAGGGGCGATCGACTCGGTGGCCACTGCGGCGAGCATGCGAGCCTCGTGGTCTACCTTCTCACGATCCGCTTGGCTGTCGGCGCGCACCGGGAAGGTCTCGATGATCTGGCGGGCTCGCTGGTCGAACTGCTCTGACGTCAGGTACGGCCGCGCCGGCGTCAAGAGCCCGATGGCGACGCCGGCCAGGGTGGCGTGGACGCCCGACTCGAGGAACAGGAACCAGACGATGAAACCCATGGGAAGGTAGAACGCCAACGAGCGGATTCGAGATCGCTGGGCGAGCCAGATGACGACGAGCCCTCCGAGCGCTGCGAACAGGAACGAGAGATGCAGGTCGGCCGTGTAGAAGACGGCGATGACGGTGATGGCCCCGATGTCGTCGGCAATGGCGACCGCCAGCAGAAAGAGCTTTGCACCGACCGGCACTTTTCGCCCGAGTAGCGCAACCACCCCTAGCGAGAAGGCGATGTCGGTCGCCATGGGGATGCCCCAGCCGGTCACGGCAGGACCTGATCCGACGAAGGCGAGGTAGATCAGTGCCGGCAGGGCCATGCCGCCCACTGCGGCGATGGCGGGCAGGGCGGCCGCCCGCGGGTCCGACAGCTCCCCGATGACCAGTTCACGTTTGATCTCCATGCCGACGAGGAAGAAGAAGATCGCCATGAGGCCGTCGTTCACCACTTCTCGCAACGTCTCTTCGAGGTGGAGGGGGCCCACCGACAGGTCGACGGTCGTGCCCCAGAACTGCTCGTACGTTTCGCCAAATGGCGCGTTGGCCCAGACCAGGGCGATCACGGCCGCAATCAGGAGCACGATGCCGGACGAAGCCTCGACCTGCGCGAAGCGGTACACCGGCCGAACGAATCGCGCCGGGATGAACCGATCCGAGGTGATCCACGTCGAGAAAGGACGTTCAGTGGTCATGTGGCGGAAATCGTAACCGAGTCCCTGGCGTTCGCCCTGACGGGTTCATTCCAGCGACGCCAGAAACGCCTCGAATCCAGACGCGTCATACACGGTTTCTGCGGTGACGAGCATCAACAGGACGAGGTCGGAGCCGGGCCCCTCGAACACCGCGATCTCCTGCACCACGGAGACACCGTCCGAGACCCCTTCGTAGCGATCCAGCCCAACCGGGGATCCGCCCACGACGATGTCACGCGTGCCGACGTACTCGAACTGCACGTTGGTGCCGCGTTGCTGGCTGAGCTGCTCGCGGGCGCTTCGCTCCAGCTCGGCGCGGCCGGTAGCGGCAGGGACGCTCATCAGCATGATCGTCGCCTGAGTGTTCTGCTGATCGAACGCCATCATGACCTTGAACCCCAAGAGGTCGGTTCCGAATTCTCCTTCGTATCCGGGAGGGAGCTCGTGAGGAACGATCTCTTGGCCGATCGCAGCCACGTTCGTCGGATCGGTGGTGAAGTTGCCCGAGATGAACCGCCACGCGGCAACCCCGAGGCCGGCGATCAGGACCACTAGAACGGCGACGACCGACAGGACGATCTTGGCGGTCCGGCTCACGGAGTGTCAGCCGAGCGAGCGACCGGCCGACAGCAGGTCCGAGCAGGCTGTGACCACCCGCTCCGACATCGACTGCTCGGCCTTCTTCATGTAGCTGCGGGGGTCGTAGAACTTCTTGTCGCCGACCTCGCCATCCACTTTCAACACGCCCGAATAGTTCTCGAACATGTGACCGGCGATGGGCCGACTGAATGCGTATTGGGTGTCGGTGTCGATGTTCATCTTGACCACTCCGTAGCCGATCGTTTCGCGGATCTCGTCCAGCGACGAACCCGACCCTCCGTGAAACACGAGGTCGTGCCGATGCTCGGCGCCGAATTCGGCGGTCATCGCCTCCTGTCCATCGCGCAGGATCGACGGTTTCAGCTGGACAGCTCCCGGCTTGTACACGCCATGCACGTTGCCAAACACCGCTGCAAGCAGATATCGGCCCTTGTCGCCGGTGCCGAGGCGCCGGGCGACTTCGAGCATGTCTTCGGGCGAGGTGTAGAGCTTCTCGCGATCGATGTCCTCGTGGTCCATCGTGTCTTCGACGCCCCCGACGATGCCGATCTCCAGCTCGAGGATGACGTCAACGTCTGCGCATTCGGCCAGCAGCTCCTCGGCCAGGGCAAGGTTGTCGTCGAGGGGCAGGTTCGACGCATCGAGCATGTGGCTCTGAAAGATCGGTCCGAGGCCGCCCGCCTTGCGCTGCCGGGATACCGCAAGGAGCGGTCGTATGTAGCCGTCTACCTTGTCGGGCTGGCAATGGTCGGTGTGAAGAGCGAAGTTGACCGGATACTGCTTGGCAGCGACGTGGGCGAACTCGGCCAGCGCGACGGCCCCCGTGGGCATGTCCTTGATAGCGAGCCCGGACAAGAATTCGGCTCCGCCGGTCGAGACCTGGATGATGCCGTCCGATTCGGCCTCGGCGAAGCCCTTCATGGCGGCGTTGAGCGTCTCCGAAGACGTGACGTTGATGGCCGGGAATGCGAATCCTTCCGCCTTCGCCCGGTCGAGCATTGCTCGGTATGTTTCGGGTGATGCGATGGGCATGGTGACGAACCTCGGGTCGATTTCGCCCGAAAGCTAGTCGAGGTGTGTCAGGTGCCGGTCGGGTCGGCCAGTTTCGTTGGTCTGGTCAGCACGAACCACACGGCATACACACCCACCGCGGCAAGCACTGCTTTCAGCCACACCGGGTCGACCAGGAACAGGATCGAGGCGCCGAGCGACAAGACGATCCCGGCGACGGCGACGCCTTTCGCCCGCATGGTGAAGCCTTCTCCGCTCGTGTACTGCCGGATCAGCTTGCCGAACACCCGGTGGTTGATCAGCCAATTGTGAAAACGGTCGGACGACCGGGCGAAGAAGAATGCCGCCAGGAAGAACAGATCACCGGTGGGGATGCCAGGCAGAAACGAGATGAAACCGCCGGCGAGGAAGAACAGTCCGAGCGCGAAGTAGACAGCCCGTTTCAGCGGGCTGCGCGACACCCGGCTCGTGGTGACCGACGAGCTGCCACTGGCAGCCTGAATAGGCGTCCCGTCCATCGAACTCAAACGGTAGTTGGGCGGCAAATCAACAGCACGTCGGAATCCCGGTCCGCTGAACCCGGGTCGACGATGCCTAGGCTTCAACGATGGCGGTGTCACCGGAGCACATGACCGCATGGCGGTTGTTCTTGGAGGCGCATGCGGCGATCGTGCGCCGCCTGGAGCGGGAACTGCTCGAGCAAGCGGACCTGGCTCTGAGCTGGTACGACATGCTCGTCCAACTCCAGGAAGCGGGCGGATCGATGCGGATGGGCGAGCTGGCCGATCGGCTGCTGATCAGCCGGTCCGCGACCACTCGGTTCGTCGATCGAGTCGAGAAGGCGGGGTATGTGGCGCGAGAGGCCAGCGAAGCGGACGGGCGGGGGATGAATGTGGTGTTGACCGAAGACGGATTCCGCCGTTTGAAAGACGCAGCTCCCACCCACCTCCGAGGCATCAGACAGCACTTCGAATCCAGGCTCTCTCCTGACGAAGCGATCGGGCTTGCCGAGCTGCTGAGGAAGCTGGCTCCCTGAAATGGCTCTGCCGGCGGTCACCGTCGAGCAGATGCAGGAAGTCGATCGCATCATGGTCGACGAACTCGGGATCGGGCTGATCCAGATGATGGAGAACGCCGGGCGGCTGCTTGCCCGACACATCGTCGATCAGTACGCCCCGTCCTCGGTCCTGATCCTGGCCGGCCCTGGCGGCAACGGTGGCGGGGCGCTCGTTGCCGCCCGCAACCTCGCCAACTGGGGCGTGGACGTGACGATCACGCTCTCCTCGACCGAGCTCGCACCGGTCACGGCGCTACAGGCCGCCATCGTCCGGCGGATGGGAATCACGGTGGGCGAACCGCGGTCGGCAGACGTGATCGCCGATGGGCTGGTCGGCTACAGCCTTGCCGGACCCGCCCGTGGCCGAGCGGCGGTTCTGATCGCACAAGCCAACAGCGCGGTCGCGCCGACCGTGGCGCTCGACGTCCCGTCCGGTCTGGATCCCGACACCGGAGTCCCGCCCGGGGTGGCGGTCGAAGCAGCGTCGACGGTGACCCTGGCCGCTCCCAAGGCCGGGCTGATCGGATCTCCGTTGGTCGGGGACCTTTGGCTTGCCGACATCTCGGTGCCGCCATCGGTGTTCGCCCAGCTGGGTATCGACATGCCGGCCGACACATTCGCCTCCGGTGCGTTGGTGCGAGTGCGCTAGGACGCGAACCGCCGCCTGGCACCCCTGGCTACTCTGGCTGGCCGTGCGACTGGTGATTGCTAACTGTTCGGTGGATTACGAGGGTCGATTGACCGCTTACCTTCCTCCGGCCATCCGACTGCTCATGGTCAAAGCCGACGGTTGCGTTGCAGTCCATGCCGATGGCGGGGCCTACAAGCCGCTGAACTGGATGAACGCCCCGAACTACCTCGAAGAGCGTGAAGACGAATGGGTCGTCACCAACGGCAAGGGAGAACGGCTGACCGTCCAGCTGCACGACGTCATCGCCGATCATCGTTTCGACATGGGCTTGGATCCGGGGCTGCAGAAGGACGGAGTCGAGGCCCATCTGCAGGCGTTGCTGGCCGAGCGCCCCTCCGTGATCGAGGAGGGCCTCGAGTTGATCCGGCGGGAGTACCCCACCGACATTGGCCCGGTCGATCTGCTGTGCCGCAGCGCCGGAGGCGAAACCGTCGCTGTCGAGGTGAAGCGGCGCGGGGAGATCGACGGGGTGGAGCAGCTCGCCCGCTACCTGGAACGGCTCGGCCTCGACCCCCGATTGTCTCCGGTCAGGGGTGTGTTCGTAGCGCAGCAGGTCGCCCCGCAAGCCAAGGTGCTGGCCGAGGCACGCGGCCTCCGCTGGCTCGAGGTCGATTACGACGAGCTGAGAGGGGCGGAATCCAACCGACTCCGCCTGTTCTGATGGCGGTCCACATTGCGCTCCACGAACCGGAGATCCCTCCCAACACCGGCAACATCATGCGGCTGTGTGCCAATACCGCAGCGGTGCTGCATCTGATCCACCCGCTGGGATTCCACCTCGATGAGGCCAGACTCCGCCGAGCCGGCCTCGACTACCGGGAGTGGGCGGAGGTGCGCCACCACACCGACTTCGACGCATTCGTGATCGACCACGCTCCCGTCCGCCTCTTTGCCTTCACCCGCAACGCCGAACGTACCTACACCGACGTCGATTACCGCGACGGCGACACGCTGCTGTTTGGGGCCGAAAGTGACGGGCTTCCCGAATCGATCCTCGCCCGGCCCGAAGTGACCACCGCAGTTCGGATTCCGATGGTGCCGCGCAGCCGCAGCCTCAACCTCTCGAACGCCGTGGCCATCGCGCTCTACGAGGCGCACCGACAGCAGGGCTTCCCCTTCCTGGAGATGTGATCGCCAGGACCAAGGAGGCTGGGCCCGCCTCGGATCACCCGCCGAGAAGCCGCAGGGCAACGGCCTCGCCGAAGCACCCCCGCCGCAGTTCTTCCAAGTCGACATTCTCGTCAGGCCCGTGCCACGAGCTGCGCTCGTCGCTGACGCCCAGCATGATCACCGACGCGTCGGGGTAGGCGTCGGAGAACGCAGCAACGAATGGGATCGAGCCCCCGACGCCCATCTTCACGGCCGCGGTGCCCCAGGCCAGTTCGAATGCTTCTCGGAAGGCCTCGTGTGCCGGCCCGGAGGAATCGAGTGCGAATGCCCGGGCGCGTTCTCCGGGGGTGACCGTCACCTGGGCGCCCCACGGCGCATTGCGCTCGAGGTGGTCGACCAGGGCTTCCATCGCCTCATCCGGATCCTGGCCTGGCGGGATGCGAACGCTCACCTTGGCGCGGGCAGCCGGGATCAGCGCGTTGATGGCCTGATCGACCGGAGGCGCATCGATCGCCAAAACCGACACCGCCGGCAGGTGCCACATCTTGTCGGTCAGCGAGCCGGTGCCGAGGATGTCCACTCCGTCGAGGGCGCCAGCCAGCCGGCGAGCCTCTGCCTCGGTCAGCGGCAGCCCGGCCCCCTCGAAGACCTTTAGGCCCGCCACCGCCACCGAGCCGTCGGGATGGTGGAGCGTGCCCAGCAGGCGGCACAACGCCGTCAACGCATCTGGGAAAAGTCCTCCGTAGACGCCTGAGTGAACGGGGGATTCGAGCGTGCGCAGCTCGACCGTGGCGTCGACCAGTCCACGGAGGGACGTCGTGAACGTGGGCGTCCCCGAACGCCAATTGCCGGAGTCGGCGATGACGATGATATCGGCGTCCAGCAAATCCCCGTACGTTCTCAGGAAAGCGGCGAGGTGGGCCGACCCCACCTCCTCTTCGCCTTCAACGAACAGTTTGACGCCAACAGGTGGCCGGCCACCGTGCGCTTCCACTGCGGCGAGATGCATGACTACCCCGCACTTGTTGTCGGCGGTGCCGCGCCCGTAGAGGCGGCCTTGGCGCTCAACCGGCGCAAATGGCCGTGTCGACCATCCCTCGCCGGCGGGTTGTACATCGTGATGGGCGTACAGCATCACCGTCGGGGCTCCCGGTGGTGCTTCGATCTGGCCGAACACGGCTGGAGGTGCTCCCTCCACCTCGAGGAGCTGGACGTCACCGAATCCGGCTTCGATCGCCATGGCGCGCACAGTTTCGGCACTGCGCCGAACCTCGGCGGCGTGGTCGGGAAACGCGCTGACCGACGGGATCGACACAAGTCCTGCCAGTCGCCGAGCGGTGAGCTCGAACCGCTCGTCCACGGCAGCGCGCAGGTCTGTGTGGGTGTCCATCCGCACAGATTATCGACCCTGCTTGACTTGAGATCGTGCTGCGATTCAGCGTCACCCGCATCCCTGTGCAGGTACGCCCCACATTTTGGATCACCATCATCCTGCTCGGCCTCCAGAACGGGCTCGGCGGGCGCGGCCTCGCGGCCTGGACCGTTGCCGTGTTCATCGCAGTGTTGTTGCACGAGATGGGGCATGCCTGGTCGGCGCGGTTGGCCGGCGCCGATTCGATCGACGTTCAGTTGTATTTCTTGGGCGGAGTGACCGTGTGGTCGGCGCCCGACCCGATTCCGCCCCAGCGCCGTCTCGGGGTGGCAGCCGCCGGTTCGGGGATCGGCATCGTGGCCGGCCTGATCGCCTGGATTCCCATGCTGGCGCTCGACCTTCCATCGGACTTGCACGTGTTCATTCGATCGTTCGTGTTCGCGGCGCTGGTGTGGGGAGTGTTGAACTGGGTGCCCATCCGCTCGCTCGACGGTGGCGTGATGGTCTCTTCGTTCCTCGAGTGGGTGTTCCCGCGCCGAGGCAAGCTGCTTGCCGAGTCCATCTTGTTCGGATTCGGGGTCGTTGCCGTCGCTGCGTCACTCGCATTCGGACAGCTGCTGCTGGCGTTGATCGTTGGCTTCTTCGGCCTGTCAGGCGCCGGAGTCATGATCGAAGAGCTCCGTAGCTGGCGTGACGATCGCCGCCTGGCTGACGACTGGAGCCGGCTCGACGATCTGCATCGCACCGGGTCGTTCGAGGAGGCGGCCGTCCTCGCCGAGCGTATCTCGGCGGATGCCACCTCGGCGACCCAGCGCAACAAGGCGCACGAGGAGGCGGTCCGCAACTGGTATCTGGCAGGACTGCTGGACCGAGCGGTTCAGGCTTCCGACGCCTGGGAGGACGCCGACCATTTCGCCAGCTGGGTAGCGGTCCAGGCCTATCTCGATGCCGGCCGGGCGCTCGATGTGCAGCGGCTGGCCACAGCCGGCGTGGTCACCGAGCCCGTACTGGCGGGACCGTTGGCCGTCGTCGACGTGATGATGGACAATCAGCGGCGCCTGAATGAGCTGATCAACCGCTTCCCCGATGCACTGGCGTCGTACCTGCCGATGAAGGTGTCCGACCGGATCGGCCCTCTCGATCCTCATTCCCGCCGCCAGATCGTGCGCCTGTTCGATCGACTTCCCACCATTCCGCTCGTGCAGCGGATCGGGGCGCTCCTCGAGGCAGGCCTGGCAGACGAAGCACTGGCGCTGATCGAGGCCGAGCCGCCCACCCCTGATCTGCAAGCGCTGCGCGCACAAGCGTTGGCGTTGCTCGGACTCGATGACCAGGCCGAACGCATTCTGCTGGAGCTCGCTGACGCGCAGCCCACCGTGACCGCGCAGGTCGTGGCGATGCGCATCGGCCGGCTCGATCTCGCCGAGCGTCTGGGCGAGCGACTGATCGCGGGTGGAGGGCCAGGCCTGCACGTCGTGCTCTACAACCATGCGTGCGTTGCGTCGCTCACCGGACGACGGTCCCAGGCAGTGGAACGCACCCGGCGCGCCATCGACGAAGGGTTTGGGGTGGTGCGCTCTCTCAACTTCGACCCCGACATTGCGGAGATCCGGGAGGATCCGGCGTTTCCCCGGCTGCGGTCGGCTGCGTGGGAAGCGCAGCAGCTGGCCATCGAACAGCCCGCGCCTGGGTAATCTGGCTGGGCGATGGACCTGATCAGCAGCATCTTCTCGGCATTCGGTCTGTCAGCCAGCGCCGGCCTGAACGCCTACATCCCACTGATGGTGTTGGGTCTGCTCAACCGATTCACGAGCTTGATCACGCTGCAAGAGCCGTATTCGGCGATCTCGAGCGGCTGGGCCTTGGGAACGCTGGGCGTCCTGATCGTTGTGGAGACGCTCGCTGACAACTTCCCGATCGTCAATCACGTGAACGACGCCATCCAGACGGCGATTCGTCCCGCGGCCGGAGCGTTGGTGTTCGCCGCATCCACCGATGTCGCGGACGTGCACCCGGCCCTTGCCGTAGTAGGCGGTCTGCTCGTGGCCGGAAGTGTGCATGCGACGAAGTCGTTGGTGGTTCGACCAGCGGTGACGGCGACCACTGGTGGACTGGGCAACACGCCCGTCAGCCTGACCGAAGACGCCATCTCCGCTTCCGTATCGTTCTTGTCGATCCTCATCCCAATCGTCATCGGTGTGCTGCTGCTCGTCACGGTCGGGCCGTTCGTCTGGTGGCGGGTCCGGCGCAGACGAGCCGAGGCGACCTGACACCGTTGAATCCCCCCGAGGTGAGGAGAGGCCGTGACGGACACTGATGCGGTGATGGTCGTGGAGATTCCGCGCGGATCTCGCAACAAATACGAAGTCGACCATGAGACCGGGGAGATCTTCCTCGACCGCATGTTGTTCACCGCCACCAGGTATCCGGCGGACTATGGCTACATCCCCGACACGCTCGCCGAGGACGGTGATCCCCTTGACGCGCTCGTGTTGGTCGGTGAGCCGACCTTCCCGGGCTGCCGGGTGAGGATCAGAGTGGTGGGCCTGTTCCTCATGGAGGATCAGGGAGATCCTGATCACAAGCTGATCGCGGTGCCGGCCGGTGACCCTCGGTGGGAGGACACGCACGACTTGGACGATCTGCCCGACCATCTGCGCCGGGAACTCGAGCATTTCTTTGCTGTCTACAAGGACCTGGAGGGCAAGAAGACCGCGGTGATGGGTTTTCGCGACGTCGCTCAGGCTCGGGCAGCGCTCGATAGAGCGCGAATCGCCTTCGCCGAGTCGCATGGCCACGCCTAGGTTGGGCGGCGAGGAGAGGAACTGATGGATTTCGGCTGGAGCGCACGTGCCGTCGAGTTGCAGGAGCAGCTCAACGACTTCATGGACTCCCACATCTACCCGGCAGAACCCGTGTACGAGAACCAGATGGCTGCGTCAGGTGATCCCAGCTACCACCCTCCCGTCATCGAGGAGCTCAAGGCGGAGGCGCGCAACCGCGGTTTGTGGAACCTCTTCCTCCCCGACGAACGTTGGGGGACCGGTCTGTCGGTCCTCGACTATGCACCCCTGGCCGAGATCACGGGGCGTAGTCCCCATATCGCCCCTGAGGCAATCAACTGCTCCGCCCCGGACACGGGCAACATGGAGATCCTTGCCATATTCGGCTCGCCTGCCCAGCAAGACCTGTGGCTCCGGCCCCTTCTCGCTGGCGAGATCCGTTCGGCGTTCTCGATGACGGAGCCTGACGTCGGTTCGTCAGATGCCACCAACATCCGGACCGCCATCGTCCGCGATGGTGATTCCTACGTGGTATCGGGTCGAAAGTGGTGGTCGTCGGGAGCATTCAGCCCTCGTTGCAAGTTCTCGATCGTGATGGGGGTGACGGACCCCGATGCCGATCCCTACCACCGCCAGAGCATGGCGATCGTCCCCCTCGACGCGCCGGGAGTCGAGATCGAACGGGATCTGTCTGTGTTCGGCTATCGCGACCGCGGTGGTCATCCTCAGATCCACTTCAATGGCGTACGGATACCGGCCGACTTCCTGCTCGGTGAGGAGGGCGGTGGCTTCGCAATCGCCCAGGCGCGACTCGGTCCTGGCAGGATCCACCATTGCATGCGAGCCATCGGGATGGCCGAACGAGCATTCGACCTGATGTGCGGTCGGGTCAAGGCCAGGGAGACGTTTGGCAAGCCGATCGCCGAGCATGGAGTGGTTCAGGACTGGATCGCCGAGTCGCGCATTGCTATCGAGCAGGCGCGCTTGCTGGTGCTGAAGACCGCTTGGCTGATCGACACTGTCGGGGTGAAGGGTGCCCGGATCGAGATCTCGGCGATCAAGGTCGCTGTCCCGCGAATGGCGGCGTGGGTATTGGATCGGGCGATCCAGGCGTTCGGGGCGGCTGGCGTGAGCGACGATTTTCCGCTCGCCCAGATGTATGCCCACCTCCGCACATTGATGATCGCCGACGGTCCTGATGAGGTGCACAAGCGATCGGTCGCCCGCCGTGAGCTGGCTCGATACGATCCCGGGCACGTACCAGAACCGTATTTCGGATGATCTTGGAACCCCCGAGCGCGTTCATGCGTTGTAATTGCACGATGTTGGAAACGAGCTACCTGCACGAGCCCTGGCGGGAAGAGGCTATGTGCCAGAACGATACCGAAGGGTTGTTCTTCCCCGATCCGGCCGATATCGGCGCCGTGGCCGTCGCCAAAGCGGTCTGCGCGTCATGTCCGGTGGCCAACGAGTGCCTGGCCTACGCCATCGACACGGATCAGCCTTTCGGGATCTGGGGTGGCTTCACGGCCAAGGAGCGCCGTCGAATCCGCCGAGAATGGATGAAGGAGATCCGGCGGGCGAGCTGACCTCTCCCTCCCCCCACAAGCTCACCGCCGATCGCAACGGCGACGCCGATACACTCGGCGTCGCCGTTTACGTTTGGACGAGGGAGCGATGGAACACGTTGAAGCGTTGAGCGCCCGCATTGGTACGGAGATCGGGGTGGGCGACTGGGTGCGGTTGGATCAGGAGAGGATTTCTGCATTTGCCGACGCAACGGGCGACCATCAGTGGATCCACGTCGACGAGGAGCGAGCGGCATCGGGGCCGTTTGGCTCGACCATTGCCCACGGCTACTTGACGCTTTCGATGATCCCCGCGATCGCTCCGGCGCTCCGTGTGGAAGGCGTTCGGATGGGCATCAACTACGGGCTCGATCGGGTGCGATTCATCTCGCCGGTGCCGGTCGGTTCTCGCGTTCGTGCCCGGAGCGCGTTGACTGACGTCAGCGAGGTGCCGGGAGGAGTCCAGTTGGCAATGAGGGTGACGGTCGAGCTCGAAGGAAGCGACAAGCCGGCCTGCGTCGCCGACACGCTGTCACGGCTCTACTTCTGAGCCGGCCGTCGGGAGCATCGCCGCCAGCCACGTGGTGATCGGCACCGCAGCAACGAGTCCCACCGACCCGATCAACGTCCGGATGATCTCGGTGGCGACCACCTCGCTGTTGGCGATCGCTCCCAGCGACTGATGGGATATCGCGAACAGGACGAGCAGGGGCATCGACGCCCCGGCGTACGCCAGGACCAGTGTGTTCACGGTCGAGGCGATGTGATCCCGGCCCACCCGTAGACCGGCCCGGAGCACCTCCTTCATCGGCAACATCGGGTTGGCGGCTCGGATCTCGTTCACGGCCGACACCTGAGTCACTGTCACATCGTCGAGCGCGCCCAGAGAGCCCAGCACGATACCGGCGAGGATGAGCCCTCGCGCATCGATCCGGCCGGGGAGGAAGGTCAACAGCAAGCTCTCCTCGGAGGTGAATCCCGTCAGCTCGGCCGCCTGCACCGCCAACTGTGACAGCACGGCGGTGAGACCCAGCGCTCCCAACGTTCCGAGGAGAGCGACAGTCGTTGATGCTCGGAGACCATGCGCGGCGTAGAGGGCCATGTAGGCGATGGCCGCTGCCCCCAAGACGGCGACGGTCATTGGCGCCGCACCCTCGAGGAGGGCGGGCACGACGTAGAGGATGAGCACGGCCAGGCTGGCCGCCAATCCCGCCAACGCCGCCAGCCCTTTCAGGCGGCCCAGCAGCACCACTGCCAGAGCGAACACCACGGCAATGACCGTGAGCACCCCGCGCCGCTGCCGGTCGGCATACTGGTACTCGAAGCCAGGCGCTGCCTCCGGAATCCAGTTGAGCACCACACGGTCACCCACTTCGAAGTCGGGGCTGGAGGCGAGCAGCGGGAAGTCGAGCCTGACGAGTTGTCCCCGGTCGGGTCCCTCGGTCAGCTCGAACCCCACTTGTCTGCAGTCCACGCCGGCCGCTGCATCGGTGCCGAGACAAGGTCCCACCGTGGATTCGAAGACCTCGGCTTCGAACGTCTCGGCGGCGAAGCCAATCGTGCCGCCGGTCGGGGCGACGGTCTCGCCCGGCCATGTCAGCAGCATGCCGGCAACGGTTGCCACCGCTCCCGCAACAGCGATCGAAACCAGCAGGCGCCGGGAGGGTACGGGCATCGCGCCACTGTATCGGTCGGATGCTCCCGGAATGATGTTTAGGCTCACGGTATGACCCGGGTGAACGTGCTCGGCATCGCCGGCAGCCTCCGAGAAGGGTCGTACAACCGGGCGTTGCTCACCACTTTCGAGGAGCTGGCGCCGCCGGAGGTCGACCTCACCATCCATGACCTGCGCGGCCTTCCGCTCTACGACGCCGATGTCGAAGCCAGAGGCGATCCGGAGACGGTCGTGGCCCTCAAGGAGGTGATCGACACGGCAGACGTCGTGCTGTTCGCCACCCCCGAATACAACGGAGGGATGCCTGGAGCTCTGAAGAACGCCATCGATTGGGCGTCCCGCCCCCCGCGTCCTCTGGAGGGAAAGCCCTGCGCCGTCATCGGAGCGGCGGCCGGTCGGTTCGCGACGACCCACGCACAGATGATGCTTAGACATGTCCTCACCTACTTGGGCTGCCCGGTGTTGACCCGACCCACCCTCTACGTCGCCTCTGCCCGAACGGCGTTCGAAGGAGGCGAGCTCGTCGATCCCAAGGCGCGAGAGCGTCTGGCGATGCTCGGTCCGGCCATCGTCGAGTGGGTGACGGCGTGATCGAACGTCTCGGCGATTTGGGGAGCGATGCTGCTCGGCTGGGCTGGTCGTTCGTGGTGATCGTCGTCGTCCTGGTAGTCCGTCGCCTGACGATCCGCGGCGTCATACGCCGACTCGACGATTCGCAGACGATCTTCCGGGCTCGAAAGATCAGCGTGTATCTGGCGGCGGTGGCGCTGATCGGAGCGCTCACCGTGATCTGGGTCGACGAGGCGCGCAGCCTGGCGACCTTCTTCGGCGTGCTGTCGGCCGGCGTGGTGATCGCCCTGTCGGATGTGCTGTCCAACTTCGCCGGCTGGGTGTACATCCTCCTCCGCAGCCCCTTCTCCGTCGGTGACCGCATCGAAATCGGTGAGCACGCCGGGGACGTCATCGACATCCGGGTGCTGAGATTCAGCCTGCTCGAGATCCGCAACTGGGTGGAAGCCGACCAGACGACCGGCCGCATCCTCCATGTTCCCAACGGGCAGCTCTTTCGGCTCAGCATGGCCAACTTCACGCAAGGGTTCGAACAGGTCTGGCATGAGATCGAGGTGGTCGTCACCTTCGAGTCGAACTGGGAACGCGCTCGATCCATCGTGCAGGAAGCGCTGGAGCTGCACGCAGCAGAGGTGACGCCAGACGAGGCCTCGGCCTCGTTACGGAAGGCTTCGCGGCAGTACTTCATCCGCTACGGCCATCTGACACCGACGGTCTATGTGAGCGGACGGCCCTCCGGCGTGGCGCTGACTGGGCGGGTGCTGGTGAACGCCCGCTCGCGGCGTACCGTCGACAGCGCGCTGTGGACGCACATCCTGTCTGAATTCGGAGCAGCCGAAGACGTCGAGATCGCCTACCAGACCACCCGCTGGGTGGCCGGGGGGGCCCAACAGTTGCAGGTGCCCCATCAAGAAGACGCTTGAGCCGATAGCGCTCGGGCTCTCTGTCGCTCCACCCTCCAGCCCCACAACGCCAGCAACAGCGAGGCGGTCACCGACCCGAAGCCAACCCAGACTGCAAGCCGCGTGCCCGAGACGACGGCTTCAGGTGAGCTGAGTCCGCCGGACCGGGCGGTCTCGACCGACCAGATCGTGCCCAGCACGGCGATGCCGCCGAGCTGGCCCATGATGCGAGTGAGGCTCAGCAGCCCGCCGGCGACGCCGAGGCGCTCAGGGCTGACCGAGCCCATGATGATCGAATTGTTCGGCGACTGGAAGATGGCCATGCCGACGCCAATTGGGATCAAGAGCAGCACAAACCGCCAGAAGCCGGTGTCGGTGTCGAGACCCTGGAGGGTCACATACGCAACAGTCAGCACGGCCAGGCCGGCGACCGTGATGCGCCGCGGCCCTATCCGATCGGCGGCGGTGCCCGCCAGAGGCGCGATGAGCCCGAGTGCGATGGGCGCCGACGCCAGCGCCAGACCGACGCGGAGTGGTGGAAGCTGCATCGCCTCGGTGAGAAAAAACGGGGCGATGAAGAGAATCCCGGCGAGGGGCATGAACACCAGGAAGCCGTTGACGAGGTTCACCGTGAACAGCGCGTTCCTGAAGATCGTCAGGTCGATCATCGGCGCGTCGGCCCTCTTCTCCACAGCGATGAACGCCCACAGTGCGAGGGCCGAGAGTGCGTACAAGCCGAGGATCGGCGGAGCGGCGAACCCGAGGGACTGCCCCAAGGTCAGCCCGAGGAGGAGACTGATCAGTGTGGCGAACAGTGTGGCCGCCCCCAGCCAGTCGAAGCGGGTGCGCCCGGGTGGCCGCACGTTGGGGACCCACTTGAGCGCGGCCAGCGTGCCGATCAGCCCGATGGGAAGGTTGACGAAGAAGATCCAGCGCCAGTCGAGCCGGTCGATCAGGATTCCACCGAGTGTAGGGCCGGTGATGATCCCCAACGACACGACCGAGCCGATGAGGCCGAGCGCCCTGCCCCGCTCGGACGAGGGGAACGCTTCGGTGAGGATGGCGACCCCTAGTGACTGGATCATGGCCGCACCGATGGCCTGCACCACCCGAAAGCCGATCAGCGCTCCCACGGTGGGGGCCAGACCCGCCGCCATCGAGGCGATGGTGAAGATCGAGAACCCGGCGGCGTAGATGCCCTTTTTGCCGAACATGTCGCCGAGGCGGCCCATGATCAAGAGCAACGTGCCGATCGTGAGCAGGTAGCCGAGCACCACCCACTGTATGGCCGGGATGGACGCATCGAATGCGTCGGTCAGGGTCGGAAGCGCGACGTTGACGATGCTGCCATCGACCGTGGCGATGAACACGCCGACGGCCACGGCGGCCATGACCAACCATTTATGTCCGTGATCGACGTCCATGCCGGGGGCGATGATGCCAGCCGCGCCCCGGAATGCTGAATCAGCGCACGAGGAGCGGGGCTTTGCGGCGCGAAGTCGATGAATGCTCGATCTCGTCGAGAATCTCCTGGGCGGCTCGTCGTTCGGCTTCGGACACCGGAAAGGGACCCAGCCGGTCCGCCGAGATCACGGCGGCGACGTCCCACAGACGCTCGTCTGCTCCGGCCGCGTCGACCAACTGATGTACATATTCGCGCAGCGTGGCGGTCGGTGACCGAGCGGCGCCGGCCGCCCTTCCGATGTGGTCGATCTGCTCGAGCGCGAGATCCGACCAAGACGCCGTCGCCCGGCGGCGGCGCCGTTGATACAGCTGGGCGCCGAGCACGATCAACGTGCCAGCGACAGCGACGGCGAATACCACGAAGCCGACTGCGGGCGCTACGCCCAAGGCACGATCCAGGCGCTCGCCGAAGTACCGGCCCAGACCTTCTCCGGCGAGACCGGGATCGAACTCACCTGACAGTGGGACGGCCGCGGTCGGATCGAAGCCCTGCCAGCCGATCCCCGGAAAGTACACCTCGGCCCAAGAATGAGCGTCGCTGCCCCTCACCTCGTACAGCCCCGTGAAGGGATTGCGCTCACCCGGTGTGAAGCCCACTACCAGTCGGGCCGGGATGCCCAAGGAGCGGAGCATGACCACCAGGCTCGTGCCTATCTGCTCGCAGAATCCCTGCCGAGTCTCGAACAGGTAGTGGTCCACCGAGTCGGCGCCGTCGGGGAGCGGGGGGATGTCGAGGGTGTAGGTCGTGTTGGCTCCCATCCACGCTTCCACCGCCTTGACCTTGTCGTAGGTGGTCGTGGCGTCGGCCGTCACCTCCGCCGCCAGATCGAGCACACGTGGAGGGGTCGAATCCGGCACTTGCAAGTAGTGGGCCGCCACCTCCGGCGGGATTCCCACCCGGAGCGGGTCGTTGGCCGCCAGGTCGCGAGCCGTGACGACCGGGCGGTGGGAGATCACCGTATACACGGTCCCGGCTTCCATCTGGACGCCCGAGCGGAGCGCGCCTTCCGGCAACTGGAACAAGAACCGATCGGGGAAGTAGACCTCGCTCGCCCGATAGGCGCCGAACACGATGTTGGGTCCGGTCTGTTCCATGTAGAACGTTTGAATGAACTCCTCGCCGAACGCCGCATCGTCGCCGGCGGTGCGGGGGATCCCGATCGGCTCGCTACCTCCGATCGAGACCGGCTCGTTGGCCGACTGGGTCCACGTGCGGCCGTCCCACGTGTCGAAGGTCTGCCCTCGCCAGAAAGCCGGTGCCGGGGCGCGTACTCGCATGATCAGCGTCTCGTCTGGCCGGCCCCGCAGCGAAGTGTCGAGTTCCTCGGCAAATCCGAAGTAGCCGAATGAATCGCGGCCGGCGAAGCCGCCGGCGGAGGCCGGCCCACCCGTCGGCCCGCCCTCACCCAACGAGGGGTTGTTGAGGCTGCCGGCATCGGGGATCGGCAGGTTGGCCGACAGGCTGCTCGGGAAGGACAACGCCCGGCTCGAGCGGGCCGCCGGCAGCGCAACGAACACGAGGGTTGCCACCACCAGCAACGCCGCAAAGCTTCGAAGCGCGGTCGGCGCGGCCCCCGCTCCGATCGGGGGTGGGTCGGTGGCCAGGGCAGGAAGCCGACGGAGCGCCGAGCGATGGGCGAGCACCAGCGATGCGACCAACCCGAGCAGCCAAGCGATGAGAAAGGGGGCGATCGTCAGGCGAATCGAAAGCGCCGAGGCGATGGCGAACATGACGCCCGACGACGCAACCGAGAACATGAGGTCGCGGCGGGCTGGGACATGCAGGCTGTGGATGATCTGGACCCAGAGGAACAACTCTGCAAGTGCCAGCTGCACCGCTCCGAAGCCTTCGCTCACTGCGGCTGTGGCTCTGACCATGAAGGCTCCGACCGCCGCGACCAGGGTGAGCGCCAGGACGGCTTTGAGCCCGAGGGCGTCCGCCCGCCGCATCCGATGCGACAGGTAGAAGCCGAATGGAATCCCGAACAGCGCTCCGAGGGTGGAAACCGGCCCGGCAACCCCTTCCGTGAGCAGAGCCACGACTGCCACGAGGACCGTCAGCAGGACGGCAATTCGCACCTCGGCCGATTCTTCAGGCTCAACCGCCCGGTTGGCGTCTTTGATCGCCTCCCACATCAGCCGGGTCCCAGGCGCACCTGTGCGACCATGCCGTCGACCACAGGAGTGGGAGGGCGCCCTGGCGTCGCCCTCGCCAGTCGTCGCCCCGCTTCGAGCATCGATCCGACTCCGCCCGCATGCTGCCCTCCCTCATCGTGCGTACTCAGGATCACCGGCATCCCGGAACGGAGGCCCGTCTGCACATACCCGGCGGCCATCGCAGCGTTGCGTTCTGCCTGGCCGGGATCGCCAGAGAGGTCGAGGACCACCACGAGGGTTGGCGCCTGGGGCGCCTCGAGTTCTTTGACCGCCAGTTGATCACGGCGGGCGGTCACAGCCCAGTTGATCATCCGGACTGGGTCGCCTGTTTGATATTCGCGGACGCTTCGGACCGTCTCCCCGTCCGAGTGTCGGCCTCCCACTGCGGTCTCGCCGTGCCCAGCGCTCATGGCGGCAGGGGGGAGAGCGACGGCGATGGGCGACGGTGCAACGTCGATGGGACGGGGCAGCGTCAACACCATCTTGCGAATGGCCGTGAAGACCCCGAGGCTGCCACCTGCGTGTACCTCTACTTCGACCGAACGCAGGACACAGCGCCGGAGCGGTAGCACGGCAATCGGTCCCTCCATGTAGCCGACCATCCAGTGTCGGTCCGACGACGGGTCGATGGCGTGCATCGAAACAGGCGACGGAGACCTCGCCGCGAGGTCCAACTCGAACTCGCGCCCGACGGTGGCGTCGGCGGGTCCATTTGCTCCGATTGTGACGTGACGAGCCGCCCACCACGCGTCGATCGCCGTCCATCCCAACAACGAGACAGCGACAGCAACCATGACCGTCAGCCAGCCGGCGCCGGCGGTACGCGAGGCGGCGAAGAAGGCGACGGCTGCGCCGGCCAGGACCATGCTGCCCCTGCTGGGGCGCAGGCGAATCATCCGGCGGGCGGCGGCACGGACTTCAGCACCTCGCGTACGACAGCATCACCTGCGGCGAGGTCGGCTCCACCCGCAAGGATGAGGCGGTGAGCCAGGGCCGGCCCGGCGCAAGCCTTGACGTGGTCGGGCGTTACGAAGCGATGTCCCAAGACCACTGCGTATGCCCGCGCCAATGCAAGCAGCGACATCGTTGCACGAGGGCTGGCGCCCAATGTCACGTCGCCATGACGGCGGGTGGCGTCGGCGACGTCGAGCACGTAGTCGGCGATGGCTGCGTCGACGTGCACGTTGGAGGTGACCGCAATCGCCTTGGCGATGTTGGAGGTTTTGGTGACCTGCCGGATGCGGTCGAGCCCGGCCGTGCCGCCCGTTCCTGTGAGAATCTCCCGCTCGGAGGCGCGGTCGGGCAGCCCCAGCTGGAGAACGGCGCCAAATCGGTCGCGCTGGCCTTCGACAAGCGGAAACGTACCGGCATGTTCGAAGGGGTTCTGGGTGGCGATGAGGAAGAACGGTTCGGGCAGGGGGAGGGACTCCCCGTCGATCGACACCTGGCGTTCTTCCATGGCCTCGAGCAGGGCGGCCTGTGTCCGGGGGGTTGCCCTGTTGATCTCGTCCACGAGCACGACGTTGGCGAAGAGCGGGCCTGGGCGAAACTCCCACGTTTCGGTCGACCGTCGGTACACCGATACGCCGGTGAGGTCGGCGGGAAGCAGATCAGGCGTACCCTGGATCCGACGGAACGAACCGCCGATCGAGGTAGCCAACGCCTTCGCCATCAATGTCTTGCCGACGCCGGGGACGTCCTCGATCAGCAGGTGGCTGCCGGCGAGCAACGCCGCCACCGCCAAGCGAGCTTGGTCGGGCTTGCCTCGGAGTACCGCCGTCAGGTTGGCGAAGAACTGGTCAGCCATGTGGCTGACGGCTGCGAGGGGATCGGGGCGCGGGACAGTGGCTTCCACCCCATGGTTATCGGCTCTCGTCAGGGTCGCTTGAGGTGTCAGCCGGTGGCTGGGATCGGCTCGATCAGGTACCCGGCTGGGCGGGAACCCGGCAGTCGGGACGAGCGTCGCCTCTACCCGCCACCGGTGCCGTCACCGGGATCGGATCGCTCCACCCTGACCCCTGGTCGTTCGTCGTGAGAAACCTGATGACAGCCCGGTAGATGGCCCCGGCATACGCCCGTTTGAACTCGGGCGTCCGCAGGGCCGCTTCCTCGGCGGGGTTGGAGATGAATGCACCTTCCGAGATGACGGTCGGAACCTCGGCACGTCGGAGGATTCCGTAGTAGTCGACGAAACCCTGCCGGCTCAACCGGTAGCGGGCACCACGATCGCTGTTGCCCATCCAGGCGAGGTCGAATCGCGACAGGCTCCGCATCAGCTCTTCGTAGAGGATGCCTGCCAGCCTCTTCGATTCGCGGTTTCGCACGGAGTAGAACACTTCACTGCCAGGCTCGCTGATCGGACCCTCGGGTGCGGCGTTGTTGTGGATGGAGATCAAGGCGTCGGCTCCGGCGGTCGTGGCCAGCAGGGCACGAAACGCCAGGCCCGCCTCGAAGTCTGCGCCAGGCGGGCCCTCAGTTCTGGTCAGGAGCACCCGTCCCACCGCCGGATACTCGTCACCGGGAAGGATCGCACCAGTCTCCCAATCGATGTCGTGCGACGAGCTGAGGAGCTGCTCGACCTCGAGTGAGATCTCGCGATTGACCGTCCCTTCATCCAAACCACTGGGTCCCTGGGCTCCGACGTTGGGTCCGCCGTGCCCCGGGTCGAGGACGATGACCGCAGTCGTCAAGTCGAACCCGGGACCCGGGGCGTCTTGCTGCGAGGTGGGTTCGAAGTCGACTGCTTCTCGCGGAACCCATGCAAATGTGTCGCAACCGGTCATCACCTCCTGCCAGTCGCCGAGTGTCTGGCGCACGGCAAACACCAAACCCTCGTGCGCAAGGACGAACGGCTCGGCGCCGGGGGCGGAACTGAGCGGAGCTCCACCGGGCGGCACGACCGCGATGCCCGAGTCGGGCTGGCGAGGTGCCAGCGCAACCGGACCCACCGGCGCCGCGGTTTCCGGCGCTGCGGCGGTGGAGGAGGTGTCGGCCGGCGGTCGAGGGGTCGACGGCGCACTCACGCACGCTGACAGAGCCAGCGTCGACACAGTGACAGCGATCAGGTGACGGCTTGGGCGAGCCACAGCGCCACCATCCCGACGACGAGCGTGTATGCGATGTTGCGGGTCTTCCACGCGACAACCGCCGCAACCAGGGCAGCCGGCCATCGCAGGTTGTCGAGCGAGAGATCCAGGTGCTCCGCCGGCATCAGGATGGAGGGCGTGACCAACGCGGTGAGGACCGCAGCGGGCACGAATCGAAGCGCTTGGGTGAGCCTCGTCGGCAGCTCTCGCTCTCCGAGGATGGCGAGGAACGACCCTCGGAACAACAATGTGCCGACACCCACGGCCGCCACCGTCACCCAAGCCGTCACGAGCCGACCCACTCGGTGATGACTCCGGCCGTGATGCCTGCGACTGCACCCACAGGCAGGCCCAGCTCCAATGGGAGCGGGTTGGCCAGCAAGGCCGCGACCCCTCCGACCACCGCAGCGATTCCAGTCGCTCGGTCGGTCACTGCGGGGAAGATCAATGCGACGAACACGAGCACAACGGCGAACTCGAGACTCCACGATTCGGGGACAGCCGCGCCAACCAGGTAGCCGACCGTGGTCGTGACCATCCAGTCCAACCACAGCGGGGAGCCAACGCCGAAGTAGAACCAATGGCGGTGGGGGCGGACCGCCGGCGGTGGATCATTCGGGTAGTCGGTGATGGCAACGGCGTAGGCCTGGTCGGTCAGCAGATAAGAGAACGCCAGCCGCTGCCATCTCGCAATGTGGGCGAAATGGCGGCGCAGCGATGCCGAGTACATCACGAATCGCACGTTGATGACGAGGGCGGTGGCCACCGAGACGCCGATCGCTGCACCCTCTCCGAGCAGCGTCATCGCCGCCAGCTGAGATGCCCCGGCAAAGATGATGGCGGACGACCCGACCCCGAGGACCGGTCCGAATCCCACCTGTTCAGCGGTGATCCCGACGATGAGCCCGAACGGCACGATGGCGACCGCGATCGGGAGCGACAACTTGACGCCGCGGCGATACTCTTCCAAGGCGCTGGGCATCACGGAACGCTACCCGCTCGCCCGAGTGGTCGGATCACCAGCCGCTGGAACCGCCGCTGCCGCCGAACCCGCCGAAGCCGCCGCCTCCGCCCCAGCCTCCGAAGCCACCAGACGATCCACCCCACGACGACCCCCACGACGACGACCCGGACCAGCTGCCCGAGTCTCCGAAACCACCACCGCCTCCGAACCACGAATCGCGGTCTCCCGACCAGGAGTTGTCCCGGTAGATCGGCTCCCAACCGTGGCCATAGCCGGTGCCACCGGTGATGACCCAGTGGTAGTAGAGCAGCGTGAACGGATCGAACATGCGCAATCCCGGTGCCAGCGGCTCGCCAGTCCAGGTGTCCCGACCTCGGCGGGTGCCCGAGTGGGCGAGTTCCGGAGCGTACCGGTCGGCATCCTCGATGCCGCTTCGAGCCAGCGCTTGCCGCTGAGCGGCATAGGCAACGGCGAACGCGCGGGGACCGCGAGGATCCGACGCACCGAACGCGGCTGCCGTGTCTGCATAGCTCCCCACCAATCCGAGCCGGGCGAGCGCATCACGTGCGTCGACCCATCGACGGAGCGCCTGGGCCGGCTCGAGGCTGATGGCAAGCAGCGCTGCGATGGTCCGGCGGGACTCGGCCTCCAGGCCATAGGCGGAGAGTTCGCCCGTGAGCTGGTGATAGGCGGCCACCGACTGGTCGCCGCGATCGAGTAGCGCTGCGGCGATCGCGACCGGCAGGTTCAGCTCCGAGGCCTCCTGGCGCACTTCCTCGATCTCGGAGGCCGAGCGCAGACCGGCCATGGCCGTTTCGACCGCCACCTGGGGCTCGTAACCCAGCGCTCGAGCCTCGGCATACGCTTCGGTGAACTCTCCGACGTCGTCGTTGTTCATCAGCAGGAACGCAGCAACGGCCGGGACCGAAAGGCCGTCGGCGGCAAGCGGTGTTCGCTCGAGCGCGGTCTGCAGCTCCTCGTATCGTTTGATAGCGAGGTCGGGGTCGTCTTCGAGGTCGACGAGTGCAGCCGAGACGGCAGGCCGCGCTTCGTTGTCGGCAAGGCGGTCGCGGATGGTGAGCAGACGTGCTGCTTTGTCGCGGGCGGTCTCGTACGCCGAATCGACTTCGTTGCGCGACGCCAATATCGGCGCATCCGCCATCAAGGCAGGCGCAGCCTGCACCAGCCGCTCCCCGTCGTCACTCACGATGACCGGACCGATCGGGGTGGGTACCGATCGGTGGATCAGTCTGCGAGCCGTCCTCGTGCGCTCCTCTGCGACTCGGTACGGCCGCAGGGATGTGACGAGCGCCGACAATTCGTTCAGTCGGACAGAGAACTCGTCGTCGGTTTCGGCATCAGTGGCGGCCTGCGCCGCCGACTGCACCGCATCTTCGAGCAGCTGCTGCTCGCCGGTGATCTCCAGTTCGAGCGGTAGCTCGCGTTCACGGTTGACCCGATCTTCGTGCAGCACCTCCAGGAATCCCGCCGACCAGGCGGCATCGAGCGCGGCGACGTCATCCGGCGCGGCGCCGTCAAGCAGGCGCTCAAGCACAGACACAACCCGGCCCGTCGGCATATCAGGCGCTTCGACAGGACGAGGCTCGAACAGCTCGTCACGGAGGCTGAGCTCGTGGCCGAAGGGTTTCAGGCCCTCGAGCGCGTCATCGACCTGGGATTCCTGCGCTCGCCGCCGCCCACGCCGGCGCGTCGCTCGGCTCTGGCGTGACTGGAACACCAGGAATCCGGCTCCTGCCACGAGCGCCAGACCGGCGACGACCACTCCACTCCCGATGCCCGATCGCTCGAACGGCCGGTCCTCTCCCGTCGCGTCGGCCTGGAAGGTGGCGTTGAGCCCGCCGACGATGGCGGAGACGCCCCCGTCAAAATCGCCCGCTGCGAATGAGCTGTCGCCGAGCGAAGCGATGATGTCGGCCTCCGGTAGGTCGAAGCCGGGCCCGGTCTCGACTGCGGTGAGCCGCTGGTCGAGGGCGACGAGAACGACGATCCCATCGTCCACATCGGCGTTGCCCACCCCCCATTCGTTGCCGATGCGCCGGGCCAGGTCGTTGGGATCGGCGGCGCTCTGGACGATCACCACGGCGATCTGGTTCCCGTACTGGTTCACGAGCCCGTCCACCAGCCGTTCGAGGTTGGCGTCGTCACGAAGCACCCCCGCCGCGTCGGTCACCCAGCCGTCGCATTGGATACCGTCGACGGCGGGACATCCTGTCGGCTGGACGGCGAGGGCAGAGGGCGCCACGAACAGAAGGGTGGCTGCCAGTAGGAAGGCGGGAAGTTTCGGCATATCAAGATGCTACTGAGGACCCCGAGTTGCGAGACGGTCAGGGCCGGCTGGGACCACCTTCGCCGCCCAGATCTACGGCGTGGACGTCTCCCGCCAGTGGGAACCAGCGGAGGTGCTCGAAGTCGGCTGACACCTCGATCGCACGGCCGGTGCCGACGGGAGTCTCCGCCAGGATGCGCCGTGCCTCGTCGAGGTAGTACGCGAGGCGCTCTTCGGATTCCGTGTGATGGTCGATCGGGTAGGAAGGACCTTCCGGCCCGTATCTGACGTCGAACAGGCTCATGGGCGGCTCGGCCAGACCATCTTCGTGGCGCCATCCTGCGGTCGCCGGGTCGAAGTGATAGTGGCTGAGCAGGCGCACTCCGTGCTCGGCGACGATCTCCACGGCCTCCAAGATGAACTGGAATGTCGCCTCGGTGATGAAGTAGTTGAAGTTGACCCGCACCCATCCTGGCTTGATCCCCTCACAGCCGCGGGCGATCTCGCGCTGGAACTCGTGCGAGCGGTCGATGTCGATTCCGAGCAATCTGTGTCCGTAGGGCCCTGCGCAGCTGCATCCTCCCCTCGACTGGATTCCGAACAGGTCGTTGAGCAGAGCCACGACGAAGTTGTGGTGTAGATAGTGATCTTCGTGCCGCACGACGAATGAAACGATGGAGAGGCGGTCGGCATTGGCGTTGCCGAGTATCTCGATGTTGGGGTGGCTGTTCCACCGATCGATCGCGCGGCGGGTGAATGACTCCTCGAGGTGCCGGATTCGATCGCTTCCGACTGCCAGCTTCAGCTGGAACACGAGTCCGGCGCGAATTGACTCGACGATGGCGGGCGTGCCGCCCTCCTCACGATGCTCGGCGTCATCGAGGTATTGGTGCTCGAAGGGGTCGACGTATTGCACGGTGCCGCCGCCGGGCACGGCGGGAACCCGATTGGTGAAGAGATCCTTGCGAGCGACCAGGACTCCCGGTGTTCCGGGCCCGCCGATCAGCTTGTGGGGACTGATGAAGACGGCGTCCTTGTAGTTGTACGGATCATCCGGCTCCGCCTCGGGGCTTCGCATCTCGATTCCCACGTATGGGGCAGCCGCGGCAAAGTCCCAAAATGACAACGCGCCGTGTTCGTGCAGACACCGGGAGATTGCGGCGACGTCGGAAATGATTCCCGTCACGTTGGATGCGGCGGAGAAGCTGCCGATCTTCAGCGGCCGTTCGGCGTGGGCCTTCAGTTCGCGTTTGAGATGGTCGAGGTCGATGTGGCCGTCGAGGTCCTCGTCGATTGCCACGACATCGGCGATGGATTCGCGCCATGGCAGCTCGTTCGAATGGTGTTCGTAGGGCCCGATGAACACCACCGGACGCTCATCGGGAGGAATCCTCTCGGAGAGGTTGTAGCGGTCCTCGAGTGGCGCCGGGATGCGCAAGCCCAGGACGTTGACCAGTCGATCGATGGCGCCGGTCATCCCAGACCCGCAGAAGATGACGGCGTGGCTTTCGTCGCCTCCCACCGCATCGCGAATGATCCGTCTAGCGTCCTCGCGAAATCGTGTGGTTTGCAGCCCCGTGCCGGACGTTTCGGTGTGCGTGTTGGCGTAGCGGGGGAGCACGGCGTTGCGGATGAAGTCCTCGATGAACGAGAGCGACCTGCCGGAAGCGGTGTAGTCGGCGTAGGTGACGCGGCGGGGCCCGAACGGGCCGACGAACACGTGGTCGTCGCCGATCACGGATTGACGGATCGTCTCGACGAGATCCATGGCTGGGAGCCTACCGCCTGACCGCCACGAGGTCGCGAACGGCGTAGAGCACGAAGATGAACGGCAGGATCCCGAAACCTCGCGACCACAGGATGAGACCGGCCGAGATGGCGACCAGCAGTCCGATCACCGCCGCGGTCAGCCGGCCACGGCCCGGTACCCACCGTTCGAGCAGTTCGGCCAGGATGTGGGATCCGTCGAGGCCGCCGATCGGCAAGAGGTTGATGAGGCCCCAGAAGATGCTGGCCCACACGAACATCGTGGCGAAGAGCGCAGCGCCGCCGCCGGCGAGTGCTCGCCCGAAGTCAGGAGCCAGGGGGTTGTCCAATGCGGACGCTGCGGTTGCGCCGAGGGCTCCGGCTCGAGCGGCCAACCACGCCGCGATCCCGATCAGCACTTGGAGCCCCGATCCCGCCAACGAGATGGACAGTTTTTGCAGCCAGCTGACCTTGCCGCTCCACAGGGTGAACCCGCCGAACATGTGGAGCGTGATGTTTCCGACGGTTGCGCCGGCGGCCGAAGCGGTGAACGCATGACCAAGCTCGTGGATCAGCACCGAGATCACGATGGCGGCGAACGCGATGCTCGCCCCTTCCATGCCCCAACCGAATTGCACGAGCAACAAGAAGATCAGCGCCACCGTGAGGTGCACGTTGAGCTGGTAGCCGAACAACGGAAGGCGAAGCATCAGTATTCGTCGTCCGGGCGTCGCTGGCGGCTGGGCTGTACCCGGGGAGGTTCTCCCGGCTGCTTCGGGTAATGGGGCGGCCATGGAGCATCTCCGATTCCCTGCTCTTCGTCACGCTGCATCCACTCGAGCAGCACGTCGATGCGACCGGCATGCGTATCGATGTCGGCCGTCAGGTCCCCACGCCGTTCGTAGCGATCGGCGAAGCCCACCATCGGGAAGTCCTGGATGTGTACATCGTCGAGCTCGTCCCACGTGAAGGGAGCCGACACGAAGCCGGTTGGGCGGACTCCGTAGGCCGAGGAGACCGTCTTGTCGCGGGCCATTTGGTTGAAGTCGATGAAGACGCCTCGTCGTTCTTCCTTCCACCACTTGGTCGTCACCAGACCCTCGTGGCGACGCTCCAGCTCTCGCGCCAACGCGAGTACCGCTCGCCGCACCTGATTGAACGTCCACAGGGGCTCGATCCGGGCGTAGATGTGGATTCCCCGGCTACCGGTGGTCTTGGGCCACGACACCAGCCCGACCTCGTCGAGCAGCGCCTTGGCGCCATGCGCCGCCTGCCGCACATGTTCGAAATCGAAGCCGTCGGTCGGGTCCAGGTCGAGCCGCAGCTCGTCCGGATGGTCGATGTCCTCGGCGCGGACCGGCCACGGATGGAAGTCGAGGCAGCCGAGCTGCGCAAGCCGGATGACATCGGCCGTGGTTCGCGGCACGTTCATCACGCCCGGACGCTGTGACGGAAATCGGATGCGCACGGTGTCGAAAGGCGTGTTCTTGGCGGCGCGCTTGTGGTACACGGGCGGTTCGCCGACGCCTTTCATGTATCGCTTCAGCATGGTCGGCCGTCCGGCGATCCCCCTCAGCGCCCCTTCCCGTACCGCCACGAAATGTTGGATCACGTCCATCTTGGTCCAGCGGCGTTCGGGAAACACCGTGCGGGAGGGGCTGGAGATCCGGACAGACTCGCCGTCGACATCGACGTGCGCTTCGTCGCCCGCCATGTCAACCGACCTCTGAGCCGAGTTGCGCCCATTGCATGTGGGCAGACTACGGTCCCTGTACCGCCGCGAGAGAGCTTCGATGGGTTGGCGGGGGCGTAGATCGGCCGGTACCCTGTCTCGCCGGTGCGGATCACCAACCTCCCTCTGCTCAGATCGGTTCTGGCTCTTGTAGTGCTCGGACTTCTCAGCGGTGCGTTTGCCGTGGCGACCGTGCGCGGATCGGACGGCGCAGAGTCAGCACCCGGCACGGCCGAGTCGGCAGCAGAAGCGACATCGCCGACGAATCCATTGGCCGGGGTGCAGGCCGGTGGAGTGGCGGGACAGGCACAGATATCGAGTCCCGGAGCCGCATTGACTGCAGCCGCCAGAGCAGAAGCGCAAGCTGGATCCAGCTTGGCGGTGGCGATGAGGGCCGCTGCGGTCGACCGAGCATCAGCCGATTCGCCGGACGCTGATGAGGCTGCTCCTGCTTCCACCGTTCCCGACGAGGCCGATTCGACCACGTCTACCGCCGCCGAAGCAGAGGCACCCGAGGCTTCAGAGACGACGTCGACCACCGTGGCGGAGACGACCACGACCACCGCGCCCCCCGAGACCACGACGACCGTGCCAGAGACAACGACCACCACGGTTGCGGAGACGACCACAACGACCGCTCCCGAGGTGCCATCCGGAGTGGTGCTCAGCGAGGGCGAGGCCCGCGACATCTTTGGGTTGTACTTCGCCGCCGAGGACGTCGAAAAGGCGCTGTCGGTCGCCCGATGTGAGAGTGGTCTGAACACGGCGGCGTACAACCCTGCCGGTTACGCCGGCCTGTTTCAGCATGCCATTGCCTACTGGGACGACCGGGCGGCGTCGGCCGGATGGGCCGGCGCGTCGGTGTACGATGCGCACGCCAACTCGGCGGTGGCCGCCTGGCTCGTCTCCCAATCGGGCTGGTCACCCTGGCCGAACTGCTAGGAGCGCGGATGCCCGCAGTCGACATCGCCGGCTTCGTGACCGACCTCAAAGACCACGCGAACGATCATGGATTCCACATCCACGATGAGCGGCATTTCATCGAGACCTACACCCTGACCCAGTCGTGGGAGATCGTGATGCATCCCGAGGAGGCCTGTGGCGGTCATCTCGATCTCCACGCGGCGCTAGAGGTCGACCCGCGGGTATTGCTCAGCTTCGAGGATCACGTACTCGACCAGGACCCCGACCAACCCGAGGTCGAGGACCGTTTTCACCTCAACCTGTTCTTCAATTGGGGCTTGCCTGCGTTGTCCGATCCCCCGGACCTGCTGGTGCTCTCCACGGAGCTGGCCGGCGTGGCTGGTCTGGCGTTGCCGCTCGAGCTGTCTGCGGTCGATTCGTACGGCTCGGTGACCGATCCTCCCGAGCGCCGGCTCGGCCTCGTGGGCAGCGTCCAGGTTTCGCTGGCCAAGGTATTCGAAGGGACTGAGCAGCTCTGTGAGGCGCTAGATCGGGCCCACGACGTGTCGATCTACCTCAACGACCGAACTCCGGGCTGGTTGGCGGAATCCCCCTGAGCGTCAGAAGTTGGGGTTGCCTCCAACGCTGATGAGAAACAGCAGGGCACCGATCGCCAAGACGATGCTGATGATCGTCAAGACGCCGACGATGATGAACAGCGTGTTGATCTTGGAGAGCGCCGTCATGAGATCATTTCTGGATCCGGTGCGCCGTGCGCTCTCGAGACCGCTGTTGGCCTGGAAGAGCAACACCCCTATCCAGATGTAGATGGCGCCGAGCAGGAAGAACAAGAGGTAAGGGATCCCGATCACGATGCTGATCACACCCGGCAAGATCAGCCACAGAGGACGGGGCAAGGCGTTGGCGACGTCGCGGACGAACACCGTGTCGCTCTGGCCGGCGGCAACGACCTGGCTCGTCCCATACGGTGCCGTGGCAGGCGCCGGCTGAGCCACCGCCGGCGCTGGAGCCGGGTCCGTGGGGGTGATTGCGGGGGAATCGTCGAAGGGGGACCGGGTCACCGCGGGCGTAGCCTCCTCGCCGGTGGTCGGTTCCGGTGTCGGCTCGATCGCCGGCTCGGGGCTGGGAGTGATGACGGGGGTCGCTGAGGCCGAAAAGTCCCCATCGCTGATCAGCTTCCAATCGGTCATTCCTTGCGTCCAGAAGTAGTCGGCGCTTTCGACGGCGCCTGAGCCCACCAGGGATCGCAACTCAGCTTCCGGCACCGGGCCCCGCCGCTCGCCGTCCTTGGTGTAGTAGTAGTCCGCCACGGTCAACCACCTCCTGAGGGCAGTGTATCGACCTCGGTGCGAGCGCCAGGGGATCCGTTTAGTGTCGGGCTGCCGCCGAGAGGGAATGATGGCTATCGATCGCGCTGCGTTTCTCGACACGATGGCCAACGTCGCGGCCAGCGTGACCGTCGTGACGACCACCGCGGAGGACGGTCACTCGGCTGGCCTCACGGTCAGCGCGTTCGTCTCTGTTTCGCTCGAACCTCCACTGGTGTTGGTGTGCATCGGCAAGGAGTCGAGCAGCCTCGACGCCCTGAGGGCCAACGGTGGCTACACGGTCAACTTCCTGGTCGAGGGCCAGGAAGCACTGGCTATGCAGATGGCGGCGACCGACGACGACAAGCTCGCTACGCTCCGGCTGTCACAGCCGGCCGTAGACGGGGCAGGGCCGGTTCTGCACGAGGGCGTGTTTGCCTACTTCGCTTGCCGGACCATCCAGGAGGTCGAGGCCGGAGACCATTGGATCCTCATCGGCCAGGTCGAGGAGGGAGACCTGTTCGATCCGGAGACGCCGCCGCTCGTGTACCACCGGCGGTCGTTCGTCGAAGTTGCGACCGATCAGTCGCCGTAGGCTCGCTTGACGTCGGTTCGACGCAGGTAGAAGATCGCCCACCCCAGCAAGCCTCCGTAGAGAAGGATGCTGAAGACGATCGATCCGATCATCACCGCATCCATCACCGCTGCGAACCCGGGCGGCGGGGGAGGAGCACCCGAAGCGAGCTCGGCTTCGATGATGACGTCGGCGAAGCCGGACATCCACTGAAAGGTCAGGAGCGACGTGACGACAGATCCGATCAGCCAGACCGTTGCAGCGGTCAGTGCGATCCGTCGGCCCCAGGGTCTCATGGTCCACAGGCCGTAGCCGGCGACGGTGATGAACGCGGCCTGGGCGAAGCTGATTGCGATGAGCAGAGGAAAGATCGGATCGGCGTACAGATCGAGCATCGGGGTGAGGGCGGGGTCGTTCACCTCCGACGCCACCCGGTTGATGAACGGGACGAACACCAGCGAGAAGCCGCCTCCCACGACGCCGAGGCCGCCGAAGATCATGAACAACATGCCGATGATGCCGGCTCCGGTCGGTCGCCGGGTGCGTGGAAGTGGCGGAGGAAGGGCGGTCATGAGGCCAGCTCTTCCTGGTACGGCATGCGATTGATCCTCTCCAACGTCCGGAAGGTGAAAGGGTAGGCATGGCGATGATCGGCCGGGTGAAACTCCTCGGCGATCACCGTCCATTCGTCCCAGTCGATCTGCGGCATGTACACGTCTCCGGGTATATCGGCATGGATCAGCGTCATCTCGAGGGTTGTCGCGAACGGCAGTGCAGCCAGGAACAGGCCTGCTCCGCCGATACAGAAGACATGTTCGGTGGGGGCCTCGGCCATTGCCTCTCCCAGTGATCGAGCGACGACCGCCCCCTCAGGGGCGAAATCCTGCCGGCGCGAGACCACGATGTTCGCCCGGTTGGGAAGTGGCCTCACCCACAGCGACTCCCACGTCCGCCGTCCCATGATCACGGTGTGGCCGTCGGTGAGTCGCTTGAAGCGGGCCAGGTCGTCGGGAAGCGTCCACGGCAATCCTCCGTTGCGACCGATGACTCCGTTTTCGGACATGGCCCAGATCAGGCTGAGCCGTGCGATCACACCGCCACCGGAGCGGAAATGTGCGGGTGCGGGTCGTACTCGACCACCGAGACGTCGTCGTAGGTGAAGTCGAACAGCGACGTCACCGTGGGGTTGAGGATCAGCTTGGGCAGGGGTCGGGGCTCCCGCTCCAACTGAAGACGCGCCTGCTCGAGGTGGTTGTCGTAGAGGTGGGCGTCGCCGAGGGTATGCACGAACTCGCCGGGGACCAGCCCGGTGACCTGGGCGATCATCGCAACGAGCAGCGAGTACGAGGCGATGTTGAAAGGGACGCCGAGGAAGATGTCGGCCGACCGCTGGTAGAGCTGACAGGACAGCCGTCCATCGGCCACGTAGAACTGGAACAGTAGATGGCACGGCGGCAGCGCCATCTGGTCGAGCTCGCCGACGTTCCAGGCGCTCACGATCAGCCGGCGGCTGTCGGGGTTGTTGCGGATGCTGTCGATCACGTCGGTCAGCTGGTCGATCACCCGCCCGTCCGAGGCTTCCCACGAGCGCCATTGTTTGCCGTAGACCGGTCCGAGATCGCCGTTCTCGTCCGCCCACTCATCCCAGATCCGAACGCCGTTCTCGCTCAGGTAGCCGATGTTGGTTGCACCGGCGATGAACCACAGCAGCTCGTGCACGATGCTGCGGGTGTGCAGCTTCTTGGTGGTTACCAAGGGGAATCCGTCCGCCAAGTCGAATCGCATCTGATGTCCGAAGACGCTTCGTGTACCCGTGCCGGTACGGTCCGACTTTTCAACGCCATGGTCGAGAACGTGGCGCATGAGGTCGAGGTACTGCTGCACGCCGTGATCATACCGCCGCGGCGATTCGAGCCGGTGGAATGCGCCGTGCGGCCGGTTGCATTTAGCCTGATGCGATGACCACCGATCCGTTGTTGCAGCCGTTTCAGCTCAAGCATCTGACGCTCCGAAACCGGATCATGTCAACCAGCCACGAGCCGGCTTACGCCGACGACGGCAAGCCCAAGCTGCGGTACCAGCTGTATCACGAGGAGAAGGCCAAGGGAGGCTTGGCGCTGACGATGTTCGGGGGCTCGACCAACGTCGCTCCCGACTCACCGCCGGTATTCGGCCAGTTGTATGCGGGAGACGATTCGATCATCCCGTACTTTCAGCAGCTGGCCGATCGAGTGCACGCTCATGGCGCCTACACCATGGTGCAGCTCACCCACATGGGCCGCCGTACCATCGCCGATGCAGGGGACTGGCTGCCGACGATTGCCCCCACCAGTGCGCGGGAGCCGGCCCATCGCAGCTTTCCCAAGGAGATGGAGGAGTTCGACATCCGCCGAGTGGTGGCGGCGTTCGGGCAGGCGGCTCGCCGCGCCAAGCAGGGCGGGTTGGACGGGGTGGAGGTGATTGCGACCGGCCATCTCGTGGATCAGTTCTGGTCGCCGCTGGTCAATCAGCGGGCCGATCGCTACGGCGGAAGTCGTGAGAACCGCGTCCGGTTCGCGCTCGAGGTCTTCGAATCCATCCGCCACGAGGTAGGTGACGAGTTCATCGTGGGGATCAGGATGAGCGCCGACGAGGACGTCCCAGGCGGGATGGATGCGGAGGAGGGCATTGCCATCACGAAGCTGATCGCCGGCTCGGGGATGATCGATTTCGTCAACGTGGTCAAGGGATGGATCGCCACCGACGAGTCGCTCGGCCGTGTGATCCCCGGCCTGGGGATGCCGCTGGCTCCCCATCTCGAGCTGGTCGGGGCGGTCAAGGAGGAGATCGGACTTCCGGTGTTCCACGCCGCCCGCATTCCCGATCTGGCGACCGCCCGATTCGCCGTCGAGCGGGGGCTGCTGGACATGGTGGGTATGACCAGAGCCCATCTGGCCGACCCCCACATCGTGCGCAAGCTGGAAGCGGGACAAGAGGACAGGATCAGACCGTGCGTAGGCGCCTCGTACTGCCTCAACCGTCTCTACCTGGGCTTCGATGCCCTCTGTCTGCACAACCCGGCGACCGGCCGAGAGGAGACGATTCCGCACATCACTCCGATCGCGACCGGCCCCGACAAGAAGGTGGTCGTGGTCGGGGCGGGACCCGCCGGGCTGGAGGCGGCGCGGGTGTCGGCCGAACGGGGTCACGAAGTGGTGCTGCTGGAGGCATCGCACGCCGTTGGCGGACAGCTCGCCCTCGCCGCCCGTGCCACCGAGCGCAGAGCCGACATGATCGGTATCGTCGACTGGCTGGCGGCCGAGGTGGGTCACGCCGGTGTCGACGTGCGCCTCAACACGGTGGGCGACGCCGACCTCGTGCGGTCGCTCGATCCCGACGTGGTGATCGTCGCTACCGGCGGTTGGCCCCGCACCGCGTTTCTCCGGACGGGGGAGGAGCTGGTCGTCACCACCTGGGACATCATCTCGGGTGCAGTCCCCCCGCATCCGGGCGAAGTGCTCGTGTTCGACGACCACGGCACCGAGGACGCCCTGTCGTGTGCCGAGCGCATGGCACGGGCGGGCTCCTCGGTGGAGATCGTTTCTCCCGACCGATTCGTCGGCTTCGAGGTGACCGGCACCGCCTATCCGCCCTACTTGCGAGCGTTCTACGAGCTGGGGGTGACGCTCACGCCCGATCACCGCTTGGCTGCCGTCAGGCGGGAAGAGGGCCGCCTGGTGGCAACGCTCTGGAACGATTACACCAAGCAGGAATCGGAGCGATCGTACGATCAGGTGGTGGTCGAGCACGGCACCGAGCCGTTGGCCGACGTCTACTTCGACCTCATGGCTGAGTCGAGTAACGCCGGGGAGATCGACATCGATGCGCTCATAGCCCAGCGCCCCCAAGACGTCGTGCGCAATGACCGCGGCCGCTTCCAGCTCTTTCGGGTCGGAGACGCCGTGGCGAGTCGCAACGTGCACGCCGCCATCTACGATTCCCGCCGGTTGTGTCTGACCCTGTGAGCCTGTTCGGACGTCGCCCCGGCATTGATCTCGGTCGGCAGCCTCGCGTCCGCGACCGACGCAAGCAAGTGGAGCTGAACCCTCACCCAGTCACTTCTTCGTCGACCCGGCCGGGCCGGCTCGCTCGGCCGAGCACGTCGCCTGTAGGCGTGTCGAGCAGCGCTGCTTCCCGGCGTGTCGGGGCATTGGTGTAGACGTAGCCGACCGTCGTCGAACCCACCAGATCCAGCCGGTAGCGGAGCTCCTGGAGGTCGCTCTTCTGCGACCGGTGGCGCACCACCACCAGAGCGCGGTCGGTGTTCTGGAGGGCAGCGGTTGCGTATGCGACCTGGAGGAGAGGCGGAAGGTCCAAAATCACCAGGTCGTAGCTGTCGGCAAGCTCCTGGAACACCGTAGCGGTAGCTGGCGACGCGAAGACATCCGGCGCGGTGACGTCGGCGCCGCCCCGGCCGAGGAGCGCGAACGATCCGGTCGCCCCGACCCGGATCTTCGCGATCGCGTCGTCGAGCGGGATCCCCTCGTGCACGACCTCGGTGAGGCCCACCGTCATCGTACGCTCGGTGAGGCCGGCGGTCATCTGCTCCGAGGAGAGCTTCGACGCGATCAGCTGTGAGGCATCCTGTGCCCCGAAATCCCCGTCGACGAGCACCACTCGTAGGCCGGCCTTTGCTGCCGCGAGCGCGACGTTGGCTGCGACGACGGTCTTCCCCTCCTTGAGCCCGGCCGAGCACATCCCCACGATCATCCCTCTCGTGGACACCGACCCGGTGGACGCACTGGCAGCGGCCCTCGTCGCAGTCAGCCGCTGAGTCAGGGCGCCGACGAGGACACGAAAAGCCTCGGCGTGCACCGATGCGGGTTGTTCGATGACCGGTAGTCGGCCTCGGCTCGGCACATCGGTCTGCCGCAACCGATTGAACCACTGTGCGGCTCCCAGGATGCCGCCGCCACCTTGCAGACTCGGCACCTCGCCGAGGAGAGGTGCATCGAGGATCTCCTGGGGGGCGAGGCGGTTCTCGAGGGTCTGGCGTCGCTGCCCGAGCACGTAGGCGACTCCCACTCCGATCAGCGCGCCGATGGCGCTGAGGAAGACGACGGTCGAAGATGCCGGGATCCCGCGCGACGTGCCCAGTCCGGCGGGAGCGAAGAATGCGACGCCGTTGCCGGCCAGTTGCGAGTCGACCTCGATCTGGTTGCGGCGCAGAGTCAGCTCTGTCAGGCGGGCGACGGCGTCTTCCTGCTGTCGGAGGAGAGATGCTGTTGCGGGAAGTCGAGCTTCCACGTCGGAGACCAGAAGACGAGCCGAAAGCTCCGCCGAGAGCTGCTCCGCTCTGTCCTTCAGATCGGCGATCTGTTGGCGTCGGATCTCGGCCTCGTTCTGGCCGGCTTCGGGTGAGAATCCGCCGTCCTCGGCTTCCAGCTGGGCGCTCTCGTTCCTGATCTCGACCAGCCCCGCCACGATCTCTGCGAGCTGATCATCGAGCTCCGATCGCTCGTCGTTATCGGCGCGAACCGTCTCGATCCGCGATTGGAGCGCCTCGACCTCGGCGACTGCCTCGTCGATGGCGACGTCGAGCTCCCCGATCGCGGTTTCAGCGTTCTGCGCGAGCGCGGCACGTATGACTTCCTCGTAGGCCTGGCCAGTGGCATTGGCTCCCGCTTGGGCTTCGCGAGCCGACTCTGCGCCGAATGTGATCGTGATGACGTTGGAGTCGCTGCTCGAGGCAGCGTTGATGTTGTCGAGGAAGGTCTCGGGAATGATGCGCACGGGCGGCTCCAGACCGGCGGCGATTTCGCTGGCTCGTTCGGCCACGACTCGCGACTCGATGATGGCGACCTGGTCGGCCACATAGCGTTCGGCGTCGGCGGCCCGAGTGGTGAGCTGCGCCGTCGTGCGCGGATCCTGTACCACGAGCCTTGCTGTCGCAGCGAACGAAGGGGGTTGGAGCAGTGCGAAGATACCTCCGAGCGCCCCAAACGCCAGGGCGAAGACGACCACGATCCATGGGTACTGCCTCACAGCCGTGATCGGGTTGGCTTCGGATGTACTACGCGTCTCGATGGGGCGCACGGATTTCGACCTCGAGCTCGGACGTGGGTGAGGTTAGTGGCGGTCGGTGAATTGGCTTCGACATGAAGGCGAGGCCGAGGCGACGATGCCGGCTCCGGTCGCGGTCGCCGAACCGCCGGCTCACGGAACGATGTATTCGATGTGGAGCAATGGGGCGGCCGCAGCGTTGCCGTTGAAGGACTCGGCCGTCCGGGTTCCCGAGCCGGTGATGATGATCACGATCGCATTGCCGGATGTCCACCCGGGCCGATCGACCACCTCCTGAACGATGGCCGTCATCTCCGGGGTGCGTTGCTCCGCCTCGGCTTCGCCGACCACGGCCCAGGGCGCCACCGACCACGTGGCGCTCGCTGCGGTACGAGGACGTGAGCTGATGTCGAAGTTCGAATTGGTGAACGTGGGAGCGTCGTCGATGGCCTGTCCTTCGATGACGAGATCGGTGGTCGAGCTGCCGGTTTCGTCAGCCTGGAATTGCACCCACGCCTCGGTGATGACGGCATTGGTCGGGAGGTTGATGCCTACGAATCGCATTCCGACGGTCTGGGCCCCTCGAGCACCGTCGACGGTGAGCTCGAGATCGCTGCTGGTGAGTGAGACTCGCCCAGTATCGCGTTCCTCCCCGTCGTCGCTACTTCCGGAGACGCGAACCTCGATCACCTGCGGCGCTGCTGCGCTGACGGTGATGGTGGCTGTTGCCGTGTCACACAAGAGGTCGACATCGCAGATCTCGTACATGAAAGCGTCGGTGCCTACGAATCCTGCATTTGGCGTGTACCGGAATGACCCGTCCCCGAGGTTCTCGATCGTTCCGTCGGCCGCACCGCCGCAACCTCCACAAGTGGTGTTCGCCGACGCCGGATCGAGGTTGCCGTCTGGGTCGCTGTCGTTGGCTGCGACGTCGATGATCGCCGGCGTGTCGATCGTCGTTGCCGCTGCGTCGTCGGCGGCCACTGGGGGTCGATTGGGGACCGGTACTGCGCTGAACTCGACGTGCAGCAAGGGCGCACCGGCCTGGTTCCCGTTGTAGGACTCGGCAGTGCGGGTGCCTGACCCTGTCACGATCAGGACGACCGAGTTGCCCGAGACCCAGCCTGGCCGGTCAACGATTTCTTGGATGATGCCGGCGAGGTCTGGAGTCCGCTGGTCGGGACCCGCCTCGCCGGTCGCAGTCCAGGCCGGTGGAGTCCACGCCACGGAGGCCGTAGTGACCGGCCGGCTGCTCACGTTGCCAGTCGAATTGACGAAGGTGAGCGGGTTGTCGCCCGCTTGCCCGTGGACGGTGAGGTTGACGGTGCCCGATCCCGTCTCATCGGCTTGGAACTGCGCCCAGGCCGAGGTGATCGTGGCGCCCTGCGGTATCTCGAGGCTACCGAACCGCATACCGATCGTCTGGGCGCCGCGCTTGGTGTCTACTGCCAACTCGAGGTCACTGCTGGTCAACGACACGGAGCCGGTGTCCCGCTCTTCTGCGTCATCGCTGCTGGCCGCCACCCGGACTTCGATCACCTGCGGAGCAACGGCCGTGACGGTGATGGTGACGGTGGCGGGGGTGGAGTCGGTGGTGCCGTCGTTGGCGGTGTAGGTGAATGTGTCGGTGCCGGTGAATCCCGGGTTGGGGGTGTAGGTGACGGTGCCGTCGCCGTTGTTGGTGGCGGTGCCGTTGGTGGGAGTGGTGAGGTTGGTGACGGTGAGCGGGTCGCTGTCGATGTCGGTGTCGTTGGAGAGGACGGCGACGGTGACGGGGGTGGCTTCGCTGGTGGTGTCGGTGTCGTCGACGGCGACGGGCGGGTCGTTGACCGGGTC